>SUVW01000036.1 GCA_015061815.1 Lentisphaerota bacterium
TGCAAACGTTTTATCTCTGAAGCCAACAAAAAATTTTTGATTTTTCAGATGACGGTCGCGTTTTTTTATTTCTGAAAAATAACTTTGTGCAGAACTGTCAAGGATTGCCTGACAGTTCCGTAATTCATAAAGTTACTTTTCTTCTTCGGGTTTGTCAAGGATATTGCTGCAGCGTTCCGGGGTACAGATGGAAGTGCCGGTTTCTTCTTCGCTTTGCTTTCGGGTATTTCCGGCGATGGCTCCGCCCTGTTCGGCAACTTCGGCACTCGCTTTGAAGCCCTGTGGATTTTTTTGGGGGGAAAGCTTCGGTCATCGTTGCTTCGGCAAGCATATTGAGAATGAGTTCCATATTGCTCATATTGTCCCGCAGGATCCGGAACTTTCCATCGAACAGGCTGCGGGACTGCAAACGGCTCGGTTATTCTGACAACTGGATCAATCAGCGGTTGAAATCCATTGAAATCCGCAAAGAGTTGACCGATGAATGGAAAAAACACGGTATCGAAGAAGGTCCGCAATTTGCCATTTTGACCGCTTTAATCTTATCAACGCTGATTTTTTCAATCTCTTTTTGAATTACTTTTGAAATTACCTCTGGACTTTGAAAAATAAAATGCCACCGGGTACCATTTGAATATATTTGTGGTATTCGGGGGAAGTTTTAATCGCAGTCCTTGTCCCGGGCGAGAAATTTAAGATATTCAGTTGCTACGAAGAGATGTCCCCGGGGAGAAAGATGGACACGGTCATTCCGGAAAAGTTTGATTTTCTCTGCTTCCGGGAGTGCTTTCAGCGGTGTGTAGAGATCAAGGTACTCCGTATCAAGTTCTGCCGCAATTTTCCGGATGACTGCATTGTATGCTTCCACCATAGATGGCACACCGAAGTGATATGACGGATTGTTGCTTACCGGAGTGGATACTCCGGATACCAGCACTATCCGGGCATTTGATTTTTTGCGTATCTTGTTGACGATACTTCTCATCCTGCTCTCAACTTCAGTGATCGGTATCGATGGTTTGGAAAAGTTGCTCTCTTTGAAAGTGACAGTGTCATTCTGGCCGCAGGCGACAAAAATTATGTCGTACTTCTCTTCCCAGAGGGCATGGTAACGGCATCCGTAATAAATGGTGTTGTCAGATAAACGGTTGTCGATACGGCGCACTTCATCGCCGCCGACGGCAACGTTGCGCATTGATATCGCTCCGGGATTAAATTTGTCCAGCATACCGGCGGTTATTGATGCATGATTGTGGCCGCGATCATAATCGGTGAGAGAATCACCTAAATACAATATCCGCAAGGATTTACCTTTGAGTTTCACTCCGGCAGCGGCATTTTCCAGAGCATCTGCTTCACGGTCGGAAGCAACGATCACATCCCGCACTGCGCCTTCACTGGCTGTCGAAAAAATTATCCTGGTGCATCCGGATGCTCCTGCTGTGAATGCCGGAAATGTCACTTTGCCGCCGCTTGATTCGGCCGGAGTGACCACTTTTTTCCCGGTTTCAAAATCGAAGCGGGTGAATTTGCCGATCAGGTCATTTGGCATCGTGCGGAAGGTCTGTTCGGGGACAGTGGAATTTGCTTTGACTACCAATGCTCCAAGCGGCGGATATATCCTTATGCCGTTGTTGGCAACGGATACCGACAGGTCATCCATATCAAATCTGGTGCCTTTGGAGTAACGGATATACATAAGCATCCGGGTATTCGGTTCTGAATTAAGGGTGAAAGTATGAATTTTCCATTCCGGTGTCAGGGTGACAATTTGTTCCGACCTTTTGTCAGTGAAAGAAAATCCCACCCGTCCGGAACCGCGTAATTTGACTTTGACGGTAAAGGTCAAACCGTTGAATTCTTTGGCTGTATTCTGCATTCTGGCAAAAGCCAGACCGGCAGAAGCACCATCTTTGAGTGCAAAACGCATGAATCCGCCCTGCTGATCCCAATTGAAAACCACGCCGCCGCCATAGCCGAAAGCATTGTTTCCACTGCCGTATTCGGCGCGGGAGTTGAAGTCTCCGCCGGCAAAAAATTCATAAACATCAGCTTTCAGCAGCACCGGGAAAACGGTCAAAAGTAAAACTGTCAGCAATTTATTCACAACAATACCTCCATACAGTTATTAAGATTATTACTCTGTTTTCAACATAATATATCACAGGCAAATGAGGAAAACTTGTATGAAAATATGTTAAACTTGTATGAAAATCCCGATTTTTTGGCAATGTTTCAAGTTTCACAAAATTTGGGACATTATCGAGGCAATTTCAAAAGTCCTCAAAAATTTTTGAAATTCCGCATCGCGATCTTGTTGCGGAGCGTTTTCGGTGGTTATTTATTCAATAGCCACGCTCAAACTACCGCATCAATCTCATCGATGCTGATTTTTCAAATTATTTTCGAATTACTTTTGCAATTACCTCTATCAATTTTTTATTGTATATTTCTGATTGCTTACGGCAAGCGGTTGTAAAAAAAAGTAAACTTTTATGTAAAAATCTAACATTTGCCCGGTTGTTGCTTGCAAATCATCACTCCGGTGGTATATTATCCGCAGCAAATCTGTATCAGGGAGTAAAATAACAATGGCATTTGAAGTAAAACTCACCAGTTCACTGGCAAAGGTATTTCCGGATAAAGCTCCGGAAAATGTTATCCGCAAGGCGGCAGCTCTGCGGGGGGAACGTTTCTCTTTTCAGGCGGCATTTTTTTCATCCGACTACTGGCTGGATGTGGAAGTTACAATAGATTCTCCTTTGAAAGATTTTGCTTCTTTGCGTCAGGTGGATCTGGTTCCGGTGGATGTTTTTCCATTCTGCAAAGATAACAAATTGGATGATGATGCTTTGCTGACTGCTCCGGGACTGGCTCCGGACGTGCTGCGCCCATTGTGGAACAACTGCGTGATGACCGCGACCAATCAGTGGCGTTCTGTATGGGTGACGGTGAATGTGCCGGTCGATTTTGCGGCGGGGAAATATCCGGTGAAGTTGATCTTTACAGCGGTATATCCGGATGGTAAACGCAAACGGCTGACCACTGCAGCATTGCCGTTGGAGATCATTGATGCGGTGCTGCCGGAACAGAAATTGATGGTGTCGCACTGGTTTCACGGGGATTGTCTGGCGGTCTGCTACAAGGAGGAAGTTTTCAGTGAAAGGCACTGGGAGATCTGCCGGAAATTTATCCGCAATGCTGTAGAGCATGGTATGAATATGCTGCTGACTCCGATTTTTACTCCGCCGCTGGATACTCAAGTCGGTGGTGAAAGGCCCACCATACAGCTGGTGAGGATCAAGCGTGACGGCGGCAGATATTCTTTTGATTTTTCGCTGCTTGACCGCTGGATATCAATGGCGCAGGAGTGCGGGATCAAATATTTTGAGATGGCTCATCTTTTTACTCAATGGGGGGCGAAATGTACTCCGAAGATCGTGGCGGAAACCGGAAACGGCATGGAAAAGATCTTCGGCTGGGATGTGAAAGCCGCTTCTCCGGAATACCGGGATTTTCTTGATCAGTTTCTGCCGGCACTGACCGGCCATCTCCGTAAGATCGGTGTCGCGGAAAATTGTGTCTTCCACTGCTCGGATGAACCGCGTTTTTCGATGCTCAAAGATTACAAATACGCTTCAACCCTCATCCGCAAATATCTTAAAGGATTCAAACTTGTCGATGCGCTTTCCAATCCGGATTTTTACGAACTGGGTCTGGTGGATACGCCGATAGTTTGCGAAGATCACTTCAATTTGTTTGATAAATTTGATTTAGCGGAAAGATGGATATATTACTGCTGTACTCCCGCCAATGATTATCCCAACCGTTTCATCCACTTCCCCTCTGCCCGCAACCGGGTGATGGGAATTTTGATGTACCATCTCGGAGCAAACGGTTTTCTGCATTGGGGATTCAATTTCTACTATACCAGATCTTCCCGCTATCCGGTATCGCCCTACGGAGATACTACCTGCGGGCATGCCTTTCCCGGCGGCGATGCGTTTCTGGTTTATCCCGGCGATGATTATGGACCGCTGGATTCGCTCCGGCACGAAGTATTTTTCGAGGCTCTTCAGGATATGCGGCTGCTGCAGCTGCTGGAAAAATTCTATGACCGCAAATTTTTGCTCCGGACATTGAATAAATTTGCCAAAGGCAAAACCATGACGGTGCTGGATTATCCCCGGGATGAAAAGAGCCTCCTGAAAGTGCGGGAAAAACTCAATTCCCTGCTGCGGGCGGCTGTCAGCCGGTAAAATTTCCAAAAACGGCTGTTGTAAAAGTATTGGTTTTACAACAGCCGCTGTTATCGTGAAGTTATTGCGTTACGGCGATATCCCAATGAATGGATGAGTATTCCTCCCATTGTGCCGGGACGCATTGCAGAACTGCCGGATGACGGACAGTTACGTATAGAGTATCCCCGTTTCTGTACCAGGATGCCCGTATCGGTCCTGCCGGAGTCGGAACGGTGCCTTCAGCGTGATCCATATCTGCGGCATAGGGTTTTACTTCGAATTTCCGGAATCCGGGTTCAAGCGGCGTGATACCAAGCAGTACGTGACGGCAGAAATAAGGCATCGCGGCACTCCAACCGTGACACAAGCTGCCGCCGTATTCAAAATCGTTACTGCCGTGTCTGGTTTCCCACAGAGAGGTCGCACCGGAAAGGATCATCGGTTCAAATATCTCGCGCAGGCATTTTACCAGCAAACGGCGTCCTTCCGGTCCAAGTTTTACGATTCCGGCAATCAGATAATACAATGCGCTCAAATCAATGCTGCGGAGTGTTCCGGATTGCAGACATTCAAGCAGTTTCTGATGCTTTTCCGGCGGCACAAGGTCATTGGCCAGCATGACAGCCTGCAGATGTTCGTATCCTTCGGCATCCGGAGATGAATCGGGAGCAAGTTCATAGGAACCACCGGCCGGATCATAAAATGCAGTTTCAATTGCTTTTCCTAAATCGGCGGCCTTACGGAGCAGTTGGGCTGCGCGTTCCGGATTACCTAATGCATCATTGAGTTTGGCTGCAGAATGCAACGCCTCGTGCAGATAAATATTGTATGGTGCCTGCGGCTGCATTTCCAGTTTGCTTAATTTGCCGCTCCATTCGCAGAAATTCCAGATGCCGGGGCCCATTCCGGGATCATAAAGTCCCGGGTGATTTACGTCAGTTGCAGAAAGAGCTTTATCCAGCATGAAGTTGACCTGTGCCAGCCATTTGGCGGCTGATCCGGTTGAACCGCTGTAGAGGAAATGTTCATACAATCCGGTGATCCACACCAGTGAAAATATCGGGATCGTTACTGTATGGAGTCCGGGGGAAGTAAGCGAGAGGTAACGTTCACCGTCAAAACTTTTACCAAGCAGATCAAGAGATGCTGCCGCAAAATCGTAATTGCCCCAGAGGTAATAACCGTACAATATCTGGTTACGGGAGTCGTAAGCATAAAGTCCCTGTTCCCGCCAGGGGCAATCTTCATAATGCTCCTGCATACAGAGTTTGAGCGTATTTTCTGAAACTTGATTGATCTTCTGCAGCAGACGGTCTCCGGAAATAAATTCCGAACTGGCCGGCAACGGCAGCTGCAGCGGTACGATTCCGGCATAATGCACTCCGGTTTCACCATCGCCGCAGCGGGTGATATGCAGTTCCAGATAACGTCCGCCGATCCGGCGATGGGTGTAAAGCAATCGGTTGCGTCCTTCCCGGCAGATGAAGCGGTCAGCGAAATTCCTGATCCCGACCGCACTGCGAACCCGGCCGTCATCCAGATGTTCTCCGTGACAGATATCGACCACAGTACCGGCCGGGGCAGTGATATCGATATTCAGGAAACCGACGGTTTCCCGGCCGACATCTGCGATCAGATAATATCCGTCGGCATTTTCCCCGGCCGGAATGGGATTGAATTTGAATTCAAAATCTCCGGCTCCCCGGATCGTGATGCCGGTACGCAGCATATCATCCTGTATCAGAGAGTGGTCAAATGCCGCAAAGAATTCCCGGGGCCGTCTTGGCGACAGATAATCCCGGAAAGCACTCAAAGCAAAGCTTTTTTCTTCACAGCTGCGTTTCAGATAACCGCTTTGGACTATTGACACATCCGGCCGGGGCAGTTCCCGCAGCTGCGGTACCGGACGCGGAGAAAATTTCCAGTCATCACTCTGTTTGAGTACAACGGACCTCTGCCAAAGAGAGTCATCAAAATCCACTTCATCCCAAGCCGTTTTCTGCCGTTCATCCCGGCAGAAAACGTATCCCAGTTGCGGAGTCATCCGGCAGCGCATGCCACTTTGCATTTCAGGAGAAACGAGCCATTTCCAACTGGAATCGGTAACGGTGAAAAGCTCTTTGCCGGCATAGATCGCGGCCCGCAAAAATGCTGTACCGGGACGGTAAGTCAGGAAATTTTCCCCCAGATAATGCACTTCGAGTGCGACAACATTGGCTCCGGGGTGTACAAATCCGGTTATATCAATGGTGGAAAAGGTATTGTCGCCCGGAATATCCGCCAGTTGTGAGCCGGGGCAGCGTCTGCCGTTTATCCGGATCTCAAAGGTCGAGTCTGCGGCAATATCCAGCAGCACTTTTTCCGCCGGAGAGGCGGGAATAGTAAACTGTTTCCGGAAGATCAGATAGCAATCCGCCGATTCCTGTTCTGCAGAACGCCAGATAGAGGAGGATTTTCCCTGAAAAAAACTTTGTTCCATAAAAGTTTCCTTTATTAAATTTTATATTTTTTTGTCATCCGATAGGTGCAAACCGTTTTTTACCGTCGGTGTCGCCGCGTGGATAATCTCTTGTCAAAACAGCAGATACCGGTTCAGTCGAGCAGGTTTACTGCACTCCTTCACCGTTACTTTGTTTTGACTTCGACCTTATCTCACGCTGCATCCACCGGTTGGATCTGACCGTTTCCGTTTCCTTTACCGTCGGTGTCGCCGCGTGGATAATCTCTTGTCAAAACCGCAGATACCGGTTCAGTCGGGCAGGTTTACTGCACCTTGTCCTCCATAGCCTCCGGCGAAGGAGGATCCTGCTCATCCGCCTTGATTTGACGGCGACATTACCTCACGCTGCATCCACCGATAGGTTTTGACCGTTCCCATTCATGCCGTTGGTGGCGCATCGTGGATAAAGTCGGACAGGTTTAATTGTCAATGCTCTGAATTTTGTAAAATGAATGTGGTGAATTCAGACATGATTCAAAACAGGCAATGCCCCGGATCCCGCAACACCGGCACGTTAAAGTTGTTGACGGCACAACGGCACTCTGCAGACGGCGGCGGCTTGCCGCTGTGCAGTTTTTTACAGCAAATGAACAATAACTCGTGATTAATGTAATACCTGCTGAATGTTTTTTCAACCCCAATTGAAAAATTTTTATTTTTTTTAAAAACAGTGCTTGACAAAACAAGGTATATATTATATAGTATTTAGCATGGAGGAAAAAATGGTTCACATTTCAGATAATATCAAGCGCAGCAAGTTGAAAATTGTTCTGGCCCGCCGGATTGAGAACGGGGAATTTAAGTATGGTGAAAGATTCCCCGGTTTGCACCAGCTGATCAAAGAATATTCCGTCAGTTATGTAACTGTCAACAAGGCAGTAAAAATGCTGGCGGCCGAGGGGTATTTGAATTGCCGTGCCGGAGTCGGATATTTCGTTTGCTATGTTAAGCATGAGCATGAAGCCCGCAAGGAGGTCAATTTTATCACTTCGAAGAAGTACATGGATTTTTTCCGGGAGCATCATGACTTCGGGTTGGAGCTGTTCAGAAAAAGCGGCTGGAAAGTCAATCTGCTTTTAGGTGATGATATTTATGATTTTATCGAAGAGATCAATTCTCCGCATGCATATTCGATTCTGGCTCCGTTCACAATGATCAACTGGCAGCGTTTTTCTGCTACTTTCAAACATATTGTCGAACGCACGATCGTGTTGGGACGGCTCTCCGGCAATCCGGAAGTTACCAGTATCGTTTCCGATGAATACGAATCCATCCGGCTTTGCATGGAACATTTTGCAGCGATGGGCAGGAAAAAAGTTGCTCTGATTTCAGCAGTGCCGCAGTCGGAATTGGAAACGCTCCGGATAGCTGCGTGGCGCAAGATATCTATGGATATGGGTAATTCGCTGGAGTGGACCCAAAATCATCTGCTGCCGCTGAATTTGGAAAACTGTTCTGATGAAAAATCCAGATTGGATCTCCGCTTCAAACGTTGGGTGAAAAATGAATTAAAAGATGCTGAAGCAGTGATTTTGCCTTATGGACTGGTCAATTTCCAGGCAGTATGCAAAAAGGCCGGGACTTCGATCCCGGAAGATCTGGCAGTTGTGTATATAGGAACAAAAAATGTGTGGGAATCGCAATATCCGGAGATAGATTTCCTGGATAACAATTATCCGGGGCATTTTCAATTTGCTTTGGATATTTTGGAACAGCGTTTGAAGAATCCGGGCAATACGGCCGGCGCATGGTATTTTTGTTCTCCCAAAGGAATTATCTCTCACCGGACAGCGGATGTTGAAGAGATTTGAATTGGAAATTTTCGTGACAGTAAGAGGTAATTGCAAAAGTAATTCGAAAATAATTTGAAAAATCAGCATCGATGAGATTGATGCGGTAGTTTGAGCGTGGCTATTGAATAAATAACCACCGAAAACGCTCCGCAACAAGATCGCGAT
>SUVW01000020.1 GCA_015061815.1 Lentisphaerota bacterium
AAGTTCGACTGGCAGGTCTGAACATAGTGTAGTAGCAAAGGTGAACTTTTACAAACTATTTCTGAAGATTTTTCGGTACTCACCGGCAAAGCCGGTGGTTTTATTGACCTGAAGGTGTATAAAAAAAACCCCCGTTCCAAATCTGAAACAGGGGTTGTTTGTAATCTCTGACGGTCAGCTTATCAAAGCTCTTCACCGATCGCCCAACGGACAAAGCGTTTTACTTTGACCGCCGGTTTCAATTTTTTCAAACAGCTCTTGTCATCTTTGACCCAGGGCTGATTTTCAAGACAGATTTCGCTGAAGAAACGGTTGATCTTTCCGGCGAGGATTTTATCAAGCATTTCAGCAGGTTTATTCGCCAATTTCGGATCAGCGGCAGCTGCGATCTCTTTTTCCTTCTGGATCACTTCTGCCGGAACATCGCTGCTGCTGATGTAACGCGGGCTGAATGCCGCAATATGAAGGCACAGATCATTCAAAAAGACCGGATCACTTTCACCCTCGACTTCAACCAGCACGCTCACCCGACCATCCATATGATGATAGGATGCAAAGCAGGAGCCATTGGAACTCTGCCATTTGATCGCACGGCGCAAAGACATATTCTCTCCGATGGTCGCAATATGACTGGTAATAAGCGCAGATTCCTGCTCATTCACAACCGCAGCCACATCACCGTCAGCAGCAACTTTCAACGCTCCGTCAAGCATCGCATCAACCAATGCACCGAATTTCGGAGTCTTGGCAGCGAAGTCAGTTTCGCAAAGCATTTCAACGATCGCCGCTTCGTTGCCAGCGATTTTGGTCCAGACTTTACCCTGTTCAGTGGCACGTCCGGATTTTTTCTCGGCTTTGGCGACACCGGATTTACGGAGATTTTCGATCGCCAGCTCCATATCACCGTCAGCGGCGACCAGAGCTTTCTTACAATCCATCATACCGGCACCGGTTTTCTCCCGGAGCTCGGAAACCATTTTAGCAGTAATAGCAGCCATTTTATTCACCTGAATTATAATATTGATTACTTCTCTTCTGCGACGGCAGCTTCGGGAGCAGCTTCGGCAGCAGCTTCGGCAGCTTTTTTGGTGGTGCGTTTACGCGCCGGTTTGGCAGTTGCATCAGCTTTGTCGCTCTTGGCAACACGCTTACGCGGAGCTTTCGGAGCTTTTGCTTCTTCAGCATCGGCATTTTCCTGCGCAATTTTCTTGGCGGCTTCCGCAGCTTCACGTTCCTCGGTAACGCGTTTCAAATGAACTTCTTTGGCGATTTTGATCGCTTCACCGAAGAGATCAGTGATGATTTGAACTGATTTCACGGCATCGTCGTTAGTAGCAACAGGATAATCAACCATCGTCGGGTCGCCGTTGGTATCAACCAGCGCAACGATCGGAATATTCAATTTGTTGGCTTCGCGCACCGCATTGATCTCATTGCAAACGTCGATCACAATAAGAGCTGCCGGCAGTTTTTTCATGCTGGCGATACCGTCAAGGTCACGATGAAGTTTCTCGACCCGGCGGGTCAATGCGGAAACTTCTTTTTTCTTCATTGAATTGACCGCTTCGCTGGCGAGAACCGCATCGATCTCTTTCATTTTGTCGATGCTTTTGCGGATGGTCTGATTGTTAGTCAAGGTTCCGCCGAGCCAACGTTCAGTAATAAAGAACATACCGGTCTTTTCGGCAAGATCGGCGACCAATTCACGCACCTGACGCTTGGTTCCAACGAAAAGCACATCGCCGCCATCGCTGACGACCTTTTGAAGGAAGTTGCAGGCATCGGCGATCTGACGCATGGTTTTGGTCAGGTCAATAATGCTGATACCGTTTTTGGCACCATAAACAAACTTCTTCATTTTGGGGTTCCAACGACGGGTCTGGTGTCCGAAATGACAACCGGCTTCCAACAGATCGTTAATCGTAACTTTGGCCATTTTACAATCTTCCTTTCTTTTTTACGGTGCTTTTCAGCGTTTTTCCACGCCTGTGTCAAGCTGCCTTTTTGTTCAATTATTTTTTATTGCTCCGGCCATTTTGGATCAATAAAAATGCTTATCGCTTAATATATATCCGTTTTTCAGTTTTTACAAGCGGAAAAAAGCTGTTTTTTCCAATATTCCAACTGTTCTGCGACCGGCTCAAACCCCGTCCCCCCGGCGATGCGCCGTTTTCTCACACTTTCCCGGGGATCGAACAGTGTAAGGAATTCGGCAGTTGCTTCCGGTATCGTCAACTGCATTTCAGCCAAAGTTGTTTGATCAAGAGCTTTATCATTGTCCTTGCAATATTTGACAAATGCCCCCACGCGATGGTGAGCATCGCGGAAAGGAACTCCGATTTCCACCAGTTTTTCTGCAATATCTGTCGCCATCAATGCCGGATCTGCAGCAGCTGCTGCCATATTTTCCTGCTTCACCCGCATGTCACGGATCATCGGCGGATAAACCGCCAGCATCAATTCAGCGGTATCCAGAGCATCAAAAACCGCGACTTTATCTTCCTGCAGATCTCGGTTGTAGGTCATCGGCAACCCTTTGCACAACGTCAGCATCGCGGCCAACGAACCGTAAATCCGGGCGGTTTTGCCCCGGGTCAATTCGCACACATCCGGATTCTTCTTCTGCGGCATCAAGCTGGAGCCGGTACAAAAAGCATCGCTCAACTCGATAAAGTCAAATTCCTGACTGCTCCACAAAATCAAATCCTCTGACAACCGGGAAAAATGCATTGCCATCGTGGCAAGAGCTGCGGTAAATTCAATTGCAAAATCCCGATCCGCAACCGCATCCATACTGTTGCGGGTGATCCGGTCGAACCCCAACTCCTTGCAGACAAATTCACGGTCAAGCGGCAATGTCGATCCGGCCAGAGCCCCGGACCCCAGCGGCATCACATTTATCCGTTTGCGGCAATCGGCAAGTCTCTCTATATCACGGTCGAACATCTCGACATAAGCCAGCAGATGGTGAGCCAGCAAAACCACTTGAGCATGCTGCAAATGAGTAAATCCAGGCAGGATCGTCTCTTTTTCAGCATCCGCTTTGATCACCAGTTCCTTCTGAAATCCCCGGAGTTTGCAGATCAAACGGTCAACTGCATCCCGCAAATACAAACGGAAATCCAATGCCACCTGATCATTGCGGCTGCGCCCGGAATGTACCCGCGCCCCCTCGGTACCGAGAACCGATATCAGGTCACTTTCGATATGCATATGGATATCCTCTTTGGCAATATCGTAAGCGAAATCCCCCTTTTCAATGCGTTCGCAAATATTATCCAGCTCTGCTCTGATCGCCGAAGCAGATGCTTCCGGGATGATCCCCTGCTTGGCCAGCATGGCCACATGAGCCTTGCTTCCGGCAATATCATGTTTATACAAACGCTGATCAAAACTGATGGATTCCGAATAAAGTTTTACATCATCTTGCGTTTCCTCTCCGAAACGTCCTCCCCATAAAGCCATATCCTATTCCTCCGGTTTATTTATGCATCAACGATCGCAAACATCAAAGCCACTTCCGCGACGACCTCATCGCCGACCCGGATAACTCCGGCTCCCTTTCCGAAGCGGGATTTGCTTTCCGGCAGTTCAATATCTATCAACATCTGTTCTCCAGGCAGAACCTGCCGGTAAAAAACAGCCTTGTCGATTGCCATAAAGAATCCCAGCTTGCCCTCATTGCCCGGACGGGACAGAACATTGGCACAACCGCTTTGTGCAGCTATTTCGCACATCAACACATCAGGAACAGTATTAAATCCGGCGTTAATGAATGGTTCATTACTGCTGACATTTTTCACCGCCACGACCCTGGTTCCCTCGGACTTGCTGATATAATCGATAAGCAGAAACGGATACCGGTGCGGCATCAACCCCATAACTTTATCAGTGTCCATATAGATATCCGGCGTTCTGGCCCCTTCGCCATCCAATGCGGGGATTTCACTGATCCCGCCGACAACTTCTGAAGCCCGGATGATTGTGAGCGTCGCTTCGCTGCAAACACCGGAAATTGTTTTACAGGAACCTTTGACCACCCACTGTCCGTCATCTTGAGAGATGATTTCAGCTTCCACGATCATCCGGTCACCCGGCAGGATCGGACGGCGGAATTTCACTTTTTCCAACTGCCTGATCCGTTTTTCCCGGGGATTTCCCGGCAGAAAACAGCAGCAAAGCTGACGGATAGCCTCCACATGCAAAACACCGGGAACGATCGGATGAACCGGAAAATGTCCGGCAAAAAATTCTTCATTCACGGAAAAACACTTAAATCCGGTAAAATGTGTTTCGTCATTTTTCTGCGCCAGATCCAACATTCTCCAGGGTGCCTGCACTCCCAATGTGGCAGCGATTTCATGATTTTGAAGTTTCATTGAAAAATTCTCCTTGTTTTCATCCACTTTTTACAACTTATTACAATATTAATTACCTTTGCGCATTGCCAGCAGCTTGCCGGCGAGTTCCACGTTTTTCGGATGTCCGGGACATACTGCGATCAGCTTCCCGGTGATACGGCATCCGGCAAGATACAAATCGCCGATCGCATCCATTATCTTATGACGCACGATCTCATTATCAAAACGCAACTTTTCTTTACAAATGATCGCACCGTCATGAATTATCGCCGCTGCATCCAGACTGCCGCCTTTGCACAACCCCATCGACAACAGCATCTGCAAATCACTGTAATCAACAAATGTACGCCCGGGTGCGATTTCAGCGGCATAGCTTTCGCGCTCCAATTCATACTGAAAAAATTGCGGATCAAACGGACAATTTCTGAAACTGGTAACACAACTGACCGACAGCTTTTCTTCATCCGGCAGCAGTACCACCTGGGTCTTGCCACCGGAAACAGCCACCGGAGCCGGAGGAGTAAAAGTTGCTGCAGCTTTATTCTGTGACACGATGCCGGCTTCCATGATCAATTCATAGAACGGCAAACTGCTGCCGTCAGCGATCGGCGGTTCCATGCCGTTCATTTCCACGATGCAGTTGTCGATTTTGCAAGCGTGTAATGCGGACATGATATGTTCAACCGTGTAAACAATGGCATCGCCGGAGGCAATAGTCGTTCCACGCTGGACATCCACCACGTTTGAAGCCAGTGCGCGCACTTCCGGTTTTCCGGGCAGATCCACCCGCCGGAATACGATCCCCGAATCTTCCGGCGCAGCATGCAGACGGACGGTAGCTCTGGCTCCGGTATGAAGGGCTATCCCCGAAAAAGCGGCACTTCCGGCGACAGTTTGTTGCATTTCCATAAAAAAAACTCCATTTTGATTTGACAAAAACACTTTCACGTTTCATAATATAATACAGACACAACGTTCAATTCAAATCAGGAGTGCAAAAAAATGCATGTTTTTGATAATAATGTCAAAATTGTCGTGATTTCCGGACCGACCGCGACCGGAAAAACGGCTCTTGCTGTCAAATTGGCAAAAAAATTCAATGGAGAGATCATCAGTGCCGATTCCCGGCAGGTCTACCGCAAAATGGATATCGGTTCCGGGAAAGACATTGCCGAATATGGAGATATCCCATATCATCTGATAGATATCGCAGACCCAGGAACCGAAATCTATAATCTTGGCCGCTTCTGCCGGGATGCGTGGCAGGCTGTTGCCGACATCCGCGACCGGAAAAAACTTCCGGTAATCTGCGGCGGGACAGCTTTGTATATTGCCGCCCTGCTGGATGGATACCGGCTGCCGGGGGGAGCATTGCCGCCCCGGAGTTTTGATACTCCGAGAATCCGGCAAAACCCGGATGCTCCGCCCTCATTCACCCCGCCATTCGCTTTGGAACCGCTTTTTCTGGGTGTTTATTTCCCCCGCACAGAAGTCCGCAAGCGCATCGAGCTGCGATTGGATGCCCGTTTACAATCCGGCATGGTCGACGAAGTAAAAATGCTGAATGAACAGGAACATGTCAGTTTTGAGAAGCTGGAATCATTCGGTTTGGAATACCGGGAAATTTCTCTTTTCCTGCAAGGAAAATACTCTTTCGATGAAATGCGCACGCAACTGCTCAACAAGATCCGCCAATTTGCCAAACGTCAGGATATCTTTTTCCGCAAACTTGAACGCGAAGGCCATCAGATCCATTGGCTTAAAGAAGGCAAAGTCCCCGATCCGGAAAAGTTGATCACAGAATTTCTGGCCGGTAAAAAAATCGCAGAACCATCATTCCGGCTCTGCGATCACCATAATCCGCCATCTTATTAAAACACCGGCGGCAGAAAATCGCCCGCCGGGATAACCGGATTAAGATTGTAGTAGATCACCCGGCTGTCCTGTTTTATTCCATCCTGAATGATCCGGGTCTTCATCGGCACCCGGACTCCATCACGCAATTCATAGCCAAGAATGATATTCTCATATCTGCTGCTTTTCCCCCCGGGCAGCTGAAAATTCATTTTCACCCGGCGCAGCAGATAATCATCCGCATCGACATAAAAACTTATCGGCTCGCTCAACTCCGGCCCTTTGCAATCGATCCGGAAAAAGCGTCCTTCCTCATTGGTGCATTTATAGACCTGCACATCCTTAAATACGCTGCTGTAGCCACCGGCTCCCGGAGTCCCCAAACTGGCCAGTGCCCTCATCCGCCGCAATCCGGCTTCATCAAGCCGAACAATTTTGCGGTCCTTGTAATAGGCCACCCATCCACTGTTGCCATCGGTGCAGAAAACACTGGCCGGCTGATTATCATCATAAGTGATCAGAGCAAATTTATCAGGCTTTTCAAATTTCACCTCCACCATTCTGATCACATCGTCATTCAGCCAGTAGAGCTCTTTTATTTCCTGTTTCATGATATAGCTTTTACTGGAAGCAAAATGCCCCTGCGGGTCGGAAGCTGCATTCATCCTTTTTTCAAGCTCTTCCAAACTCAACGGCGATGGAGCCAGCACATCCGTCAAATCAGCTGCACAACCGGAAAAAAGTGCGACTATCCCGATAAAAAAACAGTTTACAATGTTCTTTTTCATAATCATACCTTTATACAAAATTCTGTTGAATCACCCTTTAATATACACTAAAAATCAGCAAAAACCAACTCTTTGATCGTATTTCCTGCAAATATTTTCATAATTCAACTTGACAAACCCGGTTTCCATGTGATAATGTAAACTAGTGTGTACGGATATGCGCGCACGCGTGGAAACGCGGCAGAGAAAAATAAAGGAACCGTTTATGACCAGATTATTGATCGTGGAATCTCCCACCAAAGCCCGGACTATCAGCCGGATGCTGGGAAAAGAATACAATATCATTGCCTCGATGGGGCATGTCCGGGATCTGCCGGAACATGAATTCGGAATCGACATAGACAACAGTTTCACTCCGCAGTACATCGACACTCCGCGCAGCCGTCCGGTTATAAAAAGTTTAAAAGAAGCAGCAAAAAAAGCTGATGAAATATACCTAGCGACCGACCCTGACCGCGAAGGTGAAGCTATCGCATGGCACTTGAAAACCATTCTGTCAGCGGCGAATAAAAAAGCATCCTTTCACCGGGTGACTTTTCACGAAATCACCCGGCAGGCGATCCAGAATGCGATTTCGCAAAAAGGTGATATCGATCTGGCTCTGGTCGATGCCCAGCAGGCGAGACGGGTTCTGGACCGGATCGTCGGTTATCAGGTCAGTCCGCTGCTCTGGCGCAAACTCGGCAAAGGCAGTTCCGCCGGGCGGGTGCAGTCAGCTGCTTTGCGGCTGATCGTGGAAAGAGAACGGGAAATCACAGCATTCACCCCGGAAGAGTATTGGAACTTTTCCGCAGTTTTTGATATTGACGGCAACAATTTATTGAAAAGCAAGCTTTTCAAAATAAATCAGCAGGATTTCACCGTCAATTCTGCCGCCGGAGCTGAATCAGTGGAAAGTGCAATCAGAAGCGGCTCTGTGCCACTGGTCAAATCGGTCACCTCTCAAGACCGGAAGCGCAATCCCTACCCGCCATTCACCACCAGTACTCTCCAGCAGAGTGCCAACCAGCTGCTCCATTTCTCGGCCACCGGCACGATGCGTTACGCCCAACAGCTGTATGAAGGTGTTGACCTCGGCAATGGGAGTTCTGCCGGTTTGATAACCTATATGCGAACCGATTCAGTTACCATTGCCAGAGAAGCACAAATCGCAGCGGCGGATTTTATCCGGGAAACTTATGGTGCAGATTATGTTCCGGAAAAATTCAATCATTATAAGAACAAAGCTGCCGCCCAGGAAGCTCACGAAGCGATCCGGCCGACCGATGTCAGACGGACACCGGAATCATTGTCAGGCGTACTGGACGGACCGCAGTTGAAATTGTACACCCTTATATGGAAACGTTTTGTTGCCAGTCAGATGAATTGCGCCAGGCAGGAGTTGGTAACAGCCGATATCATGACCATCGGCAGCGACCGGCAGGAGTACCAGTTCAGAACGACTGCGACCGTAACCGTTTTCCCGGGATTTTTACTGCTTTCCGGAGAAAAAAATCAACCCGGCAAAGATGATTGCCGTCCGGAACTGTTGAAAAAATTAAAAGCTGGCGAAGCAGTAAAAATGACCGACTTCATGAAAGAACAGAAATTCACTGAACCTCCGCCGCGCTTCACAGAGGCTTCCCTGATCAAACTGCTTGAAGAAAACGGTATCGGCCGCCCCTCGACCTACGCTACGATCATCCGGACTATTCAGGATCGGGATTATGTCAGCAAAGAACAGAATAAACTGCTGCCGACCGAACTGGGATTCACCGTCAATGATTTCCTGGTGGAAAAACTGCCGGAACTCTTTGATATCGGGTTTACCGCACAAATGGAGCAGAAATTGGATGATATTGAAACCGGAAGTGTCGGCTGGGTACAGATGATGACCGATTTTTACCGCAATTTTGCCCCCTGGCTGACAGCTGCAAAAAACAGCGGCGCACCGGAAAAAGAGCATGCATCCGCAATACTAGGCATATTTGACGGGGTAACCTTTGAAGAGAAGAAAAAAGTTGGCAGACGGGTCTATGATGATGCTCTCTTTGTCAAGTCGGTTCAGGATAAATTCAACACCTCCGGCCAAATGAGTGAAAAACAATTCCAGGCTCTTGTAACAATGACAGCAAAATATGCGGAACAGCTCTCCGGAAAAATCGCCCGGCTGCCGTCGGATATTCAGGAAGCGGTAAAACAGGCCGCCGGACGGCTGCAGGAACGGCAGGATGCAGAAAATCAACGTCCTCCGGTTCCGGAAAACGGAGGTTATGCGCCGGTTTTTGCGGCATTTGACAAAGTCGTTTTTCCGGAAGTAAAATCTTCCGGAAGATTCGCTTTTGATGAAGAAAAGTTTTTCAAATCACTTAAACGTCAGGCCTTATCCGGCAAGGCGTTGAGTGAAAAACAGTTGGCGGCTCTGAAAAAACTGGCGTTAAAGTATAAGGATCAATTGATCGATCCGGCCAATGTCATGGCTCTGCTGCAAATTGATACTTCCGCTATCCCGGAGACCGCCGGTGAAGCCGGAAATGTCAACGAGATGCTCCAAAAACTGGCGGAGGTCAAAGAGTGGGATGCGCCAACCGGCAAGGGACGTTTCGTTTTTGATGAAAAAAAGTTCTGCCAATCACTTGCAAAGCAGGTTAAAGAAGGCAAACAGTTGTCGGCAAAACAGCTTGCGGCCCTGAAAAAAATCGGGGCGAAGTATTTGAAGCAGTAACTGCGCAGGGATTTTTATGTCAGAGTCAGAAAAAAACAGCGGAGTAAAAGATATTATCCGGCGCGATGCCGCCGGAAATACTCTTCATACCCAACACCACACCCCGTTTTTTTCCTTTCTGTCATTATTAAAATCAACCTTGTTTTTTCTGCTGCTGCTGTTTACCGCCGTTGTGGTTGCCGTGTTGATTTTTTTCGACACGCTGCTCTATTTTGCCATAACAGCAGCAGGAAACAAAATTATCGGGGTCCCGGTTTCACTGGAGGAGGTGGAAACGTCATTTTCCAGAGGAGATATCAAACTGATCAAGTTGAAAATCGGCGACACGAATGGTTCCTCCAGCCCGATACTTCAGGTCGATTCCATCTATCTTGATTTTGATCTGCTAACTCTTTTATCCGGGAAAGCAGTTATAAAAAATCTGGAACTGCGCAATACAACATTATCCGGCACCATTTCAGAAAACGGGGAACTGGACATTGCCGGACTCTTTGACAAAAACAATTGGCCCTCTCTTTCCGGCAAACGGAATTACGGTAGTATTGCGATCAACCGTTTCTCCATCGACAACGTCCGGATAATCTTCCGGGATCGGAGAAAAAAGCACAACATCGATGGATTCGGACTTTTTTTGAAGCAACTTACCGGCGACCGCAGCGACAACATATCGCTCCGGCAGCTGCAGGTCATATCTCCGGCGGAATATGAAAAAAACATGCTTGAGATACTATCGGCAAATATTGAATTCCAGCCATTTTCTCCGTCCGGAGCAACACCGGCGGTTAAATTTGTTGAAATCAACGAAATGCACGCTGTTGCCGGAGTACGCAAAAACAAAGGCTGCAATATTCAGCAGGTCTTGAACACATTCAACCCATTTTTCTCTTCCGCAGAAGATACGGCCTTCCCTGCACTGCCAGTGATCCAGGATCTCTTTATCCGCAACAGTTCATTTACCATCCGGGATGCCGACCACAACGGATCGCTGCATGGATTCGGCATCCGCTTTAAAGAATTGCATTCTTCTCCGGGAAATGGTGTTGTTGATTTGACCGGTCTGCAGATAGTCAATCCCCGGGGACAGAACAAAAATCTGCTGAATATACGTCAAACTTCGATCTCCTTTGTCCCGGGAACTCTCCTGTCCGGAGAATTGATCATAAACAACGTTTATGCCGATGGCCTGCATGCTGCTGCCGGATTACGGAAAAATCACACTTCCGATGTCCATGAATTGATTGATTCGATGGAAGATGTATTTTTCCCCGCAAACGACACTCTGTTTTTTTCGCCGGATACTGCCGGAGAGAATGACAATGATGACATTTTTCCGATAGAAATAAACAATTTCGAATTGCACAACGGTTCACTGATCGTATCAGACACACGTAATCCGGAGAAAAGAAGTGAATTCGGCGCAAAATTCGCTCAACTATCCGGCTCCTGGAGTACCGGAAATGTATCTTTGAAAAATTTTTCAGTTGCAAATTTACACACAGATAAAGAACGCATGCTGAAAATAAAGTCGATCGATTTGAAATTCATCCCGGAATCTTTGGAGTCGCCGGAAACAGTCTTCGAAAATATTGATATTTCAGGAACCCGTGCTGTTGTGAAACTCCACGATGATAATCACGCAGATATCAATAATGCCGGAAAATCACTCCAAATACTGCTCTCACCGCTTTTTCCCGGCAGTACCGGAACCACATATGACAATACTCCGGCAAGTATGAAAATCAACCGTTTCTGCACATCAGACTGTATCATATCTCTCCGGGATATGCGGAAAAATGGCAATACGGACGGTTTGAGCCTTGCTTTGGGCAGTTTGGAATTTACCTGTCAACCCGGAAAATTGCAGATTACCAATCTGAAAATATCCAACCCCCGGACTTTTTCCAAACCGGAAATGTTGAATCTGGCTTATATGACCGCCCTGTTCCCCTCTCCGCAAAAAGACAAAAGTATTTCAGAAATAGACTTGCTGGAGATCGACGGGCTGCATATAACTGCAGAATTCCGGCAGGATGGCAAAAATAATATTCATGACAGTTGTGATTCCCTCTGCCTGCTGCTTTCCGGAGGTGATTTCAAATGTTCTCCGTCTGAACCGCAAAACAATACTCCTCAAACATCCGGTCAAAGTACCCCCGCACGCATAAAAAAATTCAATCTGGACAACAGCAGTTTTGAGATTTGGGATGCCAGACAGAAAGTTCCGCTGACAATGCCTTTGAAACAAAATGCTGAAAATATTGAGTTTGAGGGTGATGATCAGGATACATTAAGTGCGCTGCATGCTGTTGCCGTTGACATGGAAAAACAGTGCGATGGTGCTGCTGATGTTTCAAAATTATTTCTGGACATTCTGAACAACACAGCGCAATCCGGGATACAACTGCTTAAAAACAGTGGTATCGGCAGCGGTAAAATTTTGCAAAATATATTCAGTACATTTCAATAACCGGGAGATGTATCAGGAAGAACCGAAAATACGCACACAAACAATTATGGCCGCCAACGCTCCGCATAAGGTCAGCGTTGACAGATTCAAAATTTTCTTGAGGGATTTGAAATATCCTCAACAGATAGAACAATAACCGTAAATTTGGAGTTTTGTATGTCACAGGAAGAAAAAAAATCAAATGTCACAACCGGTACTTGCAAGAAAAAGATCGGGAAAATCGTATTAAAAGTTTTCTTATGGACCATCGGCAGCATAATTGCATTGATGCTCCTGCTGCTGATATTCATAAATCCGATCATGCGCTTTGCCATCACCAGGATCGGCAGTGCAGTTACCGGAGTTGAAATCACTCTTGATGAATTTGATCTGTCACTGCTGCAGGGAGAATTCACATTAGGCAATCTGCAGGTTTCCAATCCATCAGGATTCGGCGACGGCAAAATGCTTGATTTGAAACATTTTCATGCATCATGGGATAACTCATCGCTGCTGACTGAAAATATCATGATCAGAAATATCGAAGTGGATAAACTTCATCTGTCTGCCCGGGTCAACCGGCAGGGGTTGCTCAACTTTCTGGTACTGCTGCCGCCCGGAAATGATGCGCCGCCTCCGGAACCGGTCGAACCGGCAAAAACAGCAGCAGATATAAAAGTATGGATCAAAAATTTTTCAATTCATGACTTCCGTTTTGTCTGGCTCGATGAACGTCAGCAGAATAATATTCACGGATTTTCGGTTACTCTCGGGAATTTATCCGGTTCTCTTACTGATGGTTCAGTATCCCTGCAGGCTCTGCACATCGATAATCCGGAGAGTTATGATTTGGAAAAAATGTTGACGATTGCCGGTATTGATACCGTATTTGATCCGGATTCGATTTATACCCCTTCCCCGGCAGTAGATAAACTGCACATCAATGGTCTGGCAGTTTCTCCCGAATTCAACTGGAATGGCAACTTTAACGTGCTGGATGTGGTAGATTCCATAACAGCTCTTTTCGCATCACCGGCCGACACCTCCGGCGAAGAAGAGATCGAAGCAGCTGAAACCGGCATGGATGCAGAAAGCGAAGAAACCGGGGATACGAAAAAATCCGGCGGTTTGGTGTTGAAATATCTGCTGGTCACCGACAGTCGTCTGACCATCTATGATGACCGGTTGGATATACCGGTAATAATACCATTGGCTCTGGAAAAAAGCGATCGGACATTTTCCATTGGTGAAACCGATATTCTGGAAACGATGCATAACTATGCAGTCAAATTGCGCGATGTCTGTCTTGGTGTCACCAACGCCGACGAATTTATTTTGCGGACTGCAAATCATGGCATGCAGGCATTGAATAATCTGGCCAAAACCGGATTGACCGGGATCAGCAATGCAGCCGAATCCGGAAAAAAACTTTTGCAGGATACTACCGAATCCGGAAAAAAACTTTTGCAGGATACCACCGAATCCGGAAAAAAACTTTTGCAAAATACCACAGAATCATTGAAAACCGATCCGGAATTCCGGAAAAAAACAGTTAAGACACTGGTGGAGCTATTCAAATAATCAGGAAGTGTCGAAAAACCGTACAACCGGGGAGCAGACAAAATTCCCCGGTTGCGCTTTGAATGATTTTTTTGGAGTTCAACAGCCTGAAAAACATGATCCTGCCTGTTTTTTCAGGATTTTTTTCAAAAAAATCAAGTCCCGGAATGGATTTGCTATTGACAATACAAATTGAGGAGTTATATTAATAGATGTATACTAAAAACAGTATACGCTAAACTTTTGACAGAGGAATGCAATGAAATCACTCTCGGAATTGCCGCGCCGGGTGGAAAGTGCCAGAAACGCACTTATCACCTATATCCATGATAATGGATTGAAATCCGGTGATCGCCTGCCGCCTTATGCCAGACTCCGTTCTGAATTCGGCTTCGGCAGTCAGACTATTGCCGCCGCAGTGGATTCCTTGTGCAATCTCGGCATGCTTGAAGTCCGTGATAAAGTCGGGCTTTTTGTCGCCGATCCCAATGGCGGACACTTGACCGGACGCACCGTTGCCGTAGCAATCCGCAAACTGGCCGGCAGTGCTTATGCCGCGACTCTGGCCGGATTCATTCAAAAGCGGCTCAACGAAGAAAATTGCCGTTGCCTTACATTCTTTCAGACAACCGATCCGGAAGAATCCCCCTTCCCTGCACTTTCAGAATTTCCAGGATTGGAACAGGCTGTCTTTGAGCACCGTTGCGACGGTATTATTACTTTGTGTCAATTTGCGACCGCCGATCAGCAGCGTCTGGAAAATTCGGGAATCCCCTGCTGCTTTATCGGAGATGATGACCATGAATCCATGCCGCTGGGAGTTGTTATTGAAGTCAAGCGCTTTATCCGGGACGCCCAGGAAGCTCTGAAAAAATCCGGATGCAGTAAAATAATTCAGTTGTGTGCATCCAGAGAACAGCTGCTTTTGCGCGGCGGAACTCTTCCGGCTCTGGTCGGCAGTTCATATTCAGGAGGAGTCGGCATCGCCCGTCAATTGCTGTCGATGCCGCCGGAAGAACGTCCGGACGGGATCGTCAGCGATGATGATACTATCGTCAGCGGAATGCTTTCGGAGTTGATTTCCAGTCAGCTGCCGCAAGTACTCTATCTGCCCCGGATCGCCACGATCATCCACACCGAACTGCAGGAAAAATACCCATCTGACCGGATGATACTTTTTCAGCAGGATATTGAAAAATATGCCGCACTGGCAGTAGAATTGCTGCTGGATGTGCTGCGCGGCGGCAACCCCGTACCCAAACAGTTATCTTACCGGTTCGAACCGGTCGAATAAAATATTGTCAGCCAACCTAAAAACAAGGAGGAAAAAACTATGGCTATCGACATCAAAGATCTGGCTATCAACGGCGGGAAAAAGGTATTCAACGATACTTTCCCCGGCTGGCCGCAATTCAATCCGGCTGTCTATGACAAAGTCACCGACATTCTGAAATCCGGAAAAGTCAACTACTGGACCGGCAAAGTGGGTATGGAGTTTGAGAAAAAATGGGCCGAATGGCTCGGCGTTGCCCATGCTATCAGCGTTGCCAACGGTACCTGCGCTCTGCATACAGCTCTGGCCAGTCTCGGTGTCGGCCCCGGCGATGAAGTGATCTGTACTTCCTACAGCTTTATCGCTTCGAGCTTCTGCGCACTGCAGGCCGGTGCCCTTCCGGTATTCGTCGACTGCGGAACTGACCATCTGATCGATCCCAACCAGATCGAAGCTGCCATCACCGAACGCACCAAAGCTATCGTTGTCGTTCACCTGTACGGTATGGTCGCCGATATGGACCCGATCATGGCCATCGCCAAAAAACACAACCTCTATGTCGTTGAAGACTGCGCCCAGTGTTTCGGCGGTGTTTACAAAGGCAAAAAAGCCGGTACCATCGGTAATGTCGGCTGCTTCAGCTTCTGCCAGAGCAAACACTTCACCACCGGTGGTGAAGGCGGTATGGTCGTCACCAATGATGAAGACCTCGCCTGGGAATGCCGTTCTTTCCGCGATCACGGTTATGACGTCAAAGCCAAACTCAATTTGCTGGAAATGGAAGGCAAACAGCTCTACATCCACCGTCGCGTCGGATTCAACTTCCGCATGACCGAAATGCAGAGCCAGATCGGTTTGTGCGAACTTGAGCGTTTCGATAACTGGAACCTCAAAAACCGTATCCGCAATGGTAAAATGCTTATCGCCCAGCTGAAAGATCACCCGTTGATCAAATACTGCCCGGTCGATACCGAAGAGCGTCAGAACTCCTTCTGGTGGGCTCCGTTTGTCATTGATACCGAAAAACTCAAAGACGGCATCGACACCAAACAGTTCATTGCTGCTATCGCCGCTGAAGGTGTGCCGGTTTACAGCGTTCTCTGGCCGGAAATGTACAAAGAACAGGCCTACACCGACCGCAAAGGTTTCGGTACCGTCGGCTATCCTTTTAATGATCCGCGTTCACGCAACATCGACTACACCAAGTTCAACTGCAAAATGGCGAACTGGATGACTGACCGCACCATCAGCTTCTTCACCCATCCGACCTATGACGAATGCCACGTTCAGGCTATGATCGATGCATTCAAGAAAGTCGCAGAAGCTTATATGAAGTAATTTCACGACAGGTGTCTGTATGAAAAAAATCAAATATGCGATCATCGGCTTCGGCGGCATCGCCGAAAACCGTATCGCCAAAGAAGGTTTCGGTTGTGACAAAGCCCGTTTTAACGGGCTTCCCAATGCCGAATTGATCGGTGTTACCGACATGAATCCCGCCCGGGAAGCGGCAGCGAAAGCTCTGAATTTGAAATGGTACAAAAATATGGATGAGATTTTCGCGGATCCGGAAATCGATGCGGTTTTTGTAGCCACCAACAATATGAGCCATGCTCCGATCGCTATCAAGGCGATGAATGCCGGCAAACATGTTATGAGTGAAAAACCGCTGGCCACAAGTGTTGCCGACGCTTCTGCAATGGTAAAACTGGCCGCGAAAAAGCATTTGAGCCTCACCGTCGACCACATGATGGTCTACAATGCATTCAATCAGCTGACCCGCAAATATGTCGCCAATGGAAAGCTTGGAAATATCGGTGACAGCTGTTTCCACATGGAGTTTCTTTTCGGAGCTTCCCCGGAAGAAGCTGCCTCCTGGCGGTGCAACAATGTTGACGAAATGGGCGGCCCCATCGGTGATGTCGCATCCCACTGTGTCTATATGGCTGAATTTGTCTTCAACAGCAAAATCAAACAGGTTCAGGCGGTTTATCTGCCCAAAACCCTGAATATCAAAGCTGAAGACGGAGCCTATATCCGTTTCACTCTGGAAAACGGTCAGACCGGTTCATTCAAAGTTGCTTTCTGCGAAAATCGCGGTGGCCTGGTTGGTACTCTTTCCAACCTCGGCTATGAAATCTATGGTGATGCCGCTGTGCTGCGCGGCTTCGGGACGATGTTCCAGCTCTCCGGTTACAAAGATGAGCCGTATGCCATCCGCTTGGAACTGGAAAGCTCCGACGGGATCAAACCCTTGCGTCCGCGCAAGTTCCCGAACATCTATCAGCAGATCATCATCCACCATGCCCAGTCGATCATCGACGGCAAGCCGTTGAATGCTGAAGACGGTCTGCGCAACCTGCGCGCCTGTCTGGCAATTCACAAATCCGCCCGCAATGGCGGCAAGGCCTACATGGTGAAATAAAACTGTTTTTTGACAGTAATGCGGGAGAAAACGACAAGATTTTCTCCCGCATATTTTTTAACATTAAAACAATTTCCGAAGCCTATTTTCCGAATTCCAGTGCGATAAATTCGGACAAAGCATCCTGCCATTGCGGCATCGGAGTCAGGCCATATTCCCGCAATTTATCTTTTTTCAAACAGGAATTTGCCGGACGGGGAGCCGGACGGGGGAACTCCGCACTGGTACATGCCGTCACTTTTTGAGTCACCCCCATCTGGCGGAAAATTTCACAGGCAAAATCGCACCATGCGGCTTCACCCTCACAAGTAAGGTGGATGATCCCGGTCAATTCCGGATATTCCAGCAATTCTCCCAATTTCCGGGCCACTGCCAATGCACTGGTCGGATTTCCGCGCTGATCGGCAACAACTTTCAATTCGTTCCGGCTGCCATCAGCCAGAGATATCATGGAGTGAACAAAGCTCGGCCCGCCGAAACCATACAGCCAGCTTATCCGGCAGATCAGTGAATTTTCCGGATAAATTCTCCTCACGGCCTCTTCACCGGCAAATTTGCTCTGCCCGTAAACCGTTCTGCCGCCATCCGCAATATCATTTTCCGAATACGCCTCATCCCGATCCCCACGGAAAACATAATCAGTCGAAATCGCCAGCAGCCGGACTGAAAATTTGCGGCAAACTTCAGCGACCACCGCCGAACCGTATTCATTTATGAGAAATGCCAACTCTCTTTCGCTCTCGCATTTATCCACAGCAGTCATCGCCGCACAATGGATCACTGCATCCGGAGCATACTTCATCAACGCATTGCCGACAGATTCCGGCTGCGTGATATCCACTTCCGGCAAATCTGTCGGAATTATGATGAAACGGTCAGACAATATCCGGACTATTGTCCGGCCGAGCATACCATTGCCCCCGGTAAGAAGGATTTTAAGCATTACACATATACTCCGAAGCGTCAAAGAGTTCTGCCACTTTAAAAAATGGATTTTTCCGATCTTTATCCGACATGATTCTATCTGCCGCCGGTATATGCCAATCGACATTCAACTCCGGATCATCCGGAGCTATCCCCCCTTCATACGCCGGCATATAAAGGTTATCACACTTGTATTGGAACAATGCCTCATCTGACAACACCGCAAAACCGTGAGCAAATCCCCGGGGAATAAAAAGCTGCCGATGGTTCTCTGAATCCAGAATCACAGCCACATACTTCCCGAATGCCGGAGAATCCCGCCGGATATCCACCGCAATATCCAACACCCTGCCCCGGATCACCCGCACCAGTTTAGCTTGCGTATACGGTGGCAGCTGATAATGCAGTCCACGCACAACTCCCCGGGAAGAGAGTGACTCATTATCCTGCATCCAGCGGCAGGATATTCCGGCTGCTTCATATTTCGCAGCATTCCAACTCTCCATAAAATAACCGCGAGAGTCAGAATAAACATCCGGTTCAATGATTTTGACATCCGGAATATCTGTTTCAATAATATTCATATCAATCATTCACTCCGCAATTATCCGCAAAAGATATTTACCATAATCTGTTTTTTTCATGTTTTCCACATTTTTCCTGACATCATCGCTGCTCAACCACTTGTTATTATAGGCGATCTCTTCGAGACAGGCGATCTGCATTCCCTGCCGGGTTTCGACGGTCCGTATGAAATTGGCGGCATCCATCATGCTGTCATGAGTTCCGGTATCCAGCCAGGCATAGCCGCGTCCAAGCTTCCTGACCTGCAGCTCACCGCGCTGCAGATAAACATTGTTGACCTCGGTGATTTCCAGTTCCCCCCGGGCAGATGGCTTGACAGATTCGGCAATTTTGACCACATCATTATCATAAAAATAAAGACCGGTGACCGCGTAATTGGATTTGGGGATCCGGGGTTTTTCTTCTATAGAAACCGCTTTACCATCGATGTCGAACTCCACCACTCCGAACCGTTCCGGATCACTGACATAATAACCGAATACCGTTGCGCCCCGGTTTGATGCAGCAGCAGAACGCACTATCGTGGATAAATTCGCTCCGTAAAAAATATTATCCCCCAGGACCAAAGCTACCGGACTGCTGCCGATAAATTCCTTACCGATGATAAATGCCTGTGCCAATCCTTCCGGCCGGGGTTGGACGGCATAAGAAAAGTGCACCCCGAAACGGGAACCGTCACCCAAAAGACGTTGAAAAGCCGATTGATCTTCCGGAGTGGTTATGATCAGTATATCCCGGATACCGGCAAGCATCAACACGGATATCGGATAGTATATCATCGGTTTGTCATATACGGCAAGCAGTTGTTTGGAAACTCCCAAAGTCACCGGATGCAATCTGGTTCCGGCTCCACCGGCAAGTACGATTCCTTTCATAAGCTCTCCTTCCATTTCCTGAAATCATCTCATCAGAGCTTAACATAGCATACATTCATGCAAATTGCAAAAATCCCTTACATAGAACTGTAAATTTTTCAAAAAAAAATCATTCGGCCACTTGCTTTTTTCCATCTCACGTATATAATACAAGCATGACAAAAAATACTTTTTCCCGGGGGAATTATTATGTTTTACTATCTTTCTTATTTTGATGATTTGTTCGGACCGTTGCGCCTCTTTGATTATATCACTTTTCGAGCAGGCGGCGCAGCAGCATTTGCATTTCTCATTGTTGCTCTTTCCGGCGGACGTTTTGCCGCCATGCTGCGCACGCTCAACATCCGGGCGGCGGCCAGATACGAAGGGGTGCTTCCGGAAGAACTCCTGGATAAACGCAAGAACAGTACTCCCTGTATGGGTGGAATAATCCTGATCGGCGGAGTATTGCTGTCGACCCTGCTCTGGAGCAAGTGGAATGCTTCCAACGGGATTTGCTGGATTTTGATGGGAGGGACACTGGGATTCGCATTGATCGGATTTCTTGATGATTTCTTAAAAGTTTTCAAGCAAAAGCGTGACGGATTGCCCGGTAAACTCAAACTGGCCGGACAGTTTATCGTTGGCGGAGCTGTGGTCTGGCTTTTCTGGCGCAACCCATCTCTGCACCATATCATGACCGGATTTTATGTTCCGTTTATAAAGCAGCCGTTCCACATTCAAGCATGGTATCTGCTTCCGGTTTTCTCGGTCGCCATAATCATCGTCGGTTCAGCCAATGCGGTGAATCTCACCGATGGGAAAGACGGATTAGCCTCCGGATGTACGATTTTCTGCTCTCTTTCTTATGCGGTGCTGACCTATTTGATGGGCCATCAGGTATTCGCATCTTATCTGGATCTGCCGTATATCAACGGTATTGGTGAAGCAGTTGTATTCGCCTCTGCCCTCGGCGGCGGATGTGTCGGTTTTCTATGGCACAACTGCCATCCGGCATCCATGTTCATGGGGGATACCGGAAGTCTTGCTCTGGGTGGAGCTGTCGGCATGCTGGCTGTTCTTTCGCGTCAGGAGCTGCTGCTTGCTCTGATCGGCGGAGTATATGTGATGGAGATCATATCCGTTATGCTTCAGGTGGCCTCATTCAAGCTTACCGGCAAACGGATTTTTCTCTGCACTCCGATACACCACCACTTCGAACGCAAAGGATGGACAGAAACTCAAATCGTCGTCCGTTTCTGGATACTGTCCGGTATTTTTGCCCTCATGGCTCTGGCCACATTGAAATTGCGATAAACTTAAAATCGTTGTTGCCGGAACTGTTGTACGTGATCAACCGTCAGTACATATTGCTGAATTTCCACTGAAGTTTCTTTTTCAAAGGTGATTTTTTTACTCAAAAATAATTTTAATTTTAACTATTTTAAACATTTTTTATTTTAACTCATTGCTTTTTCTGAAAAAACCTTTATAGTGTATCGTGAAGATAAAAAAGAGGCAGTTGCAAAAGCACTTCCCCAAATTGATGGAGAAAAGCAATGGATTTTATTTTTGATACTCTCAAACGGCTACCGTTTTCCACCATTCTGGCAGCACGCAAATATGGAATGGACAACATCCATGTGTCAGAAAATGCTCAAGCCGGTGCAAAATTATGCATGGCGATTTTGAGGGGAGATAACAGTGAAACCAGAAAACTCATAAATGCCGGAACTCCGCTTGATTATCAGGATGATATAGATGGCTGGACTCCATTGATCTACAGCATTTACTACCAAAACCCTCTCGCCTGCCGCTGGCTGCTGGAAAATAATGCCGATGTCGATAAGGCTGATTACGCCGGACGGACGCCGCTGATGATAGCAGCCATCCGGGGAAATCATCAATTAATGAAAGAATTGCTGACATTAGGAGCAAATATATTTTGCAAAGACAACCGGCAGAAAACTGCTTTCGACTTTGCCGTTGAATACAATCAACATGAATGTGCCGATCTCGTCAGAGAATCGTATCACACCCCCGAAAAAGGAGAATAATTATGAAAGAGAAAAGTAAAAAATTTGGAGTTCCGGCCGGATGCAAAATTGAATGATGCGTTTGAAACTCTTCCGACTCCGGCACTCACTCCCCGGCAGGCATATCTGGAAATGGTAAAAGGAAAGACCGAATTGGTCCCGGCGGATAAACTGGCAAACCGGATCGCGGCAAATGCCCTGATCCCCTACCCTCCCGGGATTCCGATGGTCATATCCGGAGAAAGATTCGGCGATGAAAACAATCCGCATATAGCATATCTGAAATCTCTTGCCCAGTGGGACAATATGTTCCCCGGTTTTGAGCATGTCACCGAAGGAAGTACTGTCATCAATGGAGTATATCATGTCCCGTGTATAATCGAGGGATAGGAGCATCCCTGACGAAACAGCCCCCACACCCAACGGGGCGGCACAAGGCTTCTCCCCGGAGCCGCCGCCCCGTTTCTTTTTATTTAAAAAAACAATTTTTTACTTCAAAAAGGTTGATATATGAAAATCCGCGATATATATTATATAAAGAGGTGGTTTCAAATAATCTATTGAAAAGTCGGTTCCGGCACGGTCCGGTGATTGAAAAAAGTTCGAAGTCACTTCAAACCGGTTTTATTTTATGCTGCCAACAACACGATGGAAATAAATGATATGACCCGTGAAATTTTTGCACAAACCTTACAGGATATCATTCGGGATTCAGAAATCCGGCAGACGGTAATTGCTCAGGCATTGGGTTTATCTTCTGCTGCCATATCGCAATTTACGCATGGAATAACTTTGCCGAAAGTCAGTCAGTTGAGTTCGCTTCTGGATCTGCTCTGCGTTCCGGACCGGCAGAGGATGATCCTGTGCCGGGAGTTGGTCTCTTTGCGCGAACAATTCCCGGAAAGTACTGAAGAGGCGATGGATAACGAGGATTCCGAAGAGCCGGATAATGAGGATGATCCCGGACTTGACTCATATAATCTGGAGAGATTGTTTTCAGAACACACTGATAAAGAGAACTTTTATGTATCCGCTTCTGAAGTTCAAGGCATCCCGGTCATTGACCTTTTTGACTTGAATTCTTTGACTCCCGGAATAACCCTTTTTGATTTTGCCAATCAATATCTGCATGACACAGCGGTCCGCGACTTCGGCACGGGGTGTTCTCCGGTGATCGTGAAAGCTTCCGGTGATCAACTGGGAATAAACTTTTTTGGCATGCTTCAAATTGTGATTGCAGACGATCTGCCGCTGTCATCATCAAGTTTGGTTCTGGTCCGGTTCCACAACGGCAACTACCGGATACTGCCGTACAAAGAAGACAAGTTGATAAGCAGTTCCAGCAAGCTTTTTGATGAAAAAGAGTTCCCGTCCGGCAAGCCGGAGTGGATGGCACCGGTGCTCGAATTAAGTATGCTTCCGGCGGCGAACGACCTGTTCGGCTGAAAAGCGAGGCGGATGATTATGAGATTTTCATGCTCTTGCGGGGTTTTCATTGGCTTCATTCTGGCGATGCTGCTTTCCGGAACAGCGTACTATTATTTCCATCTGCGGGAAAATCCGGAGTTGGCGGCTAAAGGTGTCCAGCAGGTTGAAACCCAGTGGAACAAAGCAAAAGATACCATTGATGATACATTTGAAAAAACCAAATCCTTAACCCGGAAAATGAGTGATGATTAACAATTGGCTGATAATCATATTTTTGGCAGTGCTGCAGGGAGTTACGGAATTTTTACCGGTCAGCTCCTCCGGGCATCTGGCATTATTGAGCAACATTTTTCACTTGCCTGGAAATGAAGGGGCGGCTTTAAGCATCGTACTGCATGCCGGTTCTCTGTTGGCGATCATCGTATTTTACTTCAAAATCCTGCTTGGATTTCTTAAAAAAGATCAATTGCATTTGCTGAAAATGGTCATTGCCGGAACAGTCCCGGTTTGCATTGCCGGTTTTCTGGCCGAAAAAACCGGTTTGCTGGAAAAGATATTCGGTGATATGCTTTCAGTAGCAATGGGGTTTCTTATTACCGCATCGATATTGCGCCTCACCGGCAAGGTAAAACTCCGGGCGCAAGGCGATAATGAACTGAAGGATATCACTTTGCGCCAGGCTGTCACGGTGGGCATGGCACAGGCATTGGCAATCATCCCCGGGATCAGCCGCTCCGGCAGTACAATCGCCTGCGGTATTCTTTCGGGAATAAAATTTGAAGCGGCCGCCACATTTTCTTTTCTGCTGGCTCTCCCGGCGATCGGAGGGGCGGTGGTATTGGAACTCATTGAGTTATCCCGCAACGGATTCCAACTCGGCAGCTTCTCTCCGGCAGAACTTTCCGCAGCATTTATTCTGTCTGCAACAGCAAGTTTTGCTTCATTGGCACTTTTGATCAGATTGATCCGCAAACGTAAGCTTGAGTACTTCTCCTGGTATTTATTCTTTCTCGGTGCCGCAGTAATGGTGTGGCAGATCGTTACAATCAGCAAAGGATGAACAAATGAAATTATTTTTTATTGGAAGCGGTAAAATGGCAACTGCCATCGCCGGAGGACTTGTTAGATCCGGCACCTTTGAAATCGGCGAACTCGGCGCATTTGATCCGTCTCAACAAGCTGCAAACAGCTTTCAGCAGTCCACCGGAATAGAAAATGTAATATCAGTTGATCCGGCGGCTTACCTCCAACGCTCCGATGCCGTGCTGCTGGCAGTCAAACCGCAGGTGATCGAAAAAGCTCTTGCTGAAATCAAGGATGACCTGAAGGGCAAGTTACTGATTTCCATCGCCGCCGGAGTTACCATCGAAAAACTCCGGCAGCTATCCGGATGCGACAGAATTATCCGGGTGATGCCCAACACCCCGGCTCTTATAGGCCGGGGAGCAAGCGGATATTACGTTTCTTCCGGTTGTTCAGAAGAAGATTCCGGATTCGCAGAAAAAATCCTGAATGCCGCCGGAGTTGCAGTTAAAGTGGATAGTGAAGCTCATCTTGATGCGGTGACCGCACTTTCCGGCAGCGGACCGGCGTATGTGTTTGAATTCATACAAGCTCTGGCTGATGGCGGCGTTGCCGAAGGGTTGTCGAGAGATACCGCCTTGCAGCTGGCGATCCAGACAGTTCTTGGAGCGGCCGCAATGGCCAAAGAAACTGGCAAACATCCATCTGTACTTAAAGACGAGGTGACAAGTCCCGGCGGAACCACCAGCCGGGCTTTGGAACAACTTGCTGTAAGAGGTTTTTCAGGAACCGTTATCCAGGCCGTCAGAGCCGCTGCAGAGCGATGCCGCCAATTGGGGGGAAACAAAAAATGAATAACCGCCCGATACCCGATGGCTGTCTTTCTGTGGTGATGCCGGTTTACAACGAAGAAGCGACTATTTGTGCAATTGTCAACAATGTACTGCTGCGCCCGGAAGTTGGCGAACTGGTTATAATCAACGATGCCTCCAGTGATAACAGTTGGGAAAAACTGCAGATATTCAAAGACAACGCCCGGGTAAAACTGTTTTGTCAGGATATAAATCAGGGAAAAGGAGCTGCGATCATCCGGGGATTCAAAGAAGCGACCGGAGATTATGTAATCATTCAGGATGCGGATTTTGAATACACTCCGGAAGATTATCCTCTGGTCATCCAGCCGTTGGTCGATGGCAAAGCAGATGTCGTATACGGAGCAAGATTCATGAATACACCGGGACAGGTCAGATATTTCCGGCATGAAATGGGAAATAAATTTCTGACATTCTGGTCAAATGTTTTTTCCGACATCCATCTGTCTGATATGGAAACCTGCTATAAAGCCTTCCGCAGAGAGGTTATTCAAAATTTGATTTTGACCTCCTGCCGTTTCGGGATCGAGGTCGAATTGACGGCGAAACTGGCCCGTTCACGGAAACTGCGGATCTGGGAAGTCCCTATTTCTTATCAGCCGCGACGCTATGATGAGGGCAAAAAAATAGGCTGGAAAGACGGCTTTGCCGCGTTGTGGCACATCATCCGCTTCAATTGTTTTGTCAATGACAAAGACAGTTTCCGGCGCAACTGGGATGAAGTACTGAAAAAAGCACCGGAAAACCTTGATTAATCAGTGAAACCGGGTTATTTTATGTGAATGACAATTTTTACACCATATATTGTAAAAAACAAAATAAGGAAAAAGAAAAATGAGTAAAATTTCTCCGTTACAGCAGGCGCGTGCCGCCTACGCCCCGAAACTTCCCGCTGCTCTGCAGAATGGTGCAGCGGTCTGTGTACAGGAAGGTGGAGCAACTACGGCCGTTGCGGATGTTGAAAAGATCCAGGCCCTTTTCAAAAGTACTTACGGCAGTCCGGTGTTGACCTTTGCCCCCGGCTGCGGTGAGAAAAAAGCGGCGATCAATGTCGGTGTCATTCTTTCCGGCGGTCAGGCTCCCGGCGGACACAACGTCATTGCCGGACTTTTTGACGGTTTGAAATCTCTGAATGAAGACAGCCGGCTCTTCGGGTTCCTCAAAGGTCCTGACGGTCTGGTCAAAGGCGAATACATGGAATTGACTGCTGACATCATTGATGCTTACCGCAACACCGGCGGATTTGACATGATCGGTTCCGGCAGAACCAAACTGGAAACTGAAGAACAGTTCCTTGCCGCCAAAGCCAATTGCGAAAAAGCCGGCATCTCGGCATTGGTCATCATCGGTGGAGATGACTCCAACACCAACGCCTGCGTCCTGGCTGAATACTTCAAAAGCAACAATGTCGGCATCCAGGTCATCGGTTGCCCGAAAACCATTGACGGCGACCTGAAAAATGAGTGGATCGAAGCCAGTTTCGGTTTTGACACTGCCTGCCGGGTCTACAGCGAATTGATCGGCAACATCGGCCGTGATGCCAATTCCGCAAAAAAATATTGGCACTTTATCAAATTGATGGGCCGTTCAGCATCTCACATCGCGTTGGAATGTGCTTTGCAGACTCAACCCAATGCCGCAATCATTTCAGAAGAAGTTGCTGCGAAAAAGATGACCCTCGGTCAGATCGTTGATGATTTGGCCGCGATCGTTGCCGGACGGGCGGCCGCCGGCATGAATTTCGGTGTGGCCCTCATTCCCGAAGGTTTGGTTGAATTCATCCCGGAAATCAAAGTCCTTATCGCAGAACTCAACGATTTGCTTGCTGCCAATGCCGATGCGGTAGAGGCAATGGATAAAAATGAAAAAGTTGCTTTTGCCGCCGGAAAACTCTCTGCGGAATCAGCCAAAGTTTTCGCTTCCCTGCCCGCCGGTATTCAAATGCAGCTTTGCAATGACCGCGACCCGCACGGCAATGTTCAGGTTTCTCTGATCGAAACTGAAAAAATGCTGGCAGAAATGGTGGGAACCAAACTTAAAGCGATGAAAGCAGATGGTTCTTTCAAAGGCAAATTCGCCACCCAGACTCACTTTTTCGGATACGAGGGCCGTTGCGCAGCTCCTTCCAATTATGATGCCGACTACTGTTACAGCCTCGGATACAATGCGGCAGCATTGATCGGTGCCGGACGCACCGGTTACATGTCAAGTGTCCGTAACACCATCAAACCGGCTGCTGAGTGGATCGCCGGAGGTATTCCGATCACCATGATGCTCAATATGGAACGCCGTCACGGTGCCGACAAACCGGTTATCCGCAAGGCTCTGGTTGAACTGGATGGTGCGCCGTTTGCAGAGTTTGCCGCGAAACGCGCGTTGTGGGCAAAAGAAACCAGCTTTGTTTACCCCGGCCCGATCCAGTATTTCGGTCCATCATGTGTCTGTGATCTGGTCACCAAAACTCTGACGCTGGAAAAGGGCGGTTCTATCTGAAATGAGTTCGACAATAGACATCAAATATACAGCTGACCTTGCCCGGTTGGAGCTTTCTGCTGAACAAGCAGAAAAGCTCCAGTCAGAATTGGCCCGGGTGGTTGATTACATTGCTGAACTGGCAGAAGTGGACGTTTCCGGAGTTGAACCGACTGCTCATGCGGCCCAGTTGACCAACGCCTGGCGGGAAGATGAAGCAAAATCATCTTTTCCCCGGGAAGCAATGCTTGCCAATGCTCCGGGAATAATTCACGGAGAGTTGATACAAGTGCCGCGAGTATTGCCCAGCGAGGAGGAGTAAAGTCAATGGATATCAAACATGCTACACTTCACGCCTTGAGTCAGGAACTGAATTCCGGGGCAGTATCTTCGCTGGAGCTTTGTCAGGAATATCTGAAAAATATTGACGCCAAAGATGGAGAGATCGGTGCTTTTCTGGAAATCGACCGTGAACACATGCTTCAGGCCGCCAAAGATTCCGATGCCAGGCGGGCCGCCGGCAAAGTGTTGAGTGCTTATGATGGCATTCCGGTAGCGGTAAAGGATAACATCTGTGTTAAAGATGAACGCTGTTCCTGTGCCTCAAAACTGCTCGCTCCGGTAAAATCACCATACGATGCGACTGCGATTTGTGCACTGAAAAATCAGGGGATGATCCCATTCGGCCGTCTGAATATGGATGAATTCGCGATGGGGTCAAGCTGTGAAAACAGTGCGTTCCAAAAAACCAGAAATCCTCTGGATACCAGCAGAGTTCCCGGTGGTTCATCCGGTGGTTCAGCCGCCTGTGTTGCTGCAGATTTTGCTCCGGTAGCTTTGGGGTCTGATACCGGCGGTTCCATTCGTCAGCCGGCGGCATTTTGCGGTGTTGTCGGAGTAAAACCGACATACGGCAGAGTTTCCCGCTACGGTTTGGTGGCGTTTGCGTCCAGTTTGGATCAAATCGGCCCATTATGCAATGATGCGGAAGATGCCGGTATCATTCTGGATACGATCAGCGGTTTTGATCCCCATGATTCAACCAGTTTGCCCAATGCTGCCGGAGGATTTGCCGATGCAGCCAGACAGGGAAAAGCATCCGGTTCTCTGGCCGGTTTGAAGTTCGGTCTGCCCAAAGAGTATTTCACCGGCGGTCTGGATAGTGCAGTTGCCAAAGTGATGGATGAATCCATTGCCAGAATAAAAGCTCTGGGCGGCGAAGTGGTCGATGTTTCCCTGCCTCACACCAAATATGCTGTGGCAGTTTATTACATCATTGCAACTGCTGAAGCCAGTGCCAATCTTGCCCGCTTCGACGGGATAAGATATGGTGACCGCAAAAAGGCCGATGGTTTGGTGGATACTTATTATAAATCCCGGGGAGCCGGATTTGGAGATGAGGTCAAACGCCGTATTCTTCTGGGCACATACGTGCTTTCCAGCGGATATTATGATGCGTATTACCTGCGCGCACAGCGGGTACGCACCTTGATACGTCGGGATTTTGAAGAAGCATTCAAACAATGCGACCTGCTGTTGACCCCGGTAACGGCGCAACCGGCATTCAAATTCAATGAAAAAAGTGATCCGCTGCAAATGTATCTGTCAGATATTTTCACCATCGCGCTCAACCTTTCCGGGCATTGCGGGATCAGTGTTCCGGCCGGCTTTGACAGCGCGACCGGTATGCCGGTCGCAGCACAGATCATGGCCCCTGCCCTCGGCGAAGCGGCGATGTTGAAAGCTGCGGCGGCATTCATGAAATGAAATTATGATCATACTCGGCATAGATCCGGCGATCCGTACTACCGGATACGGAATCATAAAAGCTGATCCGGAAGCCGGAAGCGGCATGGAAATCGTTGATTGCGGAGTTATCCGCAACAAACCTTCCATGCTGCATACCGAGTGTTTGCGCCGTCTGGCCGGCGGGATCGATGAATTGATCAAACTTTATACCCCCGACTGTGCAGTTTTGGAAGAGCCTTTTGTAGGCCGCAATGCCAAAACTGCAATTATTCTGGGCATGGCGCGGGGCGGTATACTGGCCGCGCTGGCGGCAAAAAATATTCCGGCTTATGCCTATGCTCCAACCGTTGCGAAACGGGCCGTCACCGGCAGCGGCGGTGCGGAAAAAGGGCGCATTGCCTTTTTGCTGGCGGCCGAATTTGGGATTTCTGTTGCCAACATCCCGCTGGACAGTACAGATGCACTGGCTTTGGCAATGTGTCATTTGCAGAGATTGCGGATGCCGGAACTCAAAGGAATTGGAAAAATTCTCTGATGGCAAGTGACTTTCACTCTCATTTTCCACGAGAAGGAATGTATTTTTTACGTTCCGGAAAAACTCCTGTTGCCGGAGAGTTGACATCACTGGAATTTCACCCCTGGTTTTTGCCGGATGAATTTGTTCCGGAAATTTTGCCGTCTCCGGAATTTTTGTCCCGTTTTTGTGCGCTCGGAGAAATCGGATTGGATAAGCTCCGGGGACCGCAAATGGAGATTCAGCAAAAATATCTCTATTCGCTCCTGGCCCTGGCCTCGGACACCGGTAAACCGGTGGTGATACATGCGGTTCGCTCTTTCGCTGAAGTATTCCGGATGTTGAAACATTTTAATTTGAAAGTCATGTTTCACGGTTTCCGTTCTTCGCCGGAGATGCTGGATGAATTATGGAAGAGAAATTTCACTGTTTCTTTTCATCCATCGGTGGCAAAAAAAATGGAAATCATGTTGAAATTAAAAAACCCCTCCGGCGCGTTCGGCTTTGAGAGTGATAATGAGCCGGATATGGATATCAGGAATATAATAAAGGAAATTTCAGAAGCTCTTTCTCTACCGCTTCTGGAACAGATCACCGACCAGAATTTTGCGGATTTCACAGGAATATAAAATGGATAATCAATCTTTGCGCTTTTCCCGAACCGAATTGCTTTTAGGCACACAAATAACGTCAGATTTTTCAACCAAACGGGTATTGATCGTCGGTGTCGGCGGTGTCGGCGGACATGCGGCTGCAAATATCGCCCGTACGGGGATCGGAAAAATCGTCATGGTTGATGGCGACACAGTGGATATATCCAATTGCAACCGGCAGATATCCGCATTCTCTTCTACGGTCGGAAAATATAAAGCTGACGTATTAGCCGCAAGTTTCCGGGATATCAACCCGGCAGGAGAATTTATCGCGATCAACCGTTTTTTGAAAACTCCGGAAGATATTGCAGCACTGCTTCAAGCAGATGATTACGATTTTGCCATAGATGCCATCGATGATGTACCAGTTAAAGTAGAACTTATCCGGCAATTGAAACAAAAAGGGATCCCCATGATTTCATCAATGGGAGCCGGGGGGAAAACAGATCCGGCACAAGTTCAAATCGCTGACATCCACCGGACCAGCGGCTGTCCGTTAGCCAGGATAATGCGGAATAAATTAAAAGAACTTCATATCAAAAAAGTGCAAACTGTATTTTCTCCGGAACCGCCGCTGCGCCGTTTTGAATCTCGCAAAATCGGCAGCATAAGCTACATTCCGGCAATTTTCGGCTGCTTTTGTGCCGCACAGGCAATCAGATTTTTAAGCGGCATGTCAAAATGAAGTCATCACCAAACCGCTGACCACCAGAATAATACCGACAAGTTTCGGCATGGAACACTTCTCTTTGAGAATAAATATTCCTGCCAGAATCCCCAACGGCAAACTCATCTGCCGGAATGCCTGTATATAACTGACATTGGTCACAAATTTCATCGCCAGCAAAATCAACACATACGCCGATGCACTGAAAATACCGGCGATGTAAGGTGACCACGTTTTGCAGATCGTTCTCAATTCATAACGCTCTTTTTTACTGAATAATACCGGTACCAGAGAAATAGCGATGCCAGCTTCCACGATAAAAATGTAAAATATCGCTTTGAATAACGAACTGCGTCCGGGGACGTCTTCCAAAATCCGGGTCGCCATACTGTCAAAAATAGTGTAACCGGTAGTTCCGATGCCGATCATTATCACCCAGAATAAAACCTTCGAACAATAACTTTTTATGGAAAAATCACTCCATTTATTCAAGGGCATGATTATACATCCGGCAAAAATCACCCCCATCCCGGTCAGTGCCATTACCGTCGGCGTTTTGCCAATACCGAAAGCCGTTGTTACGATCGCGATCAACAGCACCGGCAGTGAACGTCCAAGCGGATATACCAACGAAATATCTCCATGCCGATATCCATAAGCCAGTGATGTAAAGTACAGCACTTCAAATACATTGCTGATCAGAAACAACCACCAGAATTTCGCCGGCAGTGCGGCAATATCGACCTGACTGAAGCAAGCTCCGGCTATCCAGAATACGGCACCGGCTGCAGCTGCCAGAAAGAAAAATGCCGGAGTCGGACTGTCTTTCTTGCTCATAAAATTCCATGCAGCATGCATAAATACCGAAATAAAAACCAGAATAAAAGCTTCGATCGTCATAATTGCTCCTTTGAAAAAAGTTAAATTTTGCCTAACATATCACATTTTCGTTTTTTTACAAGTAAAAAATAATTTTACTCTTGCTTTTTCAATAAATATGTTATATCCCGGTATATCGTTACAGACACAAAAATATGCTTGGTTTATTTTCTTTATTGAAGCATTTGCAAAAATGTTTCATCCGGCTGCTCAATGGCAATTCCGATGAATTGCTCTATGATCTCGGCTATCTTGCACACCGCCCTGGGGAATCATTTCGGGAATTAAAGAAACGCCGTCTGGTCAATCAATATCTCGAACCCACCTCTGATTACCCGGAAGCAATCAGAAGTGAGCTGTATTGAAATCCGCGTTCATCTGCTGATTACGGCAGAGCTGTTTTGATCTCCGGCCAGACACTTTTCCAGAATCCCCCGGGAACTTTATTGTCAGCCGGCCGTTTGCCATGCAATATATCAGAGTAGAATTCGGCATTGGAAAATTTCAATTTTTCCAGAGCCATAAACAATGATTGTCTGGTTCGCGACAAGGCGTTACGGTACTCCAATTCCATCGGTTTGCCGTTTTCTCCGCGATAAACAAGTTTTCCGGGTTTTATTCCGAGCAGCAGGGCCGTCCCGCGCTCCATCAGAATACGGATATTTCGTTTTTCATCGACCCGCTGCATCCGCTGTAAAATTTTCCGCAGATTATCCTTTTCTTTCGACAGCGAATTTAATTTACTTTTTAAGTTTTGAATGGTTTTAGCATCCGCTTGAGAAAATGTTTTTTGCGATTGGGTGAAAGATTTTGCCAGCGTCATGGCATCGTTAAATCTCTTTTCATCACCATCGATCGCCGTTTGGATCATCGCTTTAACACATTTGACAAATTGTTCATGCGCCTCTTCCTTTATTGAAGCGGCACGCTTTTGCTGCTCTTTCTCGATTTCCTGCTGAAGTCTCTGATTTTCCAAAGTCTGCCGGGCAATCTCCTGCTGCTGCAGCCGCCGTTCATTTGCCAGTTTGATCTCCTGATTTTTCAATTCTTCAAAACGTTTTTTTGCCGTTTCAACGGTCATAATATGCTCATTGCGCATACTCTCACGGGCAGCCGCACACCGCATTTGCTCATCAACTGCCGAAACAGAGGTCATAAGTTCACTCAACAATCCGAACTCCCGTTCCGTTTCCGGATAATTCAAATTCGGCCATGCCGAATCAACTTTTTGCAGAAATTCCGCATCTCTGCCCTGATTGGCCAAACGCCATTCCAGCAAAGATTGCACTTGTGACACATATTCCGCCCGTGAAAGATCAGGGACGGTAAAGATTTCCAATGTATCTTCTGAAGTAATGATATGCTGCGGCTTTTTATCGCTTTCCGGAACTTTCCCGGAAACAGCCGCAGTACCGGAACTTTCTGCAACAACTTCCGGAGAAATACTTTTCGCGACAGTTTCCACAGCTTCTCCATCTTCTTCATTTTCTGCTTTGTACCACAGGAAATAGTACGTCGCCCCTCCCCCTCCAAGAATGAGCAATAACAGAATAATTGAAATAAGTATCCAGATTTTCTTCTTTCCGCCGGATTTACTTTTTTTACCGCTTTCACTCTTTTCTCCGGGAACAACCGGAGCCGGCGCTGTCGGCTTGACTGCAGGAGTCGGCACTGCTGCAGCCGGACGGGGAACAACCGGCTTGACCGCTGGAGGAGTTTGTACTGCTGCAGCCGGACGGGGAATGACCGGTTTGACCGCTGGAACAGTTGCCTTTTTGGGCGGCAATGATATTTTTCCCCCGGGAATATTCAATTTTTTACCGGCGATGCCCGGCACCGGCTTACCTGCAGATGTATCCTTTTCCTCTTTTGAAATCAGATTTTTCAAAAATTTATCCAGCTCATCCACCAATTCTGCCGGAGATTGATAACGCGCAGCGATATCCCTCGCCATCATTTTTACAATGATCCGATCCAATTCATCCGGCAGATCCGGCCTCCGTTCTTTCGGCGGAGTCAAATCACCGGCATCATGCATTTTGGCCAGTTCATTCATATCTGCGGCACGATAAGGAAGTTTACCGGTCACAATGTGATAAAATGTCGCGCCAAGACTGTAAATGTCACTGCGTACATCGGTAGGAACTCCGGTCAATTGTTCAGGACTGATATATTGCGGCGTACCGAGAACTTCATCTGAATCATCCTTATCTTCCTCGGTGGATGCTGTTTTAGCCAATCCCAAATCCGCCAGCTTGGAAAAACCATTCACATCCAGCATGATATTGTCAGGTTTTATATCCTGGTGAACCAATTTCTGTTCACGCCACGCCACATCCAGCGCATTTGCGATATCCCGGATGATCCTGGCCGCTTTTTCCACCGGCAGGGCTCCGTCTTTGCGCAGAATATTCTTTAACGTATCCCCGCGCACCAATTCCATTGCAAAATAAAAAATCCCGTCATCCTGCCCTACAGCATAAGCCTGAACAATATTTGGATGGCTGATTTTAGCAGCGGCTCTGGCTTCCCGGAAAAGGCTTTCCACATAATCTTTGTCATGGGTAAACTCCTGCCGCAGTACCTTCAACGCCACCTGACGATCCAGCGATATCTGCCGCGCGACAAAAACTTCCCCCATACCGCCTTTGCTCAAATGCTCTTCTATCAGGAAATCTCCGACAACGACACCGGGACTCAATTCCGTTTCCGGACGTACAACATCTTTACCGCAACCGGGACACTGCACAACCGGTTGATCCCCCGGTTCGACCGGAAATGCTTTACTGCATGTTTCACAAAACAATTTCATAATTTTCAGCCTGTATTAAAAAAAGTATTCTATTATCGCTCTGTTACGCAAATAAGATGCATACCCGGAAATCACTTTACGGCGTAAATCTTTTTCCAGATCAGCCTTGATCACCGGTTCCCAATCTTTGAATTCAGCTTTTTTACCGGGAATGATATCATCTATCCGCAACCATACCAACGCACCGTAAATCTTGATCGGACCGGCAATTTTGCCAACGGTAAACCGGTCAAAAGCTCCGGAAAATTCCGGACGCAAATCGCGGCGGATCACTTCTCCAAGTTTTCCATCTCCTGAATCCGGAGCATGTTTTTTGATCAATTCATCAAATTTGTCCGGTTCAGCTGCCAAAACTTTATTGATGTCATCGGAAATTTTTTCAATATCCGGAGTCGACAAATCAATTTTCAACATACTCAACACAATTTTTTCCGGAGTGGAATATTTTTCCCTGACAGTCAAAAAATATTCATGCAACTCACGCGGAGAAAGCGGATCGGCAATCTGAATCTGACGGTAAAGCATCAACTGGATCATCATCGTTTTCCGTATTTCCATTCTTATCTCATCAATGCTGCTGTTATTTTTACGCAGCATTCCGGCCAATTGTGTGCGTGAACGACAGCCGATCCTCTCGGCAAAACGATCGACCTCTCTTTCAATATCCTGATTGGACAAAGGATAATTGTATTTTGAAAATTCTTTATGGATCAAAATATTGTCGATCAATTCATCGACAGCCTCCCGGCGGTAACCGGCGATAACCGAACTCAATTTATCCCCGGAATAAACACCCCGGGCCTGCAACTCTTTACTTCCGGTCACTGCCATAACATCCATCAGTGTCACCGCATTGCCATCGACAGAGGCCAACACCGAATTCATACTGCTGCCGGATCGTTTTTCCCCCGCAGATAAAAACGGTATCAGCACACAAACTGCCGCAAAAATGGATATTACCCGTTTCAAAATCTCAATCCCTCATTCCAAATAAAAACTTTACAGTCTTAATATAACATCTCAAAGCCATTTCTGCAAATCGACCGGTCCCGGACGTAATATTCTTATCTTATCCCCGGAAGCATCTGCTACCGTAGATGCAATAATGTCTCCTTCAATGGCTCCGCCATCGACCGCACAATCGACTTCTCCATTCAACTGCGCCAATGCCTCATCACAATCACGGGCATCCGGCATTCCTGAACAATTGGCACTTGTCTGGAGCAACGGACCGGGAACTTTTGCCAGCAAACTTGCCAACAGCGGCGTATCCGGGACCCGGAAACCGACCGTAGAACCATCCCGGCACGGAGCGATTATCGTCAAAGGCCCCGGACAATAAGCCGTTGCCAGTTTCTCCGGCAAACCGGCAAGCAGAACACCGTATTCAGATAACTTGCGCCAGTCACTGACAAACCATCCCAATTTCTTGGAAACATTGCGGTGCTTTAATTCAAAAATCCTTTTCTCTGCCGCATGGTCACCAACTCTGGCGACCAATCCGTAAACCGTTTCCGTCGGCAAAAGCAGCACAGTCCCGTCCCGTGAAAGAAGTTCAGCCAACTGCGCTGATATCTGCTCAACCGTTTCGGCAGTCAGATGCAACCGTTTCATCATCATCTCCCACAATCCGTTCTCCGGCATAACAGCTTGCAAAAGTCAAAAGCGCAGAAGCAAATCCATAAACTGCGCCACAGGTTATCGCCCGGTCAAACTCATCACTGCTCAACAGATCCACAAAACTCATCCGGCTGCCGCAACTGGCAATAAAGGTGTATCCGAGCCATACCACAGTTCCGGATATCATCGTTGCCCATGCGGTATTTTTAGATACTTTCGGCACATACAACGCCATGATCACCGGCAGAAAAATTACGACCAACTGTGAAATCCAACTGTTTATCATCAGATTATAGATGCTTTTGACCCGAATTGCCAGCACCAGAGCGATCAAAGTCAACAGCACCGTTGTTATCCGGGTACTCAAAAGCAAACCTCTTGCCCGCAGCTTCGGAAAGATCGGTGCCAGAACATTGTTGCAGAAAAGTGACGCTCCGGCCAGAAGCGAACTGTCCGCAGAACTCATGATCGCCGCCGTCAATGCAGCAATGAAAATCGTAAGAATAACCGGATATTCACCACCGAGAACCAGTATCGCGATTCGAGGCAGCACCTGATTATCCAGGTCGTCCCCCATCGTTTCCGAAGTTATACCGTAATTCTGCAGAATTATCCGCGCCGCCACACCGATAGTAATGGGAATGAAGCCGATAACGATATAGGCAAAACCGGAAATAACACTGCTGGCAACCGCCACCTGGGGATTTTTACTGGCCAGAGAACGCTGGATGAGATCCTGACCGACCATACAGCCCAACCCCATGATTATCCAACTGCCCACATAATAAACGTAATCATTGAAACAGGATGCTCCTGACGGCAGCAATGTATCGGCTTCACCCAAACGTGCGACGACCGCTTCAGCTCCACCGGCCAATTCCACAGTCCCCGGCAGCAGCATTATCAAACCGAGTATCATGATACCGACCTGCACCACATCCGTAAGAGTTACGGCCCACATGCCTCCGGCACAGGTATAAAGTAAAACAACAGCTGCGCCGACCAGAGTACCATTGATGATCGATATCCCGGTCAGCAGATTGAGAATAGTTCCCAGACCAAGCAATTGAGCTCCGAGCCACCCGACATAAACCGGGATCATCCACAGTGACGCATAAACCCCGGCCCATTTACCGAACCGCTGTTCAATAATATCTGTAACAGTCATACACCCTTTCTTACGCAAAGTGCCGACAATGAATATTCCGGCCAGAAGCAAACTCAATGATGCCCCGAAAGGATCGGCCAGAACTCCACTCAAGCCATCGGAATACACTGTCGCAGCCACCCCCATACTGGAACCGGCTCCAAACCATGTCGCCAGTAAAGTGGCAGTTGCCATCCACAACGGCAATCTGCGTCCGGCCACCAGAAAATCACTCATTTGAGTTACCCGGCGGCTGGAAAACCAACCGATAAACAACATGATCCCCATGTAGATGACGATTCCGATGACCAACATTTTCACAGCAGAAGATGAAAGTCCGAGACTTCCGGCGGCAGAACAAAACAGCAGTTCCATACGATTATTGCCTTTCAAAAAATAAATTTCCGTTCCAACAAAAAACAGACTGATTTTTCACACTCTCTTAAACTTTGTAAAATATAGTCTATATGCGGGGGATTGCAACTTGAAAATCAGAAAAAGAACCGTTTTTTTTGATTTTTTTTACCGCTTGCCGTATTAAAAGCAGATATTAAACAGCGGAAAATGTTTGATCAAACTGTTGGGATTGGTATTCCACAGACCGAATTGGATCCCCGGAGCATCGGAATAATTTATCAAACCGGCCTGCACTCCGAAACGGTCAGACTGTTTTTCCGGCTTCATGGGATACTCAAGCAGCAAATTATTTTCCTCCCGGTTGATGATCCCGATCTGCACGCCCCGGTTATTCTCCGTCAAATTCCACAATCCGATCGAACAGCCGTTATTGACCACAGCTCCACCGGCAACAAACATGGAAAAACCGCTGGACGCACCACTCAAATCCACCAGCGACATGGAAAACCCGTTCTTGCTGCTGTTAAAAAGATGAAACATCGCCAGACTTACGCCGTTTATCTCCTTTTGCGGCAGATAATACCCCAGAGCAACTCCGTTTATCGCTTTGTCATGAGAATATACATAGAAGTCTTTCCAGGGGAAATATTGCAGTTGCCAGAATGCTGAAGTATCACTGTTTTCCGCCGTTACTGCCGCTGAAACGTTCCCTGGCCTGTCCGGCACAGACAGTTCTGCAGTTTCTTCAGTGAAGCTTCCGGATTCCTCCTCCGGAAAATGCGCCCACTTCTCCTGCGATTCCCAGGTTGATTTCCAAATTTCTGATTCCCGGGCACTCTTATCCCCCGGGAAGTAACGGTATTGCCACACCCCCGCAGCAGCAGGTTCCGGCCCAAACAGCAGCAGGATCACGGCTGTAATAACGGAAATAACAGATGCCGTAATAATGAACAACACCATTTTTTTCATTTTAATACCGTGCCTTTCCTGTTTTCAACTTGACAAAACCGGTTTTCTATAATATATTCCATAAAAGATCAATATGCAAGTGTATTTATGATGATTTCAGACCGGGATATTTTATTACAGCTTGAGGATGCTGAATTATCTGCCCTTTGCCGGATAACTTTCAGTAAAGCCACCGGACCGGGAGGACAAAAAAGGAACAAAACTTCCAGTGCCGTCACCGTTGAGCTGCCTGCGCTGGGATTGAGTTCTTCCGACTGCACCGAACGCAGTCAATTCAGAAACCGGGCGAAAGCTCTGAAAAAGTTACGGATGCAGATCGCTTTGAATTACCGGAAAACCCCATCCGTGATACCGGAAAATCCGGATTGTTCCATACACTCTCCCGGATACCCATTATTCGCAGCCAGAGTACTGGATATTCTTGCTGAATGCGATCTTGACCACAAAACAGCGGCCGGCCGCTGCAATATTTCACCATCGGCTCTTTTGAAAAAACTCTACCGCGACCCTCTTTTGTGGCAATTTTTTCAGCAGCTCCGCAAAAAACGGCAGCTGCCTCTGCTGCATCCGCCGGAATAAAATTTCAGACATTATCAAACAAAAACATCCGGCAGTAAAAAAACGGCCGGATGTCCCTGACACGACAGAAGATCACTCCTCATCGAACTCTTCTGCATCAAAATCTTCTTCATCCAGATCATCGAACATTTCATCATCAAATTCGCCGTCCAGATCATCATCAAAGCCGTCAAGCAAATCATCATCACCGAAAATGTCATCATCATCCAGATCACGCCGGGAGAAGTCATTGCCATCATCCTCTTCATCATCCAAATCACTGAAAACATCATCGGTTTCATCATCGTAATCGAAGTAATCGCCATCCGGATCATCCAACAGAGAACGGACACCGGAGATCTGCGCACCGCACTCCGGACAACAACCGTCCTCGGCCTCGATCGCACTTTCACGCACTTCAATGTTGCAGTAAGGACATATTGTAGCCATAATCAACCCTTTCTATTTTCAAGTCAATAAATTAATTGCCTAACATATCAAAATAGTACTATATTGATGTTTTTACTTTTTTCAAATCATTTTTTAAAAATTTTTACATTTTTTTTCAACAAAATCCTCCTTCCCCTTGAAAATCCCCCATTTCATGCGATATATTATAAAACAAACGTATTATATTTCTGCCCGCCGGATCCAGCTTTTTTTCAACCGGATTTACGGGGCATGTCACAGATACAGAAGCAAAGGATTTTCCAAAATCATGGAACGTAATAAAAACAATAGAAAAGCTGCCGTGCAGGCGGCAAAAAAAATCATTGTCAAAGCCGGAACCAGACTGCTCATCGACCGGCAGTCAATTGCCCGTCTGGTTTCAGGAATAGCCCGGTTGCGCCAGGCCGGTCATCAGGTCCTGCTGGTATCTTCCGGCGCAGTCGGCATGGGAATGGAGATCGCCAATGTCACCCGCCGTCCGGCTGAATTGGCTCAAAAACAGGCCCTCGCAGCCTTGGGACAAACCCGTTTGATGTCTATTTACTCCGAAGAAGCAGCCAAACACGGGTTCACTGTCGCCCAGCTGCTTCTCACGGCATCCGATCTTCGCAGCCGCCGGAGATATCTTAACGTAATGAATTGCATTAATGCCCTCTGGGAACGGGGCATCCTGCCGATCGCCAATGAAAATGACTCGGTTTCCATTGATGAGTTGAAATTCGGCGACAATGATACTCTGGCCGGGATGCTGACCTCTGTTGCCGGAGCAGACCTGACTGTTTTACTGACCACTATCGACGGTTTGCGCGACCGGGACAGTGACGGTAATCTGGCAGAGCGTTTGCCGGTGGTGGAAAAAGTTACCGACCGGATCAAAGCATTAGCCGGAGGAACCGATGACAGCAACCTTTCCATCGGCGGGATGGATTCAAAATTACGGGCCGCTGAATTGGCCACCGCTGCCGGTGCTTTTTTATGGATCGCCGATGGCAGAGATCCGGATATTTTTGAAAAAATCCTCTCCGGCACCGATACCGGCACCCTCTTTCTGCCGCGCAGTCACCGGGTTTCCGGCAGAAAACGCTGGCTGGGATTTTTCAGCAAAGTTTCCGGAGCATTGATCGTTGATGATGGAGCTTCGCAAGCCGTTACCACTCGCGGCAAAAGCTTGCTGCCAAGCGGCATAATTGCGGTAAAAGGAGAGTTCCGCCGGGGAGATGCAGTGGAGATCATCACCGCATCCAATCAAAAAGTGATCGCCAGAGGTCTGGTCAATTTCGATGCAAAAGACTGTCTGCTGCTTTGCGGGAAACATTCCGAAGAGGTAATAAGCATCATGGGCAAAGAAGCCGAAACTGAAGCGATTCACCGCGACAATCTGGTGCTGGTGGAATTATGAAGATCTTTATAAAAACTTACGGCTGCCAGATGAATGAGAGGGATTCGGAAGCTATCGGAGCATTGTTTGAAAAATCCGGCCACACTCTTTGTGATGACGAAAACAGTGCCGATGTGCTGCTTTTCAACACCTGCAGTGTGCGTGATGCTGCCGAAAGAAAAGCCAAAGGCAAGATCGGCTATATGCGTAAATTGAAAAACCGCAATCCGGATTTGATCATCGGTGTCATGGGATGCATGGCCCAGCGTCTGGGAGATCAACTGCTTGCAGAGCTGCCGCATCTGGATTTTGTTCTCGGCACCGGCCAGCTGCATAAAGCGTTGGAAACGGTGGAAAACATCGCCCGCAACCGGCAGCGCGTATCGTCCACTTTGCCCTCTTTGGAAGAGATCGACATGCTCGGCGAACATCGCAATAATTCCTGGAGCGCCCAAATCGCCATCACCAGAGGCTGTAACCGTTTCTGCAGTTACTGTATCGTCCCTTATGTGCGGGGACGGGAAGTCTCCCGGACCCGCGATTCAATAATTGCCGAAGCCGAAAATTTGATCGCCAACGGAGTCAGAGAGATCCTGCTGCTCGGTCAGAATGTGGCGGCATACGGTCTGAATGGAGATATCAGACCTCCGGCAGAAGGCCATTCGCCGTTTGCCGAATTGCTGGAAGCTCTGAATGAGTTGCCGGGATTGGAGCGCATACGTTATACTTCACCGTATGTAAGTTACTTCAATGACCGGTTGATCTCTGCATTGGCCTCATGTTCCAAAGTATGCCACAATATCCATCTGCCGCTGCAATCAGGTTCAGACCGGATATTACAGGCGATGAACCGGCAATACACTGCTCAAAGTTACCGGGAAAAAGTTGCCTCTTTGCGGCAGGCGATCCCGGATTTGACCTTTTCCACCGACGTGATAGTCGGTTTCCCGGGAGAGGAGGAAAGTGATTTTGAAGCGACCAGAGAATTGATGAACGAGGTCGGTTTTGAGCAGGCATATATTTTCAAATACTCCCCGCGCCCGGGAGCAAAATCAGCGCTGCTTGCCGATACTGTCAGTGAAGAAGAAAAACTCCGGCGCAACAATATTCTGCTGGATGATCTGCAGCTGCGCATCGGGAAAAAATTGAAAAACATGACCGGAAGTACAGTGGAAGTCCTTTGCGAAGGTGTCAGTGCCAGAAACAGCTCCCGCTGGACCGGGCGCACCGGAACAAATTTCGTGGTTCATTTTGAACCTGACACACAGGTAAAAACCGGAGATTTACGCAATGTACGCATCACCGGATGCGGACAGGTATCTCTTTTTGGAGAATTGATTTGATTTTTCTGATATTCAGAATATAATATATATACAACACAGTTGAGGTAATCGCAAAAATAATTCAAAAAAAATTGAAACCATGAAATCGATGTGATGCTCCGGGCATGAATGTTGAATAAAATTATCCGGAAACGCTTCGCAGCAGGATCACGGCATAAAACTTCAATGATATTTGTAAACTTTTTGAAATTTCCTCGATTCAAACGATATTAAGGTTGATGTAAAATGGGATTGTATGACCGCAATTATATGAGAGACCGGCAAGCCGGCAGCAATGATGGCAAACAGATGCTTACAACATTGATAATAATCAATGTCGCTGCATTTTTCATTATCCGCAATTCGATGTTCGATGAATTTGCGCTGACGATCAACTATGGCAGTCACTGGAATACGGCATGGCTTTGGCAAATTTTCACAGCCGGATTCCTTCACTCGGGATTTTCGCACATACTGTTTAATATGTGGGGTTTATATATTTTTGGCTCACTGGTTGCCAATCACATATCCGGTTCCAGGATGTTGTCTTTGTATCTTGCCGGTACTGCTTGCGGAAATATTCTGTTTATTCTCTGCAATCTGGAACCTCAATTCCCGATGCAGCTGGTTGGAGCTTCCGGAGCTGTCTGTGCCATGATGGCGGCGGCGGCAACTCTGGAACCGGAACGCCGTTTTGTCATGATCTTCATGCCGTTTTCTCCGATAAAAACCACTACACTGGTGATTTGTTATACCGTTATGGAAATTCTTTTTGAATTATCCGGCGACAACAGTTCCATCGCCCATCTGGCACATTTGGGAGGATTTGCCGGAGGGTACATGATCATGCGTTTTTACTTTGGCAGGCGGCTGCCCTGGGATCCATTCCGTTCCCTCTTCCGGAAAATATCATCTGCCGGAGCTCACCCCGGCTTTCCACCGCCGCCCCGGAAAACCACGCAGCAGCAACCGCCCCGTCCGGACAACCGCAGCGAAAACAATTCACGGGTATCGCAAAGAGAATTGGATGCTCTGTTGGATAAACTCTCTAACAGTGGAATAAACAGCTTGTCTGATTACGAATTATCCCGTCTGCGCAAAGCCAGAAAGCAAATGCGGGGAGAGGAGTAACACACCATGCTTGCCACCAGTTTATTTGACTACGAATTGCCGGAAAGTTTCATTGCCCGGTATCCGGCAGAAAAAAGAGATGGTTCCAGAATGATGGTCGTTGACCGCAAAACCGGGGAGATCGAAATCCATCCTTTTTCCGATATTCCGGATTTCCTGTCGCCCGGAGATGCTCTTATCTGCAACAACACGAAAGTCTTGCGTGGCAGAATGTATGCCAGAAAAGAAGGCCGCTCCGATGGAGCGCGTTTTGAAATACTCCTTCTGGAACCGGTCGCCGGAAAATGTGACACCTGGAACTGTATGCTGAAACCCGGCAAACGGGCAATCCCCGGTACTGCAGCGACCCTGCTGAATGCCGATGGTTCCCTGAATACCCGGGATGACTGTTTTACGGTGGAAACCCGTAATGATGATAATACGTTCTGCATACGTTTTTCGACACCGGATATCGCATATTTAGAGGCTTGCTACGGGCACATACCTCTGCCGCCATATCTGCGCCGGGAAGCCGAAAATTCGGATGAAGAACGGTATCAAACTGTTTATGCTTCGCAAAAAGGAGCTGTCGCCGCACCGACAGCCGGTTTGCATTTCACTCCGGAAATATTGGAAAAACTCCGGGCAAAAGGAGTAAATATCGGTGAATTGACCCTTCATGTAGGAGCCGGAACATTCAAACCGGTTTCCAGTGAATATGCTGAAAATCATCAGATGCATTATGAGGACTTTTTTCTGCCGGAATCAACTGCAAAGTTGATAAATGACACCCGTAAAAACGGTAATAAAGTTCTGGCGATAGGCACTACTACGGTACGGGTACTGGAGAGCTGCTGTGATGAAAACGGTCTTATATCCGCCGGCAGCGGCCGAACCAATATATTTCTTTACCCCCCCAGAAAACCCAAGGGGGAAGATATGCTTTTGACCAATTTCCATCTGCCGTGCAGTACATTGCTGATGCTGGTAAGCTGTTTTGCAGACCGGGAAAAAATTTTGAATGCATACGAGAGAGCCAAAGCCGAAAATATGCGTTTTTACAGTTACGGTGATTGTATGCTGTTAAAGTGATCCGGAGCAAAAATGTTTATTACACTGCTTTTCTCTGATTGGCGCCTCTTTGCATGTATTGGACTGTTTGTCATATTCTCGGTATGTGTACACGAATACATGCATGCTTATGTCGCATTAAAAATGGGTGATCCGACAGCGGCTGATCTGGGACATCTGACCTTGAGTCCTTTTAAACAAATGGGACTTATTTCATTGATAATGCTGCTGTTTCTCGGGATTGCCTGGGGCCAGGTACCGGTAAATCCGCAAAATTTGCCGACACGCAAAAAACGCATACTGGTGGCGTTGGCCGGAGTATGCGGCAATATTTTACTGACACTGTTTTTCACTGTTTGCGGATTTCTGGTGTTGATTTGGTCGCCGGAGAATGAATTTGCCGTAAGAATGCTTTTGTATGGGGCTGTGCTGAATATTGTATTGCTTATAATAAATCTGATGCCGGCACCGGGATTTGACGGCTTTTTGATCGTCAGAGAGTTCATCCGTTTTGACCGTCAGACCACCATAGATAGAGCCAATGGAGCATTTTTCATTATTATGATGATAATGTTTTTTTTCATTGACAAAATATATACTGCGGCAGAATATATTGTCGGTAAATTGCTGCTGTTGCTTCTTTATATACGGGAGTGGATGATATGATTGAAGTCGCTGCCGCTGTGATAATTTCCAACGGAATGGTATTTCTATCCAGCCGTCCGGCAGACAAACCGCCTGCCGGTTGGGAATTTCCCGGCGGCAATAAGAGAACTGCAGGAGGAATTGGATTGGCAAATCGTTTGCGGGGAAACACTTTATACACTGCATAGAGAAAATCTGACCATCCACTTTATCAGCAGCACCCCCCTGCCCGGTTCCCGTCCGGTTTCCCGCGAAGGACAGGAGTTCAAATGGGTAAAAATTACCCCGGACCCACCTCCCGGGTTGCTGGCAAACGATGTTGAATTCTGGAAAATTTTAGCGGCACAACAGGACTTCACTTCTTGAATATTAATAATTCCTGCAAGTTTTCATTATTTTTCACACAAAATAAAATAAATCGTCTGCAAAAATCGTTAATAAAAATGAAAATAGAGAGATTGTGATCAGGTAAATGGCTAAAAACGATGCTTACGAAGCACAAAACGATGCGGCTCTTATACGGGAGTATCTCAAAGGGGATGAAAAAGCCTTTGAAACACTCTATTTCCGTTATCGGCAAATGCTTTACGGGTATCTTAACAACCTTACCGGTGACAATGTTTCTGAAGCAGACGAAGTTTTTGCAGAAACGTGGCTGCGGGTGATCGACAAACTGCCCAGGTATCGTGAAGACGGGAAGTTCACGGCTTGGCTCTTTAAATTGGCGCGAAATATTTTCATTGACCGGCTGCGCCACAACCATCCGGAAAGATTTGTGACGATCGATGCCGATGATTCGATTGAACTGTCTGAAGTGACCATGTTTTCTCCGGACCGGCTCGCCGGTACTGAAGATATAAGGCAGGCTCTGGATAAAGCTTTGAATGAGTTGCATCCGAGTCAGAAAGAGGTTTTTCTGCTTCGCGAAGAGGGAGAGTTGTCGTTCCGGGAAATTGCTGAAATACAACAGTGTTCGCTGGGAACGGTGTTAAGCAGGATGCGTTATGCACTGAAAAAGTTACGTATATATTTGCAAAATATAGATTCTGGAGGATTGTTTAAATGAAAAAATTTTTGAAGCTCGAACATTCTCTTTGCAGTAAAAAAGTGCCGGATGAACTGGATATTCCGGTTCTGGCGGCTGCGGCGATGCGGGCAAAAAGTTTTCGCAGACGGCGGACAATGTTAAAAGTTGTTCTTCCCGGCACGGTCAGCACGATCGCGGCGGCAGCGGCGTTGCTGATAATGATGCCGTCTATGACAATAACTCCTGTCCCCGGCAAGGCGGTTTCCGGTACATCTGTCAATACGGCGAAACTGAAAATTCAGACCAATCCGGAAACCATCGTGGAACAGAATGTTTCACAGTACGACATGTTGGCACTGGCCGACACGTCTGCATTGGAACAGGAGTGTTATAATTTATCGACGATGGCAGAATTTTCATTTGACTCAGAAAATTTTATCATATAAGGACCCGGAAATGAAAATTTTGGGATTTGTTTTTTTATTTTGTCTGTTGCTCGGCAATGGATGCATTCGTTACGGAGTGGAAATAAAAAATCCGGAAGAAGCGATAGTTCTTTACGACAATGCCGTATCATCAAAAAAATCAACCGTTTTGCCTGGAGCGCAAGATGATTCATCGGCCGGGAAACCTGATAGATCTTTTAACTCAACTCCGAAAAAAAATTCTATTGCGATTGCTCCCGGACAACCAAGTTCACCTGCCCCGGAAACAAAAAGTGTAACACCGGCAAAGAAAACAGATAAAAATACTGAAACATCACCGCCATCAACGACACACCGGAGTCCGGAAAAATTCCGGCGCGGTCCTGGAATGTGGAGGGTGTTTTCCCGTCTTTCGCCGTCAGAACAGCAGGAGTTATTAAAACTGCAGCGTACAGAACCTGAACGTTTCCGTGCAATCATGTCGACGAAAGCCGATGAATTATACAAGAATGAAGAATTGCGCCGTCAGGAATTGGACAAATTGACTGCGGAGTTTCAGAAAAGTGGAAATGCAGCCGCAAAAGAAGAATTACGCTTAAAAATCCGCAGCAAGCTGAAAGAAGACTTTCTGCAAAGATTGCAAGACACCCGCCGGGATATAGAGTCTTACAAAAAACGCACTGCGCAGCTGGAAGCAGAATTGCAAAAGCGGGAAAAAAATTGCGAAGCTATTGTGGATGCGATTTTACAAGACAAGCTGACAGGATGTCAGAAAAAGAACGTAAAAAATTGATTTTTTTTTCAATTTTATCCCGAAAATGACTTGCAAAAATATAAAAACGGGATATATTAAAGAAGTAACAAAAACATGGGGCAGTAGCTCAGTTGGCTAGAGCATCACACTGGCAGTGTGAGGGTCGAGAGTTCGAGTCTCTTCTGCTCCACCATGATTTTCCAAGCCTGTCGCAAGACAGGCTTTTTTGTGCCTTGAAAAGGCACAAAAACTGCTCTGCAGGGAAAATCATGCCCTCCATAGCTTTAGCGACGGAGGGCAATCACGCCAAGAAAACAGGAAAGGCTCAACAGATATGTTTTACACCTACATTATCCGCAGTGTCAATCACCCGGAACAGCGTTATATCGGCAGTACAAGTGATCTAAAATCCCGTCTTGCCAAACATAATGCAGGCGAAGTTCCTCACACCTCAAAGTTCAAACCGTGGAAAGTTGAAGCATATTTTGCCTTTGAAACCAAAGAAAAAGCTGCCGCATTTGAAGCCTATCTCAAAACAGGTTCCGGTTATGCTTTCGCCAAGCGGCATTTCTGATAGATTTTTATTTACAAGTATTACTTTTGTCGAAATTTATCGAAAATCTGTAATCCGCTGTTGTAAACCTTTGCAGGATACGGTATATTACCTGCGAGGTGATTGTGGAATGAAACTTTTTGACAAATATTTCCAGCCTTACGCAGAATATTGTTCATCGTTTTAGAGTGTTGCCATGCCATAGCGATGGATGAAATTCCGCAAATCCGGCAGGACTTTGAAATCCTGTTGAGAACCTTGGAAAAGAAAAGTCATTAGCCATATTCAAGTGAGCTGAATTTGAGCAGAG
>SUVW01000037.1 GCA_015061815.1 Lentisphaerota bacterium
TCTCTTGGCAAATCTTCGGACTCCGGTTCGGTCGAGTACCTGACCGCCGCCGCCAGAAACTGGTCGGTAAGAATATCCACCAGAAACCCGATCGTGCGCACGCTGCCGCGCCGGAGTGACAACGCCAGTTCACTGGGTTGATATCCGTAATCGGCAGCTATTTTACGGACGCGCTCCGCCCGTTCTCTGGCATCGCGCCGCTTGTCCTTGGTTTCTCCGGACAGCGCGCGTTCCGCTGTTTTTGCGGAAACACCTGCCAGTCTGGCTATTTCTTTTATGGTAATCATGCTGATAAATATAGCACATTAAAAAAATTTTTCAAGTGGACTTGACTTTTGGGAACAGCGGGGATATATTAACTGTATAACGGAGACAGTTACTCAACAGGTACGATTTATGAAGTTTCAAGTAGGCTATCAAAGTAACCGTAAATTTGTGGAATATCTGCTGAAACACGGCGATATGGTTTCAGAACTCTATTTTCCGTGGGGGGAATTCACCACCGGGCGCGGGGTCACAGCTGACACAGAGCAGCTGGCAGAGGATTTGAAATGCTTCAAACAGGCGGGATTCAGATTTTGTCTGCTTTTGAACGGCAACTGCTACGGCAGTGAAGCATTATCCGTAAAGTTTTTTGACAAACTCGGCAATGCGATCATGGAGGTGATGTCCAGCTTCGGTTTGAATTCAGTAACCACCGCTTCTCCGGTCATTGCCGCTTTTTTGAAACAGCATTTTCCAGATCTCCACATCCGCGCTTCGGTGAATATGGAGATCGGTACTCCGGAAGGTGTGGAATATCTGTTGGATGATTTTGACAGCTTCTATCTCAAACGCGAATACAATTACGACCTTGCCGTTTTGACCAGAATGTATGACATCTGCCATAAAAACGGTAAAAAACTTTATATTTTAGCCAACAGCGGCTGTTTGAACTTCTGCTCGGCACGGACATTTCACGACAATCTGGTGGCACATCAACATGAAATTGCGCAGATGGATAATGCGGTGACTTTTCACGGAGTATGCACCAAATTTCTTTCTGCCGGAAAGAATAAGGAAAATATCCTTGCCAAAAGCAACTTCATCCGCCCGGAGGATATTCATTATTACGAAGAACTTTGTGACGGCATGAAACTTGCCACCCGAACCAACTTCAATCCGATGGCAATCGCTTATGCCTATTTCAATGGGAAATTCAGCGGCAATCTGCTGGATTTGACTGAACCTGCGCACTCGGCATTGTTTCCGGGGGAGATCATCGCCAACAACCTCATCCCGGAAGAGTATTTCCCCTACCGCTTTTCATGTGATAAAATCTGTGAAAACTGTGATTATTGTAAAAATATTCAGAAAAATGCAACTGTTAAATTATAAGGAGAATGCAACGTGTTGACAAGTGAAATGATCAAAGAAGCTGCCCTCGCTGCCGGTGCTGATATGTGCGGTATCGGTTCGATGGATCGCTTCGAGGGAGCGCCGCGCGAAATGGACCCGCGGTTCATCTTCCCGGAAGCCAAATCCATTATCGGTATGGTCTTCCGCATCCCGCGCGGAGTTCAGCGCGGTATCGAGGAAGGCACGCAGTTTTATCAGTATCCCTCCATGGCGTACGGCGGTATCAATGAAATTTTTGCTCCGTCGGTGCTGTATCAGGTCGGGCAGTTGATCGAAGATGAAGGCTATGAAGCCTTTATCTACCGCAACACCGGTGCGCGCGGAAGCGTTTCTGATATGGATGGTACCCCCGGCAACACCCTTTCTCCGGAAGAGCAGATCGAAGCGATGAATCAGGCAAAACGCAAGACCAATCATCACCGCAGTGTGCAGTTCACCCGTCCGGCACGCCCGGGACAGGAGGCACCGGACTTGCAGTTCCAGTTCCGTCTGGCGGCGGTCGCCTGCGGTCTGGGTGAGATCGGTTGGAGCAAGATGTTTCTGACCAAAGATTTTGGACCATTACAGCGGGTGGCGTTCATTTTTACTGATGCCGAACTTGAACCTGATCCGCTTTATGACGGCGAACCCCTTTGCCGCCGCTGTATGGCTTGTGTTCGCGAATGCCCCGGCGGATGCTTGAGCAAAACTGAGAGCATCAAAGTCAATGTCGGCGGCAAGATTTGCGAATGGGGCAAACTTGATGAGTGGAAGTGTTACGCTTTCTATACTCACGGCGGCAGAAAATTTAACCCCTTTGTCCCCAAAGAGGTTTGGGATAAAAATGAAAACGGCGACCTTGATGTGCTGGAAAAACCGGATTGCAAAGCCGATGAAAAAAGTGTAAAAAAAGTCTATCTTGCTCTGGAAAAATATTTCCCGACCTGGGTCGGCTACAATATGGCAAAGTGCGGCGGCTGTATCCGCGCCTGTGTCAGTATGCTGGAGAAAAAAGGCGGCTGCATGGCGGGCAGATTCAACGAACCGCTGCGAAATGGCAAACCGTGGAAAATGGAGAGGTAAATCATGCTTACTGCCAAACTTATAAAAGAAAAAGCCATCGAATACGGTGCCGCCGCGGTCGGTATCGGTGATATTGAGTTATTCAAAGGGTGTGATCCGCAGCGTGATCCAAAAAGCATCCTGCCCAATGCCAAAACCATCATCGGTTTTCTTTTCCGGGTCCCCAGAGCGTTGTACCGCACGATGGAACAGGGCAACCAATTCATGCAGTACACTTCGGTCGGAGTCAAGTATATCGACGAAGACTTGAGCGAAATTTTCCTCTTGAAAATAGGGGCTCTTATTGAAAACGAGGGCTTCGATGCCTGCTTGCAGCGCAATGTTTCCAACTTGCGTATCAAAGGCGACAAGACCACCAACCCGGAACTTGTCGACACCTATGAACTCATCCACGCCGAACCGGTCGCTCCCGGGAAACCGGCTCCCGATGTGATCATCGACTACAACTTCGCCGCCAAAGTTTGCGGTTTGGGCGATGTCGGTATCTCCGGACACTTGATCGCCCCCAAGATGGGTCCCTTTGTCCGTATGGCATTCATCATCACCGATGCTCCGCTGGAAACGGATGCGCCTTTCGGTGAAACGCTCTGCGACAAGTGCGGCAAGTGTATTTCCGCCTGTCCGGGCAATGCGGTAAGCGTTAATGGTACTGACACTTGGCAGTGCGCCGTTTACTACCGTGGAGCGCACAAGAGCAATCCGTTTATGAGTGAAGAATTTCTTGCCGGTAATCCGGAAAAAGAGGCGATCATTTCCGGAAATAAGCACTTCTCACGGGAAGAGGCAAGAGAGATTTACAAAAAGATCAACTTTCTGCCAAGCCGTCCTACCGGATACATTCCGTGTATCTGCGGCAAAGCGTGTGATATGGCGTGCTACCGCCACTTGAAAGAGAAAGGAGTGCTGTGATGAAAGAGCTTAAAGATAAACTCATTGCCGCATTGAAAAAGAGTGCCGCCGATCTGGTCGCTTGCGGAAATATTGAACGGATGACCGATCCCGCAGTAAAAAAACTTTTCCCCGAAGCCAAAACGGTTATTTGTGTGGCGTTCCGTCAGTTGCGCGGAACCCGGCGGGGCATCGAAGACGGAACCGTCTTCTACCAGTATTCAACCAGCGTGGAAACTCTGGAAGAGGTGATGATCCCCGGTGCATTGCTCCGTGGCTGTGCCGTTCTGGAAGAAGCGGGTTTTGAAGCTTTGCCGCAAAAACGCCAGCTGCTTGTCTCCAATGATGACACGACCAATTTTGAAGTTGATTACAACGAAGTCTATCGCAACAAAAAAGCTGAAGTAACTCTCAATTTTGAAAAGTGCGCTTTTGATTGCGGACTGGGTGAAATCGGTTTATCCGGTTCCATTCTGACCGATGATTTCGGTCCCAATCAGCGGTGGGGATTCATTATCACCGATGCGGAATTGCCTGCCGATGAAGCGGTCACTCCGCACCTTTGCGACAACTGCAAAGAGTGCATCAAAGCGTGTCCCGGTCATGCGTTAAGTGAAGACGGCAAGCGCGACAGTTGGCAGTGTGCCGCCTACTACAAAGGTGCGAACCGCACCCGCAACCCCTTTATGCCGCCTGATGCCTTTGCCGATGATCCGGAACGTCTTGCTATCATCGCCGGTGTTGCCGATCTTTCTCCGGAACACGCCAGAGAGATCATCGACCAGATCAACTTCTATCCGCCCAATAAACACGCTTTCGTTGCCAGTATGTGCGGCAGAATGTGCGATACGGCCTGTTATGTCCATTTGGAAGAAAAAGGCGTTTTGAAACGCAAATTCAAAACCCTTTTCCGCAAACGCCCGGTTTGGAAACTTTCTCTTGATGGAGGTAAGGAACAATGAAACGCCCGGAAATCACCTGGAGTTTGATGCATCCGACGCCGCTTGACCCCGATTATGTAAAAAAGCTGGTCAAAAAAGCGGAAAACTATACCGTTGACAGCTTTGAGATCTGCGGCCAATGCCACACCCCTTACGGCGGCTTGGACGGTTTGATAAACTATCGGGAATTTCCGGCGGCATTTGCCAGTTGGAATCAGGCGGAAGTTGCTGAAAATCAGAAAAAACTCAATGAAATACTCTCGATCAGCCATGCCGCCGGCAAAGCGGTCTATCTCTGGCACCGGGAGGTGATGCTCCCTCCGGGAATGCTCGATGATATGCCGTCTCTGCTGGATTCAGACGGCGAATTCGATCTTACCGGCAAGGCATTCGCTGATCTTATCCGCTACAAACTGGATAAGACTTTTGAAGCGGTTCCGGAACTTGACGGTCTGGTTCTGACTTTGACCGAAGCGGATTATTCCGCCATCCACAACTCCAATATGGAGAAGTATCCTCCAATTGAGGTGGTGAGTTTCATCATCAGCATTTTTGCTTCCGAATTGGAAAAACGGGGCAAACGGTTTATTATGCGTTCATTCGGCTCCATTGCCGAAGATTACGAAACCATCCTCGCCGGAGCAGAAGCCCTGGAAGGCAGACACAAATTCGAGATCGAAACCAAAATAACCCCCTACGATTTTGTGCCGTTCCTGCCGAAAAATCCATTTTTGCGGAAAAGTTCCGGGTTCACCCTCTCCGCCGAATGTGAAGTGGTCGGAGAATTTATGGGACAGGGCAATATGCCCTTTGAACACGTTCACAATCTGGTACGTTATGTAAGAGAAGGTCAGGAGGCGGGAGTTGACCGCTTTGTCATCCGGGTCGACCGCCGCGGCAACTGCATTTTTGACCTCTATGAGATCAACTATTACGCCTACGCCCGCGCGTTGGAAGATGCCGATATCACCGCTGATGAGATCCGTCAGGAGTGGTACAGTAAACACTATCCCGCCGAGTGCCGTGATGCTCTTATCGAACTGGACAAACTCGGTTGGGAGATGGTTTGTAAAACCTATTATATCGACGGTCATGTACTGTTTCACGGCAATTATTCGATGAAATATATCAAAGCCGCATTTATTTTCGGACTTTTTGCCGAGGGCAGAAGAACTTTGGTCAATGGCAGAGGCGTCTGGTCGATATTAAGTGACCGCCAAAGCCCGGGCAGATGCGCGATCTTTGAAGAAAAAAATCAGGCAGTCATCCTTGCTGATAAGGGGCTTGCGCTTTTGAAAAGTCTGAACCTCCCCCCGGATGATTTCCGGCACCGTCTCTGGGAAAACGCTTCCATTGTCACCCGGGCAGTCAGAGAGATGATTTTGTGCTTCATCAGTTACTTTGACGATATGGAGTGGGAAAAGGAGGATCATCCGCACCTCAAAGCGCAGGTTGCTTCATCCATGCGTGAATTTGACCGCCTTGCCGGGCATAAAGTGGAACTGGTCAAACGCGAAGTCATCAACGGTCTTGAACACCGCACCAAAGAGTTGAACCGCACTATTGAAGAGCTGGTCATTGAACCATTGGCAACGATCTGTCAGGAACTTTTGCAGGAGTTCCCGGCTGAATTTGCGGCAAAGCAAAAACTTTACGGCTGCGTTGATGCCATTGTCACCGGAGGTATTACCGATGACTGGCGCATTTACCGCTATATGCACGCATCTCACAGCGTTCTGCACAATGGAAAACCCTCCCGCTGGGCAGGCAACCGGGTCTTCCCCAACGGCTTTATGGAGATGGAACTGAAACGGGGCAAAGAACTGGTCATCAATGGAGCGCAGGAACTGACAGATAAATTCACCCTGACTTGCGACGGCAAAAAGTTCACGGCTGTGTTCGATGACAACGGCAGTTTCACCATGCCTTTGCCGGAATCGGATGAACCGGTGAAGATCCGGCTGGAAAAATCAGGCGAAAAGTATCCGGTATTTTATTCCGTTGCCACGTGCAACCCCGGCTGGGAGAAAAAGCCGCGCGTTCCGCTTTTCAGTTGGAATGATTCAGAAATGGATAAAACTCTCGTTCCGGAGATAATTTATGAAGAAAATCCGGATTGGGTGAATCTGTACTATGCCGCATGGCAATCAGCATGGACGCACATCTTTTCCACCCGCGGCGCACCGGTATCACCTTATATGAATGAGGGGGTACGCTGTCACAAAATCTGGATCTGGGACAGTTGTTTCATGGTGCAGTTCTGCCGGTATGCCGCAGAAGTTTTCCCCGGCATCCAGAGTCTGGACAACTTTTACCGGGTGATGCACGATGGCGAAAGTATGGTTTTAAAAGTGCATATTCCGGATAATCCGCCGTTATTTGCGTGGACGGAGTACGAATACTTCAAACATACCGGAAATGTGGAACGGATAAAACATATCCTGCTGGAAAAAGAGTATCTGCAGAAACATTACCACTGGCTCAATGAGTGCAAAGCAAAAGTTTTGTACGATTACGCAACCAGTCTTACCGCCGCTGAATTGGTTCCGGGCAAAGGTTTCAAATGGGGCGGCGACAAAGGGGGTATGGATAATACGCCGCGCGGCGATGATGATCCGGATTCGATCTATTATGTGGATCTCTCATGTCAGCAGGCGTTGAGCGCGCTCTATATCGCCCGCCTCGCCGAAGCGATCGGAGAAAAAGAGCTTGCGGCAACGTGGCACGCCGAATTTGAGGCGCAGAAAAAGTTCATCAATGAAAGATTCTGGTCGGAAGCTGATCAATTCTATCTTGACCGGTTCGTGGATGAAAGCGGATTCTGTTCACTTATCACTCCGGCATCGCTCTGGCCGCTGATTGCCGAAGTTGCAGACGATCGTCAGGTCGAAGCATTGGCAAAGGTGATCGACGATCCGGAAAAACTCGGCGGTGAGCGTCCGCTGCCCAGTGTCAGCCGCGATGACCGCCGCTTTTCGCCCGTCGGAGAATACTGGCGCGGCGGCATTTGGATGCCCAAAGTTTACATGACGGTAAAAGGTCTGGAAAAGAACGGCAGACAAACTCTTGCCGATGAGATCGCCCGCAAAATGATTTCATTGCAGTACCGGACATGGAAAAATTTTGAACCGCACACCATCTGGGAGTGCTATTCCCCGACCGAAGATAAACCGGCGACCAATAAAGTCGGCAACTTCTCCCGTCCGGACTTCTGCGGCTGGTCGGCACTGGGTCCGATATCCATGTTCATTGAAAACATTCTGGGCATCCGGGAGGTCAACGCATTGGAAAACAAAATCGTCTGGGAACCCGCTTCCGGCAAGCCTAACGGTATAAAAAATCTCAAGATGGGCAGAGAAACAATTTCCCTGATCGCCGATCCGGAAAAGGGTGTGGTCGAAGTAACCGCATCAAAAGATTTTACTCTGGTTCTTTTTGACAGGAAAATCGAGTGTAAAAGCGGCAGACAGCTGTTGTCCTGTAAAAATTTCCGGACAAAAGGGTTGTAGCATAAAATTTTCATAATTTTCCTTGACAAATACATCATATTGTGCTAATATAGAGTTGAGCTTGTAATAAAAAGGCTGCTTGTAATACCAGATAAACAATGCAAAGGTCTTGTTTGAGAGAAGATGTCTGATAAAAAGAAGGAGACGTCAGTATGCTGAACAGTAGAAAATTTTCAATTATCTTCGCCTCCGGAGCTGTTCTTTTCAGCATCAATGCAGCTGAAAAAAAGCAAACTCCAAAAAACAATTATACCCATAGGATAAAATGCGTATCTCATTCCGGAGAATCTGCTTATGCCCCGGGATATTCGAAAGCGGCGTATAG
>SUVW01000021.1 GCA_015061815.1 Lentisphaerota bacterium
TATCATCATAGGTGACGATTATTTTGCGGAAGTTATCACTGATCTTTCGTAACGGGCGGCTTTCCTGTTCTCTTTTTTCATCATCCGGCATTTGATATGCCGATTGAATATAGTACCGCTTGTCACCAAAATTGGCAACAAAATCAACTTCAAGATTTTTTCTTACCTGTCGACCATCAGCATCTTTTTCATAAGAATAGACTGTCCCTACATCCACAGAAAATCCACGGCGGCATAATTCGTTGTAGATGGCATTTTCCATAAGATGATTTCGTTCCACCTGTCTGAAATTCAAACAGGCATTTCGGATTCCTAAATCTTCAAAATAAAATTTAACGGGGCAAATCAAAAATTTGCCAAAGTCAGGAGTTGTTTTTTGCATGTCTGCAAAAAATCGGATTGCTCACAAAAAAGGCGGTTACCTTCGCTAAGCTCAGGCTCTTCGTCGCTTCGCTCCTTGTCGACTCCGGTCACTCGTTCCATTTTTTTTGTTATGATTTCCGCAATCCTCCGCAAAAAGCAAGCATCTGGCAGGAGAAAATTGATTTTCCCAGCAGCAGATATTGGTATTTTATCGTTAATGTTTTCCGTTTTTTGTAAAACTGACATGGCAAGTTGCATGACAGCTGTACCGATTATTGGTCGAATGATTTACAGATGCGTAGAGTTGTCAGTTTTAGATAGAGGGTCTGTTGTCACCGGGAGCCGGTATGTCCTTGACTTGTTCTGAAATAGTGCTATATTTAATACAGCGTGAAAATTCCAATTTTATTGAAAGGTGTTCATTATGTCCGAAAAATTTCGTAACAAATTCCTGTCACCGGAAGAAAGAGCCGCAGATATTTTGTTGCGAATGACGTTGCATGAAAAGGTAATGCAACTTGTTCAGCGTCCCATCGGAATTGATTCAAATCCGAATAATGCTTCAACGTGGACGACTTTCAATCCTCTCTTTGGTTCGATACTGAATTTTTCCGGATCGGTAGAGGAACGCAATGCTTATCAGAAAGCCGCTGTGGAAGATACCCGGCTTGGTATTCCGATTCTGTGGGCATTTGATGTGATTCACGGATATAAGACTTCTTTCCCTGTTCCGTTGGCACAAGCGGCAACATTTGATTTGGAAACTGCTTTCTCGGTGAATGCTGCCAGCAACCGGGAGGCACGGAAAAGTTGTGGTACAGATATTGCATTTGCTCCAATGTGTGAAGTTTGCCGTGACCCCCGTTGGGGAAGAATCGTGGAGAGTTACGGTGAAGATCCATATACCGTCAGTCGCTTTACCGAAGCGGCAGTGCGTGGTATTCAGGATGGAAATCCGGGAATGCTTGCCTGTTTGAAACATTTTGCCGGTTATTCAGCGGCAACTGGAGGCAGAGATTATTCTGCCGTTGAAATCGCTGAAATTGCCATGCAGGAGTGTTATTTGCCGCCATTTGAAGCCGGCGTGAAAGCTGGTGCAAAGTGCGTGATGTCCGGATTCAATGCACTTAATGGCGATCCGGTTATTAAATACCGCAACTTATTGGAAGATATTCTGCGTGGTCAATGGGGATTCAACGGCATGGTGATTTCAGATTGCAATGCGGCAAAACAGCTGGATGACCAGGGATACAGTTCTGATAAAATGAAACAGGCTGTTGCTTCTTTGCAAGCAGGAAATGATATGGACATGGTTGATATGGTGTACTTCGCATTGGAGGATGCTGTTGATCGCGGGGATGTTTCAGTAGCTGATATCAATCGGGCTGTCAAACGGATACTGGAAGTGAAATTTTCTGTCGGATTGTTTGAAAGTCCTTATGTGGATGTGCAGGAATTGCCGGATTATCCGGAAATGGATGCTTTGGCTTTGGATGCTGCCCGCAAATCTGCTGTGCTGTTGAAAAATGAAAATGGTCTTTTGCCGTTGAAACCGGCGGAATACCGTAAGATCCTGCTGACTGGTCCGGCGGCAGATGACGCTTCGTGTCTGATCGGTTCGTGGATGGGGGCGGCGAAATGGGATGCGGAGTATGCCGCTTTGCTGAAGGATACCGCTGAAGAATATTTTCCCGCCGGTACGGTTGTGTATCGCAAGTCAGTCGGATTCACCGGTGAAGATGATGATCCGGATTTGAGTGCAACTGCACTGGCGGCAGCAGAGGAATGTGATATGATTATTGCGGCACTCGGTGAAAACGGCAATATGAGCGGCGAATACCGTTCCCGGGCATTTATCGGGTTGCCGGGCAGGCAGCTGCAGTTTCTGCGGGAATTGAAAAAATTGGGCAAACCGGTGCTTGTACTGCTTACTGCCGGTCGTCCTTTGGTATTGTCGGAAGTCGCGGAAAATTGTGATGCGATGCTGATGTTGTGGCAGGCGGGAAAAATGGCGTCCCGGGCAGCATGGGATATTGTTACCGGTAAAGTTTCTCCAAGCGGCAGATTGCCGGTGAGCTTCCCCCGGTGTGAAGGGCAGATACCGTGCCATTACAATCAACGTCCGTTGGCACGCAGACGATTCAAAGAATATATTGATTTACCGGATGGAGCATTATATCCTTTCGGTTTCGGTTTGAGTTATGCGGATATCGTATACGGAAATTTGCAGGTGAGTGAAAATCCGGATGGTGATTTCATTGCTGAAATAGAGTTGCACAATAACAGTGATATCGATACTGATGAAGTGGTGTTGTGGTACATTTCTGATCCGGAAGCTGAACTTACCCAGCCGGTGAAACGGCTGATCGGATTCTCCCGTGAATATTTGCCGGCACATGCAGATAAAACAATCAGACTGAAAATAATTCCTGAGCGGGATTTGAGTTATCCGGATGCTGTCGGGAAACGGCATCTGGAGGCCGGGAAATTTGTGTTGGATTGTTCTGGAAAAGCGGATGTATCATTTCAATTTTCCAGGCCGGAGAAAAAGTGAAAATGGAACAAGACGGTAAAAACAGCAGTAAAGCGTTGTTTCTGCGTTTGTCGTCTTATGCCGGCGAAGGTCAGATGTGGGCATTCAAGACGATCCATCATCCTGAAGACGGTGAAGAAATATGGTTTCAGAATCTGAAGCACTGTCACGATTTTTATGAAATTGCGGTAGTTGTGAAAGGACGCGGCAAACATTGGCGTGACGACAGGGAGGAGGCGTTGTATCCCGGTAATGTATTCATGTTGCATCCCGGAGAGTCTCACTTTTATGAATATTCAGAGATGCTTGTTTTGCAGACTTTTATGATTTCTCCCAAGTTGTTGGATATTTTTCGCGGGCAATTGATGCGTATTCCTGGATTTGTGAAAATGTTTGACAGCAGTGACCATTCCCCCAAGGTTCTAAATTCGTCTACTGTTGCAGAGTTAGATATTTTACTCAACAGTATCGCGTTGGAAAACCGGCGGAATGAATCAGGATGTGAATTGTTTTTGATTGCAAAAGCAATAGAGGTTTTGGTGACGATATCCCGGAATATTCAAGGATCGGAAATTTATGCCCGTCCGGACAGTAACATCGGTGCGGCAGTTGCATATATGTGGCGACATTTTCATGAAGAGCTGAAAATGTCAAAGCTGGCACAACTGGTGAATTTGTCTGAAAGTTCATTTTATCGCAAATTTGTGATGGAATTTCAAATGTCTCCTTCTACTTATTTGCAAAAATTAAGAATACGTAAAGCAATGGAATTTTTAATCAGATCGGATATGACGATAAATGAAGTTTCCAATGCCTGCGGCTTTAACGATCCATTATATTTTTCCCGGCAATTCCGCAAATTTACCGGAACTTCCCCAAGAGAGTACCGTTTCAAGGAGCATGGAGCTTTACAGGTTATTTACGGTCAAACCGGGAGTTCTGCGGATTTCGATTTTATACCTTTGCAAATGGATTGAATGAATAATCCATATATTTGAATGATTTACTCTTGCTATTTTTCATGATTTCTCCTATATTTATTATAGCCAGCCCCAATTGTAGCTCAAAAAAAAAAGGAGAAGAACATGAAAGAGAAAATGTTTAGTTTATTTTCCGGTTGTCAGATGGAGCATTGCAAAAAATCCGATGACACTGTGAAGTCCGGAGTAAAGCAGGCCGGCTTTACTTTGATCGAATTGCTCGTGGTCATTGCCATCATCGCGATATTGGCGGCGATCCTGCTTCCGGCGTTGAATAGTGCCAGAGAACGGGGCAGAACAGCATCATGTATCAATAACCTCAAGCAAGTCGGCTTGGCTCAGTTGGCCTATGCCAATGATTTTAATGATTTTATATTTACATTCGGCAGCTTCAATCATGGTACAGCCCGGCATGGCTCTTATACTCACTGGGGGGATAAACTCGGCAGTTTCGGTAATATCAATGGTAAGGGGTATCGTGGAAGCAACTATGAGGCTTCTTACAAAACTTCCCATAACGGTCTGGGCTATCTCGGTGAAATCGACACGGCATTTTGTCCTGCATCCCAGTTTCCGCGAGCCACCGGTGATACACTTATGTTTACCTACGGCATGGTGTATAACTGGAACTGGAACAACTATGGAAAAGCAGAGTTCATCTGGACAGATACTATGAGTGGTGACAGTAAATGTTCCGGTCTGCCGCTGAAGCATGCCAAATCTCCGTCGACATCTATTATGGCGGCAGATTCCGGTAGAGTTGGAGTAATTGCCGGGTATACAACGGACTTTTCAACTCCGGACTTCAGATTGCATGACTGGGATGGAAATGCTCTGGCACGTCATAACGATATGATCAATATTCTGGCCCTTGACGGTCACGTAGAGAATGTCGGAGCCAGTGATGCCGGCAAATTTTACTATTTCAACTTTTCCGGTATGAAAGAGAGAAAGCTTGGTTCAATACTTAAACAGAATAATACACGGATAACGTTCTGAGCGGTAGAAAAATATGTTCAACAGATCGTGTAAATACTTGTTCATGCTTTCATTGCTTGTGCCGTTGGTCTTGTCTGCGGCACAAGCGGTTCTGTTTCCTGAATCCGGGAAGGTTTCCGGAAGCAAATTTTTCGGATATGCCAGAATTGAGGGAAATGGAAAATTCCGTGCCGAAATGATTCCAGGGATACGGGATGAAAAGAAGGCGTTTACAGTCAGAGTGACCGGTGTTTCAGATGCGGTGATCTATGACAGTTACGGTAAGGAGATAATGCCCGATGAGAAAGTGGAAAATTCCGGCAGTATAACATTCAAGTTCCGGCAGGATGTCAAATTTGCCGCTTTGGAATGCAGCCGGATGCCGGAAAAGCTCGAAGCCGAATTTGTTCCGGCTGAAACTCCGGTCAAACCGGTGCGGGTGCAACAGGTGAAAATGAATCCGCCGCGCGGGGAAAAACTGCCGGTTCAGCAAGTATACCGGATCAAAGATAAACAGGCAATGCTGGATAACGGGGCATTGCGTTTGACTTTTTCGTGGCAGAAAAAATTTCAACTCAAAAGTATTTACAGTTACGAAGCGAAAAAAAATTTGGTGTCTGATCCTGATAAGATGCGTTTTTTCGTTATCCGGATTAATGATAAAGATTATGATATACAAAACTGCCGTTTTCAGTCATATAAAAAGTTGAATGATGGTATTAGATTTGTTTTTGCTGTCCCGGACAATCAGTTGACGGCTGTGTTGGAAATCAGAAGTGCCGGATATGAATTTATCTGCAATTTACGACTTTTATCTTCAACAGATAAGGTAGTGAAATTCAAGACAGTATTTCCCTGTCTGGATGGATTGAAATTATCGGCAAACACCGCCGGGGACTACTATTTATTTCCATCACATGGCGGTTTGATTTCCAATGCCCCATGTTACCGGCGGGAACCGTATGGGTATGGATCATGCCTGTTTCAGATAAGTGACATATTTTCTCCGGAATGCGGTTCAGGATTTTATTTGCGGTCAGTTGATCCAGAAGGATTATATAAGCATTTTGTTATCCGTAAATCCGGTAAAACTGATAAGCGTGATATCGCATTGAAAAATTGGCCTATTGGCGGCAGGATAAATTTGTCGATGCAGTATTTTAATGCTTTGCGTGATGTGCCGGGGACAACTTTGGCAATTGATTATATTGAGAGGGAATGCCGTAAAGGGAAACCGGTGGTTTATCCGTCAGCAGCCATAGGTGCTCATGCCGGAGATTGGAAAAAGGTGATGGAAATCTATGCGAAGTGGTCACATTCCGTCTGGCCCCGGCGCAAAGAAGCCTCACCGGTGGCTGCCGTCTGGAATTTGCAGGCAGGTATGGGGGCTTCGGAGCCATTGATAAAATATTATAAGAGTAAATTTCCTGCAAGATCGGATATGTTGGAAATCAATGGCTACTGGGATGTGGCAAACAAAAATTCCTGGGGAGCCCCGCTGACCGAAGCAAAAGGATGGGTCTTCAAGGACCCGGCAACCGGCAAACTGGCAATAAGTTTCAATCGCGGCGATTATGACGGTTACAATCCTCAATGGGGAGGTTTGCCGGCACTGCGGGAATTCATTGCCGGTTTGAAATCTCAAGGCAAGCTTGTCACGCTTTATACGGTGCCGATGATAGGACATTCTGAAACCAAACTTGCCGCAAAATATTGTCCGCAATGGAGTATCATCAATCCGGACTGGCACTTCCGCAACAAATACAAAGACAATCCGCTTATCCCGAAAGATCCGCCGGGATTGCTCATACATTACGACGCTTACCGGATGTGTATGGAAAATCCGGAATACGCTGATTGGGTCGTCAAAAACCTTGTCCGTCTGGTTAAAGAAACCGGAGCTGACGGATTCAGAATGGATGAATTCGGTATTTGCGGTGAAATTTGTCTGTCGGAAATGCATAAGCATTGGTCAGGTTACCGCAAAGGTCATCCGGGCCATCAACAGGCGGTGGCGATCATGCTGCGTCAGCTGCGGAATGAAATGGACAAAGAAGTCGGGAAAGAAAAAATTTTAATGACTGAATTTATCGGCAGCGATATGCTCAATGCTCCGGTGGATGGTGCTTTGAGCTGGCAGGTGACGACAAATGATTTTATTGCCAATCCGGCACCGGTGAATTTATTCCGATTCTATTTTCCGAGCTGCAAAATATTTGAGATCGATGAAGCCAAAAAAGGTGCTGCATCCCGCGAGGAGTGGCGCTATTGGTTGTGGAACGGAGTCGGGGTTTACAACTCCGGACAATATCCGGCAAAAGTTTGGCAGTTATTGCATGATAATAATGATGCTTTTGCTTTCGGAAAGGCACATGCGTTGGTCGAGTCCCTTGATAAATATATTATGATCAACCGTTTTGATGCTGAAAACGGTAAAAAAATCTATACCTTGCTCAATGTTTCGCCTAATACTTTTTATGGAGGTGCGATGGCGGCAGAGAGTGACAAAGAGTATCAGGAATTGTTGGATAATATTCCTTTGGTTGTGAAAGACGGTAAAATTTTTCTGACATTGCGTCCGGGAAAAGTGGCGGTGATCCGGGAAATTTCCGGCAAATAACAGATTCAGAGAGTGTGTTTATGAAAAAGAGTATATTGAGTGTCGTGCTTGCAACGGTGTGGAGCGCAAGCGTATATGCCGGGTTGACTGTTTCCGGGGCATTTGGCGATCACATGGTACTTCAGCGGGAAATGCCGGTGAGAATATGGGGCAAAGCAGATGCCGGAAGCGAAGTTACGGTAACTTTTAAGGGACAGAGTAAAAGCGGGATCTGTGATGATCATGGCAATTATCTTATTGAACTGGAACCGCTGAAAGCTTCTGCACAGGGGGCGGAATTGACAGTTGCTTCCGGAGATGAAAAGGTCGTGTTGAAAGATATTTTGGTAGGAGAAGTTTATTTTTGCAGCGGACAGAGCAATATGTTTATGCCGCTGTGGAGCAGTTCTGTAAAGTATCGCCAAAAGGATGGAAACAAAATCGTTGCCAAAGCCGATTTTCCGAAAATACGTTTTGCGGTAAGTGCATTACGCAGCGGCTTTATGGAACAGGAAAATGCTGAATTGATGCTGCCCTGGCAGGCTATTCAGCCCGGAAAAAGTGCCAGATTGTCAGCAGTTGCATATTTTTTCGGTGTCAGATTGCATGAGATGCTGCAAGTCCCGGTCGGTTTGATTTGTTCCAGTTGGGGTGGAACTCCCATTGAAACATGGATCGCTCCATCCGGTTTTGCTTCCTGTCCGGAAGGAGCTGAACTTTTCCGGAAAGTTCAGCGGCGAACTCCAGGCACTTCAGCTTATGACAGCCGCATGCAGGAGACCATACATGCTTATGAAAAGTATTTGCAGCAGCTCAAACAATCTTATCAGGATAAGATTGTTCCACCGGTTCCGCCGGTTTTCCCTGCTGAATATATTCCGGATAAACGCGGTTTTCAATGGGATGCTTCCGGGAATTACAACCGGATGGTAAAACCTTTTACTCCGATGGCTGTACGCGGTGTGATCTGGTATCAGGGATGCAGTAATATGGGGGACGGCATGTCATACAAATGGAAAATGACAGCTTTACTCAATGGATGGAGGAAAGAATTTGCCAATGAAAAATTGAGTTTTTATTTTGTTCAATTGGCACCTTTCCGCTGGTTTAAAAAGGAATCTCTTGCCGGAATTTGGGAAGCTCAGCGAACTTTTGCCGTTGAATCCGGAACCAAAATGGCTGTGATAAATGACGTTGGCGATTGGCAGGATATCCATCCGGCAGACAAAACTCAAGTAGGATACCGCTTGGCAAATCTCGCATTGAAATACGATTTCAAACGCAGCAATATTCAGGCGGATTTTCCGGAGCTTGCCGGCATGAAAGCCGGTAATAATCAGGCTGTACTGAATTTTGCCAATGTCAGGAAATTCCGGGTCAGAGACGGTAAAACGATTTCCGGTTTTGAAGTTGCCGGTAACGATGCCGTATTCAAACCTGCATCTGCTGAGATCAATGGATCACAGATAATTCTCAAAGCTCCTGTGAAAGGTAAAGTCCGTCAGGTACGCTATTTGTGGAGCGATCCCAATGCCGGAAATTTGTCGGCTGAAACCGGTTTGCCGCTGGGAGAGTTTGTATACGATGACCGTTCAGCAGAGGAGATCACCCTTGCCCGCAGGGGAGGAGAACATTTGATTTATGTTTATGATATGCACAACTCATGGGATGCCGGAAAAATCAAATATCTTGTTGATAATTCCGGGAAATTTGCCGGACGTAAGATCAAGCGTATCTACTACTATATTGAGTTGGTTCACAAAAACGGCAATATGGAGTATGTTTGCGTATCTTTTGATCCGTTTACCGCAAAACTTTCTCAAATCGGAATACCTCACGTTTCTCATAAAGGAATATTTCAGCAGAATGTTACCAATATGGAAATCCGAAGTAATGTAAAAGGATTGACTTGCGGCAAGTTCCCCTCTGGAAATATCGAGTTCACTCCGCATAACTATACTCCCGGCAACAGCAGAAAAGTCCCAAATGCACTCAATGAAAAATATGATGCCGGCGACAGTTTCCTGAAAGATGGAGCTTACGGATGTATGCAGGTGCATAATTATGCATTAAAGGAAACGGTATTCGGTTACAGTGGATTTATCCGTAAAAAAGCTGCTGATATCGGCATCGGTAACGCTACGGTCGGAGAAAATCCTGATTGGACTCATTCCGTAAGCGGAAAAAATTATATTAAAGCTACTATGTGGATTTCGGCAGATTTTTTTTATGAATGAGAGTAAGATGTCAGCACTGAATGTCGGTTCGTTAAATGTTCGTTGTCCGGGAGATAAAAACGGTAATTCCTGGGAACGCCGCTTGCCCAGGCTGTTGCAGACAATGCTGGATGCCGGATTTGATGTTGTGGGGACACAGGAAACCGTCCCGGAATATGTGAAATACATTACTGCAGACGGCAGGTATTCTGCCGCCGGGCATGGCAGAGAACCGGACAAAAGCGGCGAGGGAGCGATTGTTTTTTATAATCCGCAAAAATTAAAATTGCTTTTTGAAGAAACTTTTTGGCTTTCTGAAACTCCGGAACGTTATTCTCTTTCTTTTGGGACAACCTATCCCCGTGTAGGGACGGTGTGTATTTTTGAAGAAATTGCCAGCGGAAAAAAATTCATTTTCGGTAATGTGCATTTGCAGCATATGCAGATGTATGAATGTCAAAAACGTCAGTTGCAAGTGATGCTGAACCGGATTTTCCGGCTTAATCAAACTGGGCTTCCGGTAATTCTCACCGGGGATTTCAATGCCCCGCCGGAGTCATTGGCTCCGAAATATGCTGCTGAAATGTTGCATGACGCCCGGCAGATATCTGTTACACATCCAGCTGGACCGCTTGGCGGGACATGGCATAACTATCAGAATCGTTTTATAGATGATCGTGATGGAGAAAGGATAGATTACATTTGGGTATCCTCCGGAATTACGGTACATAATTTTGAAACGATCAATAATTTCAGCGGAGAAAATCTGGCATCGTCCGACCATTTCCCATTGAAAGCCGGAATTGCTTTACCTTGAAACGGAACAATATATGATAGAGGTGTTTTCCTTACAAATAGATGCTGTTACAGTTGGTTCTCAAGTGTATTTCACCGATACGCCGCGTCCGGATATATCCTGGCAGTGCAGTTGTCCGCAAAGTGCATATTACATAGAAGTTGCGGATACTGATGGTGAAGTGATCTGGACTTCAGGAGAGGTCAACTCTGTTCAAAGTCGCTGGATTCCCTGGGGCGGAGAGGATTTGCAAGAAAACCGGATCGTGTCTGTCCGGGTGAAACTTGCCGGCGAGCAGGGAGAATGGGGCGAATTTTCTGCACCGGTACGTATCGCTTATGGGAAACAGTGTGCCGGAAATTGGGGGGATGCCCATTGGATCAGATATGATCGCAACAATAATTCAACGACAGCTCCTTCTCCATATTTCCGTAAGGAATTCAATGTGAGAAATGGATTAAAACAAGCTGTATTATCTATAAGTGCTCATGGGATATTTGAAGCGTTTCTCAACGGTCAGAAAATCAGTGATGATTTTTTTGCTCCCGGATGGGTGGATTTTGCGAAACAAACTCCATTTGTGTCTTATGATTTGACAGATCAGCTTTTTGCCGGGACACATGCATTGGGCGTTGTGATTGCCGATGGTTGGTGTTGCGGAAATTTGACTGTCATGCGGAAACGTAATGTTTACAGTCCATATCCTGAATTTGTTTCTTCTCTGGAATTGCGTTACGATGATGGTTCGTGTGAATTGATTGTCAGTGATGGTTCATGGCAGGTGACAACGGGAGCGGTGGTTGCTGCTGATTTTTATGATGGAGAGATTTATGATGCCCGGCTGGAGCTTCACGGATGGAATAATCCGGGATATACGGCGGATGGATGGCAGATGGCGGCGGTTGGAGGCAAAATCAGCGATGCTCCCGGATTGATCCAAAAAACTTCACCTCCGGTCAGAATCATTAAAGAGTTGCAGCCGGTGAAAATATTTTCTCCGGTAAAAGATACTTATATTTGGGACTTCGGTCAGAATTTCACCGGAGTTTTCCGGGTCAAGGTACGTGGTATATCCGGTAGAATGTTCACTTTCAGGGTTGCAGAAATGCTCAATGAGGATGGTTCTCTTTATACCATCAACTATCGCGGAGCCCGTTCTACGGATTACTACATTTGCCGAGGCGACGGGAAACCGGAATATTACATGCCGCATTTTACTTTTCATGGATTCCGTTATCTGCAAATAGATGGATTTCAGTTTGACGGTATTTCCCCGGAAGAATTGGATGTACATGGTATTGTTTTGCACAGTGATCTGCGGTTGACCGGCAGTTTTCACTGCGGGGATGAGTTGATAAACAGACTTTATTTGAATGCGTTATGGGGGCAGAGAAGCAATTTTCTGGAAATTCCATCCGATTGTCCGCAACGTGATGAACGTCTCGGCTGGACCGGGGATGTCCAGGTTTTTGCACCTTTGGCGATGTTCAATATGGATTGTCTTGCATTTTTTCGTAAATTTTTGCGGGATATCGTTGATGCGATGCGTGAAGATGGTGCGGCTCCATCAATTGCTCCGGCTGTTTTACGGATCAATGATGGTGCTGCCGGTTGGGGGGATGCAGTGATTTTGCTGCCCTATATGCTCTACAAACAATACGGGTGGAAAAAGATTCTGGAGGAATTTTATCCGGCAATGGTTTCGGCTTTTTCGTTCCAATTGGCCGGTTCCCAAAACTTCATCCGTTCGGGGGCGAAGAACTTCGGGGATTGGCTTGCTTTACAGACTACTCCGCCGGAATTGGTCGCCAGTGCTTTTTTTGCTCATTGTGCAGAATTGCTGAGTGAAATAGCCGGGATACTGGGAAAGGATGAGGATCAGGATAAATATTACCGGCTTTACCGGAATATTCGTGAAGCATTTGGACGGGAATTTACCGGTGAAAACGGTATTATCTGTGTCAGGACGCAGGGGGCATTGATTCTGGTATTGGAATTTGGTCTGGTCGATAACATACAGGGCAACTTGCAGGAATTAGTTTCTCTGATCAGGGGTAACGGTGTTAAAATAAGTACCGGATTTCTGACAACAGGTTTGCTTCTTACTTTGTTGGAAAGATCCGGTGAATACGCTTTAGCACGGGAGTTACTTATGCAGAAAGAGTATCCATCGTGGCTCTTTCCGGTACTTCAGGGAGCTACTACCTGCTGGGAGAGGTGGAACAGCTTTACCCTTGAACACGGATTTGGTGATCCGGCTATGAATAGTTTCAATCACTGTGCTTACGGTGCTGCTATGAAGTTTTTGATAACCGCACTGGCTGGAATTGATTTTAACTGTGATCGCATCGTATTCCGGGTGATCCCGGATGACAGATTTTCGCCGGTACATTGTACTTATGATTCTCCGCATGGCAGAATTGCTGTACATTGGAGCAGCAGAAACAACACATTGGACAAATGGCATCTGGAAGTTCCACCCGGTATTCATGCTACCGCCGTTTTTCCTGATGGTCAGATCAAAGAACTTGTATGCGGCATAAATATACTTTTGTAAAACTCCGGTTTATTTCAAAAAACAACCACTGATTTTCTGCGGAAAGATGTCAGACTGTCTGTGAAATATAAAATAATTGATACAGGCATCTGACGTCTACGTTTAACTCCCGGAGAAAATGTTTTTACCAGAATCTGGTCGGAATATCCAGCGGCAGGAAAAATTGATATGGTGGTATGTTACAAAATTGACAGATCATCACGATCGATTTTGGATTTCGCAGAACGATACTGATTTTGATGAAATCAGAAAAGTTGGAGAGCTGCTTATCGCACAAATTATGAAAAACATCCCGGAAGACTGGAACGAACAACGGAGGCTTTTCGGTTTCCCGGAACGGTGATTGCGGGAACCGCTTGGCGGCTGGAATTATCTTGCCGCCTTTTTGCGTTTACGCACGGCGTGTCGCGGCGGTTGCGGCAAAATCCGGATGAAGCGTTGGCATCATCCTTGCAAATTTGTTGCAAATAAAAGAAAATCGCAATTTGAAATTCACCTTGCCGATGCTATATTACATTGACGGTGTCTGATTTATAAATTTTTATACTTCAAGATCAAGGCGAATAATGATGAAACGGATTTTTTTATTGGCAAGGAGCATTGTCGTTATGGATCAGAACGAAAATAAAAAAACTCATCCTGAAAAACGCAAAGCCGGGATCATACTGATTTGCGGAACAGCTCTTGCTTTTTTATGGTTGTGGATATTTCCGCAATTCCTTGGTCCTCTATGGAGAAAATTCACTTTTTTACCTGAAGAAATTTATTTTCCTATTGAAGAATTTTTGGCGTTGAATATCAATCATAATTCTCCGATCGTTCTAATCGGCGGTTTTCTGATTATTGTCTGCACTCTGATCTGGTCATTGAAACTCAATGGCAAACTGCAAAAAAGTTATGAATACATATTGATTGCTGTCATTATTTTTCTGATGACATTGATGCTGATGCCGTGTTTGTGTGCTCCCCGTGAAGTCGGCAGACGGCTGCGATGTGTGTCAGAATTAAAAGAAGCCTATCATCAAATTTCTTTATATGCTGATGAAAACAAAGGCAAACTGCCCGACACTTTCACCGTTAAAAATAGCAGATACCTTATCAACTATTACGGGAAAGGGCGTTCTTTGAAGGAAGCTCCTTTTGTTCTTCTGGAAGATGCCCAACGCTGCCATGCAGGTGATTTACGCCATCAGATATGGAGCAATGGCAAAATCAAAGTATTCCACCCTTGGAAAATAAAAAACAGGAAAATAGGATTATGAAAACACTTATATTATTGCTTATGTCCTGCACTGTTCTGTTCTCACTTACCGGAAAGGAAATAACTATAACGGAAGGATTGTGGTATATTTCTTTCCCCGAAAACAGCGGCGAAATCAAAGCATCTGAAATTGCTTACCGTTTTAATCCGGACGGTTCTGCTGAAATGGTACTTTCGGAAAGAGCTGTCAAGTTGAGAGAAAAAGATCGTATTGCATATAAAAAAAGTACAGGGGAAGATTTGCCGGAACCAAAATTTTCCTGGAAGATGAAGGATGGTAAATTATATATTCACATGACCATGGGGGAACTGAAATTTAAAAAACCCGCAGTTTTTCTTTCAGGAAAATACCCGCAGATCTTTCTGCCGGAAAACAAAGCAACATTTACACTGCTGGCCCGCAAAGGGGCAAAAATGACTCCTGCTCAGGCAAAGCAATTTTGGCAAGATGTCCGGGAAGCCAGCCGGGATAAATTTGCAGATAACTTGAAGTTACCGAAAAATGTCAAACTTGCCGAACCTGAAAAAAATTTGAGTTATGTTCATTGGCGGGACAAACCGCTGGGTTCATTTCAGCAGAAAGTTATTTCTGCAATCAACCAGGGACCGAAACTTGCGGATGATGCAAAGTGTTCCTTACCGTCATTGGAAAAATTACTCTCTAAACCTGAAAACAAAAAACTTCTGATCCACTATTTCGCCTGTCACCCGGAGTGGCGGCTGTATCGTGAACTAAACAAAGAACTTTATGCCGTACGCTATTTCCGTTATCCCAATGGCGAAATTGCCCCCTCATTACATCAATATTACTCTCATTTTTTGCCGTGGGGTGAAAATGGGAAAAAAGTCGGTGATCCTGCCTTGGAGTTTCAATTCCGGTTTGATATCAGTTTGGGTGGTGAAGCGTGGAACGCAATTCCCACCAATCCGCGAAATCAGACGGAACACAGAAAAAACAATATATGGACGACCCGTTTTTTCTGTGCTGGCGCATTGGTAACTGTTTTCGACCAGAGTCAATTTCCCGGACGGCAAATGACTGCGGCAGCACTGCTTGAAATTGAAAAAGAATTTTCCGCACTGCTGACCAATAAAAAGAATTGGCGTAAATTACTCCCCACGGACAGTTGCCGGAAAGAAAAATCCGATCTCATTTTACGCGACAGTATACAAGGAGGTATTTACGAAGCCATCCTCTGGTGCAACCCGGGAGAAAAAGGCACTGTGTATTTGAAAGCCTTTGAAATCACCAAAGGGACACCGCTTTCCGCCGCGAGGCTGAAAAATTCAACCAATAATGTTTCCGGCTGGTCGGATGATCCTCTGGAACAATTCTGTACCGGGATGTATTTTACCATTTACGAAGGAGAATGGGGGCAGTATTACGGAGCCAGATTTGAAGTATGGTTCAAACCCGACAACGGCGGAGCAGAGCGCAAGCTCTTTGAAAAGAATTATAAGATACAGGGTTGGCAAAGATAGACGCAAGTTTGTTTACATCTGATACCAGGAGAAATCTTGCCGCCTTTTTTGCGTTTCAAGGGACGTGGCGTGGCGATTACGGCAAAGTTCGGGTAAGTGGAAAAAAATAGCGAAAAAGCCCTTGTGAAGCGGTTTTGTGAAAAAACTTCACAGAATTTTTGGCGAGACTTGAAAAAATGGTCAGCGTTTTTTATCTTCCCCCACTATTCTGAACCGCTTTTTGAGCTTAAAATTCAGAATTTGGCTGTGAAATGAAATTCTGAAAAACGCTTCACTTTTATTCAGAAAAATTCAGAGTGTTATTTGGACTCTTCATCTTCAAACGGCAATTCCGTACTTCCTGCAATTCCAAGTGTTTTCGCATTTTCAGGAGAAATAACTGAATGCCCCAATTCTTTTTCTAATTGCTGACGGGCGGTTTTTGCTACGTTGCCGCCGCGTTTTGCAACTTGAGAGTGTTTTGCAAAAGTATCGGGATTTTCCGCTTCTGAAATATCTTTGGTGGAAACTTCTGCAAGCATATTCAACACCAGTTCGCGGTTGGTCATATTGTCCCGCAGATTTTCTTTTTTCAAGCCTTTGAATTGTTTGTACTCTTTTGCTGTTTTTCCAGCCCACGCTTTGTAAATAATGTCGGTCAAGATAGCAAATTCTGCACCTTCTTCCAAACCAAGACGTTTCCATTCATCGGTCAACTCTTTGCGGATTTCAATCGATTTCAACCGCTGATTGATCCAATTTTCAGAATACCCCAATCGCCGGTAATCCAGCATTGCCTGTTCAATGGAGCGTTCCGGATCCTGCATCTGGTTGAGCCGTTCTGCCGCAACTTGGGCGATCCACAGCTTAAAGGGTTCTGCTTTGGGCGACGGAATAGACTGGATAAGCCGGAAAAGTTGTTCAGCGGTAGCAACATCGGTTTTATAAAACTTTCCATCGGAAGACGGCAATTTCAGTTGGTTACAATTTGTAACCGACTGGTTCCCCTCTTTTTTTAGACGGTTTTTCAGGACTTTCCAATAATTTCTGGGGTCTTGGCTATCGGTCAGGATAGCAACCACATCCACTACCGAAAAGTACCATTCTTCAGTGGCATCATCCCAAACGGAACGGACTTGTTTCTGTTCAAAAAGTTTTATTGCGTTTTGCTGTGTCATAAAGTTTTTTCAATAATTTTGTTCAGGCTCATTGTTTCTTTTCCATTCTTTTCAACAATTTTTCCGCCGTAATACTGCCGTTTTCTTGCAATTTTCTGAGTAACTCAGGCAATCTTGCATCAGCAGGGGATTGTTGTTGTAAAATCAGGATAACTTCTTCCAGCATAGAACACGGGTCGTTTTTCAATAACGCTGCTTGCCGTAACGAATGAAATTTTTTGCGGTATAGAGAAGCTGTTTCAGAACTTTTTTCAACCACAATTCCATGCCGATAAGCCATAGAAAGATACAAACAAGCTTGCGGATTGTTCTTTTCTGCAAGCTGCAGTAACTTTTGTAAATTTTCGTGCCATATTCTTTTGCTTTCTGTTTCATCCCGGCGCATAATCATCATCGCAAAACGCACCGCTGCCAGAGTATCTTTCAGGGAAAGTTCCTTGAGTTCTTTTTCGACCACTTGTTCTTTTGATTTCGGCAATAAGCCAAATTGTATTTGTACAATTTGATCGATCAAACAAAAATGCTCATTTGATACCGAAGGAACCATTACCGACTCTGCGGCAAACAAAAATCGGCTTGTTGATAAAAGCAACATGAAACAACATATTTTACAAAAGTACAGCAATCTGCTTTCAGCCATAAGATGATCTCCTTTCAGAGTTTAATATAGCATTGGAAAAAGAAAAATCAAGGCGGCTTGCCGCCGTGTAAGCGAAGCGCAGTAAAAAGAAACACATCCACCCGCCGACAGGCGGCAACTTCACGGGCAGCGAAGCTGACCTCTTCACAAGCGACCAAAGGGAGCGACTTCATCCGCCGTCGCTAAAGCTATGGCGGGACAAGCAAGCAAGGCTTCTGGAATTTGGTGAAGATGTCCCGGCTTCATTGCATTACGCCGTGGCAAGGAAGAAAACCTTCGGTTTTGAGTGAAGAGAAGACTTACGTCTTCATTCGCCATTTTTTTTGCTTTCAAAAATGCTTTTTTGTGATTGCCTTCATTTCATTCAGGCTATCCCGCATTTTTGCAAAAAAAATGGCGGGGCACTTTCTTTTGAACCCCCAGTAATCTGAACGGCATTTTGAGCTTAAAAACTCAGAATTTCGCTGTGAAATGAAATTCTGAAAATCGCTTCACTTTGATTTAGACAAACTCAGAATACTTGGAACTTATGGAGCTTGGGGGGAAAGTTTTATCACTCCGCAATCTGATTTTTTCAACACATCTGTTGGACCTTCTTGCAAAACAATGTGTTTGGGAAGATATCCATCTTTACATATATGGAGTTTTCTTTCGGTAACACAAATCCAATCCGGAACAGGATAATGACCAGGAGAGCCGATATAAACTATATAATGCCATTGCGTGGGAACTTTTGTTTGAAAGTATCCGTTTTTATCACTTATGGCAAATTCAGAATATTGATTTTCTGCCTTGATTGTGTAGGTAATTTCAGCACCACATATACCCTTACCGGAACATTCATCTACTATTTGTCCTTTGATTGCCGGAGCAACTTCGGTTGTGTGAGGAAGGAGACAACCTGACAGGAATAATGAGAGAAACAACAGTAAAGCGTTTGTAAAAATAAATTTAAATCTTCTTTTCATTTTTTATCCCCTTTTGCCGTATTGATGGATTTTATCAGCATTACCAGGATTTGAGTGCAACTGTTGTTCAATATCCGTTGGTTAATATATCATCCGTAATGAAGTATTGCAATCCGGAACTCTCATTTTTCATTTTTACATCATATGAGCGAAGCGAATGCTTCATATTTGGAGTGAAACGGAAAATGCTTCATAGCAGAATGAAATGGAGCTGCTTCATCGTCAGGCGTTTTTTATGAAGCATTTTGCGGCGATGCCGCAAAATATGAAGCGCATCTTGCGATGCATGAAGCGGCACTGCGTGCCATGAAGCAAAGCCTGACGGCTTCATTTCGCCATTTTTTTGCAAAAAAAATGGCGGAGAGGGCGGGATTCGAACCCGCGGTACGGTTTCCCGTACGACAGTTTAGCAAACTGTTGCTTTCGGCCACTCAGCCACCTCTCCGCTTCGGAATGCGTTTATAGTCTGCACCCCCAGGACTTTATATATTATCGTGACTTATTTCGCGCGGCGGATGCCAAGCTCATCAGTCAACGAGATGTATCTGGCGCGGTTTTCGCGGGCCAGATAGCTCAAAAGTTTTTTCCGCAATGCCACCATCGCCAGCAAACCACGACGGGTGCTGTGATCTTTTTTATTGGCACGCAGATGCTCGGTCAAAGCAGAAATACGATTGCTCAACAAGGCAATCTGAACTTCCGGTGAACCGGTATCACCCTCTTTACGGGCATACTTTTTGATAATTTCCTGTTTTACAGCTTTGTCCATTTTCCATATCTCCTTGATTTTTACCCGCCTCTGTCAGCAGCGATGCCGGACCGCAACAACCGCACCAACCAGAGCGTTGAGATATAATATAGCTCCATCTTGCAAAAATGCAAGTGCTGTTTTATTTTTTTTGCAGTAATAACAATATTTTTCCGGCGATTGACGATGCATCCAGCCCTTTTTGCCGCTTCAGCAGCTCCACTTCACCATGCGGAACTATCTCATCACTGCTCCAGGCAAATGGATATATACCGCCATGTTTTCCACCGCAAAGAGCCTCACACAAAGCCGAATACAATCCGCCTGATTCCGAGTGATCTTCAATAACAAAATGCCTGTGCGCGGATAATTCACCGGCCAACCGGCGATCAAACGGTTTGAGAAAACGTGCATCGACCACAGTACAATCCAAATTGCTCTGCTCCAAAATTTCCGCTGTCTGCAAAGCATTTGCCACTTCTCCGCCGATGCTCCACAAAACCGGAGAAAAATCATCTCCCCGACGACGGATAACCGCCTTGCCCAACTGAAAATCTTCCGGCTTTCCATTATTCACTCCCGCGCCTTTGGGATAACGGATAATCACCGGAGAATGCAAAGATACGGCAAACTCCAACGCCATACCCATTTCACTTTCCACTGCCGGAGAAAAAATCGTCACCCCCGGCAATGAACGCAGAAATCCGCAATTATATATCCCGTGATGAGTCGGACCATCTGCCACTGCTCCGGAACGGTCAACTGCTATGATTACCGGCAATCCGGCCAGAGCGATATCATGATAAACCGCATCCAGAGCCCGCTGCAGAAATGTATCGTAAAACGCACAAACCGGGATTTTTCCGGCCGCCGCCAATCCGGCAGCAAAAGTCAATGCATGTTCTTCAGCGATCCCGGTATCAAAACATCTTTCCGGACAGTTTGCAGCGAATTCCCGCAATCCGGTACCTTCCAGCATCGCCGGACAGACTGCAACAATTTCCGGATGTTTTGCCGCCGATTTGCTCAATGCTTCTGCAAATGCCGCTGAAAATCCTCTGATGCCTCCGGAAATTTCTCCGGTATCCGGATCGCAGCCGGATATCCCGTGATAACGGGTCGGATCCGCTGCTGCGAAGTGGCAGCCGTGACCTTTTTCAGTGATCACATGCAGCAATACCGGCCCCCCGATCTGACGTATCCGGCTCAATGTCGGCAACAGCTGGTTCAAATCATTGCCGTTGACAGCTCCGAAATAACGCAATCCCAATGTTTCAAAAAAGAGTGCCGGGGGCAGAAATACGCTTTTCCCAGCTTCATCCAAGCGGGAAAAAAACTTTTTCAGCCTGGGCATCGGAGATAATATCTTCTTCAACGAGTTGCGGAATTTATTATATGATCTGGCCGCGATCACCCGGTTCAACACCCGTGACAAAGCTCCGACATTACCGGAAATCGACATCCGGTTGTCATTGAGTATCACGACTAACCGTCCGGCCCCGGGCAGAGTTGAAGCATGATTCAACGCTTCGAGGGTGACTCCGCATCCCATTGCGCCGTCACCGATGATCGCGACTACCTTTTCCTCTGAATCGGGATCAGCAGCACAATGGCCCAACGCGGCCGACAATGCACACCCGGCATGCCCGGAAACCGCCGGATCGAATTCGGATTCCATCGGGGTGGTAAAGCCGCTCACTCCATCGATACGGCGGAGTTTTTCAAAACCTTTATCCCGGCCGGTCAACAACTTATGCGCATAAGCCTGATGGCCGACATCAAAGAACAGCTTTTCCGCCGGAGTATCAAATATCCGATGCAATGCGACGATCAATTCCACACAACCGCAGCTTGAAGCCAAATGTCCGCCATTGCGGCTGACCGATTCAATGATCGTTTTCCGCAGTTCATCTGCTGCTTCCTGCAGTTTTTCCACCGGGACGGCACGTATTTTATCCAGCAATTCCGGCATATTATTTATTCAATCCGCCAAACCGGCGTTCCCGGCCGCCGAATGATTCTATCGCTTTTTTCAACTCGGCTTCGCCAAAATCCGGCCAGTAAGTCGGAGTCACATATAATTCACTGTAAGATATCTGCCACAGAAGGAAGTTGCTCACCCGCAAATTTCCCCCGGTGCGGATCAACAGATCCGGATCAGGCATATCCGGCAGATAAAGATAATTGCGGAACTCCTCTTCAGTCACCGGCTGATCCGATGAACGCTCCTTCAATATCTTATTCACCGCATCAACGATCTCCGCCCGACCGCCATAACTCAATGCGATATTGATGGTGAATTTTGTATTGTTTTTGGTCATATCTATCGCCTTGAGCAAAGCCATACGGGAAGCCAGAGGCAAATCATCTGTTCTGCCGATAGTCCGCAGCCGGACACCATTTTTCATCATTGCCGGCAATTCTGACACTGCAAACTCCTTTAAGATCCGCATCAATGCAGTAACTTCCGGTTCCGGCCGCTTCCAATTTTCCGTGCTGAATGCATACAGTGTCAATGACTCAATCCCCATTTTTGCCGCTGCATCGACCACCTTTCCGATCTGACGAGCCCCGGCTAAATGTCCTTCACTCCGATCCAAACCGCGTTCAGAAGCCCAACGACCATTGCCGTCCATGATTATTGCCACATGTTTCAACATATTTACACCTTCTTTCTGAAAAATATTCTGACACCTCTATAAAATATCATCCCCGGACAAATTTGTCAATTTTTATTATGGATAACCGGTAATTGATTTGCATTTTTTTTTGTTCGTGCTATATTAGATGAGTGTTGATGATTGATGCGAGTGTAGCTCAGTTGGTAGAGCATCACGTTGCCAACGTGATTGTCGCCGGTTCGACTCCGGTCACTCGCTCCATTTTTTTGCCTCATCGACGGTATGGATTTCATCTATACCGATCGCTTTGACATGAGTAGTTTGCACACGATAATATTTCTTTTTCAACTGCTTCTGTTCCAATTCTTTAATGGTGTGCCAACACAAATCATAAAAGTCGGTAAGAGAATCGGAAAAACACACAGAGGGAACAAAAAGTGACTTCAGAAGAATTCAGCAAAGTTGCGGACAGCACCGATTCACCGTGCCACAAATCACCCTCCGGGGGCAAAAAACAGGGAAACCAGAAACCTATTCCCCTCCCCGGAGGGTAAATGTTACATACAACAAAGCCAAAATAAAACCCGCTGAAATTTAAGTTTTCAGCGAGAAATCACAAAAAAATGGTACTGGAGGTGGGACTTGACGAGGCGAAGCCGAGAGTCGGAGCAAAGCGACGGCAACCCGCACAAAAGTGAGCAATCCCGTTTTTGTAGAACAAAAATTAAAGGTAAAAAGAAAAAGCTCCAGCGGGGAAAATTTATTTTCACAAGCTGAAGCTTGCTTTTTACAGGGATTGCGCAACGAAAACTGGTATCCGGAACGGGACTTGACAAGGCGAAGCCGAGAGCCGGAGCAAAGCGACGGCAACCCGCACAAAAGTGAGCAATCCCGTTTTTGTAGAACAAAAATTAAAGGTAAAAAGAAAAAGCTCCAGCGGGGAAAATTTATTTTCATAAGCTGAAGCTTGCTTTTTACAGGGATTGCGCAACGAAAACTGGTATCTGGAACGGGACTTGACAAGGCGAAGCCGAGAGCCGGAGCGAAGCGACGGCAACCCGCACAAAAGTGAGCAATCCCATTTTTGTAGAACAAAAATTAAAGGTAAAAAGAAAAAGCTCCAGCGGGGAAAATTTATTTTCACAAGCTGAAGCTTGCTTTTTACAGGGATTGCGCAACGAAAACTGGTATCCGGAACGGGACTTGAACCCGTACTCCCGAAGGAAGCAGATTTTAAGTCTGCTGCGTCTGCCGATTCCGCCATCCGGACGTCACCATATAATATATCGCACATTCGCCATAAAATCAACAGTCGGCAAGAAGAAAATTCTTTATGAAGTTCTTTTTTTGCGTTTAAGGATGTATAGAAACTCCTGCACTTCCGGCGCATGAACTATAAAAGCTGCGGCAAAAAAGATAATTCCGAAAAGGATTGCGACTGCCGCAAGGATAAATATATCGTTCACAAATTGCGATCCGAAGGTAGAAAATTTTCGAACAAACGGCAAAATCATCCATACGCTCCAGGCGGCAAACAGTGCAACAGACACAGAACGGATCACCGAAATAACACACTTCATATGGATGCGCAATCCATCTCGATAGAGCAGTATCAGCAGTAAAGAGTTGTTCACAGCGGAGGCAATCACTGTTGCCAGAGCAAGCCCCCCCTGCCGCAAAGGGAACATCAAAATCAAATTCAGAATCAAATTTACCGCAATTGCAGTCATAGAAACATAAAATGGCCGTTTCATATCTTTTCTTGAATAAAAAGCCGGCAGAATAACTTTCAATGAACAGAAAAACGGAATTCCGAATCCGTAAAAAATCGCGACATATTTTGCAGCCTCAAGGTCGGCTAAAGTATATTTTCCGCCGAGGCAGAGGACCCGGATAATTTCATTATGAAAAAATATCACCGCAGCGGCCATTGGCGCACCGATGAACCAGACGTGGCGGATACTGAAGTTAAGTTCACGTTCCATAGCCTCCCAATCATTATCAGCAGCGGCATGGGTCATTGAAGCCATCAGCACTGCTCCGAATGAAACCGCGAACAATCCGATCGGCAAATCCACAATGCGATCGACATAGGTCAATGCGGGAACCGCCTGATCCCCCAGATAAATTGCCATAGACCGGTCGACGAGAAAACTTAATTGCAGCATTCCGTAACCGATGATCCCCGGAGCAGCCAGTTTCAACACCTTGCGGGTGATGGCAAAAGAACAGAATGCCGCCCGGGAAAAATCCGGGAACCTGCCGCAGATACGAAGCATCCACAACATCAGAAACAGCTGTATTGCTCCGGACAAAGGAGTTAATATTGTCATAAACATCAATAATTTTTCAGATGGCATCTGCCATATCACTCCGGCGGCAAGACCGCAAATCATGCAAATATTAAAGAGCAATGCGGTTAAAGCCGGCCGGACAAAAATTCCGGCATAATTCAATACTGCACCAATAACTCCGGTCAGACAGATGAAAAACGCGTATGGCATCATGACCGGTAATAATTGGCAGACTCCAAGCAGGCGTTTACTTTGCCAGAAGTCGGAAGTTCCGTAAATCGGAGCTAAATGCCCGGTCAACCATGCAATCATGGAAACAAGGATGACACAAGCAGCCAGAATTGCTCCGGTCACACACAAAATCTGCGCCAGATAAAGCCGCACCTGTGCAATACCGGAATCCCGTTCTGTTTCTGCTACAACGGGAGTCAAAGCCATCCCCAAAGCCCCCTCGCCCAACAGACGCCGCAGCAAATTAGGGATCATCAAAGTTATGAACCAGATACTTGCGACGGCCCCGCCGCCGAGAGCCATTGCTTCAAGTTTCACCCGGATCAATCCCATGATCCGGCTTGCTAAAGTAGCCAGAGATACCCCGATACTGTTTTTCAGAAGATTTTTTTCAGAACTCATGATCCAATGACCGCATAGAATTGTTCATAAGCAGTTTTATCTGCATTACTGCCGGGGTAAAAACAGATTTCCGGCACTTCCGGACCGATCCGGCACAAACATTTTTTTATCCGTTCCAGAAGCTGTCCGGTCAAACAGTTTCCCCCGGAAACATCGACACTTACCCGGAAATTACTGCAGTCAAACGGCAATTTTTCGAAAATTTCACCCACACTTGCCAATGCACCGGGTTCATGGGGATGCAAATCTATCACATTTTTCACCGGCAGTAATAAAGAATTGCGGAATTTTACAAACTCCATGACCCGTCCGGCAATGCCACCGGGAATGCGCACTTCCAACAATAAAGATAAATCATGTTTTTGCGCTATCCCGAAACAGCAGCGCAACATATCCCGCATTACCGAAGCATAATGCAGATCATTACTGATTGTTTCCCAATCGATCCCCAAAGTAACTTGCGAGATTCCGGTTTCTGTCAATTTATCGCACACGCTTCCCCAATACCGGAAAAATTCCTGCCGCATGGTGGCCCCGGCGTAAACCAGAGAATCCAAAGACCTTGCTTCACTGCGCCCGCTGGCCCGGCAGATACGTTTTTTCCATTTTTCCGGGATCGAAAATTCCGGATGTTCACGCAGAGCCGGAGTGATTTCCAGAAAATCAATTTCCGGCAAACCGGGCAACTCCTGCAGTTGTTTTATTGTACTGACACTGACCCCGTAACGCAGTTTCACAAAAATCCAGCCTCTTGCAAAGTTGCCATTGTTATTCCACCGGAACTACCGGATGAACCTTCCCGCAAATCCATCATTCGCAAAATATAACGTCCGATGACATCAAACTCCAGATTGACCATGCTTCCCGGCAGCCGGTCCCGTAATGCAGTTTCCTGCAAAGTTACGGGGATCAGCCGCACACTGAAGTGTTCCATCCCGGTTCCGGCGACGGTCAGCGAAACGCCATCAATGGCGATCGAGCCTTTTTCCACGACCAATCCGGCAAACTGCCCCGGCAATTCAACCGATAATTCAAAATCTCCGTCTGCCATCCGGGAACACTTCAACACCTTTACTGCAATATCCACGTGTCCCTGCACAATGTGTCCTCCCAGACGATCGCCCAAGCGCAATGCCCGTTCCAGATTCACAGGAGACCCCACCGGCAAAGTCCCGAGATTGGTACGGCGCAAGCTCTCTTCAAGCGTATGAAACGCCAAAGTACTCCCCTGACAGCTTTCCAGGGTAAGGCAGCATCCGTTAACAGCAATACTTTCTCCGTAAACAAGTTCGGAAAATGCTTCATCTGAATTGATCAACAACTTGTTCCCGGAACGGGAAACTATTTTGCCGACCGCCTGAACCAATCCGGTAAACATATTTTACACCTCTTGCAGAAATCCACTGATCACAATATCATCACCGCAATTAAAGCTTTTCACCCGCCGCAGAACCAATGCTTCATCCATACTTTCCGGAGAAAAACCGCCCAAAACCGGAATGCTTTCCTCTCCGCCGAGCAGCTTTGGCGCGACATGAAACTCAACAAAATCCACCGCCCCTGCCCGGAGCGCATCGGCAGCAAGTTTTCCACCGCCTTCAATAAGCAGCATCGTGATACCGCGCTTCCCCAATTCCTGCAGGTAAGTTTTCCACGCTTCTTTATCCGGCAGCTCCACCACCTCTGCCCGGCCGTCGGGGAAATATTCATCCAGCGCATCACGACTGACTGTTGACGAAACGATGATCCGGAGAGGCTGTTTCTCCCAGTTTTCAGGTTCACGCACAGTCAACTGCGGATGATCAGCCCGCAAAGTCCCCCCGCCAATCATCACTGCATCCGCCAGACGCCGCAATTTCTGTACCCGGCGACGGGCCTCACTGCCGGTCACCCAGCGCGATTGACCATTACTGCAAGCGATTTTCCCATCCAGAGTCATGGCCATTTTTAACATAACAAATGGGCGTCCGGAAGTTATCCAGCGGAAAAAGTGTTTATTCAACTCCCAGCAATCGGCATTTTCCACGCCGCAATCCACCTGAATATTATGCGCCTGCAAAATCTCTTCAGCTCTTCCGGCATGCTTGGGATTCGGATCCATCGAACCGATCACCACCCGGGATATTCCGGCTCCGATTATCGCTTCAGTACAAGGAGGAGTTCTGCCATAAGATGAACATGGCTCAAGTGTCACATACAATGTTGCTCCCGTTGTATCATAACCGTGCCGCCGTGCATCACTCAACGCATTTATTTCCGCATGAGCTTCACCGGCTTTGCGATGAAATCCGCGACCTATGATCGTCCCATCTTTCACAATGACAGCTCCGACCATCGGATTGGGGTTGGTCAATCCCCACCCCATCCGGGCCAAAGCCAATGCTTCACGCATAAATTCAGAGTCACAATTCATGCCTTTTCCACTCCAAAAAGCGCATCGGCATACAAATCCGGATCAAATTCCTGTAAATCTTCCGGAGCTTCTCCGAAACCGGCAAAAAATGTCGGTAATTCAAATTCCTCATGCAAAGCCACTGCCATTCCGCCGCGCCCGGTTCCATCCAATTTGGTCAGAATCAATCCGGTAACTCCGGCAATTTTACCGAATTCCCGCGCCTGACTGATCACATTTGCCCCCAGAGAAGCATCGACCGTAAGCCAGACCTCGTGAGGAGCCCCCGGCAAAACCTTGCCGATGGAACGGCGGATCTTACTTAATTCTGCCATCAAATCCTGCTGATTCTGCTGCCTTCCGGCGGTATCGATCAAAAGAATATCCGCCTGACGGGACTTTGCAGCCATTGTTGCATCAAATGCCACACTTGCCGGATCTGCGCCGTGTTTGGCCGCAATGACCTGACAACCGGTGCGTTCCCCCCAGAGCTGAAGCTGTTCAACCGCTGCGGCCCGAAAAGTATCACAGGCGCCGAGTATCACTTTTTTGCCGGATGCTTTCCATCGGGAAGCCAGTTTCCCGATGGTCGTCGTCTTGCCGCTGCCATTGACACCAACCATCAGTATGACCAGCGGTTCATTCTCCGGCGGCACCGCAACCGGCCTCATCCCGCGTTTCAATATTTCCGCGACTTCGGTCTTTGCCGTTTCGATCAAATCCGCATCGGTGGCGATTTTACCGCATTCATATCTTTCGCGCAGGCGTCCGACAACCTTTTTTGCGGCTGACACTCCGAAGTCCGCTGCTATCAGCAATGCTTCCAAATCTTCAAAGCTTGCTGCGCTGTGGATTTTCGCTCCACCGAAAACTGAACCGACCACCCGGGTCAGCCGGGTGGCACTTTTTTCCAGACCGCGTTTGAATATTGAAAAAATCGACATATCAGTTGCTGTTGTTTTTGATTCCGGAATTTTTGATCGAATTCAAAACGCCATTGATAAAATTTCCCGCTTCCACACCGGAAAAATCTCTGGCTATCCCCACCGCCTCATCAATACTGACCACCGCCGGCACCTCCGGGAAAGCAATCATCTCGGCCACCGCAATACGCATAATGTTGCGATCCACTCCCGACAGCCGGTTGAAATCCCAATTGCGGCAGTGCTGCGAAATAACGGAATCTATTTTTTCCTGTTCACATCCGACCGTTTCATAAAGGCGCACCGCATAATCTCTGGCCCGCCGGGTCACCCGGTTATCTTCCAGAGCAAACTCCTCCTTGACCGATTCAAGGAAAACATCAAACTCCGCCGCGCCCGGCAACTCCTGTTTGCTCTCACAGGCAAACAGGAACTCCATTGCCAACTCTCTGCCCAACCGCTTGGAATGCAGCGGAGCAGCTTCTTCACCTGCCGGATTATGCATTTTTTATCGCCCGTGTCAAATTGACCATTTCAATCGCGGCAATGGCTGCATCGACCCCTTTATTACCGGCTTTGACACCGCTGCGGTTGATAGCCTGTTCCAGATTGTCGGCAGTAATCATACCGTAAGTTACCGGCACACCGGATTCCAACCCCAACTGCGCCAAACCTTTGGCAACTTCAGCATTGATATATGAAGCGTGCGGAGTATCCCCCTGAATGACCACTCCCAGAGCAACCACAGCATCGAACTCTTTACGGTCGAGCATCTTTTTGACTGCAAACGGAATTTCATATGATCCGGGGACATACGCCACTGACACATTTTCAGCACTTCCGCCATGTCTGACAATGGCATCCATCGCTCCGGAAAGCAGACGGGAAACCAGAAAATCATTAAAACGCGCACAAACGATACCGATCTTTATACCTTCGGCATTCAGATTGCCTTCGAAAATTTTCCCTGCATTTTTATCCATTTTTCAACTTCCTTTCGATTAAAGATTTATCGCAATTCGACCTTCAATTCGCTTTCCAGACGTTTACGGATCTTATCCATTGCGGCATTGACTTCGTTATCAGTCAATGTGCGCTCACGGTTGCGGAAACTCAACTTATAGGCCATACTCTTTTTCTGCTGTTTTTTCAACTCTTCACCGATGAAAATATCAAAGAGCCGGACTGATTCAAAATTCGGAGCTTTGCATTTGCGGATAAAATCAATTACTTCTCCACTGGCAAGTGATTCCGGAGCGACAAACGCAATATCGCGGGTCGTACCGGGGAATTGCGCCAGAACCTTGCAGCTCTTTTTCACATGTGATGCTGCCGCAATCAAAGACGCGGCCTCCATCTGGGCAAAAAATACCGGAGCCGAACTGCGCCACGCGGAAGCATGAACCGGATTCAACTCACCGAACATACCGGCGCATTTTCCTTCCAGCTGCAATTCCAACGCATGACCGCTGCGGAATCTTCCGTCTTCCTTTTCCGGTATAACAAAGCGGAAATTGGTGATCGCCAGTTTATCCAGCAATGTTTCCACAACTCCTTTGATATCATAGAAATCATACAATCTCTCGCCTTCAGAGGAAAACATTTCCGGATGACATTTGCCTGTCATTAAAATCAACAATTCATTTCGCTCTTCCGGAAACTTCTCCGGATTTTTACAGAAAGCCTTATCCAGTTCAAACAACCGCAAATCCCGGTTGCCCCGGGCGATATTCCTTCCGACCGTCCCCAGCATCTCACCCAGCAGTCCCGGCCGCATCCAGCCATTATCCGGCGAAAGCGGATTTGACAACTCTATAAGATCGCTCTTTTCAAACCGGCTGTCCACCAGAGCTGATGCCGAACCGACAATGCTGTAATGCACACACTCATCAAATCCCATCCCGATGACCAGATCCCGCAAATTGCGCAACGGAGCGTAAGCATCTTCACTGTCCGGATGGCAGACTTTTCCGGCGACCGGGATCATCGGGATCTTATCCAATCCGTCGATCCGGGCGACCTCTTCGGCCAGATCCGCCTCCCGGGTCAGATCCAAACGGAAAAGCGGTGCAGTAACCACACATGAATCCGCAGTAATACCGGAAACTTTCAGATGCAATTTCTGCAGAATATCCACAATTCTTTCATTGGAAACCGTTGTCCCGATCAATGCTCTGATTTTCTCAAAACGGCAATTGATGACCGGTTCCGCCGGACGGGGAACAGAAACTTCCATACCCTTGCTGGCAATTTTACCTCCGGCTGTTTCCAGAATCAACTGACAGGCCCGGAGCGAAGCCAATTCGGCCATATCGAAATCCACTCCGCGCTCATAGCGGTAACTGGCGTCAGTGGAAATCCCCAGACTCCGGCTCTCACTGCGGATATGTGATGATTTGAATACCGCACTTTCCAGAAGAATATTAACGGTTTTTTCCGTAACTCCGGAATTTTCCCCACCCATAATACCGGCCAGAGCCATCGGCTTTTCCGCATCTGCAATAACCAGATGTTCGGGTTTCAAATCAACGACTTTGCCATCAAGCAAAGTAATTTTTTCTCCGGCCCGGGCATTTCTTGCAACCACCCGGTTTCCGGAAAGCGTATCCCGGTCAAATGCGTGCAGCGGCTGTCCGAGTTCAAGCATAACGAAATTCGTCACGTCCACCACATTGTTTATCGACCGCAAACCGACACTTTCCAAACGCTCTTTCAGCCAATCCGGCGAAGGTGCGATCCTGACTCCTTCAATGACCCTGCCGATGTAACGCGGACAAAGTTCAGTGTTTTCCACCGTCACCAGTCCGGGAATTTCCGTATCACAGGGTGGGACAGTTATTTCCGGAAGTTCAGCCGGAGTGGACAGTAAGCAGGAAACATCCCGGGCCACGCCCCACATGGAAAGACAATCCGGACGATTCGGAGTGATCTCCAATTCGATTCTGGTATCTCCGGGATACAAACCGGCGACATCCACTCCCAACGCAGTATCATCCGGGAATATCATAAGTCCGTCATGATTGTCGGATATCCCCAGCTCCTTTTCACTGCACATCATACCGCAGGATTCCACACCGCGCAATTTGGAACGTTTAATCTTGAAATCCCCTTCTTCAGTATGAAAGACCGTTCCGATCTTCGCCAGCGGCACAATTTTGCCGGCATCGCAATTCGGTGCACCGCATACGATCTGAAGCTCTTCACTGCCGTCACTTACCCGGCAAACCGACAAATGGTCGCTCTGGGGATGCGCCTGCCGGGAGAGAATTTTTGCCGTCACCACTCCGGCAGGAATGGTGGAACTTTTTTCAACCGCTTCCACTTCGATCCCGGCCATTGTCAATTTATCACAGAGATAGGCGTCATCACAATCAAGTTTGACGTAATCACTCAACCACTTTCTTGAAATATCCATCATGACACCTCAAAATTGTTCCAGAAAACGGATATCATTATCATACAGGAAACGCAAATCCGGAATCCGGTAACGCAGCATCGCCAACCTTTCCAATCCCAGACCGAAAGCATATCCACTCCACACTTCCGGATCGTAACCGACATTTTTCAGCACATTGGGATCGACCATCCCGGCACCGGCGATTTCAATATAGCCGGAATTTTTACAAACATTGCACCCTTTGCCGCCGCAAACAACACAGCTGAAATCATACTCCACGCTCGGTTCGGTAAACGGGAAAAAGTGTGGACGCAAACGGATATTCACATCTTTTCCGAACATCTCCCAGGCAAAAGTCTGCAGTACACTTTTCAAATCTGCCATCGACACATTTCTGTCGATATACAATCCTTCGATCTGATGGAAATTCATCCCGTGCGTGGCATCCGGAGTGTCCCGGCGGAAAACCCGCCCCGGAGCAACGATCCGCACCGGCGGTTCATGGGATTCCATCACCCGGATCTGCACCGGACTGGTCTGGGAACGCAAAATCCGGCCGTCTGGGAAATAAAAGGTATCTTTCGGATCGCGTGACGGATGGTCATCCGGAGTATTGAGTGCATCAAAATTGTGATAAATATCTTCGATTTCCGGCCCGTCAACGGCGACAAACCCCATTCTGCGGAAAACCGATACGCACTCATCAGCCAACTGCGTTATCGGATGCCGGTGACCGGCTGCCGAGCGCCGTCCGGGTAAAGTCAGATCGATCGCCTCGTTTCCGGCCTTTTTCCCCTGCCCGATACGGGCATTGGCAGCATCCAGTGCCGCCTGAATACGGTTGCGTCCGGTGTTGAATGCAGTACCGGTAGCTTTGCGCTCTTCCGGAGGGACGGTTCCCATTTTTTTGGACAACTCCGGAAAAAGTCCGTTCCGGCCGAGATATTCGATCCGCAAAGCCTCCAATGCGGCGGCATCAACGGCAGCAGCAGCTTTGCTCTCGGCATCACTTGCCGCACGATTTACCGCTTCGATAATTTCATTCATAATATTATTTTCCTCTGAAATCCCGCCGGATCGGAGAATCTTTTCCGGCAAAAAACAAAAAACAGCTTGAAAGTGGTGAAAAAAGTCACCATTTCCAAGCTGTGATTATTCAAACCAACCTCAGGCCTGGGTGACTTTCTCCACCAGAGCCTTAAACTCGGCCGGAGCAGAAACCGCGAGATCAGCGAGGATTTTACGGTTCAGGCCGATATTGGCTTTCTTCAAACCATTCATAAACGTACTGTAGTTGACGTTCAAAGCGCGGCAAGCGGCATTGATACGGACGATCCACAGCTGACGATACTGCTGTTTTTTCTGCTTGCGGCCCTCGTAGGAGTGAACCAACGCTTTATCGACAGCATCATAGGCAGTACGGATATTTCTGCTGGCGTTACCATAGAAACCTTTAGCACGGGCAAGCACCATTTTGCGGCGTTTGCGTGACGGAACAGCACAAGTAGTTCTGGACATTTCTGCAGTCTCCTTCTTTGATTAATTACAGACCATACGGCAATGCGACCTGGATACGGCGATTCTCTGCGGGAGAAACTGCACCATCCTGGCGGAGACGACGACGGCGTTTCGCATTCTTGCTGCTCATAAGGTGACGTGCACCCGCCTTGTTGTGGCGGAACTTACCGGTGCCGGTCTGCTTCAAACGCTTCGCGGCGCACTTTCTGGTTTTGAGTTTCGGCATTGTTTACATCCTTCTTTTTTTGATGTTTGTTTCACCGGGCGGGTCAATGCATCACCCTTTTCCGGTGCGGCATCCATTACGGAGCCATTCTACCATCCCGCCGCAGCGGGAAACTTACATTTCAATTTTTCGGCGCGAAATTGACCGAAATATTCCGGCCCAGCAACTTCGCTTTGCCGTCAGCATCCGCATAAGGCAGGAGTGCTTCAGTGACTTTTTCCATAAGCTCAAAAGCCATATCCTGATGCGCCATCTCCCGTCCGCGCAGAGCCAAAGTGATCTTCAAGCGGAACTTCTTATCCAGAAAGTCTATCGCTTTATTCAACTTGGTTTCATAATCATGCTGGTCGATATTGATATGAAACTTGATCTCTTTGATTTTCTGCGCAGCAGTGTTCTTGCGCTGTGCTTTGAGATTCTTTTTCTGCTCATAGCACAGTTTGCCGAAATTCATGATCCTGACCACCGGCGGATTTGAGGTATCGGAAACCAATACCAGATCCTCTCCGGCTTCCAGTGCCAACTCTTTGGCTCTGACATAGGAGACCACCCCCAGCTGACTGCCGTCAGATCCAATCAGACGGACCTGATCGAGCTGTATGCTGCGATCATTGGGTTTCAACAACTTGGCGATAAGAACACCCTCCTCTCAAACGGAACTTATTTTTCACCAATTTCTGCCGGCTCACCCTTGTGTTCCGGCGACTTTTATACACACCAAAACGCCCTCTGTCATACCAACAGAGGGTGTACTGTTATATAATATATTACCAAATTACCTTATTGTCAACTTCTGCGCGCATTTTTTCTGCAAGATTCTCAATCGTCATCTCTCCGATTTCACCCTCTTTGCGGTTGCGTACGGCGACAGTACGGTTTTCGGCTTCTCTTTCACCAAGCACAAGCAGATAAGGTACTCTCTCTGAACGTGCAGTCCGGATCTTCGCCCCCAAACCGGCAGCCTGCGTATCGATACCGACCCGGAAACCTTTGGAGCGCAGTTGAGCACAGAACTCTTTGGCCAGATCCAGCTGTTTGTCGGAAACCGGCAGTATTCTTGCCTGTTCCGGAGCCAGCCACATCGGGAACGCTCCGGCATAATGCTCGACAAGTATACCGAAGAATCTTTCCAGTGATCCCAACAATGCCCGGTGAACCATGAACGGACGGTGCTTTTTGCCGTCCTCACCGATATAAGTCATATCGAAACGTTCCGGTAAATTGAAGTCGAACTGGATCGTTGTGGTCTGCCACTCACGCCCGATGGCATCGCGCAACTTCAAATCGATCTTCGGACCGTAGAATGCGCCGCCGCCTTCATCGACATCGCAATCCAAATTGCATTTGGCGACCGCTTTGCGCAATGAATCTATCGCCTTTTCCCAACGCTCCGGCTCACCCACCGCTTTTTCCGGACGGGTTGACAGATACGCTTTGATATCTGTAAAACCGAAAGCCCGGTTGATCGCCAGACTGAAACGGAGAACTTCCGCGATCTCATCCTCAATAGATTCCGGCGTACAGATGATATGCGAATCATCCTGTGTAAATCCGCGCACACGCATCAAACCATGCAGCGAACCGGATTTCTCATAACGGTAAACAGTTCCCAATTCCGCCCAGCGAAGCGGCAGTTCACGGTAACTGCGGAGTTTGGAACGGTAAACTTCTATATGGAATGGGCAATTCATCGGCTTGACGTAATAATCTTTTTCATCGATCTCCATCGCCGAATACATGCCTTCACGGTAGAAATTGAGGTGACCGCTGGTCTCCCACAGATTGCTCTGACCGATATGCGGCGTGTAGAGCAACTCATAACCGTTTTTATAATGCTCATCCTTCCAGAACGTTTCCATCAGATGCCGTATCAACGCACCTTTCGGATGCCACAAAACCAAACCGGGACCGACACAGTCGGAAAATCCGAAAAGATCCAGTTCCGTTCCCAGCTTGCGATGATCCCGTTTGGCGGCCTCTTCCAGCTGACGCAAATAATTCTGCAACTCCTCCTGTGAAGCAAACGCCGTACCGTAAATACGCTGAAGCATCGGATTTTTCTCATCCCCCCGGAAATAACTGCCGGCAATGCCGGTCAGCTTCACCGCCCCGATATCACCGGTGTTATCCACATGCGGCCCCCGGCAGAGATCAAGATAATCACCGGTGCGGTAAAAGCTGATGGGGGCCCCATCCTCAATATCCGCCAGCCGTTCCAATTTATAATTCTGTCCGGCCAATAATTTTTCTGCTTCCTCGCGGCTGGCTTCAAAACGTTCAAAAGGCAATTTGCGCCCGATGATTTTTTTCATCACCTTTTCGATCTCTTTAAGATCTTCTGCCACCAGACGGTGTTCCATATCAAAATCATAATAAAATCCGCTGTCAGTCGCCGGACCGATATCAAACCGGGCATCCGGATACAACTGCTTGACTGCCGCCGCCATCACATGCGCCGCACTGTGGCGGATAGTTTCCAAATCAAATTTTCCCATGATGATCTTCTCCAAAAATACAGCTTATCTTTCAGAGGAAATTTCAAAAATCCTCATAATTCTCAAAACTTATCACTGCCGATATTTCAACCTGCCAAAAAAATCACTTTCTGCAATTATTATCCATCAAACCGAACAGGCTGATTTTTTTGCCGGCAAAACTTCAATATCCGGTGCCGCCCGCGCCGGTTGCGCGGGGTATACCTCCTTGAATAAAAAGCTTTTCCATTACAACTGTCATTTTTACAAATCCAACATTCCCTGTACCGGCACATCCGGCAGCAATTCATATACCGGCCGGAAACTTTTCCGGTGTACCGGTGAAGGCCCGTACTTTTTCAAAGCCTCCAAATGTTCCGCCGTACCATATCCTTTATGCTTGGCGAAACCGTATTGCGGATATAACTTATCCATTTCCAGCATGATCCGGTCACGCGTGACTTTGGCGACAATACTCGCCGCAGCGATACTGGCACAAAGAGCATCCCCTTTGACCAAATTGCGCGACGGCAAGGTAAATTGCACCGGCAAACCATCGACCAGTACAAAGTCCGCCCTTTCCAGCTGACCGACCGCCCGGCGCATGGCCTGATGTGTCGCCCGCAGGATATTCAGCCGGTCGATTTCCGGAGCCTCTTCTGAAACCACCGCGATCTGTATCCCGGGGAGAGAACACAATTGCTCATACAATTGTTCCCGTTCCTCTCCGGATAACTGTTTGGAGTCAAACACCCCAGGCAGCTCTGCGGCATCCGGCAGCACCACTGCGGCTGCGGTGACCGGCCCGGCCAGCGGGCCGCGTCCGGCCTCATCGACTCCGGCTATCCAAGAAAAACCCTCCGCCCGAAGCTGTTGCTCCGACCGGAGGAGTTCATCGTCCCGTGTCAGGACAGCCCGTTGCTGTTCCATAACCAAGGTTACAATCAAACGTTGATTACTTCGTGCGCAGTTCTTTGACGCGGGCAGCTTTACCCACTTTATCGCGCAGATAATAGAGTTTGGCACGGCGAACCTGACCGCGACGGATGACCTCTATACCGGCGATACGCGGGCTGTTGATCGGGAAAACACGCTCCACGCCCTGACCGGCCTGAACCCGGCGAACCGTGAAAGTTTCCTCAATGCCGCTGCCGCGACGGGCAATAACCGTACCCTGGAAATACTGAATACGCTCGGTGTCACCTTCAACGATTTTGACCGCGATTTTGATTGTGTCACCAATGCTGAACTGGTAATCGGCTTTCGCCTCTGCTTTACGAATGTTGTCAACTATGTTCATTTTTAACCTCTTTATTAAGCTCTGATATCAGATACTTTTCCCATAAATCCGGCCGCCTCTCGCGGGTAATCCTTTCCGCCTCGCGTTTCCGGAACTCAGCTACTTTGCCGTGATCGCCGCTCAACAGCAGCTCCGGCACCTTCAACCCCCGGAATTCCGGAGGGCGCGTGTATTGCGGGTACTCAAGCAACCCCATCGAATGAGACTCCTCAAGTGCCGACTCTCCGTCCCCCAGCACCCCCGGCAACAGCCGTATCACCGCATCAGCGATTGCCATTGCCGCGATATTTCCGCTGGACAAAACGAAGTCACCTATCGATATCTCCCGGTCAACGACCAAATCGATGAACCGCTGATCCACGCCTTCATAATGTCCGGCGACGAGGATCAAATGCTCCTCCTCCGCCAACTCCTGTGCCAGATGCTGATTCATAACTTCACCTCTCGGTGAGGTCAATATCACCGTACTTCCGGCACCTTTGACCGACTCGACCGCCCTTGTCAGCACATCGGGGATCATCAACATCCCCGGTCCGCCGCCATACGGACGCTCATCAACCGTCCCCCGGGCATCTGTCGCAAACTGCCGCACATCGACTGCATTTACCGAAATCATCCCGTTTCTGGCGGCCCGCCCGATGATACTTTCACCCAACGGCCCGGGAAACAACTCCGGAAAAAGCGTCAATATGTCGATCCGCATAGACACCCGTTTTTATTTTCGTCAACTGTCTTTTCTGTCAATCCATCACATCAACAGAAACGCGCTTGCGCTGTCTGCCGGCAGCTCCGCTGACCAAAGAACGGATCGCCATGATGGTTTTGCCGCGTTTACCGACAATTTTTCCGATATCTTCCTTGCTGCAGCGGATCTGGATCGTCGCGCCTTCGCTATTCTCCACAGAAGTAATGGAAACTTCATCCGGATTATCGACCAGAGACTTGACCACATAATCAACAAATGATTCCAGCTCCTGCAAAGAACCTCTGCCGCCAGTCGCGGCGGAAACGCTTTTACTGCCGCCGAAAAGGAAGCCGAATAATTTCTTAAACATCGGAACTTACTCCAATTATGCCTCGGCGGGAGCCTCTGCAGCTTCAGCAGCAGCAGCTTCAGCAGCGGCCTTGGCTTCTGCTTCGGCTGCAGCTTTTGCTTCTGCTTCAGCGGCGGCTTTGGCCTTGGCTTTTTTGGAAATATTAGCCGGACGGACACGATCTTTCAAAACAACACCGGTACGGGCACGATCAGCGATATCTTTGACCGTGTCAGACATTTCAGCACCGACTCCGGTCCAGTAATCGACACGGACAAGATCAATCTTCTCCTCTTTACTGCGCGGATTGTAGAAACCAACCTGTTCGATAGCTTTGCCGTCACGGCTGGAACGCTGATCCATTACCACGATCCGATAGCAAACCGCATTACGGCTTCCGGTACGTTTCAATCTGATTCTGACCATAAAACTCTTGTTTACCTCTTGTTAATTTTCGTTTCTTCACGTTTTACTTTATTGTTCGCAACCACTGACGGCAAGGTACAGCTACGTTACAGAAAGCATTGCTTCCAATGCCTTCTCCCCTCCCGCCGGCGCGACGAACCGACAGGCCCAGAGGATTGCGGCCATAGGTCCATGCATCACGCATCTGCAAAAGTCCTATAATATACTACCGGTTGAGAAATTATGCAAATATTTTAACTCAAAATCCGGATTTTTTTTATATTTTTCCGATTTCCGGCGTTTTTTATCCGGCGATATCCGTCCGGCAGCACGCCTGAAGCACATCGATCGTACGGTCTGTGGCTCCGCGATGGATATTGATCGCACGGTTGGCTCTCGCCCCGAATTCCTCACGCAATTCAGCCGAAGAGATCAACCGGCGCAAGGTCGGCTGCAATTCCGTATCATTGCAGCAGAATACCGCCTTGTTTTCTTCAAGAACTTTCAATATGTACCTGAAATTGCGCAATGTTGTACCGGTAACCACCGGTTTGCCCAGCAGAGCCGGTTCAATCAGATTATGCCCTTCATCGTGTCCGGCAAAACTTTTGCCCATGATCACCACATCGGCTCCACTCATCAGCTGCAGCATCTCGCCGGTCGTATCAGCCAGCAGGACGTCCACCTCTTTTTCCGGCAGACCGGAGTCACTGCGACGGGCAAAACTCAAACCTCTGCCGGTCAGCATACCGGCAATATCGTCCCCTCTTTCAGCATGCCGGGGAACGATCACCAGTTTCAACGCCGGAAACTCTTTTTTCAGAGAAATAAAGTTATCCGCGATCAAATCTTCCTCTCCCGGATGAGTACTGGCTCCAAAAATAATGACATTTTCCGGAGCTGCCCCCAGGTAACCATGCAATATATTCTCTTCCGGCAATTCCGGGATACGCTGATCAAATTTCATATTTCCCGAAACCCTGACCGATGCCCGGGGCGAAACGGACAGAAATCTCTGCATATCAGCTTCCGATTGAGTAAGGATCAGAGAAAACTTGCGCAACAGTGAAGAAAAAAACAATTTTCCGAACCGCCGGTACCCCTTGGCAGAGTGATCCGACATCCGGGCATTTACCAGCAGGACCGGGATCTTTTTGGCTGCCGCTATTGAGATCAGATTCGGCCAGATCTCCGTTTCGAAAATCACCAACTCCGCCGGACGCAGCATCCGGAAGACCCGATGCACCATCCAGGGGAAATCCAGCGGACAGAAAATAACCGCCGTATTTTCCGGACACCGGTTACGGGCAACATCCTGTCCGGTCGTCGTTGTCGTCGAAATGATAAACTTCTGCTCCGGGAAACGCTGTAAATGGCGGCGGATCATCGAAATCGCCACCACCGTTTCGCCGACACTCACTGCATGTATCCAGATCGCATTACGGAATCCGGCAAGTTCATCTTTGCGGGAACCGAAAAATCCGAAACGTTCACGGTAAGTACTTTTCCAACCGCCGCGACTGCGGTACTTCAGGATCAATTCCGGCAGAAAAAAAACAAATCCCAGCGGCAGAAACAAATTATAAAGAATCAAACCAATCATTTGTCAATCCGTAAAATGTGTAAGTATATAATCCACCGCGCTCTCCATATCCGGCAGAATTTTGGTGCAATATTTCACCATCCAGGGACTGCATTCCCGGTATTCAAAAGGAGAAAACGCCACTATAAATTTACCAAGATCGTGCGCCGCATAAAACACCTCCATACTGGTGCCGATGCTCGGCTTGTTGTAATTCACCAGAATCAGATCCGCTTCGCGTACATCGCGCAAATCAAATTCCACGATTTCGTTGGCACTGTCCACTTCACGGTCAACGAATTTACGCCGCATGGGATCTAAAAGCAAAAATTTGTCACCCAGCAGCAATTTGGCGGCATTGCGCCACTCCCGCGCCATTCCGGCAGATTCATCCATTATCGGCCCGGAAAGATATATTTTTCGATATTCCTCACCCATAGATCATCCTCATTTCATTCTCCGATATCGGCCAGTTCCGGAACCAGGCGGCGGATCATATCAGCGGAAAGCTTCATAACTTCAGCCGAATCATTGCACAACAGAGCCTTATCGGCCAGTTCCGCGCACTCATGCATGGAAAAACTGCGGACCAGTTTCTTTACCAACGGCATCGCCCCGGGCGACATACTCAATTCACTGATCCCCAGTCCGAGCAAAAAAGGAACCATCTTCATATCTTCCGCGATCTGGCCGCACACCGCAACCGGTATATTTTGTTTTATCGCCTCTTCGGCAGTATATTTGATCAAACGCAGAACCGCCGGATGCGCCGGACGATAAAGGTGACCGACCCTTTCGTTGCTCCGGTCCGCTGCAATCGTATACTGTATCAAATCATTGCTGCCGATACTGAAAAAATCCGCTTCTGCAGCAAAACGGTCAGCGATCATCGCCGCCGCCGGAGTTTCGATCATCACTCCCAGCGGAATGGAATCGGCAAACGGGATATTTTCCGCTGCCAGCTGTGCCTTCAAGCCGGCGATTATCTCTTTGGTTTCCAGAAGCTCATCCATGCAGCTGATCATCGGCAGCATGATCTGCATATTCCCATGCACCCCGGCACGCATCAACGCACGCAGCTGGGTATCAAAAATATCCCGCCTTTCCCGCAGACACAACCGGATGCCCCGCAACCCGAGAAACGGATTCTGCTCCACTGCCCGGGAAATAGTATTGCTCAACTTGTCCCCGCCGATATCCAGAGTACGGATAGTCACCGGATCATCTCCGGCGGCGATCAGCAGTTTTTTGTAAATTTCGTACTGTTCGTCTTCATCCGGCAGATGCTCTTCATCCATAAAGAGAAACTCTGTCCGGAAAAGTCCGATCCCGCCGGCTCCGTTTTTGCGTATTTCCGAATAATCCTCACCAGCCTCGACGTTGGCAACGATCTCCACTGCAAAACCATCGGTTGTTTCAGCCCGTAAATTGCGGTTTCCGGATAATTGCTGATAAAGTTTTTCCGCTTCCCGGCTCTTGACCCGGTATGCCTCTTCGGTGCCGGCATCGGGATTAACTATGACTTTGCCGCTGAATCCATCTATAATAAGTTTATCAGCCACCGTGAGTGTATCCAGCAGTTTTCTGGGAATTCCGACAACTGCCGGCAGCATCATTGAACGTGCCAGTATTGCCGTGTGGCTGGTGGCACTGCCGGTTTCGACTGCAAATCCCAAAACCTTCTCCCGATCCAATCCGGCAGTTTCTGACGGAGTAAGAGTCGAAGCGATCACGATTCGCGGCTCATCATAAGCCAATATACGCTCTCCGGCATCGGCAACATTTCCGGCGATACGGTGTCCGACATCCCGGATATCAATGGCCCTTTCCTGCAGATAGACATCTTCCACCGCAGAAAATGCAGCCGCGAATTTATCTACTGCCCGGTAAATGGATGATTCGGCATCAAAAAGGTCTTCGGCAATACCTTTTTCCACTTCACTGATCATTGTCCGGTCTTCGACCAGCAGCAGATGTGCTTCAAAGATATCGGCTTCGTTGTTCCGGAGTTTTTCCCGCAATTTGGCTTGCAATTCGACAAGCTGCTCTTTGGTAACCGTCAAAGCTGTGTGGAATTTATCCAGCTCAAATGCAACTTGATCCGGGGTTATCCCGGTGTTTTTTCCGTGTTCAGCCGCGCTGTGCAGGATCATCACTCTGCCAATGGCAACACCGGGAGCCACCGGAGCAGCCTGAACGGTACAACTGGGAACGCGCATTATTTCGCCTCCGGAGTCAATTTTCGTCAAAATTACGATTGAAGTAAGCTGCCAACTGCTCTGCCGCCGCTTCGGCATCTTCACCGACAGCAGTCAATTCCAATTCAGTATCTTTACATGCGGCGAGCATCAGCATCGCCAGAACACTGCGGCAATCTGCCGCACTGCCTTTGCCATCGGTACGCCGGAGTTTCAAATCCGCTTTGAACCGGTTTGCCAAATGCACCAGCTGGGCCGCCGGACGGGCGTGAAGACCCATCGGACTGCCGACAGTAACGGTTCTGATTATTTGAGCTGTCATCCGGCTGACTCCTTTTTTTACCGGTTGCTCCGGAAAAATTCCGGCTCATTAAAAATCGACCCGGACACCCATAACCGGGAGTGTCCGGAAATTTAACACTTCCTTAATATATCACATTAATGCTGTTTTTTCAAACTGTTCTTATTGAGTTTAAGCGATTTCAGCGTATATTTGTCAATACAGGAGCTGTTTTGCAGAAAATATTCAGCTCCGGAAAATTAAAAAATCAGGGAGGAAGAAAATGAAACATTTTTATCTGTCGATCATGGCCATCATCGTCATTGTACTGCTGCTCTGTGTCCTGCTGCTGCCGGCCGGAAACGCCCAAACCGGTAATTCACAGGAATTCACACCAAGCCGTTTTGTGATCACGGCAGCAGAAATCAATGTTCTCTCTCCGCAAATGAATGGCAGCAATGCCACCCAGAACGTATTGGTAAAAATGGATACACTCACCGGAAAATCATGGATATTGCAGCTGGAAGTCGCCGGAGGAAATGAACCGCGCATCCGCAATTCAGCATGGCGGGAGTTGGGTTTCCGGACAAAACCGCTTTGATACGCTTGCATTTTGCCCCGGAAACATGTATATTAAGCTCCATTCATAAAAAAGTGTCCGCCGGATTCATTATTCCGTATCCGGGGAGCTTGAAAAATCACTGCAGAGGTAATTAAACGTAATTCAAAAAAAGAATTTGGATTACGTTTAAAATCATTTCTGTAATATTATTAATTTTTTAAATGGAGTTTTACCATGTCGTTGTCTTATCTGATCGGTTTGATCGTCCGGCTTTTTTTACTGCTGACCCCGTTTTTTGTCCTTTCTGTTTTTGTTGCCACCTGCGACGATATGGAAACCGGTGCGCGCCGCCGGCTGGCAATACGGACAACTTTCGCGGTTGTGTGCGCGACAGTGGTTTTGTATCTTTTCGGGAAAGTCATCTTTGATTGCCTGGGCATTTCGCTGAATGCCTTTCAAATCGGGGCCGGTCTGGTGCTTATGCTCAACGGCATCGACATGGTCCGCAGCTCCCTGCCGAAAAACCGGCAGATAAGCGAAACCGGCGATCCGGCGGTAGTTCCGCTGGCCATTCCCACCACCGTCGGTCCCGGTACGATCGGAACATTGCTGGTCATGGGTGCTTCTGCCGCCAGCAGAGCGTGTGATTTGAATACCTCCCGCTGGCTGATGCTCACGGCGGAACTTGCAGCGATCATCATCGCCGGGATCGGGATCGGGATCATGCTTTACTACTCTGAAAACATCAACCGGCTGCTCAAAGATAAAGGCGTAAGGATATTGAGCAAACTCACCGGTATGTACATCGTCGCGCTGGCCGCCCAGATCATCTTTGACGGAGTGCGCGGATTTCTCCACATCAGCTGACGCCTCTTTTCTGTAAATAGAGATTTCCGGCAAGACAAATTCTCTTACCGGATTTCACATCGGCATAATAAATAAAAAGACCGTTGCAAACTTTCTCAAGTCTGCAGCGGTCTTTCTGATTTTATGCTTAAAACCGGTAAGTATCAAAACTTACTTATCGAAAGCATGACCGGCACTGCCGAGTACTTCGCGGTTTTTGCGCATGTAAAGTTCTTTGAGAGAGGTACGGGCCGGTCCGAGATATTTGCGCGGATCGAATTCAGCCGGTTTCTCATTGAACACTTTACGGATGGCAGCGGTCATCGCCAAACGGCCGTCAGAGTCGATATTGATTTTGCAAACGGCACTCTTGGCAGCTTCACGGAGCTGATCTTCACCGATACCGATAGCATCTTTGAGCTGTCCGCCATTTTCGTTGATGATCTTGACCAGATCCTGCGGCACACTGGAAGAACCATGCAGCACGATGGGGAATCCGGGGATCTGTTTTTCGATTTCGGCGAGGATGTCAAGACGGATTTTCGGATTGTCGCCGGGCTTGAATTTGTAAGCACCGTGACTGGTTCCGATGGCGATAGCCAGAGAATCAACACCGGTACGGCTGACGAAATCAACGACCTCTTCCGGACGGGTGTAGGTGTGGGTTTCAGCTTTGACATCATCTTCAACACCGGCGAGGACACCGAGTTCACCCTCGACAGTGACATCGTGGGCATGAGCGTATTCCACAACTTTTTTGGTCAGGGCGATATTTTCCTCATAGGAAAGATGGCTGCCGTCAATCATGACGCTGGAAAAACCGTAGTCGATACAGCTTTTGCAGGTTTCAAAATCCGGACCGTGATCGAGGTGCAGTACGATCGGAATAGCTTTGCCGTTGTTGATCTCTTTGGCGTACTCCACCGCACCCTGCGCCATATAACGCAGCAGGGTCTGATTGGCGTATTCGCGTGCGCCTTTGGAGACCTGAAGGATCAGCGGAGATTCTGTCTCAACACAAGCCTGAACGATAGCCTGCAGCTGTTCCATGTTGTTGAAGTTGTAGGCGGGAATGGCATATCCGCCTTTGACTGCTTTGGCGAAAAGCTCACGCGTATTCACCAAACCGAGAGTTTTGTAGTCAACCATTTTTTTGCTCCTTAGATTTAAAAAGGGTTAATCCCGTAAAAAATAATGGCAGTATGATTAATATAACGCCGAAGCGGCATAATTTCAAGTTCTCAAGCCTTGTTTTCGCGCCGGGAAGTGCTATATTATTGCGATATCATGCAAGTTCATGGAGGATTTTTATATGTATCAACATCTGATTTCCGGGAAAATACGTCACCACGAATGTGATGCTGAAGGTTTTTTAAAATTGCACGGTCTGCTTGACCGCCTGCAGGATGCCGCCGCCGAACATGCTCAAATTCTCAATGTCGGCATGGATGAACTGGCGGAAATGAAGCTGATTTGGGTTTTAAGCCGGCTGAAACTCCGCCTTGACCGCATCCCGGAACTTGGAGAAACACTGGAAGTACGCACCTATCCATCCGGAGTTCAAAGAATATTTGCCCACCGCTGTTATGAATTGCTGGTAAACAGCAAACGTATCGGATGCGCGGGAAGTTTCTGGCTGCCGGTGAATACTTCATCCGGACGTCCGGTCAATGCCAGAAAAGTTTTGCCGCCGGAAATAATGGAGCTGCCGGATGTGGAGAAGTTTTTTCCGGAAATGGACAATCTGGAACTGCCGCAGACGGATTTTTGTGCTGAAAAACAGGTCGGCGCCGGTGATATCGATCTGAATCGCCACTTGAATAATGCCGTTTATGCCCGCTTCGTCAGTGATATATTGGGTGAAAAGCTGCAAAAAATGGCTCCGCAGATAAAAGAGATCCAGTTCAATTATCTTTCCTCCGGGCAATTCGGGGAAAATATTTTTCTGAAAGCAGAAACCGGAAGTGACGGCAAATTCACGGTATCGGGGGAAAAGGGGGATAAAACTCCGCTTTTCTGCGCTGCCGGGATATTGAGATAACAGGTGGAATGCCGGAGCGGGAAAGTATATTTAAATCTGCAAAAAATATATCTTTTTGAACATTATACTTGAAAAAAAGTCTTCCTGTATTATTTTATATCGTCAAACGCAGTACAAATTGTGTTGTAAATCTAAAACAGGTGTATTATGAAAACTTATAAAATCGGCGTCATCGGAGCTCACGGACGCGGCAGACACGCATGGCAGGCCCATCGCCCGGACAAAGGATTTGAAATCATCATGGGAGCTGACCCCTATGAAATGCCGGCGCGTGACCGGGAATACAACTTCAAAACCTTTAATGAAACATTCCCCGATGCGGTTCTGGTAAAAGATTACCGTGAAGTGCTGGCAAACAAAGATATCAATATCGTATTCATCACCAGCCCGGATTATTGCCATGAGGAACAGGCCGTTGCCGCACTGGAAGCCGGGAAAGCGGTTTATCTGGAAAAACCGATGGCAATATCCATAGAAGGATGCGACCGTATACTCCGCACTGCGTACCGGACCAAAAGCAAACTTTTCATCGGCCATAATATGCGCCACTTCCCGTCTGTTCTCAAGATGAAAGAGATCATTGACTCCGGTCTGATCGGAGATATCCAATGCGGCTGGTGCCGTCACTTTATCAACTACGGCGGTGATGCATACTTCCGGGATTGGCACTCTGAACAGAAAAACACCTGCGGTCTGCTGCTGCAGAAAGGGGCGCACGATATAGATGTGATGCATTGGCTGATGGGCGGATACACCAAACGGGTGGTCGGCATGGGTATGTTGAGCATCTATGACAAATGCGCCCGCCGGGCGGCGGACAGTGAAGGAAATGCATTCTGGAGCGATGAACATTATCCGCCGCTGGAGCAAAGCGGATTCTCACCGGTGATCGATGTGGAAGATCACAATATGATACTGATGCAGCTGGATAACGGTACACAGGCAACTTACATGCAGTGTCACTATACTCCGGATGCTGAACGCAATTACACTTTTATCGGGACCAAAGGCCGGGTGGAAAATATCGGAGATTCCGGCAAGTGCGAAATCCATGTCTGGACCAAACGCGGCCCCCGCGAAACTCCGGATATGGTCTGGCATTTGAAACCATCGACCGGAACTCACGGCGGTGCGGACGGCCCGATCGTGGATAACTTCCTGGACTTTGTTGCCAATGGCGTAAAAACCAATGTCAATCCGGTCGCCGCCCGCAACTCGGTCGCAGCCGGAGTTCTGGGACACTATTCCATGCGCAACGGCAATATGCCGCAGGATATCCCGCAGCTGGAACCGGAACTTCTGGAGTATTTCGCCAATAATCAGCGATAACCGTTATTCCGGAATAATCAAAACCACCAGCTGAGCTGGTGGTATGCACTGTGCCTAGAAGGCATTTTTGCTGGCAGCCCGATCCGGGCTCTGAATGAAATTTTCATTCGCATTAAGTTCACTGGCTACTGCTAAAGCA
>SUVW01000038.1 GCA_015061815.1 Lentisphaerota bacterium
CGGACAACGCCCCCTGCGGCGGACACCAGTTATCCGGCAGAGCCGAGGCTTCATAGACCGCATTCAGCAATACCGGGTCAGGCGCACAACTGATTTCCACCCCTCCGTCGGCATCCTGATTGGCAAAAACCGCATCGAAAAAGTGGCGGATCGCGGCGATATAACGCTCATCACCGGTCAGACGCCACGCGCCAATCAATCCGAGCGTGCCCAGATCATCGTTGCCGCGATGGAGATTCTTCTGCGGGTCGTAATCCGCGGGTTTTCCGGTCGCGGCGAGCGTATTGTGGAAATATCCGTCCTCCCGCTGGATCTCACCGACAAAAATATCGGCGATTTTCCGGTAAAAATCACCCACATACTCTTTTTTGCCGGTAGTTTTATACAACTGATAAAAAAAGTTCAGCGAACCGCCGTGGAAAGAGCCGTGCAGTTCATTATTTATTCTGATCTGATTGAAACATCCGCTGAATCCCGGCTCAAACTGCACCCCCCACAGCGGCCAGCCGTGTTCGTCGATGCCCTGTTTGCGGAACCATTGATACCAAAGTTCCGCCCGTTCCAGATATTCAGCATCACCGGTCTCGCGGTAAAATTCCAACATCCCCCACGCCGCCGAAAGTGCGTCCCGCACAAAACACCACGGCGTCTGCGGAGTCATTTCCCGGAATGCGCCATAATGCTCTTTGAGAAACGGGGAAAATATCTGCAAACTTTTCAAATAACGCATCATCCGTACCGCACCGTTGCGGTAACGCTCATCGCCGAAGTGATGATACGCCGCCAGCAATCCCATCGAAGCGAAAGCCAGATTCCAGTTGCAGGCACGCAGTTGTCCGTTTGACGGTCCGCAACTGCCCAGAAAAGTTCCGGATTCAGCCGCATTCTGATCTTCCGGCAGCTGCACCGCCAGCAGCCACTCGGCAAAACCGCAGGCGGATTCCAGTGCCTCACTTGCAAACGGGGTCAGGTCTTCGCCCGCAATAATAATTTTTTTATCTGTCATTTTTGAAAATCCCATTTATAAAGTAAATCACACCAGCATGACCGGCTGGGCAAAAAGTTTTTCTCTGGTACTGAATTCATGCGCGGTCAAGCGCAGAAAAACGTGCCGTCCGCGCTCGTTTTCCGGAACGGTGAAAAAAAATTCACGCCCGTTGCCCTGACCGGCGATACCGGTTTTGCTGATCAACTGGAAATACATCTCCCGGTTGCAGCGGGCTCTCAATGTCCTGCCGTCAAACGTTATTTCCTCAAAAGCCGCGCCGCTGCCGCGGATCATTCCGTAAAACTGCCCCTGACGCAATGCGCGCAGACAACCTGCCGCACTGCGTTCGGCAGCAAGAATGACGATCCTGCCGTTCCAGGCGTTGTTTTTGAGATGATCGACCGCACAGAAACCGTAACACTGTCTGCCGGTGGCAAGCACCGCATCCCAGAGCGGGTCGCTGAAATCGGCATACGTTTTGCGCCCGGTGCCGTTGTATACTTCCAAACCCAGCACCCGCGGGTCATTGTCCAGCATTTCGATCAAAAAATCCTGACGCAAATACGACCACGCCGGGTGGTTGATGATGATACCGCCGCCGTCGGGGATCACCAGAGTATCAAGTATCCGTTTGAATCCTTCCTGCCACGTCAGCCCTGTGCCGCACGCAAACCCGCGCTCCGCCAGTCCGAAATTATCCGCCCGGTCATCAAAATGACCGCTGACAAAAGTCGTGCCCGGTGCAGTGATGTGAAGTTGCGGCACCGCATTGGTAAAACTGTGATGCTCCGCATTGGGGGCTTCCAGAATATTTTCCGGGATCCCGGAAAACGCCGCTTCTCCTGCGGTAAACGGCAGTTGACTTTGAAATTCCGGAGCAAGCGAATCGCGCCACTGCATTATTTTTTCGGAAAAATCCACCTCTTCATCGTGGTATACCCCGTTGAATGTATACCCTTTCTGACGGCACTGGAACTGATTTTTCCGCATTTTGTGCAACGGATACCACGGCGCAGAGGGATGATAGTTGGACAAAGTCACGAACTCCAGACCGTCGGCAAAAAGTTTCTGCAATGCCGCATTATCGGTGCAATGCAAATGAGTACACCCCATTATCCGGCAGGTTTTCTGCCAATTTATGCCCGCATACGGTTCACGGTTGCGGAAACTGAAATGATCACTCATAATTGAAACTCTTTCATACTTTTGACGTCAATATCCATGTCGGCTTTTCCGGCGATCCACGCCGCAGAAACCGCACTGAGTTTCCACGGATTTCTGCGGTCGGGGAATTTGACATTGACTTTGCCGTTTTCCACTTTGACGATAAACCGCGTTGCCGCCGGTTTGGCACCTTTCACCGCGATCATGCGTTTGACCCCGTTGACCTCAGCACAGTATTGATAGGCTTTTGCCACAGAATCATCCCGGACATGAAAGGTCAGGAAATAATATCCGTCAGGCAGACTCATGGTAAATTCATGCGGCTTTCTGCTGCCGGAAACTGCATACGCGTATACCGGATTTTCCGTTTTGTTGGCATGAAATTTCAACTGCCGGTGAAAGCTCAATCCGCCGCCGCCGTATTTATCCGGAATACGGTACGAAACCGGCACGACGACCGCTTTGACAAAGCGTTTCAAATATGCTTTGACATCATCATCCCGCCCCACGAATCCGCCGAAAAGCACCGGACGCTGTTTTACCGGCGTAAACGCAAAAAATCTGCTCACCGGCATATTTTTCTTGTAGTGCGCCTGATATGTCCCGTGCAGGTTTTCGTAATCGGTATTGCCGGTACGCAGTACGATCCGGGCTTTGTAGTTTCCGCCCGCCAGGGGTTCTTCCAGACGGAACAGCGTGATCTGCAAACCGTTTTCATCCCGTTTCAACGTCCCCGACCATGCTTCATCCCGGTAATGCTGAAATGCCGACGAGCCTGTCCACTCAAAATCAAGGGCAAATTTCAGACCCTCTTTTTCCACCGCCAGATACACGACTTTTTCCAGCTGCCAGTTTTTTCCGTCAGGTATCGCAACTGCCGCACGGCCTTTTTTGCCCGGTACGATCGCGGTGAGTTTCGCATCTTTCAGCACAGTTTCCGGGATCCGCAAACTGTATGCGGGAATGAATTTCACCGGAGCGAAATAGGCATCGACCGCGATCAGAAAATCCTCACCGCGCGGGGTGACGCTCCGTTTTGCGGATACATGCGGTGCTGTGACCGATGCGGGATCGCCGGTGAACACGGTCTCATTCAGACCGGTCTCTTCCAGGATCAACTGCCCGTTGTGAACAAATTTCAGACTTCCGGCAGAATCTGTCTGCCAGGCATTGACCGCAACACTGCAAAAAAGCACTGCGAAAAAAGATAAAGTTTTTTTATTCATATTTCACCATGATTTGAGAGTAAACCGGCATTTTATCGACCGGGAACGTATAATGATCCCAACCATCTTTGCGTTCAAATTCCACCGGAGGAGCAATTTCCGCTGCCGGTGAGACGATCCGGAAACTTTCCCGGACGGTTTTGCCGCGGACTTTCAGCATGAATTTGCCTGAAAGCATGCTTTTTTTCAGGATTTCAGTATCATCTCTGCCGGAAATATCCAGCATGGCGACGATCAGATTGCCGTTGGAATCTTTCAACACTTCCGGCACCAGATATTCCGGCGCATCGCACTGCACTGCCGGCGGACGCAGGGCAAACGCCTGTTTCAGCCATGAGTCGATCAGTTTGCTGTTGGCACTGAAGTCATGGTGCGCGAAAATGCTGTTCCAGTGGCCGATGTTGCGTTTATTCATCGTGAAGTGGATCCGGCTTTCTGCGATGGCAAACACCGCCGGATAGATACCGATATAACCTTTGCCGACTTTGCGGAACTCTGCCGCCGGGGACGCGGCAAATTTGGCTCTGACCAGCATCCCGTCGGACAGATTGCGTACACTGTTGAAATAATCATGCTCCGGCATGGCAACTTCGATCGCCGGACGGAGACCGGATCTGCCGGTTTTGGCATCAAATCCGAAACGGCCGCTGGTCAGCACGACACCGCCGGCAAGCAGGTAATCGGCAAGGACTTTTTGCTCCTGAACGGTCAATACCGCACTGTTCGGCAGGATCACTACCGGATATTTTGCAAGCTGTTCAGTGGTCATCACTTCACTCATAATAACATCATAAGTGATTTTTCTGGCGGTCAAAGCTCCTGCCCAGCCTTCAAATTCGCGATTCTGATAATAACTGTCACCGCCCTCTTTGTCAAATTGATTGATCGTCTGTTCCGAACAGATCAATGCTGCTCCGGGCACTGTCCGGCTGGATGCCGGATCGCTCCAGAGTTTCCAGTTGGTCTGACTTGCCGGAATATTGCGCGGACTCCAGATGGTGTGGCGCATGGCTTTATAAAACCCGGTCATAAACAGCAGATTTTCGGGCGTTTCGTCGGTCTGTCCGAGTACCCACAGCGGTTTCTGCAGTGCATCCGCCACGGCGATACGCAATTTGCATCTGGTGAAAAGCCGGGGAAACTGTACGATCGTTGACCCCTGCGGCGGTTCAAGTCCCACGCCGTCGATATATTTGAAGTGCGTAAAATAATTCCAGCCGCACAGCAAAACTCCCGGTTCCAGAAATCCGGTCGAGTAAGAGACAAAAAACAGTTCGGGGAACTCTTTTTGCAGCGTTTTGGAAATTTGATACTGGAAATCGCCGAGACAATTCACTCGCCACTGGCTGAACAGCGAATACCAGGGATTGGGAATATCGCTGAAGCGGGGATCATTGGGTTCAGAGGGAAACTCCACGCCGGTTTCGGCGGTGAATTTTTTGCGGCACTCCGGACACGCGCAGGTGCCGACGCCTTTGTCTTCCTGGGCAAATGCCAGTTCGTCAAGCATAAATCCGTCCACTCCGGTGTTGCGGATCAGATCGCGGAGATATTCGATATAGAAATTGCGGAATCCGGGACTGTTGACGCAGAATTTGGTAAACGGGGTGAATGTGTGCAGATCCAGCTGCCACCAGTCGGGATGCTGCAACGCAAATTCCATACCTTCCAGCGAAAACTGGATCAAATCAAAATGACTGATGACGATCATCCCGTATTTGTGAGCCGCATCGCAAATGAGTTTCAACTGCCGGGTGATCTGCGGATTATCGCGCAACCGGTCGATGCGCCAGTGACGGCCGCTCACCACGATACCGGTATATCCGGATTCATGCAGCTGTTTCGCTCTGGCATCGGCGGCTTCGGGCGTGAGATACTCGCCGCAATCACTGCTGTTGCTTTTGCCCCAGGTATTCCAGAATCCGCCGTTCAACTTCTGAAAAGCGGACGGCCTTATCGGCTGATTGACGTTTTTCCGCCTCAATTCTGCAATTTTTTCAGTATAATCTGCTCCAATGCTGTGCGCGAACACCGCCAGTACAGATACTGCGATCAAAAAAAGTTTCATTTTACCTCCCGGTATTAAATTCACTGCTCTGCGGCAGGATGTTTGTCATCGTACCCCAGATATTTGTAACAATTTTTGTAATTGGTGAAATCTGCGTAATCCAGTGTCAGGACGTGACCGTCCAAATAAGCGGCATTGACGCCGTTTCTCACGCGGCACTCCACTTTGGTTTTACTGTATGTGACACCGCTCGCTGGGACGTGACCGTTGCCATGCCGTCCGGCGGCAGGGAATGATGAATCGGAAACGTGCGATGCTTTGTACCCGCCGGTGAAACGGTCAAGCCGGCTCCAGTAATAGTTTTCATTCAAAAAAGTTTCCACCAGCAATACGGCACTTGAGGATTTGGGGTGGGAGTTCCTGCGTAACGGAGTCCACTCTTTCAGGACTTTGCCTTCAAATGTGCCCTCGCCCCAGAATCTTGAATTCATGCCGTAGGTCGTTTCACCGCCGCTGTTGTGGTGGACGCCCCGTTCGACTTTCACTTTGACAGAGGGGCAGAACAGCACTTTGCTTCTATCCCCCAACAGCGGAATATCTCTGCTCCAGTCGCGGCAGTTGATGTTGTACGCAGGGACTATACCGTCATATTGGTCGCAGTAATCGTTGAATGCCATCGTGATCTGCCTCATGTTATTGATACACGAGGAACTCTGTCCGCGCTCCCGCGCCGATTTCAGTGCCGGCAGCAGCAACGCCGCCAGAATGGCGATGATGGCGATAACGACCAGCAATTCTATCAAAGTGAAACCGTGTGTCGGGGACAAGGAAAACTTTCTTTTCACAAAAAAAGAGAGTTTTCCCTTTCCCCCGCGCCCCCTTTCGCTTTCAAATAAAAGCGGAACTCTTTTATGAACAAATAAAAGCAATGATAAGACGGTAAAAATCCACGGAAGCTCTGTCAAAGCAAAAGGCTTTACGGATCTTTTCCAGCCGCTGTTGTCATTGGTGTTTTCCATATTTTCCCCAACTGTAATTTATGAAATTTACGTATCACCGTAACAGAAATCGACCTCGATCAAGGTCAATTCGCCATCATCATCACCGGCAAGCATCCGCTGGATCCGCTCCACGCCATCCTGTATAAGCTGAAAATGATCCTGCCGGAAACTTGTCACTTGCACCCCCCACACCTCAACGGGGTAGAAATTATCCGCATCGCTGTAAAGATGCGTTTTCTGCCACTGCCATTGCTGTTCTCTTGCCAATGCCATGACTGCGCCGGTATGCCCCAGAGAGTCTGAAACCAGTACGACCGGCCGCTGCGGTTCAAATTCCGCGAGTTTCTGCCGCAATACCTGGATTTTGCCCTCAAAATCATCCGGCATCCGGCATATTTCGTAAAAACATTTTTTTTCGCGGCAGGCATCGGTAAATCCCGCCAGCCGGTAATGCACCGGCAAAGTGTATTGCTGCTGCTGCAGAAAAACCGGAATACAATCCGGATATTTTTCCAGCCGCTCCAGAGTTATTTTTTTATACGCCTGCCGGTGATCAAAAGAAATCGCGGTAAATCCGTCTTCCTGGCGGTTGAGGATGAGCTGGGGGATCGTGTCCTGCAATTTCCCGGCTATTTTCAATTGCTCACGGTTGGGCTGCATCCACAATAACGCATCAAAGGTTTTCAATTTGTCATGTTCAGAACGCTGCTCCAACATACTGTCGGGGATCCGGATCAGCGGCAGTTCACTTTTTTGCAGATATTGCTCCAGAAAACGGCCGATGATCCCGATCCGGTACCGGGATGGAGCATTGGCATAGGTCCCGGAACCGCGGCGGCTGATGATGTCACCGGAACTTTGCAATTCAGCCATCGCCCGGTCAAGCGTTGAACGGGCAACGCCAAACTCTTTGAGCAGACTCATCCGGGATGGGAGAGGGGCACTTACTTTGTATTCCCCGCTTCTGATCCGGCGTTTGAGTTCGGCGGCAATGGCACGGTAATTTTTCATCGACTGTCCCCCATTTTGCGGATGTTCATGCAACTTTGCTATAATATAAGTTGACTATGCAAGTTTGTCAAGCAACTGTAAAAAATAATTTAAAGATTTATTGCTGTGCCATTTACAGTTTTTTCAGACACAAAAACACCCGGCAGGAAATCCCGCCGGGCGCAAAATTCTGTTGATGATTTGAGCTGCGCCTGCGTAATGCAAACTCACGGTCTCTGACATCCGTGAAAGCGGCAACTTCTCAAATTCTCCGTTTTGCCGAAATAGAGATAAATCCTTGCAATTCAACCTTAAATACAGGCACAAAAAAA
>SUVW01000003.1 GCA_015061815.1 Lentisphaerota bacterium
CTTTTGCAGAAATTTTTCTTGCATCCGGAATCACAACAGGAATTGTTCTTGCGGGATATATCGTTTATACTTTATTGCAGACAAAATATCAGCTGATCTACTGGATCCAGGTTTTGGAACTGATCGCGTTTCACTGGGATATCGGTTGGTTTTATCAGGGAAAAGAAGATTTCAAGAGTCTGCTTTACCGTAATTTTCTGGTAAAAATGCTTTATATTATTTTAATCTTTTCCTTTATCAGATCTCCGGAAGATCTGCCTCTTTATGTACTCTTCCGGGTCGGAACATTTCTTGTGGGCGGAGCGACTCTGCTTTGTCCGGTGTTTTTCCAGTGCTGGAAAGAGAAGATCCGAGTCAGTTTTTCTGCAGTGCCGTATCATATCAAAAAAATGATTCCGCTTTTCATTCCGCAAATCGCCATTCAGGTTTACACCGTATTGGATAAAACCATGATCGGAGTTATCACGCAATCGCCCTATCAGAATGGCTGTTATGAAGAAGCGATGAAAGTGATCCGGGTATTGATGAACTTTGTCGGTGCGGCGGCGGGGGTTCTGATGCCCCGGATCGCTTCACTCCATGCAGCGGGAAATACGGAGGAGATCAGAAAAAAACTCTCTATGGGAATCCGTTTTGTCTGTCTGATCACTCTGCCGATGATTGCCGGAGTTATTATAGTAGCCCCGATATTTATGCCGTGGTTTCTGGGTCCCGGTTTTGATGACACTGTAATATTGCTGCAAACATTGGGAGTTCTGTTTTTAGTAATTGGAATCGGAAGAGTTACAGGAAGCTGCTTACTGGCGGTCAAAAAAGAGAATCTTTATACACGAAATGTCTGTATCGGAGCGGTGATGAATTTTCTTTTGAACTTATGGCTGATAAACCGTTATCAAGCACAAGGAGCGGCGATTGCTTCGGTTATAGCCGAAGTGATTGTTACCGCCCTGATGTTCTATGAATGCCGTCACTATCTGAATGCAGGAAAAACAGTCAAAATGTTCTCTTTATACTTATTATGTGCGGCAGCTATGACGGGATTTCTTATGGCAATAATCAACTGTATCACTCTCAACGCATTCTGGAAGTTAAGTATATTATCAATCTCCGGAGCTGTAATGTATGGCGCTGTTTTATTGGTGATAAAAGATGATCTTATATACAGTGTAATAAAAACACTGTTCCGGAAATTCACGGACAGTTTCCGGAAAAACATTAAAGAGGATTGTAAATGAGCGTAAAAATATCCGTCTGCATCCCGGTTTACGGGGTGGAAAAATACATCGAAAGATGCGCCCGCAGTTTGTTTGAGCAAACTATGCGGGCCGGGATGCATTTTTTATTTGGCGTGTATCAACTTTTCTCTGGCAAGTAAAATATACAGAAAAATTAAAGGTATAAAATAATGAAGATAACTCATCCGATAGATTTTGTCATTCCCTGGGTTGATGGCAATGATCCGGCATGGCAGGCTGAACGGGCAAAGTACAGCGATGATTCCGGAGACTCAAGAATTGTTCGTTTCCGCGATTGGGGGCTTTTGCCTTATTGGTTCAGGGGGGTGGAAAAATTTGCCCCCTGGGTAAATAAAGTCCACTTCATCACCTGGGGCCATGTGCCAAAATGGCTGAATATAGAGCATCCGAAACTGCATATTGTCAATCACAAAGACTATATTCCTGAAAAATATCTTCCGACATTCAGTGCCAATCCGATTGAGTTGAATATACACAGGATCGATGGCTTGGCAGAACATTTTGTCTACTTCAATGACGATATATTTTTAACCAAACCGGTGAAAGAAACAGATTTTTTCCGGAATAGTCTGCCGTGTGATACAGCGGTTTTAGGACCTGCGAATCTTTTTCTTCCAGATAACGGCATACCCCTTCCGGAAAATGTTTTTTCCATGGGGTTCAATGATATTATGGTCATAAATCACCGCTTCAACAAAAAAGAAGTCTTAAAAAAGTATTGGTACAAATTTTTTTCACCGAAATACGGAAAAACAGGGATCAGTTCATTCTTGCAATTACCTTACCGGCAGATTTATGGATTTTATGTTCACCATCTGCCATCGGCTTTCAGAAAATCGATGCTCGGCCTGGTTTGGCAGGAAAATCCTGAAATAATGGACCACACCTGTCAAAATAAATTCCGTAAATTTACAGATGTCAATCAGTGGCTGGTGCAATATTATCAATTTTGTACCGGAAACTTTGTGCCGGTTTCTCCAGGTCGCGGAAAGTGCTTTGATATTTTCAAGGAAGGGATGGAGGCTTTCAGGGCAATCAAGAAACAAAAGTATAAGATGATCTGCTGCAATGATTCGGCAGATGCAGATTTTGAACTTGCATCCAAGCAGTTACACGATGCTTTCAGCAGTATATTGCCGGATAAATGTTCTTTTGAGATAACGGACAAGACGGACAAGAACGGACAGAACGGTTAATGTCAGCATCTGTAATATCTGTTTAATCAGCTTAAAAAACAGTCGGGAGAAATAAAAAAATGAGCGACGATCGATCTTCTTTGCTCCAGCCATCCGGCGGTTACCGCAAATTGCGGGCATTCACCCTGGCGCAGCTGTGCTATGATATAACTGTCCGTTTTGTGGAATTATATATCCCGAAAAATTCCCGAACCACCGATCAAATGGTGCAAGCTGCCCGCAGTGGAGTACAAAATATTGCAGAAGGATCCTGTGCTTCCGCGACCAGTTCGCGCACAGAATTGAAATTGACCGGTGTCGCCCGTGCTTCACTGGAAGAGTTGCGTTTGGATTATGAAGATTTTTTACGGCAGCATGAAGCTGTACAATGGACAAAAGATCACCCTCTTTATCAGGAGTGTGTAAAATGTAAAATTTCCACGATGGAACAATTCCGGGAGTTTATTCTCTGGGCGTTGAGCCAAAATACTGATCATGGGAAATGTGCTGCCCAGGCGGCAATCGTCGCGAATGGGGCCTTAATGTTGATAAATATAACCAATTATCTGTTGGATAAACTATTAAGAAAGCAAGCGGAAAATTTTGAACAAAACGGCGGATTTTCTGAACGCATGATGCAAGTGCGGTTAAAAAAGCGCAGGAAAGAGTAACGATCAGTCATGTCCGTAGCGTCTGTAATGTCTGTTAATGTCTGTTAATGTCTGTTAATGTCTGTTAATGTCTGTTAATGTCTGTTAATGTCTGTTAATGTCTGTTAATGTCTGTTAATGTCCGTTCAAAGGAGTTTTTATGAGTGTAAAAGTTTCAGTATGCATCCCGGTTTACGGGGTGGAAAAATACATCGAAAGATGCGCCCGCAGTTTGTTTGAGCAAACTATGCGGGAAGACATTGAATTTGTCTTTGTCAATGACTGTACCCCGGATAGAAGCATTGAGATTTTAGAGCAAATCCTGTCGGAGTATCCTCACCGTAAAGAGCAGACAAAAATCATCCACCATGAACAAAACAAAGGGTTGGTTGCCGCCAGAAAAACCGGACTGGCATATGCTTCCGGGGAATACATCATTCACTGTGATTCTGATGATTGGGTTGAGCTGGATATGTATGAAAAGATGTATAATGCTGCGAAAGAAAATGATGCAGATATGGTTTATTGTGATTATTTTGAAAACATCTCTTCCGGAAAGCAAAAAATAATTACAATCCCGCAATACAACTGTTGTGATACTCTATTAAAAAATATTCTTTCCGGAAAAGTTCATTGCTCTTTGTGTAACAAACTTTTCAAAAAAGATATCGTTTTGGCGGATGATATTTATGCTCCGGATGATATTTGTCTTTCTGAAGACTTTCTAAGAGTTTCGCAGATGTTATTAAAATGTAAGAAAGTTGCCTGGTATTCAGAATCTTTTTACCATTACTTCAGGGAAAGAGAAAATTCTTATACTTTTCCTGCGGCTTATAAAATAGAATATTTTAATGGAACTTGCCAAGTTGTGGACTTTTTGAAAGGTATATTGCCGCTGCATCAACAAAGAAATTTGGCAAACTTTCAGGCATTGTCTATGTTTAAGGCGATAAAACATAAATTATTGACAACAGAAGATTTTAAAAATCTGTGGTCTGCTGATCGCAGAAGAATATTGTTTGCTCCGAATCTCCATATCATCAAAAGACTTGTGATTTTAAGTGCCTTTGTATCATATCCTTTGACCACTGAAATTATAATGCAAATACAAAAATCATGCTTTTGTAATATTTTACTTAAAATCAGAAACTCATTAAAATTATTGTATTACAGGTGAAAATAGTGAGAACAGCAATAGTTATAGCAGATATATCTTTGCGGGCAGGGACAGAAAGAGCTGTCAGTAATTTAGCAAACATTCTGGCTTCGAAACATAAAGTGACAATCATCAGCATTTGCAGCAAACCGGGAGTTTCAGAAGGTTACAACCAATAAGGATAAATAAACGATGAAATATGATTATCTTCTCGTCGGGGCCGGACTTTTCAATGCGACTTTCGCAGCTCTCGCCCGCGAAGCCGGAAAAAGTTGTCTGGCCGTCGAAAAACGCAACCATATCGCCGGAAATATCTATACCGAAAATGTCGATGGCATCAATATACATCAATATGGCGCGCACATCTTTCATACCGATGATAAAGAGTGCTGGGATTTCGTCAACCGGTTTGCCGAATTCAACCGCTATACCAACAGTCCGGTGGCTCTCATCAATGGCAAATTATTCAATCTGCCATTCAATATGAATACCTTTCACGCCATCTGGCCCGATGTCATCACCCCGGAACAGGCCCGAAAACGCATCGCAGAACAGGCCGGAGAAGTCAAAACACCACAAAACCTTGAAGAACAAGCCATTTCACTCGTCGGCAGAGATATTTACGAATTGCTCATCAAAGGCTACACCGAAAAGCAGTGGGGCAGAGCATGCACCGAACTTGCCGCCGATATCATCAAACGGCTGCCATTGCGTTTCACTTATGACAACAACTACTTCAATGACCGTTTTCAAGGCATCCCCATCGGCGGATACACCGGAATGATCCGGAAAATGTTCGGTGATACCGAAATCCGCCTTTCCTGCGACTTCCTTGCCAATAAAAATGAATTGCCTCAACTGGCAGAAAAGGTAATTTATACCGGCACCATCGATTCTTATTTTGATTATTGTTTCGGCGAACTGGAATACCGTTCTTTGCGCTTTGAAACCGATAAATATCCCTGTCAGAATCAACAGGGCGTGGCGGTGATCAACCATACTTCAGCCTCGGTGCCGTACACCAGAACCATTGAACACAAACACTTTGAAGTTGAAAATAAAGACGGATTCAATGCTCCTTACACCTTTGTCACCCGGGAATATCCGGCCGACTGGAAACGGGGAGATGAACCGTATTATCCGGTAAATAATATTCGCAATTCGGAAATTTATCAAAAATATTCCGATCAGGCGGCAAAAGAAAAAAATGTCATTTTCGGCGGCCGCCTCGGCATGTACCGTTACTTTGATATGGATGATACCGTCATCGCCGCCATAAATTGTTTCAAACAGCAGGTAAAACCATGAATATCAAAATCATAGTTGCAGCTCACAAACCATATTTCATGCCGGATGATCCGGCATATTTCCCGCTGCAGGCCGGAGCGGATATCAACCCTCCTCTTGCCTGGCAGGGAGATAACAGCGGTGAAAATATCAGTGCCAAAAACCGCAATTTCTGTGAATTGACCTGTCTTTACTGGGCATGGAAAAATCTTGATGCCGACTATCTCGGATTGGTTCACTACCGCCGCCATTTTTCCGGGAAATCCGCCTTTGATCCCAAAAAGCGGATCATAACTTCCCAAAAACTGGAAAAGCTTTTCAGTGATTGTGACATCATTATGCCAAAAAAACGCAATTACTTTATTGAAAGCAATTTTCAGCAATATATCCATGCCCATCATCCGGAAGACCTCGAGGTAACCGAAGCGGTCATAACGGAAAAATATCCCGATTATCTGCCGGCTTATAATGCAGTCATGAAACGCTCCAGCGGCTACCGTTTCAATATGTGCATCATGCGCCGGGAACTCCTGAATGATTACTGCAAATGGCTCTTTGACATTCTCTTTGAAGTGGAAAAACGTCTGGATATTTCCAATTATTCAGCCTACGATGCCCGGGTTTTCGGCTTTATCAGCGAAAGATTGCTCGATATCTGGATCGAAAAAAACAACTTTAAGGTCACCGCGTTGCCACTGGTCAATCTTGAAAGCCAGCATTGGGGGAAAAAGATTTGCAACTTCCTGCTGCGCAAAATTTCCGGCGGCAAATGGGGCAGAACACACTGACGGTGTCTGCCCACCGCTGCTTTTACGCAGTATCCCTCCCTGCCGTCAGCATTCGATCAATTCACCGCCGGGAACAACTTGCGTGCGCACCTTCCCGCCATCGTGAATTTCCAGTTTTCCGTCGCTTTTGTCCCACCAGTTGATATTCAGAGCATAAAGTTTACGCGTACCATCCGGCTGCTCATAAACCGCGAAGTTGACATCTTCACTGCCCTGCGCCCACACTTTGCTTTTTTCCGGAGCAACGGCTCTTTTCACCGCCGCTTTCATTGCCGCAGTATAATCATCGGCGATCGCTGCCGGATAGCAGTCTCCGGCAAAGAACACCACCTGCCCCTGACCGACACGGCGGGTGTGACAACCGGAAACGTGCTGCCAATCACCCAACAACTCCTTCAATGCCGGATCATCAGCGTAAATTCCCGGCCCGTTGTGAACAAGGGAAGATGACAAATGGCGCTTGGTCAACAGCAATTCACCGCCGTTTTTCACGTATTCCAGCATTTTCACGCCATCCCCGGGCTGATAGGTGTGCCAGCCGAGGAAAATGATCGTCCGGTAACTGCTCCAATCACCCTCAAAAGGCAGCAGATCCACCGGGCCGTAAGGCGTACCGGTATACCATCCCTGCGGAGCTTTCGGGCATGGACAACGGTATATCCACTCATTCAGACTGCGCGGATAGAAGAGTTTCAACAAATCGAAACTCTTTTCCGCATCACCGAATTGCCACATTTCCCCTTCACGGCACCAGGCGGGAAGTTTTCTTGCACACCAGGCATCAAATCTGCCTTGAATACATGCCGCCGGTACCACCAGTTTGCCTGAACGCGGATGATTTTCCATGAATTCCCGGAACTTCCGGTGCGCCTGTCGGTGGATCAAACTGTTGTGACTGAAGCGGTTGTAATCGACATACCCTTTTTCCATCCGCCACAATCCTTCTTCCGTATTGATCTGGGTGACCCCCTGCATATAGCAGGTGGCCAGAGCGAGGAAATATCTGTCGGCATGTTCCTGTGTATCATGCGGCGTGGAACTCCACTGGGTAGCCAAATGCGCACCAAAACCTTGAGCATTATAGGTTTGTGAAGCAGCGCGCAGCGAGGCCAAAGTCAATTCCTCCGGTCCGTACATCTGTTCGGAAACCAGAAAATCATATCCGGCCTGAAAAAAGTAGCGGAAGAGTGTTGACGGCCCGGAGTGACGGTTGGATTCCCCGCGACTGGTCGCCAGATTGTGAACAAAATCTTCTGCCGCCTGACACATATTTTCCGCATTGGTCGGATCAAAGAACCACCACGCCCGATTGCCGCTGCGTTTGGGACGGGTATGCGGCTGGATACCGCCGTAATCGACCCGTTTGGCCAGCAGATCTGCGTAAGGTTCGGGAAGCGGTTCCGGTTTCCACAGCTGATTTTTCCAGTAGTAAAAAGCTCCGTCATTTTCATGAGCCTGCCGTCCGAGATAATATTTGCCGCGCATCAACTCTTCCGGAGGGTTGGCATTGCAGCCGGGCAATTCGCGGCCGTCAATCATCAGGGAGTAATACATACCATACTCTTCGAGCAACGCAAGGATTTTCTGCCACATTTCAGTATTGACATAACGGCTTCCGCCCCAGCGGTAGGATTGCCGGAAACAGATGGAATTGCCGATATTTTCGGCACAATACCACTGGATAAAACGTTCCATCTCATCGATCTCTCTGGGGATGAATACGGAATCTCCGGTGGAAAGATACATTCTCTGCCCTTCCGGCACGGCAGCAACTTTCTTTACGGTGAAAGTGTCGGAAAAGTCTCCGCATGAAAGCGTAAACTGCGCTTCCGCTTCAACAGCCTCCGGCAATCTGATCACATGCAGTCCGGCTTCGGCAAAAGTATAACTTTTTCCTGCACTCCGGATGGTGACATTATCACGGCCGGTACGGATCATCACCGGACAAAAGTGCATATCCTCCGGAATATTTTCCCGTACTGCCACGATTTCAAAATCATGGTTGCCGTACTCCAGCAATTCCAGCTGCTGAAGCACAAAACCGATCGCATTTTCATAATCATTTTTAAATGTGAATTTCACCGTATGCTTTCCCGGAGCCAACACTCCGGCCGGCAGTTCATGATCCATTCTCCGGAGGATGGATGTGTACTTGCTGCCGTCAAAAATCACCTTCCCGTCAATTTCGCAGGAAAATTCCAGATGATCCCGCCGGGAAAAGTTGTCCGCCACGTAATTGTATTTGTTCTCCCGATTCTGGATCAGAGCAAAAGGCGGGATGATATTATCCTGATTTTCCGGAGTCAGCCGGGGGGAACCGAAACGGATTTTTCCGGTAACTTCCCTGCCGATGTGGATATTCACGATTATCGCACAGGCATCGGCCGGAATGATGTACTCCTTTGCAAGTTCACTCCAGCCGGCAGTACCGGGAGCGACATTCAACGTAACAGTTTCATCCGGTTGATCAAATGTATCATTTTCATGACGGCCGGATTTGGCCCGGTAAATTTCCATAACAGCGGCAACTTTGCTGCCTTCGGGGACAGACAAATCAGAGGTTTTCACCGGGATGGAAAAAACACAACGGTTGACTGCAGTGGAAGAAACGGTTTTATCTTCCGGCAAAACAGCTTTTTCCCCCTCATCGGTTATCAGCGGAGCATCGGGAGTAAAATCTTCACGGTAAAGTTTTATCCAGGCATTGCGTTCATACTTTTCGCCATGACAATCCACCGCCAGAGCAAAAGTTTCCCGGAAGGTATCTTTCCGGGTCAAAGCATCATCAATGCTCATACTGATACTGTAAGGACTGCCCATTTCACACCGCCACTTCCAGAAGTAGTCCGGTTCACCGGCCAGCAGCAATGCATGCGCGACCGGGAAATCCCGTTCCGGCACTTCAAATGTATATTCAAAACTGCCGGTCGCCGGAATATAACCGGTACGGTCACCGCTGGCATAACTCAACAATATCTGACGGTTGAAAAACTGCATAGATCACTCCTTGTTTTGGACAAAGTAAATTTCGTTTTGCTCTTAAAATAACATCATAAATATTTTTTACAACCACAAGAATACAAAATTGCATGATTTTATGCAAATTCTCACAAATCATTTCAATCGAAAGGAATTTTCAGCTGCTCAAAAGCTATCTCTCCGGCAGGAGACAATTGGGAAATACCGACTCCCACCAGACGCACCGGACGGCTTCCGGCGGCGGTTTTTGCCAGAAGTTTGACCGCCATATTACCGATCAGAAGGCCGTCGGAAGCCGGAGTTGTCAATGGCATTGACCGGGTGACGGTTTGGAAATCAGAGTATTTCAATTTGATAAACACGGATGAACCGGCCAGATCTTTAGCGGCGGCCCGTCGGCCGACTTTGCGCCCGAGCATCCGCAGCAGCACCCGGATTTCCCGCAGATCCCGGCAATCATTGGGTAACGTCAATTCCCGGCTGATGGATTTGGGATCACCCTCCAATTCAACCGGCCGGTCATCCACCCCCCGGACGATACCATAGTAAAAGATCCCGGCTTTACCGAAGAGTGACTTCAATATTTCCGGAGAAAGTTTTTTCAAATCCCGTCCGCTCCGGACATTGATCGCATGCAATTTTTCCACACCGACCTTACCGATGCCGTAGAATTTCTCGATCGGCAGCTGATCAAGAAACCCCGGAGCATCCGCCGGAGTGATCAGGGTCAATCCGGCAGGTTTGCGGAAATCTGAAGCGGTCTTGGCCAGAAATTTATTGTAAGATACTCCCGCCGAAGCGGTCAATCCGACGGCATTGAAAATATCCCGCTGCAGTTTTTCAGCTGTCTGACGGGCAGTATCCAGATCCGGGCATAAGTCCGTTACATCCAGATACGCTTCATCTATCGACATTGGCTCCACCAGCGGTGTCAAACGGAAAAATTCCTGCCGTATAATTTTGGATATCCGCTGATAGCGGCGGTGATCCGGTTCAATAAAAACCGCCTGCGGGCACAGACGCAGGGCGGTGGAACTGGGCATCGCTGAATGCACTCCGAATTTACGGGCCTCATAAGAACAGGTCGATACCACGCCCCGCCGCTGCGGTGCGCCGCCGACAATCACCGGTTTGCCCCGCAATTCCGGACGTTCCAATTGTTCAACGGAAGCAAAAAAAGCATCCATATCGACGTGTATTATTTTCCGCATAACAACTTATCCAAAAACTCCAAAGCCTGACTTTGCGTGGTGAATTCTCCGGCCAGTTGAGCTTCAAAACAACTGTTGAGGATATCTTTGAATCCCGGTCCCGGCGGCAAACCGCGTGCGACCAGATGCCGCCCCATCACCAATGGTTCCGGGGCGCGGTCGGCGATTGCCAGCTGCCGGCAGCGGTCACGGAAAATATCCACCTTTTCCAAACGGGAAATGCGTTCAGTTTCACTCATTGCTATGCCGCGCACATCCGCTTCAGCCAGATCGGCCAGCAGATCCGGACGTTTGACCTGCATAGCCAATTTCCGGTATGCCCGGTCCGAAGCGTTGCCATCCGCCAGCTGCCAGGGATGCATGTGGTGGGCGATCAACGGTATCACCCCGGCAATCAGAGCCGGACTCTGCCAGATGGAGGAAATAAATCTTTCTGCCGGAACAGTAAGAGTATCATGCCCGCGACTGGTGATCCTGCCGTCAGCTTCTTTCACCGTGCAGAGAGCTTTGCCGAAGTCGTGACAGAGAGCTGCCAGCATGAATGTCAGGGCATCCGGCTGTTTTCCTCTCATCGCTGCTGCCGCTTGAGTTACCAGCAAAGTGTGATCCCAGACATCGCCTTCCGGATGCCAGAGCGGATTTTGCGGACAACCGATCAATGCTGCAAGTTCCGGATAAAAATCCACCCAGCGGCACTCCCGCAGGAAATTCAATGCTGCAACCATATATCTGCCATACAGCAGAAGCTTTTCCCACTCCTGTGCTATACGTTCCCTGGCCAATTCGTGCTGGGACAGACCGGTACACAATCCGACAGTACTTTTATCCGGCACCAAACCGAAGCGGCCGATAAACTGCATTCCGCGCAAAACCCGCAGCGGATCTTCGGCAAAAGCCGCCGAAACATGGCGCAAACGTTTTTCCTGCAGATCCTTGCGGCCGTTATGCGGGTCGATGATCTCTCCGGTAAGAGCATCCTGCATGATCGCGTTGACCGTGAAATCCCTCCGGGCAGAGGCGGAAAAAAAATCCATCTGCGGATCAAATTCGACCATGAACCCCTTATGCCCGCTGCCGGTTTTGTTCTCCCGCCGGGGAAAAGCGATGTCGATGTCAAAGTGCCGCACTTTCAACACTCCGAAACTCATTCCTACCGCATCGACATCACAAACCGGAGCCAATGCCCGGAGCAGCCGGTCATGATCCAATCCGTAAACTTCCAGATCGTAATCTTTTACCGGAATTCCGAGCAGACCGTCCCTGACGCACCCGCCGGCCAGCATGGCACGTCCACCGGCCCGGCGTATCGCCAGAGCGATTTCTGTAACTTTGACTTTGTTTTCCATACAGATAATATAACCGCTTCCGGCAATTTTTGCAAAAGTCATTCAATAAAGAGAACCGGATTTTTACACGGTTTTATCAGCCGCGCCGCCGAATAATATGAGTGATTGCCCTTTGAAACATTTGCATTGTTGCCCATAAGGTGATATTGTATATCTGAAGCAATTTCAAAAGTTTTCAAAAACTACTGAAATTATTTCCATGATCGTGTCACATTTTTACCGGGAAGGATTTGCTTTATGAATAAATTTTGCTGGATGCTCACTCTTTTTTGCGCCATCTTCCATGTCGGGATATCCGCCGCCGGGACCCCGCCGGCGGCAGCCGTATCAAATGCCGAACATCAGGCGGCAATAACCAAAGTGCTGATCGAACACCGGAGTGCAGTAATGACTCTGAATCTGAAAAAAATGCTCACCGTATGTTCCAAAGATTACCGCGAAACCGCATGGAACGGGAAAATACAAACTTATGATGATTTTCTGAAAATCGCCAAAGCCTTTGACGCTATCCGCAACAGTGACGATCTGGAAACAGTTGTTGAAAATGCCATGATCATCCAGAATGAAGTTATCAGCGACCGGCAGAGAGAACATGCCGCCTCCCTGAAAAAAACAGCAAAAGCCAGAGAAATCATCGACACAGTGCGTAAAAATCTTGATACTATGATCACCGCCGGTTCAGCTTCGGCACGATATATCAGGATCCGGGATATCCGCATCGACGGGGAAAAAGCTTCGGCAGTATGCGAATTGCAGATGCCGGATGGCTCTGCAGGTTACCGGCGCGATTGTTCTCTGATCCTGCATCGCGGTCAATGGCTGGTGCAGCAAGTCAGATAAACGGAGGAAATTTCAAAACCACTCAACCGTTTTTCAAGTTGTAAAACCGCAAGTTTTGTGGTATATTATATGTGATGATGCGAAATTGGATATTTGGTGGAGAGAACAATGAAATTTTCCTGGTTTATCTGTCTGGCGATTTTATTCATATCCGGTTGCGGTCACACTCCGGTACGTCATGTTTATCCGGCTGCACTGCCGCCGGAAACCGCTGAACCGGCAGTATCTGCCGCACGGGCCGAAGCTTTCAAAAAAGTTCTCGCTCCGGCCGCTGTCCGGGGGGTGGTTCTTTATCCTTCTGCTTTCGGAGAGCGTTTTGATGACCGCACGATCCTGCAGACGGTCAGCCGTCTCGGTTTCAACCGCATCTATTGCCACTTGACCAGTGAACAGCAGCTTGATGACAGACTTACCGGATTTCTGACCGCTGCCGGGAAGTATGATATCCCGGTGGAAATCGTGTTTTCCCAGGCAGACTTTTACCGGCGGTACCGGGGCAACCGGCTGATACGCAACTGCCTGATCCAATATCCGGATATTACCGGAGCAGTAGAGGAACTTATTGAATATCAGCAGGAACTGCCGGAAAATGTCAAAATTTCCGGAGTGACTGTAATTCTCACTCCGCACCTTTTCAATGGCGACAATGTCGAACGTATTCAGGGAAAGATCTACAGCTGGAGCGACGACCGGTACGGTATCGGCCGGGATAATGACATGCTTATGCAGGAGAGCTTGACACTGGCCGGAAAGATCGCCGCCCTGCCAGGGATAATGCCGCTGACCATCGCCATTGCCGACTTTTACCACGATCGTGCCGCCGCCGGAGAATTATCCTGCGGCAAAGTGACAGATTTCTTTGCACCGGCAAAAAAAGTTGCCGTGATCTCTTCCGGCAATCTGCCCAGCAAGCTGCCGGGCAATGTCAGTGATGAATTGGCCGCCGCTCCGGCCGGAAAAAAAATCCTGATATTCGTACCGCTGGCCGAACATACTTCTGTGGATAACGGGAAATTACGGCGGCGCAACTGGAATGATTTTCAAAGATCAATAAATAACCTTATCCGCAAATCTGCCGCCAGTCCGGCATTTGGCGGAGTAATAATTTCCCCACTGTCTGTGGTTGAATTTTTGCGTCAGGAGAAGTAATTATGCGCTGTCCGAAGTGCGGATGCAGTGATGATAAAGTGATCGATTCACGAAGTGTAAAAGATGGTTTCGGTGTCCGTCGCCGACGGGAATGCATCCAATGCAATTACCGTTTCACCACGCTGGAAAGTGTCAGTCCGGAAGAGTTGAAAGTCATCAAAAAGGATGGTACCCGCGAAGAATTCGATATCGCCAAATTGCGCCGGGGCATCGACCATGCCTGTTACAAACGCAATGTATCATCGGCAGAGATCGACCGGATGGCCGGAGAAATCGCCTCCTCAATACAGCAGGACTTCGACAAAGAAGTGCCCAGTGCCGAGATCGGCAACCGGGTAATGACAGTTTTGCGGCAGGTCGATGAAGTGGCCTTTGTCCGTTTTGCCTCGGTATACCGGAAATTCACTGACGCGGCAGACTTCATCGAAGAGATCAGGGAGCTGAAAAAGTGACCCGGATACATCTGCTCCCGGGACGGGAAAAAGCACTTCTCCGCCACCATCCCTGGATTTTCGAAGGGGCACTGAAAGAGAAAAATGCTTCCATTCCCGCCGGAGAAACAGTGCTTGTCTGCAACCACCGGGATGAACCGCTGGCAGTCGGCGCATGGTCACCGGCATCCCAACTGCGCATCCGGGTCTGGAGCTTTGATCCGGATCGAGCCATCGACCGGGAATTTTTCCGTGACAGAATATCTCAAGCGATCTCTTTGCGCCGTAAACTCGGAGTTCTGCAGCCGGATGGCGGCTGCCGGCTGATCTATTCTGAAAGCGACCGCCTGCCAGGTGTGATCGTTGACCTCTATGCCGGATTCGCGGCGGTGCAATTTTTGAGTGCCGGTGCGGAATTTCACCGGGACACCATCACGCAGCTCCTGCTGGAACAACCCTGTATTTGCGGAGTTTTTGAGCGTTCTGATGCCGCCATCCGCAAAAAAGAATCTCTTGCCAGCCGCACCGGTCATCTCGGTGGAAGTGCTTTGCCGGACTCTCTGCGGATCGTGGAAGACGGCTTGATCTTTGAAACTGATCTGCGCGAAGGACAGAAGACCGGATTTTATTTTGATCTGCGCTCCGCACGGCAGAAAATACGGCAGACAGCCAATGGCAAAAAAGTGCTGAATATGTTCTCATATACCGGCGGATTCGCCTGTGCCGCCCTGGCCGGAGGAGCAAAAAGCGTCCTGAATGCCGATTCTTCGGCCCCGGCATTGGAACAGTGCCGTAAAAATCTGGAACTTAACGGCTTTACGGAAAATTATGAAAATATTTGCGCTGATGTTTTTCAGCTGCTCCGGCAATTTGAACGCGACGGCAGAACTTTTGACCTGATCATCCTCGATCCCCCGAAGCTTATCCCGAATAAATCTGCCGTAATGCGCGGCTGCCGGGCATATCAGGATTTGGCCAGGATCGGCTTCAAACTGCTCAATCCCGGCGGGATGCTCGCCAATTTCTCCTGTTCCGGTGCGATGGATATGCCGCTTTTTCAGAAAATCACCGCCGATGGCGCACTGCAGGCCGGAAGGAATGCCAGAATAATCCACCGTTTTGAACAATCTCCGGATCATCCGACACTGCTCACCGTGCCGGAAACTTTTTATCTCAAAGGGCTGCTCTCAATTGTCGATTGAATCCCGGTCAGAATGAACCGCCGGAATCCATGATGTGCAGTTGCCGCAATTCACGATTTGAAATGCACTCAAGCAATTCCCGGGCATACGGTTCCAGATAATCTCCATGAAACCGGGTCAGATCCTGCCGCACCAATTCATTGATACACACCGATGCGATCCGGTCGACAGCTTCACACTTTTTTTCTCCGTCAGAAGAGCTGCATAAAAGTTCAGCCAGCATGACAGAAAGTTCCGGCAGCACCGGCAACTGTTTCATCGCCCGGAACATCCACTTGTAGTAGGGCGCAAAGGTGTGATTCAAAATAAAAACCAACGCTCCGGCATGCCGGACAAATTCTGCCAGAGCCAATCCCGCCGCACCATATTCACCATGTTTAAGACAACGGGAATAATTATATTGGCCGCTTTGCGCCATCATAATGGCATGATAGGAGAGTTTTTTCAGCCTGATATCTTCCGGCATCCCGTATTTTATACCATTGCGGATCGCCGAAAATATCCCGGCATCATCCCGGAAAACTTCCCCGTTGACCGCTTCAGCGAAGGCATATTCCGGAATCATCAGCCACTGCTGCCAATTTTCCGGGACTCCGGCTATTCCCAGATGGCGGCGGTAAAATTCCCCGATCTGCATCACACCGTCACTGATCCGGCCGCCGTCAGAATGTCCGGTTTCCGGCAGTTCTGACTTCAACTTCCGGAAAAGCTGCTGACACTTACGCCTCAATTCCAAACCGGATTCCCGGTCATCTTCCGCTGTTATCCACAGTGAAAAACCGGTCCCGTAATCATGGTCGGTGGAAATCTCATCATCAAAGCCGAAACACTCTGAACCGCTTCCGGCGATCCCGACAGCGATCCGGCCGACCGCATGACCGAACTCTCCGGCCAGCATATCCCTGCCATATATATCATACCAGAAGCGCGCCCGTTCAATGCCGTTCATAAATGCACTCCGCCCGCCGGGTCAATTCCGATGCATTTCCCGTCTGTTCCATCTCCCGGAATGCCGGAGCGCACTTCAAACAACTGTGGGCATAATAACCGTCACGGGCAACTGCCGGATCATCAAAACAGAGCATCGCGCAATCCAGCATCCCGTCGGCAATATCCCGGTCACCTTTGCTCCAATACAACTGCGCCAGATTGACAAATGTCACCGCACTGTCCATCTTATTTCCGCACTGCTGCAGAATATCCAGTGATTTCAGGTACAATCTTTCAGCTTCTGCGAAATCTTTTCCGGCCATATAAACCGAAGCCATATTGTTGAATAATCCGGCAAAAAGGCGGTCGTTTTCCGGCAGATGCCGCCGGTAACATGCCAATGCCTTTTGGCAGGCTGCCATCGCTTCCCGGTTTTTTCCGGCGAATTGCAATGCGGTAGCACCATTGAGATAAAGCGTCCCGGCGGCAATACTCCCGGTTTCACCATGCTTCTGCATCAACGCAAAACCATCAGTCACAGCCTCAACTGCCCGTACCGGATCATTCATCATCCGGTAATGGCCCATCAGCTCTCCGAGCAAGCTCAATTCACTGCGCCAGTCACCGCAAACCTCCGCTTCACTGCGCCAGTAACGCAGAAGATCTCCGGCGGCACTCAAGTTTCCGGAATTGAAAAACTCATCACATTCAGCGATTATCTGCTTCAAAGATACCGGTATTTCAGCCATTTACCGCCTCGCAGTCTGATCACATCCGGAAAAATATACGATCACTTTTTAACATCAGGACCTTTTACCGGAACAAATTTGATCTGCACCGGAGTGCCTCCGGTGGAAGACAGTGTCATAAAGCTGCATCCCAAATATTTATGCCAGCTGAATTTCTGCACACAATCCCGGTTGTCGCTCTGAAATGTAACCTCATGGAAAAAACTGCGTATCGGCGTCCGCACATCAACTTTGCCGTTTCCGGCATATTTGAATGAATCCGGCGTGATATCCAGAAAACAGGTGATGCCATTTTCAGCGGCCTCATCCGAAACTGTAAAAACATAATTGCAAATCTTGTAGATCCCGGCCTGACGGATGACAAAATCAAACTTTTCCGGTGACTGCGGTTGATTTTCTTCAATCGTCTTGACCAGTGCTTCCGCAATTATACGGTGACCGTCGTTGTTGGGATGCAAACGGTCAGGATAACAGTTGTTGCGATCATTCATTACCAGAGAAACCGGGGCCAGAAGTGTCGACTCTTTGGCAGCGACCTCCTGAATGATCGCATTGGCCTGTTCCTGCCACTGCAAACTTGCTCCGGAACGGATCCCCGGTGACAGGGTCATACAGACGATGACAGTACCGGGCAGCTGCTCTTTGACCGTCCGGACAAAATGACGGTAACTCCATCCGAAATCCCCCAGTGAGGAACCGGTTGTAACATCATTGACCCCATGCTGCAATACCAGGATATCCGGTTTGGCTTTCAGAACATCCTGCAAACGGTAAGGATAACCGGAAGTTCTCTTTCCCGGCCACATGCTCTCACACAAATTTGACCCGGATATGGCAATATTATGTTCGACATAAGCCGTTTTGCCGGCATGCTCATTGAGCAATTTCACCGCAACAGTGGAAAAACGGTTCTCCCTCGGTTTGGCTCCCACGCCCAGTGCGATGCTGTCACCGACAAACATCACCTTTTTTACCGCTTCTCCCCCGGCGCACACAAAAAAAGCGCACAACAACAACACTGAACCGATTTTTTTCATAATAATCACCCCTGCATTTATTTTTATTTCAAAGACAGTATCAGCTGCAAAAGTTCATCCAGTTTTTCCGGACTTTGCAACGGGTTGAGCAAAGTAAACTTCAAACAGACATTACCTTTGCAGACCGTTTGACCGATAACCACTCCCCGGTGATGGAGCAATTCCCGGCGGATACGTTTATTGAGCGTATCGGCATCTTCCCCGCTTCCGGGTGACGGCAGCAGCCGGAACACCACTGAACTTATTTCCGGGGCCGTGATCACTTCCACTTCCGGAGTCCGGCGCAAACAATCATAGAAGTATGCCGCATTGTCGATACAGCGGGTTATCATATCCGACCAGCCTTTCCGGCCGCGCATAAGAAATGATATCCACACTTTCAAAGCATCAAATCTCCGGGTGGTCTGCATGGATTTGTTGACCAGATTGATGTAACCATCCTCCTCATCCTCTTCCCGGTTCAAATAATCGGCGTGCAGAGTCAACGCTTCAAAATACCGCTTGTCCCGGATCAATGAAGCACTGCAGCTGATCGGCAGCAGGAACATCTTGTGGAAATCCACTGTAATAGAGTCGCATCCGGATAATCCGGCAACTTTACCGGCATATTTTTCCGACAGGATAACACCGCTGCCGTAAGCGGCATCCGCATGCAGCCAGAGGCCGAATTCATCGCAGATCTTCCGCGCCTCATCCAACGGATCGATGCTTCCAAAATCGGTCGTCCCCACCGTTGCCGCCACACAGAACGGCAGATTACCAGCTGCAATATCCGCTGCAATAAGTTCACGCAGCTTGCCGCAATCCATCTGCATGGCACTGTTCACCGGGACTTTTACCACTGCATCGTACCCCATGCCCATAAGATGCGAACTTTTTTCCATCGAAAAGTGGGATACTTCCGAACAATAAATCCGGAATTTCCGGAAATTTTCCGGCAAACCGTATTTTTTTACATCCCAGTGGAGCTTTTCATTGCAATACCAATCCCGCGCCAACAGCAAACCGGACAAATTGGATTGGGAACCACCGGAAGTAAACACCCCGTCAGCATTTTCCCCATAACCATACAACCGGCAGAGAAAATTTATCACCCCGACTTCGATCTCGGTCGCCGCCGGAGCCTGATCCCAGGAATCCATCGATTGATTAAATGTAGCAATAACTATTTCAGCAGCAATAGATTCCAGCAGTGCCGGGCTGTGCAGATGCGCCATGTAACCGGTAGACATCGGCCGGACCAGATTGGGCAGAACTTTTTCTGAAAGTTCCTGCAAGACCGCTTCAAAACCCATTCCGTTTTCCGGAAGCAGATCTTTACAAGCCAACAACTTCCGCAATTCATACGGCGGCATTCCCGCATAAGCCTGGGGATGATTCATGGAATCAGCCACCGCTTGGGCGGTGGCTGTCATCATCTGCAGATAAGTATTTCTGCCGGCGGCATCATCGGTCAGAAAAAACTTATCGGGTAAATTCATCATTGACCTCAATGACCACTTTTTCGTAAATCGCGATCATGGTCTCCAACTCTTCCCAAGAGACATTCAACGCGCACAAACAACGCATAACCGAACCGTGACGGCCGCCTTTTTCCATGATGAGTTTATTTTCAAAACATTTTTTCTGAACTTTGGCCGCGATATCGCCACTGGCGGGAAGTGAACCGAGTGAATCCGGTTGACCTTTGGGATCGACAAATTCACATCCTGACATCAGGCCTTTACCGCGAATATCGCCGATAATGGAAACTTTTTTCTTCAACTCCATCATCTTTTCGCGCAGATAATCACCCTTTTCCCGCACTTCAGCCAGAAATTCCGGCTGTGAAACCCGGTTCATAACTACAGTTCCGGCACGCATGGCCAGCTGGTTGCCCCGGAAAGTTCCGGCATGCGCTCCCGGCTGCCACTTATCCAGAGCTTTATTGTAAACTACCACCGACATGGGCTGGGTGCCGCCGACAGCCTTGGAAACCAGTATCACATCCGGCACAATATCCGCATATTCAAAAGCGAAAAATTTACCGGAACGACCCACGCCGCACTGGATCTCATCGACGATCATCGGGATATCCAGCTCTCTGGTCACCCGGCGGACAGTCTGCAAAAACTCCACCGGAGCCGGGATCACTCCGCCCTCGCCCTGGATCGGTTCAAGGATCACTGCGGCCGGTTTGGTAATACCGCTTTCCGGATCTTTCAAAGTGCGTTCAAAATATTCGCAGCATGCTTTTACTCCGGCTTCCCCTCCCAGGCCGAAAGGACAACGGTAACTGTAGGGATAGGGGAAAAAGTGAACTTCCGGCATGAGCGCGTGGACTTTGGCTTTTGCACCGATATTACCGGTCAGAGAGAGAGCACCGTGTCCCATGCCGTGATAACCGCCGGAAAAGGCGATCACCGAACTTCTGCCGGTAGCGGTCTTGCACAACTTGATCGCGGCATCGGTGGCATCTGTCCCCGAAGGACTGCAGAACTGCAATTTGACATTGCCCTGCATCTCCTGCGGAAGAAGTGAAATAAGCGTATGAACAAACCGGTCTTTGGTCGGAGTGGTCAAATCCAGAGTATGCAAAGGAGCTTCGCTGGAAATCAGGTCGATCATCGCCTGATTGACCTCCGGATCATTATGTCCCAGTGCGAGGGTCCCGGCCCCGCAAAGGAAGTCCAGATAACGGTTTCCTTCCACATCCTCGACCCACGAACCCCGGGCTTTTACCAGTGAACAGGGAAATTTTCTGGGGTAACTTCTGGCATTCGATTCCGTCTCTTCCTGACGGCTCATATAATCGGCGTTAGTTACCGGGGTTGCGCTGCAGCAGCAGCCTGCCTGAAGATCATTTTTAAGTGCCATTGCCAAGGGCCCTTCATTTGTTGCCGGAATTGAACCTCGCTTCCGTTTTTTTGTTGATAATATTTGCTCGATCCATGCGCCGTTCCCACAAAAACTCTGCGGCGCGAAAACCTAAAATAGCATAAAGGGGGGATTATTGCAAGCCGCAACTGTATAAAAATCCGGAAAATATCCCTAAAAAACCGCTTTTCGCCGTTTTTGCCGGATAAATTCATCTGCCATGCAGCAACAGTGCCAGCAAAAATATTGTAAATCCCGCAGCCGTTCCGGATATCAGTGAACCGACCGTCTGCAGCTTCAACCCCTGCCGGACACTCATCCCGGAAAATTTCGTCACCACCCAGAAAAAGCTGTCATTGGTGTGCGAAACGATCATCCCGCCGCAGCAGACCGCACAACAACTCAAAGCCCGCATCACCGGAGTATCCAACCCCAGCACATCCAGCAGAGGCAGAGTGATGCCGGCGGCCGTCAATATCGCCAGCGTGGATGAGCCTTGAGAAATTTTCAGCACAGCGGCAAAAAAAAGCGGGATGAATATGGCAAACACCCCCGGCGAACCGGTTTCTCCCGGCAAAAGCACATGCGGATCGACCTTCTGCAGTACCGCGCCGAATGCTCCTCCGGCACCGGTGATGATCAGAATATTGGCCGCATCAAATACCGCTTTACCCATCAATCCGTCAGCGGATAATTCCGCAAGTTTGCATCTGCCGATGAAAAAAACCGCGATCACCGCGCCGATGGTAAGAGCCGGAACCGGACTTCCTGCAACGACTATTGTTTTTACCACTGCCGGCGGCAGATGATCCCCGAAAAAAGGTACTGCTGAAGCGGACCCGATCAAAATCAATGGTATCAGCAATGGCAGAAAAGCCATGCTCCAATGAACAGAAAACTTCTCCTTTTCCGCAACTTCAGTTACCGCATCTTCCCAATGCAGAACCTCTTTTTTTCCAGCCGCCATCCCGTAAAAGTATCCGGCCGCCGTTGCCGCCAGTGCAGCCAATGAACCGAAAAGCAGTACCAGAGAAAAATCCGCCTGCAATATCGATATCGCCGCCAGCGGCCCCGGTGTCGGCGGAATAAAGCAGTGGGAAGCAAATAACCCCATACTCAAAGCCACCACCCCTACCGCCGGAGGCAGTCTGGTCATCGCCGCCATCTTGCGCCACACACCGACCAGGATGATAAAAGCTGAATCACAGAAAATACATATCGAAACAATAAATCCGATGATGCTCATTGCCAATGGAGTTCGCTTCTTCCCGGTCATTGCGATGATCCGGCGGCCGATCACCGTCAATGCTCCGCGCTTTTCCATAAACACGCCGATGACCGTACCGGTGATGATCACGATCCCGATGCTTTTTACCGTGTTGCCGAAACCGCCGGAAATAAGTCCGATCGTTTCCGTCACTCCATATTTCTGACTCACCCCGAAAACAAATGCTCCGGCAAGCAGCACCGGCAGCGGATGGATCTTCCATACCGCCGTCAACAGAATGATCGCCGCAATCACCGCAAACAGAATAATGACCGTCATACCGTCAGCTCCTCCTTTTTCCCTCAGCAAACTGCTGCTGATATCCAATATAAGGAGAAAATCTGCCGGCACAAGTGCCGTTGCAGTTTTATCCGGCAAAAAACAGGTTTTTTCTGCCGTTCAGCACCCGGTTATTCCGGACACATCCAGCGTATACATCTGGCGCGAACCCTCGTGGATCGAATCTATGCAAACCGTTCTGCCGTCCCGCGACCAGTTGGGATGCAAATCGCACCGGGTCGGGATCGGATAGGACATGTCGGAGAAAAATGAACCTATTTCCAAAGTCCGCCCGGAAGATAATTCATGGAGAAAAAGTTTACGGCAGCTGTCCTCGCAGGGATAACTGTCCGTCAGCATCCATTTGCCGTCCGGAGAATAGGAACAGTGACCGTCCCCGGGAAATACATCCTTGCCGATGATCCGGCATTCATGGCTCCGGTCGGTGTAAAGATAATATTGCCATTTGTGACTGTAACGGTTGGAAAAGTTGATAATGTGATCAGCATCCGTCCAGGTGTAATGACTGCTCATCAATTCCAGATTCAACGGCCAGATATCACTGCCGTCAATATTGGCCGTAAACATGTGGGTCAAATGCCAGCCGGGAGAACCATCCTCTTTTTTCAGCCGCCAGCGGTGAAAAAAGGCGATCCGCCGGCTGTCCGGAGAAAAGAGCATATGGTTGAACCATCCGGGGGTATCCTCCATATCCGACCGGTAAAACATATCGGTGATTTGAGCAATGGAGATGATAAGTCGACAGGTATTGTTTTTCAAATCCATCAGCCAGATGCCCTCATCATCGGGGATCTTCACCAATTCATTTTTATCATATGCTCCCGGATAACCATAGCCGGGCCGTTCCCGGTCAAGCCGGGAAAAATTCAGACTCAACGCCCATTTGCCATCCGGCGACAGGCAGTAGACCGGACGGCAGAGAGTACGGCTTCTGCCGCTGCGGACATCCAGGATCCGGGAAACGAAATGGTCGCCCTCACGGTCATTGTAGATCACTTCCGTTTCAGCATCATTCAGCCATTGAAACATACAACCCTGCTGCCAGCACCAGGCGTCGCTTTCCGCCAGCGGGATAAAGCGGTTATTCTCCTGCAGATCGATCATGCCGAGCTGAGCTTTTTCTCCGGGTTCCGGCTGACGGGCGGTGAACTCCAGTTCCTGAGCCAGCAAATAGCGGCCGCTTTTATCCCAGGGAAACTTGTCAAAATATCCAAAAAAATGGTGTTTCGGCCCTTCGGTCACCCGCGTGACCGGCAGATGGAATTTTTCAATACTCATGGTATTTTCTCCGGACAAAATGTTATCTTTAATTTTCCTGATTTCCCTATCTAAAATAGCATCCGGAAGGTGTTATTTCAAGTTTTTCTGAAAGATCAAGTCATATTTCCCTGCGGTACGGCTTATAAGTGCAGCCCGTCTGCCATGCAAAACTGCCGGCATATCACCGTCAAAAAGCGCAGAAACTCCTGCCGGGGAAAACGGAAATACTTTCACCAGGTGAAATCTCTGTTCCCGGGATTGAAAATACAGCTTTCCGGGATTATATTATATGGATTTATAATATTTTGTCTGCAGTGAAAGGATTTTGACTATGGCAGAGATCGTTGAAAAAAATGAACCGATGGATTTTATCCGGGAAATTATCGCCAATGATGTAAAAAACGGCAAACACGGCGGACAGATCGTTACCCGATTCCCGCCGGAGCCCAACGGTTACATCCATATCGGACACGCCAAAGCTCTCTGTCTGGATTTCGGAGTGGCACAGGAATTCGGCGGAAAATGCAATTTGCGCATGGATGACACCAATCCGACCAAAGAAAACACCGAATATGTCGAATCGATCATCAACGATGTCCGCTGGCTGGGCTTTGAACCGGCGGCCGTTCTCTACGCCAGTGATTACTTTGACCGGATGTACGATTGCGCGGTCGAATTGATCAAACGGGGCAAAGCCTATATCTGCACCCTGACCAATGAGGAGTGGGAAGAGTACAAGGGCAATTTGCAGACTCCCGGCAAAGATTCCCCCGGCCGCAGCCGTTCCGTCGAAGAAAACCTCGACCTTTTTGCCCGGATGAAAGCCGGCGAATTTGAAGACGGAGCAATGGTTCTGCGGGCGAAAATCGATATGGCTTCACCCAATATCAATATGCGCGACCCGGTCATTTACCGTATCCGCCGCATCCATCACTTCCGGCACGGGGACAAATACTGCATCTACCCGATGTATGACTTCGCCCACCCGCTGGAAGATGCCTTTGAGGGCATCACTCACTCGCTTTGCACTCTGGAATTTGAGATCCACCGTCCGCTTTATGACTGGGTACTGGAAAATCTCGACTTCCCCGATCCCCCCCATCAGTACGAATTTTCCCGCCTCAATCTCACCTACACGGTGATGAGCAAACGCAAACTGCTGCAGCTGGTCAAGGAAAATTATGTGGATAACTGGGATGACCCGCGCATGCCGACCATCTGCGGTATGCGGCGGCGGGGAGTTCCGGCTGCGGCCATCCGGAAAATGTGCAAGATCGTCGGTGTCACCAAATTTGACGGCACCACCGATGCCGCTGTACTGGAACACTGCATACGCGAAGAACTCAATGCATCAGCCTCCCGTTATATGGCGGTGCTTGACCCGTTGAAAGTCACCATCACCAACTTCCCCGCCGGAGGCGTTGAACCGCTGGATGCAGTGAACAACCCGGAAGATCCGGAAGCCGGAAGCCGCAAACTGAACTTTTCCGACACCCTCTACATCGACCGGGCAGACTTCATGCTTGAGCCGCCCAAAGGTTATTTCCGGCTGGCTCCCGGAGCAGAAGTCCGGCTGCGCTACGGCTACTTCATCCGCTGTACCGATGTGGTGAAAGATGAAAACGGTGAAGTCATCGAAGTAAAATGCACTTTCGATCCGGCCACCCGGGGCGGGAATTCACCTGACGGCAGAAAGGTCAAAGGAACCATCCACTGGGTCTCTGCCGCCGATGCAGTAAAAGCGGAATTCCGGCTTTATGACCGGCTTTTCAGCGTGGAAAATCCCGGGGCTGACGGAGAAGATTTCCTCACGCAGCTCAATCCGGATTCCAAAAAAGTGGTCACCGGCTTTCTTGAACCGGCGGCGGCGGTGCTTCCGGCAGGAACTGCCGTCCAGTTTGAAAGAGTCGGCTACTTCGCAGCTGATCCGGATACCGCTGCCGATGCACCGGTATTCAACCGGACAGTGACTCTGAAAGATTCCTGGAGCAAACAGCTGAAAAAATAATTCTGTATACTGCGATTACGCGTATACAGAATTATCTTGTGCCGGTTAAAATACCGGTATCGTCAATGGATACGGCATATATCAAATATTACCGTCATGCCATAAAAATACGTTGCCGATAGCAGTGGTTGCTGTTGCAGAACCGAATGGGCCGGTCACCATCACCCGTTGCGGACCGATCACCCATTTGTCGCTGCTCCATTCCAGCGTCCCCAACTCTTCCAATTCTCCTTTGCTGCCGGTCTGCACATGCCCATCGGCCAGCAGCACATTTCCCATGCCGTTGTGCCGCAAATAGAGTTGTGCAAAATTCTCATCATTGCCGATCCGGTTGATACGGAAGTGCGAATGTCCCTTTTTCCCCTCTTTCCACATCCCGGAATCGACGATCATCATCAACCGGCTCTGCCCGAATTTATTGACCAGCCGCATCTTGAAATTGATGGCATACCCTCTATCCGCATCCGGAGCGAAATAAGTGGTCGCACCATAACCGGCAGAATACTCCGCTTCCTGACGCCCGACAGAAGCCGGACACATGAATAATTCCGGTTCCTCCCCGCCCAGATACTTCAGGCGGCCGAGATTTTCACTCCACATGTATTTCCCGACCGAAGCATCCGTACCGTTGTGACTGACCAGATAATCATTGAAGTCACTGCGGTACTGCATTATCCCTTTGCCCACACTGTTGAGCTGGGCCACACAACTGATCCCGATACCGCGCTCACGGGCCGAATTCAGTGCCGGAAGCAAAATCGCAGCAAGTATTGCGATTATCGCGATTACAACAAGAAGCTCTATGAGAGTAAAGCATTCACGCTTTACTCCAACCGGTTGAAGTAATTCTCTTTTCATAACTTTTTCCTCCTTTAAAGTCAGTTTTTCAAATACCAGCGGCAATATCTCAATACCGCCTTTTCATCTGTCAACTCATACCACAAAGTAAAAAATGTACCATCGGCCATCCGGGCCGTCGCCGGATACCCCAGATCGGCACTCCGGCCGTCCTTATAGATATCAATGTCCCTGCTCCAGCTTCTCCCGCAATCGCCGGATATTCTGGCCACCACTCCATACGCCCCATTGCGCCGGCCGCAGGTCATCAACAAACGCCTGCCGTCATCAATCCGCAGAAAATGCACCGGATAATCTGTTCCGGACTCAACCGGTTCCGACCATGTCCGGCCGCTGTCATCGGAAACAGTCAACCATGTCCGGATATCCGGATAATCATTCTGATCACGCAAAGAAGCGATGATCCGGCCATCGGCCATCTCAATGGCGTGCGGTTCAAAACAACGTTCCGGAGTGTGTCCCGGGGCGACCGGCAGAGTGGAAATCACCTTCCAACTCCGTCCGTTATCCCATGATTTAGCCGCTGCTATTTCGCTGCCCATCCGGCTGCCTTCGTATTGATATGCCGCCGATGATGATAATTTGCGTCCGACCAGCAGCAGCGTTCCATCGCTCATAACCGTCGGCCCGTGCGGATTATTCACCGGGATGGAATACTTTTCCGACCAGGTTTTCCCGTTATCCGCCGAACGTTTCATCCAGAAGCCGTGTTCCTGATTCAATTTGGCCAATGAAATACTTTCCGCGACAGACTTCCAATTTTCAGGCAGAGTTTCCCACTGTCCGCAAAGAGCGAGGATATTGGTGAAATAGTTGACAAGCAGTGTTCCATCCGGAGCCATGCAAATCCCGGCATCCCGGTCATCCAGCGGCCCCTGCGAAAGCTGTTTTACGTCACTCCAGGTGCGGCCGCCATCCTGCGAACGGATCAACATTATCCTGCCGAAAGGACATACGTGTTTCTCCCGGCCGCCGGAAAACACCGCCAGCAACTCTTTCCCATCCGGAGAAATCACTGTCGGCCAACCGCAATACCCGGGCAATCCGGCAACTGTACCGGTATACATTTTAACAATATCTGACATCTTATTTCCCAAGTTTTATTATCGCCTCTGCCAGCATATCACGTGCCCGGTCATAATCTTCCAAAGTCCATTTGTTGGGCAGATTATATCTGCCGGATGCATATCTTCTGCCGTCATTTTCATACTTCTTATCCCAAACAGAGGAAATATATACTGATTTTTTGGCGAACTCTGCTTTATCAAAACTTCCGGCCAGAGAATCCAGCACTTTCTGTGCCTCATCTGCAGCCGCTTTTTTACCGGACTGCCGCGCTTTGACAATGGCTTTTTCCAGCTTCTGTATATACCGCAAATCATCTCCCCCCTCCCGGAATGCTTCATAGTCAATAGCATAACCGCCGCGACGGCCGGCGAAATCCGGATACACATACTGCCAGTCACAGCAATTGCCATCCAAATCTGTATAAGGTGAACCTTTGGAAGAGTTGTATGTCCAGATGATATGCCCGCGTGTCCGGTTCCCGAAAGAACGGAAAAACCACCCGGAAGCGAAACGCATCCCCGCCGGTTGAGCAAAGGTTATCGCATTATTGGAATTGTATGCATAAACCTTGCGCCCTCTGGCGGCGGCCTCATTCTGTATCTGATCCCAGGTGTCAGCATAAAAATTGTTGCGGGTATTGTAACGCAGAATAAAAGTATCGATATACTGCGACGCTTCAGCAACCTCTCTGGCCAGCGGCCGCAAAGTCCTGAACCAGACATGATCGGCATAAACCGGCACATTGCACTCTTTCAACGCTTTCAAGTTGGCAATAAATGCCGGGAACAGCTCCGGATGTGAAGGTACTTCATCATAGATCGTCCAGAGGATCGGCGGCCAATCATGTTTTCTGGCATAATTTTCGGTATCTTTGACCAGCCGTTTGAGATTTTCCGTTCCATACATCGCCAGTTGATCGCTGGAAAGCAGAATATTCCCGGTCATATTGTGCCTTTTAAAAGCCCCGGCGATCTTTGTCAACATGGAATTTTCAAAATCTATCACCACTTTATCCGGCTCATTCCCGCTGATCGTGAATACACCGTTGACTGCCATCGAAGTCATATTATGAGCGGCCATTGTTTTGATCATGGTATTGATTTCCGCTTCAGATTCCGCACTGGTGGCGACCCAGAAGCCGATATCGTAATCCCGGATCGCATCCAGAACAAAAGGTCTTATTTCCAAAGTCAGAAAGATCGTTTCACTTTTTCCGTCAGCGGTCAGCAGCAATTCTCCGGTCCGGATTCCGGGCCGGGCATTTTTGCCGGCATGCAGTGTGATCCAGAATTGCCGGGTCTCTCCGGCTTTCATCGCCAGCTTTTCGTGAGGCATCAGATAATTCGGCCCCCGCATGAATTCCGACCTGCCGACAAAACTGGTCGTCCGCTTGTCCAGAAACTCCACCTGATCTATCGTCACACTCACATCGTCGCCCAAACCTTTGGATAACCGCAAAGAAACATTGTCAAGCTTTTTCAGAGCCTTTATACCCAAAGTCACCGGTTCATACTCATTTGCAGCCGCTTTGGCACGCAATGTCACCTGCCCGGGATCGGAATCCGGCACCGAATTATCAAAGAGCAGATCCATCCAAAGCCGGGGAAAAAGCACAAATCCGCGCCCCGCAGATTCAACAGATACCGGCGGAGCAGTTTTCTCATCGGCATAACATCTTTCCTTGAGCATTCCGGACTTAATATTTTCAGCTATCTCCTGTTTCAGAGCTGCATTGAATTTCGCATAGGTAAAACGTTCCTCCCGGGTCACGCTCCCGGCCGGGTCCTGCGGAAAATCCGCACCGACCTTACCGGACGGGATGAATTTGAAACAATTGATAAATGCCATATCACCGCTGGAAGCCACTTCCAGCACCTGGTCATCCATTTCCACATCCCGGGCCAGACAGAGATCCATGTTGCGGTGGATATTTCCCATAGTTGCCACCCGGACGGTGAAGTAATCGCTCATCTTGCTCAAACGGGTCTGGAACGAAGTCGTCCGGTGAATCGCCCGCACATTGACATAAACATCATATCTGCCGCGCAACCCCGGAGCATAACGCAGCACCGGAGCATCAATATTCAGCGGCGGATAAAGGGTGTAAGTATTATGCGGCGTAAATGCCCGTGTCCGGCAGATCCAGGTATTGAGCTGTTCACTGTGCATGGGAGCTTTTTTCACTGCCGATGCCGGTTGAAAAAGGGTGAAATCCTTGAAAATCACCGTCCCGGCAGGATGAGGAAGCGGCACCGGACGGAAACTTTCCAGCGCGGATTTCTCAATTATCTTTTTTTTTACACCGGGAGGGGAATATGGTTCTATTTTGAAGTTATGGATCACGCCGGAAAACGCATAAGCTCCCGGATTGCCGAGAAACAGCGGTTTATTGTTGCCGGTATAATTCAAGCTGCCGGTGTAAGCATAAGAAGCTTTTTCATTGCCGTCAACAAATATCTGTACTTTGCCGTTGCCGACATAAATATCCAGTTGATGCTCTTTGTTGCTTTCCAGACCGACTCTGACCAATTTGTATTCCGGTTTCAAGCCGCGTAAATTCAGCATCAACACCCCGTTTTTCTGAATCATCACAGAGTATCCCTGCTGAAAATTCAATCCTTTGGTAAAGAGATTCTGAAAATTTGTCCGGCCGGTCCTGCTCAAGTCACAGGAAAAATAGAGCGACGCATGAAAACCATCTTTGAAATTCAAATCTTCATGATGCGGTATCTGCACCACTGCTCCGGCTGGAAGGGCCAGCGACCATTTGCGGTCATCTTCCCAACTCCACAATGCCTGCGTTTTACCGGTGATCTTCCCGTTGAGTTCCGTCCGGCTGTTTTCCCGGACAGTCAGAGAATTTTCCCCGTCCTCAAACTTCCACTCAAATGCAGATGCCGCCAGTACTCCGGTCACCGCGATTGAACAAAAGAACCATTTGCAACTCATCTGTACACACTCCTTTCCATTCGGCTTGACTTCTGTGCATTCATGCCTTATATTATTGTATAAGCAGGAAGTTACTGAATATAATGTAACCGGAGATGTGATTTTTTACAATAGTAATAAAATTACATTTATAGTACAAATGTGAACATTCGTTTTTTGAAAGGATATCATGGAATTTTCGCAACAGAAAATCATCAGGATACTGGAAAAGATCCTTGACGAATCCGCTTTCGGCGAGGTGGATTTCGCGGAAAATTTCACCGGCAGATCAGCAAGAAAAACCGGCTATTCCTCCCGGAACAACCGGTTGACTTTTGTCCGCCGGGGGGTGTTGCAGCTGTACACCGGCAGCGGCAAAGAGGTGAATCTGCGGGAAATCCCCGCCGGAACCACACTGGTCATGAAGCCATTCTGCACCACCGGGGGAGTCTGGGAAAAGTGCCATGAAACCGTCGCGCTGGTTTGCCATCCGGAATATTTGCGGATAATCCATGCCATCCACGACCGTCCCGGAGTGCCGCTGCTGGAACCGACCTATTTCTACCACCTGAAAGATTCCCTGCGCGGATGTACCAATGATGCCATAAACACATTGTGCGCTTTATCCGCCGGCAAAGAAGCCGATCAGCTGGCACCGCACATGCTGAAAGTCATATTTACCCTGCTGCTCAAAGATGTGAAAAATTCCCGGCTGCACGAATACGGCAAAGCTTATGCGTTGTGGCACAATATAACAGAATATATCAGCAGTTCACTGGAAACCGGACTTTCCCGGAGCCTGATTGCGGAAAAATTCAACATTACCGAAACTTATGTTTCCCGGCTTTTTGCCCACTTTTCCCACGATACATTCACCAATTATCTGCGCAACGAAAGATTGAAAGCCAGTTTGAAATTTCTCGAACAGACAGATATGACCATTGAGGAGATCGCATGGAACACCGGATTTCAGTCGGCGTCATACTTCATCCGGTGTTTCCGGGCGGCCTACCATGTTTCTCCCGGATTCAGGCGGCGGTTGAAAAAATAGTTTCAGCAGCTTTGGCTGATACCGTTTTTATCAATTACCTTATCCGGCGGCAGATCATGTACAATATCCCGGATGCCGCGATATTCCAGATATTTACCGGAACAGTTGATAAAATCATTGCCGGAAATTTTTATCCCGGAATGCACATGACCGTCAATCCTGTTTTCCGGACGGATGGCAATCACGGAATTACTGCAGGATTCAAAGGTATTGCCGCTGATCAATACATCGGTGACTCCGCCGGACTCGAACCAACTGCCCGCATCCCCGGCGATCAGAATCCCCGCCGAGGGCGAAGTATGCCGGAAACAGTTGTTTTTCACCACACACTTTCCGGCAGATGAGAGCAGCAGTCCCCGCGTGGGGTAACATTCAAAAATATTATCCGCCACCAGCACATCCGGATATGCGGAAAGATTTTCGATAACGGCAATGTTTTCCGGATATACACCGGTCAGCGGTTCATCGATTTCCAACTCGATATTCAGCAGATCGCGCTGTATTGCGCCGGTGACCTTGCGCCTTTCACCTCTTTCCAGAGAATCAACCGCCGTCACGGCGATTTCATCACCGGGAACAAACGGCAGCCACCCCCAGGTTTCCTGATGGCCGAAACGTAATTGCAGACGCTTACCGGAGGCGGAGATCAACTTCAGATAAGTACCGTGAATATTGATCGGATCATCCTGCGCACCGGAGAAAAAACCGCCGGTGATATTCACCTGTCCCCGACAGGAAGATATCTGGATGCAGTCGGCAAAAGCACTGCACACCAGTCCGCTTCCGGTTCCCGGTGCGTGAGTGTGGCGGCAAATGTCAATATTTTCACACATCTGTGCCACGATCCCCAGCCCCGGAGTGAATTTCAAATGCATTTTATCCAGTACCGTATTGCGGCACTGATTGAGAAAAATACCCACTTCGTTACGGGTCGGATCACGGAATTGCCACACGCTGCCGACTTCGGCGGCCAATGGTTCCGGGTAGGTGAATTCGACCGTACCGGCCGCGATTTCCCGGCAGGAAAGTGCCTCCCGGATGGGGTTGACAAAGGTACGCAGGTTGCGAATATTACCGGGAGCAGCACACTGAACGACCTGAAAACTCTCCCGGTCTTCCAAATGTCCATCCGGATTTACCCAGTTGAGATAATCTTCAGTGATCCGGTACGGACAATCCGGATGTACCGAAAAAACCGCCCGGCAGCCGTCGATACTCTGCAAAGTCATCTCCGACACCCGCCGCCGGACAAAGTCGATGGAGAAATCTTCCAGGCGGATATTGCTGCAGCCGGAGATGATAACCGGAGTCAGATCGCCATTGAATACCAACTGCGCGCCGTTGCCGCAGACGGTCAGATCATGCAGAGAATCAAACCATATCCCGGCGTGACGGCAATGCTCAATGCCGTCATAAACCAGCGTATTGCTCACCTGCTGGCATACTTCGCGGCAATCACTCTTGTCAAAATGGTAAACCGCCCGGTCAAAAATGATTTTCACCGGACAGTCCGCTTGACGGCACTCCGCCAGCAATGCGGCAAATTCTCTGCCGCAGGATGCTGACGGATGGAAATTTATAACTTTTTCACTCATTGACTTTGATCTTGATCATTCCGTCGCTGCCGGAAGTCAAACGGAGATTATTGAAGCGCAGCTGCAGTTTCGTTCCATCGGCCATGTGTTTTTCATAAATGACAAACTGCAGACTGTTTACTTTTTTAAGTGATGCATCATTCAAACGGGTGAAAGCTTTCATCGGGATGATGATCCTGTAACTTTTTCCCGGCTCAAATTTATTGGATATGCAAATTTCCCCCTTGTTTCCGTCAGCGCAAGCCAAACCGAAGTAGAGCTGGAACAAACTGCCGGCAGCTTCGCTGTTGACCGTAACATCAAATTCGACCTGATTATATTTGACCATATCCACTCCGATACGGCCGTTGGGAATATTCTGCAGCCGGATCCAGCCATTTGCCGGAGTGCTTTTGCTGCCGGCTTTCTGCTGATCGACGGTTACCGTATAGAGGAAACTGTTGCCCTGCGCTTCAGAAATCACGCCTTCACTGTCAACGGCGTTCCAAACTGTCAGCGGATAGTCTGCCGCATATACCGCACTGCTCAAAACAACTGCTCCGAGAGCCAACATCATTTTCTTAAACATTTTTTCTTTTTTCCTTTCTCTGATTTATTTTGCACCCGGACCGTCGATAACCTCAATATTTCCGGATACTTCGGAAACGACTTTGCCGTCACAAACTATTTTTAATATACTTTTATACACACCTTTTTTCAAATTTTTTCCGGAGAAACCGCACGCGGCGAATCCGTCTTTGACTTTGCCGCTTACTGTATCGGCGATTTTGCCGTCAGCATCGCGCAATTCACCGGTGAAAGTGCATGTTTTACCTTTATAGCCGACCAACTCCACCGGGATGGAAAATCCATTGCAGGGGAGTTCCACGACCGCCGGAATGCTGACCTTGTTGACAGTCGGTGATTTATATCCGACAAAACGGATATTTTCGAACTTCATTTTCAACGTTGCACCATGCGGGTAGTTTGCTTCGCTGATATAGAACTGCATGTGGGCGGCATTCCGGAATCCCCGCTTCGGCTGCGGCAAAATACCGTTGAGCGGAATGATCATCCGGTGTTTCACATCCGGTTCAAGCACATGGCTGACACGGAAATTTCCGCTGGTGTTCCAATCATAATTGCGCAACTCCATCGCAATGGGCCAGCGGTAATCGCTCTCCACATCCCGGTCACTGGAAACGGTCAGATCAAATTCCAGATGGTTGTATTTGCTCAAATCAACTCCCGGACGGCCCATGCCGAAGTCTGTATAAAGTCGCGGCCAGCCGACCGGATATTTGGAATGGGAGCCGGAACCGGCATTATGGTCAACTTTGACTGTATAAGTAAGACTGTTTCCCTGCTGGTTGGATATGGTCCCCTCTTTATCCAGAGATCTCCACTTGGTCAGCGGCAGAGTCATAACATTATCTGACTGCGGCATCACTCCCGGATTTACCCACTTGCCATCGGGATCAACGATGACCGACGGAGCGGCGGCATTACTGTTGCATTCAGGGATCTGGCGCACTTTCATTATCTCATTGGCGACCAGAGCGCGGTAAGCATTCAATTCAGCGTGAGGCAGGAGATTTTCCCGCAGATAAGCTCCCTGCGGGCAGGTCGCGTTCCAGATCCGCTGCAAAAGAGCTTTGGCATCGGCCAGAATTTTTTGCGCTCCGGGAACTTTGCTGCCCTCGCGCTTGACAATATCATCCTGCAAAGTGTAGATGTAACGCAAATCATCTTCACCCTGCCGGAAGCACTCCCAGTACATCGTCATAAGCAAAGTGCCGTCTTCCCAGGTGAGATTGCCGCCGGCATAACAGATCCGGTTGGGGCGGCCCTCCCGCCAGAGGTAGGGCAGAATGCTGGTGAATCCGCTTTTCCAGAAGCCCAGACCGTAAGTCATCCGGCCGCCGTGACACATCACATTGGGATCTTTGATCTGGTAAGCATTGTCATTGGGGTAGCACCAGTACTCTTTGTCCTTATCTGCGATAACTGCTTTATACGGCACGTAAAATTTACCGTAATTATAAATATCGATCACATCGGATATCTGCTTGTAACTCTCCGGCGGGGAGGTGAGCATAGTGGTAAGTCCCCGTTTTTTGAATATCTCATACACCCGTTTGACCAGCATCCGGGCGTTGGGATCAGGTTCATCTATCGGGTTGTAGAAAAACGGCGGATAATCATTCTCTTTGGCGTGGGCCAGGAACTTATCCAGCGCATTGCCGATATCGGTAAAAATCGCTTCCGGCAGGTTGTCCACGACATTATCGGAGTGCTTGCCCAAATCCTTGCCGGTGTGCTTTTTGAAAAAGTAATGCACCGATGCTCCGGTGAGCAGAATCCCCTGATTGATATCAAATCCGGCCTCTTTCAGCGCCGGGATATGAATATCATAATCCGGGATATAAAAACGGTCTTTGCTGAAAGTCAGCCGCATGTGCGGCGGCCGGGTGAAGCCGTATTCCCGCATCCGCTTGTACTCTTCGACCAGTTTTTCATAAACAAGTTTTTTATTGCCCCGGTTGCGGACGAAGAAGTCATCTTTTTCGCCGATGAGCGACCAGTGATAAGCGAAGTAGTGTTTTTTGGGGTCGCGTTTCAACTCAAAAGGCAGAATTTTCACCGAATACGGCAAACGGACAGCTTCTTTCATGCCCGCATGTTTGATCACCACATTTCCCTCAAGTTTTTCCGTACCGTCAGCGGGAAGCTCAAAGGTCAGCACAAAACGCTGCGGCTCATTGGCGGTGACACTTGCCATACCGTTGCAGGCGGCGAGAAACTCCGGCATCCGGCGGTACTGCTTGTCTTTTGGATTGCTGGAAAACGAGTGGTAAAAGGGATAGATGATTTTCCAGTAACGCACTACGCGCACTTCCGGTTTGACGGAATTGCTCTCTATTTCAATGGAAAGGTCTTTCAATTCACTCAAAGGATAGAGCGCGAAGTTGAGCGAAACGAACTGCTTTCTTGCTCCCCAGCCGGTCAATTCACCGACTCTTTCATACGCCTGCGGGCGGGTTTCGGCCCAGACCGGATCGGTCAGCGGCCGGGAAAAGAGGACGAACTGGCGGGAAGTTTCCTGCTTATCAGGAGTAAGCAAAAAAGCCTTTTCCACATAAGGATTCTCCCTCACATCGGCGGGAACTTTTTCTTTCTGCACCGGCAGAGGAATGAACTCCGCCGCCAGCGGCAAAGACAAAAGAGCCGCCAGAGATAAAATACTATTTTTCATTTACAGTTGCCTTTATCACATAAATATATTGTTATTTTGAAATCTGGGTTTCGCCGTCAGCATCCCATACGCTCCATGAGCTGAAGCGTTTTGTTCCATCCACTTCATACTGCAGTTTGGAATACAGAGTATCAGCATCGTCCATTGTTGCATGACCATCGGCCCACATACTGCCGCCCTGGCCCCGGTGGATCATGATCATCGAACCGGCACTGGCCCATTCAGTATTATACCACTGGGCATCCTGATCTTTTCTGTAAGTATCACCCAGAAGCCAAAATGCAGAGGCGGACTTCAACTTAAATGGTATCACTTTCAATCCGCCGCCGGAAACTTCTGAAGAGAGAATGTTGTATTGAGCTTTTTGATTATCAGTCAAGACAGGATCACTGGAACTGCCGGGAAGAGAACCGGCAGAATATGCTGTTCCATAAGAGAAAGTAGCCGCGCTGGTTTCGACAATTTTGTTTGACGGACAGGTAACCGCATCTGCCGGCAGATAATCACCGCCAAGTTTTTCAAAACCACTGCTCATATCCCGGATTTCTTTACACAACATCGTGGACCATATAGTTGTGCCGCCGTAACGCAGTGGAATTACCCCGTTATTATCATCGGCATACATGGCAAGACCGTTGCCGACCTGTTTGAGATTGTTGATACAGCTGGCCGCCATGCCGCGTTCATTAGCCGCATTGAGGGCGGGCAGCAGAATGGCCGCCAGAATGGCGATGATGGCCACGACCACGAGCAATTCGATCAAAGTGAAGACTTTTTTAACAGATTTATGGTTGTTTTTCATGATTCACTCCTCTCTCACAGTGCCGTCTGGGTGTTTTTGTCGGCATTCCAGACTTTCCAACCGGACCAGTGTTTACCGTCATAGGAAAATTTACTTGACAGACTGGAAGCATCTTCCATCGTGGCATGACCATCTGCCCACAGACAGCCGCCCTGGCCCCGGTGGATCATGATCATCGAAGTTTCTGCATTCCAGCTGATACTGTAGGTCTGCTCATTATAAGAGGTTCCATCTCCGCCGGTACCTTTGCGGTGACTGTCACCAACTATCCAGAATGATGAAGCAGATTTAAGTTTGCGCGGTGAGATTTTTACGCCGGGATCACTTGAGCCGAATTCAGTGATAGTACACTTTTTCTGCATATGTTCAGTCATTTTATCACTGGAACTGCCGGGTAATCCTTTGGCACTGTAAGCTGTACCATAAGCATACGTCCCCGGGTCCCCCGGTTTTATCGTGTTTGACGGACAACCAAAAGCATCGGCATCCGGCAGATAATCCCCGCCGAAAGTTTGTGTGCTGCTCATATCCCGGATCTCTTTGCACAACATGCTGGCGTAGGTGTAAGTACTTTTGTACCGCAGGGGAATGACACCGTCATTGTCGGCGGTGTACATGGCAATACCGCTGCCGACCTGCTTGAGATTGTTGATACAGCTGGCAGCGCGGCCGCGCTCACGCGCAGAATTGAGCGCGGGAAGCAATATCGCCGCCAATATCGCGATGATCGCGATAACCACGAGCAGTTCTATTAAAGTGAAGCGTGACCGCTTCACTTCAACCGGTTGAAGTGAATTGATTTTTGCCATAAATTTTCCTCCTTTTTTACGTTGATTTAATGGCTTGCAAACCACTGACGATTAACAACTATTTCGAAATAGTTATTTGCTCTTAAAAATGCGGAAAATCCGGCTTTTGCAAATTTTCCGCTACCGCATCGAATAAGTCCAGTAAACGGAATATCCGCTTTTACTATTTCGATTCAATAACTGAATATATCACTGTTTTTATACGATGTCAAGAGATGACTTTAAAATTCTTGAATTTTTCCGGCCCGCTTGATCGTAAACAGACCAAATATTGCATTCCCATGTTGAAAAAAAGCCGGATGCAGTGTATATTTACAAAAATCGCGGCGTCAGGGGAAGCGCCGGAATACAACCATTCATTGTGATCACCGGGAAAAATATGGCAGCAATTCAACAAATCACTCTCGAAGATGTCGCCGCCGCCTGCGGACTTTCCAAGGCGACAGTGACCCAGATACTTTCCGGGAAAAGCAAATACAAGTTCCGGGAAGAGACCAAACGCAAAGTCATTGAAACTGCAGAAAAGCTCAATTACCATCCAAATCTCTTTGCCTCCTCCCTGCGTAAGCAGGAGAATAATATTATTCTCTGCATTGTCGGCGATGCTTTCCGTTATGCGGAGATCATGCAGTTCAAAAAGCTCGAACAGGAGTTCGGTTCCCGGGGATACAATCTGCTGCTGCAATTTCTGGTCGATCTTTCCGATGAGCAGAAAATTGAATTCATCCGCAATTTTCTCTACTTCCCCGCCGGTATTCTTATCCACTCTCTCGGATTCAAAAATCCGGACAGTTATTTCAAATTGCTGCCGTTATTCAAATCAGCTCCACCGATACTGTCCCTTAATGATGAAATCAAAGACGGATGTACCGATTATATCAAAATCAACTGGGGCATCAACAGTATACCGTTGATACTAAAGTGTTTCCGCGATAAAAAATGCAAAAATATCGCCTGCTGTATCGATGGCAATGACGACCTTGACGATCATTATTCCCGGCAGTTCACAGAATCTGCCGTTCAAGCCGGTTTTAATGCAAAAACCTATATTTCTCCGGTCAGCTGTGAAAAATATGATTACTACACCGCCGGGAAATATATCGCCGGATTGATTGCTGCAGACGCCGATTGGCCCGATGGTATCCGGATAGGTTCAGATGAAATGCTCTTTGCCATCAATGAAGAGCTGCGGTACAAACACCATATTGACCTGTTGGAGCGTTACTACGTCATCAGCGGCGGTGATTCGGAATTTTCCCGGAAATATGCCAATCCGCCGGATATTATCATTCACGACCATCAGGTCGCTGCCCGGATGGCGGCAGAGTATATTATTGATCTGCTTGAAAGCGGCAAAAAGTCCACAGTTCCGCACTGCATAGGCTCGATCGACACAACGATGATCCCCGGGAAAAAATGATTTTTATTACCAGTAAAAAAACGGTCAAAATCTGCCGGCTTGTCCCGGCGCAGTGAAACAAAGACGGATGGATGCAGAGAACGTTTTGATACAACCGGTGGACAACTATTTAAAACTCATATATCTCTCAAAAATCAACCGGTAACGGGTGATCGGTTCTTCATAACGCCGGTAAAATCTCACCCCCCAGTAAACAATCGAAGCCATCGCCAGCAGCAGCAGAAAACATCCGACTTTATGCCCCCGGTATTTCCGTCTTTTCCGGATTTTTCCGGGCAGCGGCGGCGGAAGATAAGCCGCTTTCTTTTCTGCCGGCAGATGTGGTTTTAATTTTATTTCGACCGTATCTTCCTGAATGACTTGCAAATGGGATGAATGGCGCACTCCAGGGATACTTTGGCTTTTTCCCGGAGCGGCGGCAAGTTTTATCTCCACTTCCGGCAGATCTGTATCCGGCTTTTCCGTTTGCGTTTCGACCTTTATTTCCGGCAGCACCGGAGAAGACAGGAGTATTTCAAACTCTTCCGGAGAGTCGTCAGCGTTTTCCTCCATCACGGCTTCCGCTTTTTCCGGCTTGCCATGACCCAAAACGGTCAAAATGATTTCTTCGTCAGCCATTATCCGGTCACAACTTTTTTGCCGCCAGCGCCGCCAAATCACTGCGCTCACTTTTCCGCAACGTCACATGACCGAAGACACTTTCGCCTTTCAGCCGGTCAACACAGTAACTCAAACCATTTCCGGAAGCATCCAGATAAGGATTGTCGATCTGTCCCGGATCACCGGTCAACACCATTTTGGAATCATCCCCGCACCGGCTGATTATGGTTTTAACCTCATGCGGGGTGAGGTTTTGCGCCTCATCGATGATGATGAATTGCCGGGGGATGCTCCGCCCCCGGATATAGGTGAGAGCTTCCAACTCCAATTTCCGGGAATTCATCAGACTTTCAGCGGAAAAGCGCGAAGAACTTTTCGGCTTGCGCTCCGATTCACCGCCCAGAAGAAATTCCAGATTATCAAAGATCGGCTGCATCCAGCTGGTAAGTTTGGATTCTTTGCTTCCCGGCAGAAATCCGATATCATTGCCCAGCGGAATGATCGGGCGGGAAACCAGTATTTTTTCATAGAGATTCTCATTTAACGTCAGATGCAGTGCCGCCGCCAGAGCCAGCAAAGTTTTCCCGGTTCCGGCACCGCCGACCAGAGAGACCAGTTTGACCTCGGGATCAAGCAGCAGATCCAGAGCCATACGCTGTTCTTTATTGCGCGGCGAAAGATTCCAAACCTTGTCTGCCCGGTTGGCCAGAGTGGTAAAAATGCCGGAATTCCTCTTCCGCAGCAGGATACGTTTGCGTTCATCCCGACCGGAAGTAAGCCGGATAAAGCCGTTGGTCATGACTTCCGGGAATTTATCGCCGGATAATTCATGCTTCTGATATGCTTCATCGATCATCTGCGGTTCAACCGTATATTCGGAAAATCCGGTGTACCGGTCATAGTCTTTTACCTTCTGCCGTTCAAAATCCATCACCGGCAGCCCCAGAGCATCGGCTTTCAAACGCAAATTGATATCTTTGCTGATAAAAATTACCCGCCGTCCCAAATCACGCAGAAAACAGGCCACCCGCAAAATGCGGTTGTCAGGAGAATCCAGCAGCAGATCATTGTCAAAAACCCTGTCCGCCTCATTCTCTTTTCCGTTGTCGATCGCTCCGGCACTGAAAATGAAGAGCTTGCCGCTGGTACTGGCATTGATGGAATTCAACGGCAATCCCCGTTCCGGATCACCGGCACATCCCGGGAACTCTTCGCGCAAACGGTCAAGATGCCGTATCACCCGGCGGGCATTACGCCCCAATTCATCGGAATTCTTTTTGAATTTATCCAATTCCTCAATGACCGCCATCGGAATAACTACATCATTATCCTTGAAACACTCAATGCTCGCTGAACTGTGCAGCAGAACATTGGTGTCCAGAACAAACGTTTTGACTTGTCCGCTCTGCGCCACTTTTTCACCTACGGCTGATTGTCGTAATCACTGGCGGCACGGTCGATCGCCGCACTGCGGGTGCGCACCCCGGTACCGGAAGCTTGAATGGTCCGTTTGGAAAGCATAAAGGGCATTACGAAAGTTTCAGTGGTATTCACCTGCACATTGACCACCCGCGCCGCCTGCCGGGATTTGGCCTCTTTGGTCAGCAGATGGATAACATTGGCAGTCGTCAGATTGTAACGGAATAAACTCCATTCGCCGTCGCCTTTCGGGCTGCCGGTCACGATCGGAAGACCGAAAAAGAAGTAACCCGGAATTTCCACAAAGGTCTGGCACACCGCTTTTTCATTGGGCGTCCCCAACCCCATCCGGTTGAATACCTGTGTCGACTCCACTGTTGTGCAGCCGCTGAAAATCACCGCAGCTGCCGCTGTCGCCGCCAAAAACATTTTTTTCATAAAATTTATTCTCCTGTGATTGTTAGGGTGTGTTTATTATAATATAACCAACGACGGTCAAAAATCAAGTGACGTATGGTAATTCAATTGATGATATATTTCCTTGTTCTCCACCTGCCAGTCAGAAAATAGATGCCGCCGATAACAAAAGGCGTAAAACCGGCGATAGCATGCCCGTACCAGAAACCGAATATCCCGAAACCGCAATAAAGTCCCAGCACCATCGACAATCCGATCCGGATCAATACTCCGTCAAGTATGCCGACCGCGAAATTCAGCTTGAAGTTGCCCACACCGTTGATCAACGCTCCCAGCGGCGGACGCAACGCACTGCCGCCCAACAGCAGCAATGCCACCGGAATATAACTTATCGCCATATCCAGTACATCCTTATCCGCAGTAAATATTCCGAAAACCAATCCCGGAGCAGCCAGCAGTATCACGGTCATAAACAGCGAAATCGCGGTATTTATCGCCAGAGAAACCCCCACGATCCGGGGAACACGGGAATACAATTGCGCACCGATCGCCTGCCCGATCATCGGAGAAGCGGCGGCGGCAAAGGAGAAGTTGATGATATTTACGATCATTCCCAGTTTATTGCCGATACCATTCATTGCAGCGGCCACTTCACCGTAACTGTTGATATAACGGTTGACATAAAGCATGGAAAAACTTATTGCCGCACTCTGAAGCAGCATCGGGAATCCCAGTTTCAGCAACGGTGCCAAAGCTTCACGGTCAACTTTGAAACTGGATAATTTGAAATCAAATCCGAAATCGTCCCGGTGACGATAGAGAAAAATGATCGACAGAATAAAACTTATCCCCTGACTCAAAATCGTCGCCAGTGCCACTCCGAAAACCGCCCACTTGAAAACCACTACAAAAAGCAGATCAAGTATGATATTCAACACTGCCGCCACCGCGATGAAAATAAACGGATGACGCGAATCACCCATCCCCCGCAAAACAGCAGACACGATATTGTATCCGTAAATAAAAAGCATACCGCTCATACATACCGCAACGTAACTTACTGCATAGTCCCAGGTCTGCCCCTCCGGAGCATTCACCCAGCGCAGCACCGGTTCGCGGTAGATGTAAGTCAATATCCCCAGAATCACCGCTGTACTCAAAAGAAAGGTAAAAAGCGTTCCGATCACCTTGCCTGCCCGGTCACGCATCCCCGCACCGAGGAACTGGGATATTATCACCTGTCCGGCATTGGCAAAACCCATCGCGGCAAAAGCCAGGAAATGCAGTACATCACCGCCGACAGACACCGCCGCCAAACCGGTACGCCCCACAAAATGGCCGACGATTATCATATCCGCTGTATTGTACAACATCTGGATCAAACCGGAAAACAGCATCGGCAGGGCGAAAAGAATCATCGTTTTCGTCACACTGCCCTGATTTAAATCTTTGACTATCTTATTTGTCATCGCCGGTCACTTTCTTTTCCCATTCAACGGCAGCAGATGGTGACGCAAATACCGGCACTCCGGACACATGAACCCGGCGAGATTGCAAATTTGAGCTTTTTCATCTGTCTGCCGGAATATTACCTTTTCCCCTTCATGCACTTCAAACTTTTCCGGATCATTATCCGCCATCACCACTCCGGTGCCCCGCAATATCTCAACCGCGACCACACTCTTTTCCGGCAGCACCAGATGATCGACGACTTCAGTGGAATTGCTGAATGCCACTCCGACTCCGGTACGGAAAATCCCCCGGGTGATGCTCCGGTAATAAGCACTGCTGCCATGCACACCGGCAAAACATAAACCGTCACCGACGACCTCCTGTGCATACAATTCGCCGTCGATAAATACCCGGTAGCGCAGAGCAGTGGTATATTCCCGGGTGTGAAGCACCAGATCGTTGATCCCCCACAGCTCCCGGCCATTCCCTGCTGCACATAATTTCGGCAGCTGTACCGTCACAAGCGAACCGGCGATGAATTCCCGGATCATTTTTTCTGCTTCATGTTCCGCACAGGTAGGAGCTGTTTCCGCATCACGCAGAGGCAGTTTTAAAATTCCGGGGAACTCCCGTTCCGCCCCCAGCAATGCCCCGTCGCCACCGTAGGTGACGACCACATCCGGAACTGCCGTACCGCAATCTTCCAGACCATACCGGTCCAGTATCTCCCGGATCTTTTCCAGATTTTTACCAAGCAATTTTATCTTTATGCTCATATTTTCAATTTCCCGTGCCGTTTGGCATCTATTGCATAACATATTGCCGCAGCAGCATTGCCAACATTTATTGATGCTTTACTGCCCCGCATTGGCAGCGAAACAGTACCGTCACACAGTGCCAACGCTTCACTGTCGACTCCCAGAGCTTCATTTCCGAAAACGACCGCCAGCGGACAGGCATAATCAGCTTCCCATGCCTCACAGCCTCCGGGTTCAGCGGCCAGCACCGTATAACCCTGCCGCTGAAAATGCTCCACCGCCTCTTTGCTGCTGTCAAAGTGAAGCCACTCAACCGTTTTATCCGTCCCCATTGCCGTTTTTTCCAATTTCGGATGCGGCGGACACGGAGTATAACCGCATGCAGCGATCCCCGCGCCCAGAGCTTCAGCTATCCGGAAGATGTTTCCAGTATTGTGCGCACTGCGCAAACGATCAAGTATCAGTACCAATTCCGGCATTTTATTCATCCATATTCCAAGGCAGTATTCGTGCCTGATTATCCGTAAACTTTATTAAATATAGCGTTTCATTGCACTTTTTACAAGTTTTTCTCTTGCCGTAATGCAGTTTTGATTGTATATTAATGGCAGTAGCGGTTAATTTTTAATATAAGGAGCATATTGATTATGGCGAAAATACATCCTACCGCAGTCGTTGAAGACGGTGCAATCCTCGCAGACGGAGTCGAAATCGGTCCGCTTTGTTATGTCGGTCCTCATGTCAAAATCGGCGAAGGCACCCGTCTGATCGCCCATTGCAATGTTGACGGTTACACAACTTTGGGTAAAAACAACACCCTCCACCCCTTTGCCGCCCTCGGCCAGCCGGCGCAGGATCACTCGGTCGTACCGGGTGCCGCAACCTATCTCAATGTCGGTGACAACAATATTTTCCGTGAAGGGACTGCCATCCACACCGGTACTGCTCCGGAATCGGCCACCAATATCGGCAACAACAATATGTTTATGAATGGCAGCCATGTCGCTCACAACTGTCAGATCGGCAACGACGTCCACTTCATCAGCATGGCAGTTGTCGGCGGTTACGGTGAAGTTCATGACCGGGCCATCCTTTCCGGGCTGGTGGCGATACATCAATTCTGCCGGGTCGGAAAACTTGCGATCATTTCCGGATGTTCGGCATTCTCCAAAGATGTGCCGCCATTCATGATGGCCGAAGGCAGAAACGGAGGAGTGAAAATGATCAACAAAGTCGGTCTTCAGCGGGCCGGATACACTGCCGAACAGATCAATATTGTCAAGCAGATATTCCGGATTTACTACCGCAGCGGCCTGATCCCCTCCATTGCGCTGGAAAAGATCCGCACCGAATTGCCGCAGACTGCAGAGGTCAAAGAGTTCCTCGACTTCTGCGCCAACAGCAAAAAAGGCGTGATCCCCGGTAACGCCAATTCCGGCCACCGCGATTGAGCAATAACTTTTACCGCTTTTCAGAAAATACCGCTTATACAGGAGAATTTTATTATGGTCAAACCTCTGGAAAAAAATCCGTCATTCAATCCGCGCCGGGGACCGGTCGTCCTCGCGATCCTCGATGGAGTCGGATTTGGAAAATACGCTGACGGCGATGCCGTCAAACTTGCCAACACCCCGGTTCTGGATTCGCTTATGGCCCAGTGCCCGTGCACCAGACTGAAAGCTCACGGTACTGCCGTCGGCATGCCTTCAGATGCCGACATGGGCAACAGTGAAGTCGGTCACAATGCCATCGGTTCCGGACGGGTCTTCTCACAGGGAGCGAAACTGGTCGGTGAAGCAGTGGCTTCAGGCAAACTTTTTGAGGGAGAAGTCTGGAAAAAAGTCGTGGCCAATGTATTGACCAATAATTCCGCGCTCCATCTGATCGGTCTGGTTTCCGACGGCAATGTCCACAGCCATATCGACCACCTCTATGCCATGATCGATTCAGCTTATGCTGCCGGAGTGAAAACTCTGCGGGTGCATGCTTTGCTTGACGGCCGTGATGTACCGGAAACCAGTGCGCTGGAATATGTCAGGCCCCTGGAAGAAAAACTGGCCGCACTGAGCAATGATGGTGTCGATTATATGATCGCTTCCGGCGGCGGCCGCATGGTGATCACAATGGATCGTTACGGGGCGAACTGGGATATGGTCAGACGCGGCTGGGAAACTCACGTGCAGGGCAAAGGAGAGTTGTTCCCCTCTGCAGTCAATGCCATCGAAACCCTCCGGGAACGCACCGGGGCGATCGATCAGGATCTCGGAGCATTCGTCATCAGCAAAGATGGCAAAACTCCTGCCGGCGCCATGCATGACGGAGATTCAGTGGTGCTTTTCAACTTCCGGGGCGACCGGGCACTGGAAATAACTGCCGCCTTTGAAGAGGGAGAATCCTTTGACAAGTTTGACCGGGGCCGTGTTCCGCAGGTGCTTTTCGCCGGAATGATGGAATACGACGGCGATCTGCATGCGCCGGTCAATTATCTGGTGAATCCGCCGGAAATCGACAACACGATGGATGAATATCTTTGCGCATCAAAAGTCCGTCAGCTGGCAATCAGTGAAACCCAGAAATATGGCCATGTCACCTACTTTTTCAACGGCAACCGTTCCGGAAAATTTGATGAAGAGTACGATGATTATCTGGAAATCCCCTCTGACGTGGTTCCTTTTGAACAGCGTCCCTGGATGAAGTGCGCGGAAATCACCGATGCGGTGGTCGCCGCTATCGCCGATAATAAATACCGGATGATCCGCTTGAATTTCCCCAATGGCGACATGGTCGGCCACACCGGCAGCATGGAAGCGGTGCTGGTTTCAATGGGAGCTTTGGATCTCTGTCTGGGCCGTATCCGCGATGCGGTCAAAGCCGCCGGCGGGGTGCTGGTGATTTCCGCTGATCACGGCAATGCCGATGATATGCTTGAACATGACAAACAGGGAAATGCCAAAAAAGACAAGCAGGGCAATCTTGCGCGTAAAACCAGCCATTCACTCAATCCGGTTCCCTGTATCATCTATGATCCGGAATCCAAAGGCGAATATGCTCCGGAACTCCGGGAGGGACTGGGGATCAGTTCGCTGGGAGCCACCTGCATCGAATTGCTCGGTTTCAAAGCTCCGGAAGAATATGACCGGAGCGTTCTGAATTTCAAATAACCGGCCACTCTCCCGGTCCGTTTTGCAAAAAACGGGAGATTTCATCAAAAAGTAAAACCGTCTGCCGATCTTAAAAGGTTCGGCAGACGGTTTATTTCAACCTGATACCCGTCAGTATAAATTCACTTCAGAAAAAATGCTGTTCCGGGATTCACCGGCAGCGGGGGATCATCCGGCACACACTTTCACCGCTTTACGGAATGATTCAGCACTGTTGGCGATGGTCCTTTCCGACACACAGAATGCCAGCCGGAAATAACCGGGCAGACCGAATCCGCGTCCGGGAACCGCCAGAATCCGTTCTTTGAGCAGAGCATCTATAAAGATCCTCTCATCGGCGACGGGAGATTTCGGGAAGAAATAAAATGCGCCTTTGGGCATGACAAATTCTATTTTCGCCTCTGTAAGTATCTCTGCCATCAAATTGCGGCGGCGGCGGTAAACATCCAGATCGATTCTGGCCTGCGGACAGCGGGCGATCAGTTTCTGGGCGACCACCGGAGCGTTGACAAAACCGAGAGTCCGGTTGGTCAGAGTCACTCCGCCGAGCAATTCGGCGGCATTTTCCAGAGCCGGATTGACAGCGATATAACCGATCCGTTCTCCGGGCAGTGAAAGTGTTTTGGAAAATGAACCGATCACCACCGTACCGTCATAGAGGTCAAAGAGGGGTGGCACTTCACAATTTTCATAATTGAGAAAACGGTACGGTTCATCTGAAACGATGTAGATCATCCGCCCGTATTTCTTCCGGGCCTCCCGCAGCAGACCGGCTACAGCGGCAAGTTCCTCCTTGCCGTAGATCACGCCGGTGGGGTTGTTGGGAGAATTGAGAATGATGGCCCGGGTTTTCGGGGTGATCGCTTCAGCGATACGGCTGATATTCAAAGAGAAATCCTCATTGGCCATGACCGGCTTCAAGATTCCCCCGAAGTTTCCGGCATAGAATCCGTATTCCACAAAATAAGGAGCTATGCACAAAATTTCATCCCCGGAAGCAACAGTTGCCCGGAAAAAAGCGTTTATTCCCCCGGCGGCACCACAGGTGACAATGATATTTTCCGGCGGCACCGTACACTTCTGCTCCCCGGAAACCAGCTCTGCCAGAGCGTTGCGGGCCGAACTCTCTCCCGCATTGGGCATGTAGCCGAATGCAAAAGGCCGGTCACTCTCCCCGGCGATCTCCATCATCGCCTCTTTGATCTCCGGCGGCGGCGGCAGGTCGGGATTGCCCAAACTGAAATCATAAACATTATCTTCGCCGTAAGTACGTTTCAACTCGATACCGGCCTCAAACATCCGCCGGATCATGGAAGAATTGCCCAGAAAACCCTTTACTTCATCTGATAAAAGCTGCATTTGCCGAATTCCTGTATATTTTTATTTACAACTTTTGAGGAGTATTGAAATTGCCCCCCTCTTCTATAAAATATAGCCCCGGAAAACTGATTTGTCAATAATAAAAATCTCTGATTTCTCCATTGCCGGGGCCGATTTATCCTCCGGATGATTGCAAAAAAACAAGCGCACACTCCTTTCAAGGCAGTGTGCGTTTACTTTAACATGATTGAAATATGCGGATATATTGTGTCCATACTGTCACTGACAACCGCTGTCCGCCCGGAATGTTTCAGTTGAAAAAATCTTCATCCCGGAATCTTACGGCATTGTTGTACAGACAGTCATCACCATGTTTTCCCCATTGATAAGTCTGTCCCACCCGGCGGTAAAATTCCCGCATAAAATTCACATTGCGGTAGATATATTCCGGCTTGATCAAACCGTAATAAGTATCGGTCGCCCACATGACTTTCTGATGATAAGGCACATCAGCTTCACTGCGGCGGTCGAGATTTTCGATCAGCCACTTCCAGTCGATCAACCCGTTGACACTGCAGTAGATATTCGGGTAATACCAAAGCGACTCAAACAACTCATTGCACCAGGGAACTCCCATGTGTCCCTGAATTATTTTCAACTGCGGGAAAAGCGCGGCAATGGTATCGAGCATACTCGGCCGCATCCGGATCGGACCGGGAGAATATTGTATATCGGTCAGAAATTCTCCTGTCCGTTTGGCAATTATCCCCACATGGAACAATATCGGCATGTGCAATTTTTCCGCCTGTTCATAGATGGGATAATAGCTCTCATCATCGTAATTTTTTATGGGGCGGATAGCTTTCAAGCCGTAAAAACCGGCCTCTTTCAACTGTTCGACCTGTTCCGGACCATTGTGCCAGTTGAGATAGCCGAAAGGCAGGATGAAGCCCGGATATCTGCGAGCCGTTTCCAATACTTCGGCGCAGTTGGCACTGCGGTAATTTTCCGTGACCTTGTGGCATTCATGGGTCTGTATCCACACCTGTTTGATGATACCATCTTCCGCGATCTGGTCCAGATATTTGAAATTCGGTTCTTTCCACAAATGGGCATGGGTATCTATTGCCTGGAAATTCTCATTCATTTTTCATTCCTTCCATTTTTTCCACCAGTTCACGGTGTTTTTTCATTACGACCAGCAGTGGTTCAGGATTGCGCATCCGGTCGATATTCAAACCGAAGTGCCGCAAGACCTCAAACCCGATGAGGATGTTGCCTTGCTCATTGACATGCATGGCGTTGAGCATATATTTGTAACGGAAAGTATTTTCATCCAGCTGATCAAAAAGTTTGTACTGATCTATCAGCGGCCAGTTGTTTTTTGCCGCCTCTTCACGCACGATATCCATATTTTTCAGGAAGCCTTTTGCCCGGTCAGGTTCCATTGCGGGAATATCCATTTTGTAATAGGTCTGGAACACCGGCAAAGCTCCGCACTCTTCAACCCGTCTGGCGATTTCCCGCAGATTTGCCCGGTACTCTGCTTCCGGAACGAATTTGCCGGGGGTGGTGTCACAATCATTGCCGCCCAGCGTGATGATCACCACATCCGGCGAAAATGATTTCACATCCCGGTCAAAACGGGCAAGTGCTTCGCGGGTGTTGTTGCCGACCGCACCGGAATTGATGACCCATACCGGTTTGAAATAGGTATAACGCAATCCCAGATGCAGGACATCGCCCCAGTGGGTGCCTGCCATATAGCGGTCGGTATTGGATGATCCGAAAAGGACTATCCGCAAAGTATCCCGCTTATCCAGTCTTTCACGGACAGCCGAAAAGTCATTCATCTTTTTTACTCCTTTATTTTTCATATCCGATGGACTTTTTTGTTCAGAAACCGGTTGTTTTTTCATCAACTTTGCCGCATGAGCGCGAATCAGCTCCAGAATATACGGATTGCATGCTTTGTTTTGCTTCTCCGCCTGACTGCACAATGTTTCATATTCCGGAATGGAGATCAAATATTCCGGTTCATGCCAGCGGTTGTAAAGAGGAATCATTGACGGTATCTGCTGCCAATGGGCGGTGGCAGCAGATAATTTTTCCTTATCCATGCCGAATGCCTGCAATACGGTTGCAGCCATCAGCTGATTGCCGTAGCCATTCATATGCAAGCCATCGACCGTAAGTTTCAGCTTTTCTTTGCGGGTACAACTTTTTAATGCAGTTTCAAATGCCTTTGCGGTATCAGCAAGAACCAGTTTTCTGGCAGCGGCTTCCTCCCGGAGAAATTTGATATATCCGGCAAGTTTCTGATTATTTTTATTTCCCAGATCTTCTCCGATGACCGTCGGGGTAAGAACCATCACTTTGATACCGGCATTTTGCGCCATATCAAAAATGTCACGCATATTTTTCTGATATTCCGGTAATTCAACCCGTTTGGTGCTGTGAGCGACATCGTTGACGCCGCAATTGACCAGAAGCCAGTCGGGCTTCTGGGCGATCAACCGTCGGAAACGGGAGAGCATCTGGGTGGATTTATTTCCGCTGACTCCGGCGGGAATGACTTCGATACGGCATCCGGCGGTTTTCAGAGCACTTTCCACCAACCGCACATAGCCGTATGGATTATTACCGTATTGGGTGATGGAATCTCCGAGGAAGAGAACCTTTTCTCCGGATTTCACCAGTAATTCAGCCGACAGCTGAAAAGCGCAGAACAAGGCAAGACAGCTGAAAAGAAATTTTTTGATTTTCATTTATTGTTCTCCAGAATAAAGTTGACGGTTTCGGCCGGATCTTCCAGACCGTGCGGATGATGACCGCACTTTTCTTTGGTGATGATTTTGATTTTGCCGCCGAGTTTACGCCAGCGTTCCGCAAGGATATAAGTATTTTCCGCCGGCGGGACGACTTTGTCATCCAAACCGATGACGTGGATGATGGCAATTTTTTCCGGATCGAGCCGGTCAAGGATATCTACCGGATTGCCGGGATATTTTTTCGCTTCTTCATCAGATTTGAAGCCGTAAAGTTTTTTCAGCAATCTCCAATCGCCTTTGCTGCCGCCGTATTTGCCGAATGGTCCGGGCCAGGAACGGAAATCACACACCGGCGCATCGCCATATATAACCGAAACGGTATCCGGATTTTCGGAAGCGAAACGGTAAGCATAAAGTCCGCCGCGACTGATACCGATAAGAACACCTTTTTCTTTCAGTTTCAAGCGTTGAAGCAGGTCATAAAACATCCGGAAACTTTTCTGTGCTTCCGGGGCACCGAATGTATTGCCGACCTTGATGTTGGCGTGATGATAACCGTTGTCCAGAAGCTGAAATGCGGCACAACGTTCTACAAACGCCGTTGGGAACTCCATGCACCAGCTCCAGGGATTGCCGGCAGCGGCTTTTTTCGGCAGAACCACCCACGCCTTTTTCCCGTTGACCATGAAATTCCGGCGGACATATCCATACCAGAGGTCGGTGGAAACATATTCGGGGACATCAGGAATATCCTGCACCGCAAATTCCTGCTGCAGCCGGGCGATAACCTGGTCACCGTCAAGGATCTCCATGATATTGAATGGCTTGGAAGTCTTTACTTCGACCACGCTTCCGGCGGCAGCGGCGGTGAATTTGCCGGATTCAGCGATTTTGCCGTCGGTTTCCAGCGTTCTGAAACTCCACTGTCCCGGTACGGCGGCAAATATTCCGGCACCTCCGGGTTTCAATTCGCCGACGATATCTTTTCCGGCACCGGAAACTTTTTTCAAGCCCCGGAAAGGAATGACGGTGAATTTTTCCACATGGGATGCTCCGGGGGCGAGCACTTTTACCGGCTGCCGCCACTCTACTGTCGGGGGATTGCGCTTGCTCAACCACATATAGAAACACTGCGGTTTTTCCTCAAGCAGCCAAACTGCGCCTTCACCGGAACTGCTGCTGACCGCACACCAGCGGTCTGCCGGATGATAAAGCCAGAAATCCAATTCCTTAAAGGGGCGTTTGAGAGAATATATACCGTCATCATGGGGAAAAAACCATACCGATTCCCCGTCTTTTTCACCGGAAAAGTTCTGAATGGTGAACCCGGTTTTCTTATCTTTGCCGGTACGGTTGGTAAAGGTGTACTGCACCTCCAGCGCGGCCCGTCCGGCAGGAGCATCGAACCGGGCGGCAAGCTCCAATCCGGCAAGGATATCTTCCTGCCCGGCGGTTATGAAACCGTTATCTGCCGGTTGGGCGGAAATCTTTTTCAATGAATCGACCGCCCGGGTGTTGTAGACACGGGCATAGCCGAACTTCCCGGCAGGGAAACCTCCGGGGAGGATGACTTTGCTCAAATGTCCCCCCTCTGCCAGACTTACTTCGGCACGGAAAAATTCATTGCCGATCTCCGCCGAAGTAAGGGAAAAGGCAGTCAAAAAACAGAAAATAAAACAAACATGCCTGAACATTACAGTATTTCCTGAATCACTCTTCCGTATCGGCGGAGAGATTTTTGACTGTCACATCTTTGAATTGGATGGTCTGTTTGGAACCGATCAGGATGAATACTTTTGCCCGTCCGGTTTGGGGCCACCATTTGTTGTTGGTATACTGTCTGCCGGTCAGGTTGATCCCTTTGATCTTACCGGAAAAAGTTGTCCACTCTTTACCGGCCTTTTTGCCCGAAGTGCCGCTCCACAATTCGCCGCGACTGTGCAGCCGCACCGCAGTTCCGGAAGCGTAATCTTTTTTCAGCGGAGCTTTGAGCGTAACTTTATGTTCCGCGCCGTCCGGAGAAATTTTCGCCGCATGAACGACCTCGTTATTAGGCAGGTCGGAATAATCCGCTTTGGCGTTGAATGCCAGATAATTCACCCCCGGACGCAATTTATCCACCCCTTTAAGGCGCAATTCACTGTCCCCGGCTTTGGCATCGGCGGCCAGCGAACACAGCGGAGCGTTGGCGTTCAGTACCGCATAAGCTGGAATTTCCACGCCGTCTTCATCCAGAGGGATAAAACCGAATTCCACGCGGGTGAGATCTTTCTGACTGCCGGGAGTGCGGAATTGCCCGGTGATCTCATATTCCACATCGGGATCGACCTCAAAACTCCGTTTGCTGGAAATGCGCACATGGCCGGAAATTTCCAGAAATTCATCCATCTGGGAGAATTTTCGCCAATGCGGCAGTTCCCATGCCGCATTGTTCCATGCGGCAAGAACCTCTTCTGCGGTCAGAAGTGCAGCAGACCCCATCACCAGTGCCAGCATAATTTTTTTCATACTCTTCATAATATTATCCTTTCAAATTATTTGAGGGCATCAGCCCGGTTGATTTTTGCTTCAATGACTTTTCCGGAAATAACTTCGCGGATCTTCACCGTCCAGATACCGGCGGCATCGGAAAGAGCAAAGGGGACAGTAAAACCGGCTCTACCGTCTTTCACGGTCACATTGGCAGAATATTCGCCGACTTCTCTGCCGTCGGGGGCGATCACGGTACAGCGCACCACTGTATCGGTGATATTTTTCAGTTTGATTTGGATGCTGTTCCCGGAAACTTTGACCGGCGCGAACTCCGGTTGAGCTTTGAGAACGGCCAACGCCTGCGGCAGTCCCTGATCGAATGCGATTTGGAATTCTTTGCCTTTGCCCAGATACCTGCCGCTGACCAGATCGTAAACGTGACCGGATTCCGGCAACACCAGATGCGCCTGTTTGCGGACTTCAACCGCAGAGGTGATACCGGCCAGAAGCGAACCATCCGGGAAACGGCGGAGGAAGTATTCCGCTTCGATAAGCGGAGATTTATCCTGATTGAAAAGTTTCACCGGCCGGGGTGTGATACCGGCTTTTTTCAATATCGCCGCGAACTGATTCTGTTCGAATACCAGCTGTTTACGGTTGAGTTTGGAATCCGGTGCAGCGGAAAGCAGCACATAAGAGGGGTCCGGCTCATCACTTACTTTGGAACGGCCTTTGGAACGGCGGAAAATATCTTTCAACGCCGGAGTTTCCCGTTTGCGGCAGTCGGCATAGCGTTTGGCCGGGACACCTTCAGCAAGCACACAGCCGCCATTGGTGAAAAATCTGCGGACTGCGGCGACCTCTTCATCAGACATTGCGGTAGTATCCGGCATGACCAACAATTTGAATGAGGAGTTGTCCAGAACTCCTTTTGCCACCTCTTCATAGGAAACAAAACGGAAAGGCACACCCATATTGCGGCAGAGCAGAACATATTTGGTCCACATATCCCGATGATCCGGCATGCGCCGTTCGATAAATGCAGCACGCAAAGATGCCTGCGAATAGTAAACGGCCACCTGCGGAGCCGGTTCTTTACAGACATTCATCAGCAGTCTGCCCACACCGTTGCGCAAAGTAAGCAGTGACGGCAAAGCATCACGCAGAGGCTTCTGAAAGGTCAGATCCGGGAAAAGAACCGTTGACTGGATACACCACAGCGACATACCGTGATTACCCATCAGTGAAGAACGCCATATTTTCCAGATCTGCTCTTTGCCGAGGTGATTATAACCGATGTACCAGGGGATGGAACGGTAACTTGCTTTGCCGAAAGAACGGTGTATCTCATCATAGTGTTTGCCGGAATAGTTCTGCAGCACATCAAATGCCTGCATCTGTTTCCACCAGTCTATACCGCCGTAAGCGTTAGGGTTCTGGGTCCCGGAGTTGGACAATCTGGCACCGGGGTCATATTTCCGCAGACCGGCTTTGACCTCCTGCAGATGGTTTGCCACCACATCATCCATGAATTCCCGGTGGTCTGACCAGCCGGCGATATGTTTGCCTTTGGTACTCCAGACCTCCTCTTTGGTAAAGGGCACGACCTTTTCCCAGCCGGTAAATTTGCTTTCCCACCGGGCATTGAGATTTTCCAGAGTGCCGTACCGTTTTTTCAGGAACTCTCTGAAGTTGTGCAGACAGTAGGTGGAGAAACAGAAATCCACCGGGGCTCCGCTGCGGGAAAGTGCCAATTCATCACCGGAATCATAAAATGATGCACCGATATCGAAACCGTGCTGTCCATTCGTTTTCCATCCTTCACGCCATTTTTTCTGCAGTTCCGGATCGGAAATACATTTTTTCCGGGCGAGAAGCTGTTTATTGCCGGTTTTAAGATATTCATTGGATGCAAAATTCTGACTGCCGATACCGTTGGGAGCCATCGAACGCACTTCGAAATTCCCCAGAAGCGGATGGGGATCGCCCCAGCAATTCATCAGGATGTCCAGACCGAATTTCCGGTAGATTTGAGCATTGCGTTTCATCCGGTAATAGGCATCGGCATCATGCCAGTAGATGATGGAATTGACTTTGAATTCATCCCATGCCAGCAATTTTTCCGCAGGACGGGTGATAAAGTAACAGCCGGACATATCAATTTCTCTGCCGTCGGCATCAAAGAGATAAACCCGGATGCGGGAATAACGTGACGGCAATTCATTTTTCAGAACAAATGAACCTTTGCCGATCTCCGAAGCTTTACCGGTTTTACGGGCAAGCAGACGGTCATAGGAATCCACCAGATCGATCCGCAGCTGCGGGTCGCCGCCGGAAACGGCAGCTTCATAGTTTATCGTATCGCCATCCCGGTAATTTTTACGGTCGGTGACCACTGATTTTATAACAGAGGCCGGTTCATTTTTCACGCTCCAGCTGCCCCAGTTGAGTACTTCACCTTTATCATTGCGGATGACCATAGTGATGTACTGATCACCGGCGTATCTGCCGACCGGCAGATCAAGAGCAAGAACATTTTTTCCGGAAGTCAGAACATCCTCTTTGCTTCCGGAAGATTGCAATTCATTGAGCCGGTTGAAAATCCGGTATTCCACTTTTGCTTTGCCGGAGTATGCCGACGTGGTATTCAAAGTGATCTGCGCCCGGTCATTATTGATTTTGACGTCAAATTTGCCCAGTTCCAGCGGTATGGCTCTGCCGGAAGCGCAGATGATCCCCTTGGCGAGCATGGAAAAGTAAAGATCGACCGGAGTCGGATGATCGTACACATAGTACGGTTCCGGCGGATCATGCGGAATCAGCACCGAAAAGTACATTTTCGGAGAAAAGGTATAAGCAACTACTTTGCCTTTGCCCCAGTTATTTACCGTTATATAAGGAGTTTTACCGACCGTTGCAACGGCATTGGGATTTTCCTTGAACGGGAAAACATCTGATGCCGGGAACAATTCAAAAGGTATGCCGGAGGTGAGGAAGTTATCTTTGACCGCAACGGGAACACCTTTGATCTTACTGCCGCGCAACATTGTCCCCAGAGAAGTCATGTCGACCCTGTCATGTACTGCGGTGTAGATCAAACCGGTACCGGCTTTGACTTTTTTGCTGATGGTATTGCGGATATCATTGGGGAATTCAGAGTAGAGAATACCGCCGATAAGGATCACATCGTAATCTTTGGCAAGAGCTTTGCGCATATTGTTGAAAACGGCTTCTTTGCTGCCGTTGCCGTAATCTTCAGCGAATTTATATACGCCGGCCATCAATTTGCCGTTGTTCTGATAGACCCATGACATGCCGTAAGTGATGTCGAGCCGGTCGGAAAGGTCACCGATTTGCGGGATATGGGGAGTCAGAGCGAGAACTTTGATTTTGCCTCCGGCAAGCGGTTTGGCAAAGGGAAACGCTTCCGGATCAGACTCATGGTGTGTCCAACTGGTGTAATCATAAGCTTTGATCACGGGTTCCAGCTGTTTTTGCAGATGATCGATCTTCCAGGAATCTGCAGCATTGCCGGTGATCACCCGTGAATTAAGACGGGCAAGCTCGTTATTTCCGGATTTGATGACCGCTTCCAATTCAGTGCATCCGGCACTTTGACACCGGATGGAAGCGGAGAAATTTTTCACAGTATCACGCCGGTCAAAGACGAGTTCGGTACTTTTCACCTTTTCCCATGCCGCATTGTTGCTGTCGCGCTTGAATAATTCGACTGAAACTTTGCCTTTATTGCTGTTGAATATCCGGATATCCAACGGAATACCGGCATTGACGGCAGCTTTCTCCTCATGGATGATCGCTCCGGCGATCCCGTTCCCGGCACCGGAAACTTTGGGCAACGCGGTAAAGGGTATGATTTGGAAAGAGGTTTTCCATGATTTCCCGTTGACGATCTCCATCGGCCGGAAGGAAAATTCCATAGTTTTTTTCTCAAAGAGCAGATAATTCTGCAATTCCGGGAAGCTGGTGGTGACCGCGAAACCATTGCCGGAAGGGGCATTGACCGCCAGCCAGGGACGGCTGGGAGAGTGTTCCCAGTCATCGCCGCCTCTGCTGTCACGGATACCTTTATCCGAGGGGATAAAGTATTTCGGGGAACCTTCTTTGAAAAGCAGCAGTCCGGTATGGATGCGGAATGCGTAAATACTTTTGCCCATTGCCGCATCCTGGTGGAAAAAGTCGTAATCCACTTTGATCGCGGCACTGCCTTTGGTAAAGGTATACCGCTTGGTCACTTCCAGAAAGTCGATTCCGCCGCCCATGTGATGCCCCCGGCATTCAACGACAAAGTTTTCTCCCCTCTGCTCACCGTAGAGAGAGAATGGACGTTTGTAAAGATAATCTCTGGAAATATCTTTTTTCCAGTCAAATTCCGTAAAAACTCCCCGGTAATCCGTGTTGACAAACTCCTGTTTGGCCGGTTTGTGATAAATCCGGTCGATCCTGCCGCCGACCCGGTTGAAGTAAACGATAAGTTTGTCACTTTCCACAACATAGTAACTGTTTTTTTCAATGGAAATATTGCTGACTTTGAAGTCCGCCGCTGACACAGCCAGTACCGTCAGCGATAATATGGATAATAAAAATCTCTTCATTTTGCTCTTTCTTTAATAACTACAGTGATTTTTGAATAACTTTAACGAACAAGTAAAACCATGAACCGCAAATGTTGATGATAAAAAATTATTTTCCCTGTTCAGAATGTCTTTGCCTGTCCGTTTTTATCATAGCATCTGATATTACCGTTTGTTTTTACAGTCACACCATCGGCTACAGAGTTGAACGTTTTGCGGATCTCCTCTCCGGAGAGAGCCCCGGCATGACCGTCAATGAACCATATTTGAGCCCGGTCACTGTGCCGCAGATGAAAATTCCCACGATTGTTTTCCACCGTATAGTATTTTAAAAACAAACGGAAATCAGTTGTGTTACTGGAAGTAGCGCGTGAGTCAGTCAACCAGAAAATACTGGAAGTTGATGAACTGAAAAGTTTTTCAGTAACCGGAACCGGGGTGGACAAATCTCTTAACCCGGCAATACCATAGGCTTGAGAGTTCCCTTTTGACGGCATACTCGGGCAGGAATGTACTCCGGTATCCCAGATCCTGGTATCATCAGCGCGTTTCTGGATCGCGGGCAGATACCCTTTATTGCCCAACATGATAAACCAGTAATAGGAATCGGCATCGCCCGGCGGCACCGTGCTGCTGATGTAATATCCGGTGTCATCGGCGTAACTTTGCACTCCCATGCCGCACTGTTTGAGGTTGTTGATACAACTGGCGGCGCGGCCGCGTTCCCGGGCGGAATTAAGAGCAGGCAGCAAAATCGCCGCCAGAATCGCGATGATCGCGATAACAACCAGCAGTTCTATTAAAGTAAATGAGTGTGCGGGGGACAAGGAAAACTTTTTTTCACGGGAAAAAAAGTTTTCCCTTTCCCCCGCGCCCCCTTTCTCTTTCAAAAAAAGCGGGATACTTTGCGATGATATATCCGAGCCCCAGCGAAGCGAAGGGCGAGTTTTTTCGCAACCCGCCGAGCGGGCGGGAAAAGAGGTTTTTCCCCTCTCCCCAAACCCCACTCCTCTTTGATAGAATTGCGGTATTCTTTGTTTAGTTTCAATCGCAGTTTTTGGTGTCAAAAAATGCAATGATGAGATAACTGTGCTTACGAGAAGTTCTATTGGAGTAAAGCATGTTGCTTTACTCTCTTGGCCAAGAGAGTAAAATTGTTTTTGCTGTGATTTCTTCATTTCCGATCTCCTTTTGGTTTAGATTACTTTCGATCACAACTTTAACGTACAAGTAGAAACAACAAAATTACTATACTCCATAAAAATATTTTTGTCAAGAGATAATTGCAAAAAATAATTCAAAAAGAAATTGTTGTCGATTGTAAAAGTAAACGCACCACCCCAAAATGGCAGTGGTGCATTCAGTCTTACGATCGTCATATAATAAATTTTACGGAAAATCATCATCCGATTCAAGATTACGGATTTGTCTATTGAAGTTTTACATACTATATTATATCGGAAACACTGCTGACGGGAAAAACAGAGCGTTCCCGGCGGCGGATTTTTAATAAAAGTGTGTTTTCGGGAGAAAAAACCAACTATGTACAACTGCATTATATGCCGCTATCACGAAATTGCCACCAAAGGCAACAACCGCAATATGTTTGAAAAGTGTCTGGTCGATAATATCCGCCATATCCTGCGGGAAACCGCCCCGGAGTGCCGGGTCCGCCGGATTCGCGGACGGGTTTGGATCGAACCCGGCGAAAGCGGCACCTTTTCCCGGGAAACTCTGAATATGATCATCCGGGAGCTGCCGGATGTTTTCGGTCTGGAATCATTCTCCCCGGCGATCCTGCTGCCGGTGGATATGGATATCATCCGGCAGACGGTCGTCGGCCTGGCCCCGGATATTTTCGCTTCCCATCCGGCGGCTCATCCCCGGTTCCGCGTCCGGGCGCGGCGGAGCAACAAACGTTTTCCGCTGACTTCACAGCAAATTGAAATCGATCTGGTCACAGCCATCGCGGAAAAAGTCGGTTACGACAAATTCGATATCGATTTGAAAAATGCTGACATCACTCTCGGTTGTGAGATCCGCGATGAATTTTCTGCTCTTTACTTCGACATTTACCGGGCCGCCGGAGGTCTGCCGGTCGGCAGCAACCCCCGGGTATTGACTCTGCTTTCCGGCGGGATCGATTCTCCGGCCGCTGCGTGGCAGATCATGAAACGCGGTTCGCCCACCGACTTCATCACCTTTCACAGCTTCCCGTACACTCCGGTGGAAACAGTGGATAAGGTCCGTTCCATCGCCGCTGTTCTCAATAAATTTCAGCGTCACGGCAGATTATTCATCGTCAATCTGGCAGAATTTCAGAAAAGCGTGCGTGACAACTGTTCTCCGCGCATGCGGACCGTTCTCTACCGCCGCGCCATGTTCCGGATCGCCGAAGCAGTAGCTCTCCGGGAAAAGTGCAAAGCTCTGGTCACCGGCGAAGCTCTCGGTCAGGTGGCCAGTCAAACCGTTGACAATATGGATACGATCAACCGTTCCATCGATATGCTCGTCCTCCGCCCGCTGGTGGGAGCAGACAAACTGGAAACGATCGCTCTGGCCGAAAAAATCGGTACGATGAAACTGTCAAGCATTCAGGTGCCGGACAGTTGCACCGTCTTTGCCCCGTCCAGTCCGGCAACCGCCGCAACTGTCGATCTGGCATTGGCAGAAGAGGCAAAAATACCGGATTATGCCGGAATACTTGAAAAAATTATCAATGATATTGAAATTGATGCTTGACAAAAGCGACTATTGGAGTTAATTTTTCTTTAGAGACAATTTTAAAGGTTCTCAAAAACTCTTGGCCCCCATTGATGCGCTGATTGTCACACAGCGTTTCCGGTGGTTGTTTGTTCATGGATATTGTGTATTGTTTTTGCTCGAAAGGGGAAGCAGAGATTGATAAAGGATCAGGAATTCGCTCTTAAACTGCTCCGGGAAAACGGCATGGCAGAGCCGGCACAGATCGAAGCCGCCCGCAATGCCGCAATAGATGCCGGCAGCAGCGATGTGGTCGCCGAATTGCTCAATCAGAAAATTGTGGACAGCAATGAATTGTTGAGCATGCTCGCACAGCAGTACGGTATGGAGGTGATCTCTCTGGATGACTATGATATCCCGGAAGAGGTCATCGGTGCTTTGCGCAATGATTATGCCCGCTACTATCAGGTGATACCGGTTTCCAATGATGGTTCATGGCTGACGGTGGCGATGGATGATCCGACCGATATGGAAAAACTTGACACGCTGCGCTATCTGCTGGGCAGCGATGTGGATGCCGTTATCGCTCCGGCCGATCAGATCAGCAAGGCACTGGAAAAGTATTACCCCGAAGAAACTGAAGCCACCGGCAGTTCCGAAAAAGAGGTCGATATCGACGCGGCGGAGATGATCATTGAAGAAAATGAGGTCCGCCCCGGTGAAGAAGATGACGATGCCCCGATCATCCGGCTGGTTTCCAAAATCATCATCGATGCCTACAAAATGCGGGCATCAGATATCCACCTCGAACCGATGGAAAAACGTTACCGCGTCCGTTACCGGATCGACGGCGCGCTCCGGGAGGTCGACGGGCCGCCGAAGTATCTGCAATCCAACTTCACCAGCCGTATGAAGATCATGGCGCATCTGGATATTACCGAAAAGCGCATCCCGCAGGACGGACGTATCCAGTTGTCGGTCGGCGACAAAGATATCGACTTGCGTGTGTCATCCATCCCGACTATTTTCGGCGAAAGTATCGTCATGCGTATTCTGGATAAGAGCAGTATCCAGCTCGACATTCCCCGGCTGGGTTTTTACGCGGATGACCTGGAACTGGTAACTAAAATCATCAACTATCCGGACGGCATCTTTCTGGTGACCGGCCCGACCGGTTCGGGAAAAACCACCTCTTTGTACGCGTTCCTGAATACGATCAACACCACTGCCAGAAAGCTTATCACCGTTGAGGACCCGATCGAGTATCAGCTGCCGGGTATCAATCAGGTGCAGGTCGACCGGCATGTGGATATGACCTTCGCCGCCGCCCTGCGAAGCATGCTGCGTCAGGCGCCGAATATCATCATGGTCGGTGAGATCCGTGACTTGGAAACTGCCGAAATCGCTATCAACGCCGCTCTTACCGGTCACCTGGTCTTCAGTACTCTGCATACCAACGATGCTCCCGGTGCGGTGGCCCGTCTGGTGGATATGGGAGTAAAACCGTTTCTGGTGGCAACGGCTCTGCGCGCGGCGATGGCCCAGCGTCTTTTGCGCCGGGTCTGCAAAGAGTGCGCCGAACCGTACAACCCCAGCGCAGCGGAAAAACGTATCCTCGGTCTTACCGATGAATATATCGCCAATCATAAATTCATCAAAGGCAAAGGCTGCCGCCACTGCGGATACACCGGTTACAAGGGCCGGGTGGGTATTTATGAGATATTCCTGATCACTGAAGATATCGCCCGGTTGATCTTTGCCAATGAAACCAGCGGTACTTTGCGATCCTTTGCCCGCCGTAACGGCATGAGAAGTTTGCGTGACGATGCCATCCGGAAGGCGGAAGCGGGCATTTCCACGCTGGAAGAGGTGATCTTTGTCACCATGCGCGATGAAAACTAACTGATCTTTGGAAAGAGGCTGTGACAACATGTTGGATATAGAAAGTTCGGCACTGATAGATTTACTGCGGGATTACCGTGCCGCCGGGAATGAATCGCTGGCTTCCCATCTCAAAGAAATTGAGGAAGAGTGTGAAAATTCCGGCAAAAACGCCTTTGAAGTAATTGAAAACTTCGGTTTTTTCACCCGGCAGGAGATGCTTCAGGCGATGGCAGAGAATCTCGGTTCTTACATCTGGAACCCAAAAGCCAAAGATCTGGAGCGCGATCTGATAAAACTCATTGATGTGGATACCGCCCGCACTTACGGAGTAATTCCGGTGGAAGATGACGGCGACAGTCTGCACATGGCCATGCGGCACCCGCTGGACTTCCAGCCGCAGGAGTCGCTTCGCTTCATTATCGGCAGAAACATCTTCCCGGTGATCTGCGATCCGGATCAGTTTGAAAGTGAACTTGACCGTTACTATCCGGAAAAAGAGGATACCGTCGATGACATTGTCGCCGAACTCGGCGAATTTGAGGTGGCAGAAGAGGATATCCCCGATGAAGATAAAGCCAACGAAATGCCGATCATCAAATTCGTGGATGTGATCATCCATCAGGCGATCAAGGATAAAGCTTCAGACATCCATTTTGAACCTTTTGAAAAGAATTTCCGTATCCGTTACCGCGTGGACGGAGCTCTTTATGAGATGCCGGAACCTCCCCGCAGTCTGGCGACACCGGTCATCAGCCGTATAAAAATCATTTCCGGCTTGAATATTTCCGAACGCCGGCGCCCGCAGGACGGACGTATCCAGTTGAAGTACAACGGCCGCCCGGTGGACTTGCGTGTATCCTGTCTGCCTACCAGTCACGGCGAATCAGTGGTGCTCCGTGTACTTGACCGGACAGTGGTGAATCTGCAGCTGGATTCTCTGGGTATCGGCGAAGACGTGCTGGAAAAATTGCGGGAGATCATCCATCTGCCCAACGGCATCCTGCTGGTGACCGGTCCGACCGGTTCAGGCAAAACCACCACGCTCTATTCAGCGTTGAGCGAAATCAACAAGATCGAAGATAAGATCCTGACCGCCGAAGACCCGGTGGAGTACGATATTGAAGGATTGGTACAGTGCCCGATCAATGATGCGGTGGGGATGACGTTCCAAAAAGCTCTGCGTGCCTTCCTCCGTCAGGACCCTGACCGTATCCTCGTCGGTGAGATCCGTGACTTTGAAACAGCCCAGATCGCAATCGAAGCATCGCTTACCGGACACTTTGTATTCAGTACCCTGCACACCAACGATGCCGCCAGTACCATCACCCGTCTGATGGATATGGGGGTCGAACCGTTTTTGATCGCTTCATCTCTGGCCGGAGTGCTTGGACAGCGGCTTATCCGCCGGGTCTGCCCCCAGTGCAAAACCTATTACACTCCGACCGATGAAGACCTTGACCGGCTCAATCTGGAACGCGCCCAGGTGGAAGGAAAACAATTCTGTTACGGGCGCGGCTGTGAATTGTGCAGCAATACCGGTTACAAAGGACGGAAAGCTCTGACAGAATTGATGATCATCAATGATACGCTCCGGGATATGATCGCCGACAGTGCCCCGGCCAATATCCTCGGCAGCAAAGCTTCGGAATTCGGCATGCGGACATTGCGTGAAGATGGTCTGCTGGCGATTTTCAACGGCGAAACAACTGTGGACGAAGTAGTCCGTTACACCTGATTTCAAGCAGTATAACCAACAGGGAGATAAAAAAATGCCTTTATTCACATATACCGCGATGGACGGTAACGGCAAAGAGCGCAAAGGTAAAATAGAATCTGCCAGCGAAGATGCCGCCGTAATTGAGTTACGGGCAAAAAATCTGTATGTCACCTCCATCCGGGTGGCGGTAAAAGCCCAAAAAGTCAAAAAGACCGCATCTTCCGGCGGCGGCGGATTCAATATGAATCTGGGGCCGGTGGTCATCAAACGCAAGGAGTTGACCGTTGTCACCCGTCAGCTGGCGATCCTGCTGGCGGCCGGGCTGCCGCTGATACGTTCACTGCGGACACTGGAAAAGCAGGCGAAAAATCCTTCGGTGAAGATGGTTCTCGGAAAAACTTCCGACATCGTGGAGGGCGGTTCGACCTTTGCAGAGGCTTTGGCTCAAAGTCCGAAATCCTTTGACAAACTCTATTTGAATATGGTGCGGGCCGGTGAAGCATCCGGTGCGATGGAGGTCATCCTTGACCGTCTGGCCGGATTTATGGAAAAGGCCGCGCGCATTTCCGGAAAAGTGAAGTCCGCAATGATCTATCCGTCAGTGATTTTAAGTATTTCAATTCTGGCGGTCGTCGGTTTGATGATCTTCATCGTGCCGAACTTCAGTAAAATATTTTCCGACTTGCTCGGTCCGGATGAACCGTTGCCGGGCATCACCACGTTTTTGATCAATTGTTCCAATTCAATGGTGGAAACCTGGTACTACTGGCTTATCGGCGTAGCGGTCATTATCATATCTTTCAAAATCGCCGGCAAGATCCCGGCCGGTAAATACGGACTGGACTGGTGCAAATACAACATGCCGCTTTTCGGACCGATCATCGCCAAAACTGCAGTATCCCGCTTCAGCCGGACCCTGGGAACACTGATGAGCTCCGGTGTGCCGGTATTAAGTGCATTGGCGATCGTTAAAGAGACCAGCGGCAACGATGTGGTTTCCGGAGCAGTACAGCAGGTTTACGATGCGGTAAAAGAGGGCGAAGGCATCGCCGTTCCTCTGGGTAAAACCAAAGTCTTCCCGGAGATGGTGATAAGTATGGTCGAGGTCGGCGAAGAGACCGGTAAACTGCCGGAAATGCTGGATAAAATCGCCAACACTTACGAGGAAGAAGTGGATAACGCGGTAAGCGCATTGACCTCACTTATCGAACCGTTGATGATCGTGGGGCTGGCCGGTATCGTCGGTACGATCGTTATCGCGCTCTTCCTGCCCCTGACCAAGATCATCGAAAAGATGTCCGGCTAGAGAGAAGCATGACAGATGATTCGGGTGCTGGATATAGGCAACACCTTTACCCGCATTGCGTTGTGGGATGGTGAAAAATTCACGGATATCATCCGGGTGCCGACAGAAAAACTGGAGTTGGATGCAGATGGCATACCGACAGCGGCAGCCTGTGTATGTCCGGCGGTCAAAGAGCGTCTGCAGCATCTTGATATCGACTTTATTTCAGCTGCAGATCAGCACGGCAAGGTGGATTTTTCTCCGGTAGACTGCCGCACACTGGGAGCAGACCGGGTGGCCAATGCTGTGGCGGCGGCGGAATTTTTCCCTCTCCCGGCGATGGTAATTGATTGCGGAACAGCGATAACTTGCGAAGTCATTGACAAAGAGTGCCGCTTTGCCGGTGGTGCTATCGCCCCCGGACGGAAACTGATGCGTTCGATCCTGGCACAGGGAACAGCCCAACTGCCGGAAATCCCGGTAAGCACGGTTATCCCGACGGAAATAGGACAAAACACCAGAGATGCGATAACCTTTGGTGTTGACAACGGTGCCATCGGTATTATCCGCCGCTGGATAGAGGTGGTGCAAAAAAAATATCCGGATCTGACCCTCATCCTGACCGGGGGTGATGCCGGATTCTTTGCTCCGGCTTTACCGGAAGCAGTACTGACTGATGACAAATTCACTTTGCACGGGATACGTTTAGCGTGCAAAATATTATAAAATTCAAATTTTTTCACTATTTCCGCATAATCCGGCTTGACATTGAAAAAATCCTCCGTTATATTAACGGTTGAGGCTTGCAAGGATCTTATAAAATAATTGCTTCAGCCGGAAAATCAAATATGGGGGAAACGATGAAAAAGTTTTTTTGACAGCATTGTTGGCATCTGCAACACTTGGTTCATTGATGGCGAAAGATATTTTCGTATCACTGTCAACCGGAAAAAACAAAAATGCCGGGACCAAAGAAGCCCCGTACAAAAATCTTTGGAAAGCTCTTGCAGTTGCCCAGGATAATGATGTCATTCATATCGCCGAAGGCAATTATCCCGGCAGAATGAAATGCGGCTGGTTCAAAATTGAAAAACCGGTTTCTCTTTTCGGCGGATATTCTTCGGATTTCACCCAGCGCGACCCGCTTAAATTCAAAACCATGTTTCAGCCTAAAAATGAAAACAATGACAAAAAATCCGGTGCTCTGGGCCTGCTGCATATCGAATTGGATAAGTCGCCGATGACCGCCCCCAAAGGCTTTCACATGGTCATTGACGGTATAATTTTCGATGATGGTTTTGCTTCAAGTTATCACGCGACCAAAGGCAAACCGGACGGATTTGATACCGGCATGTGGCTCGAAGGTCCCGCCTACAACAAAACTGCCGACAAGTTCCCCAGTGCCAACCGTTACAGCATTTACACGGCAACCGCTTCTCGCGGAGATGGTACTCTGACTATAAGAAACTGTACTTTTGTCAACGGTTCAAACTACGCGGTAAATATCAACTGGTACAAAGGCAAAGTTGCTGTTATCAACAACGTTTTCTGCAACAACCGTATGCTTTCGATCAATGTCACCTGTTCCAACGGCAGCGGCAAAATCGATTGGGAGTGTGCCAATAACACGATCCTTTTCACCTGGAGCCGTCTTAATGACCTCGCGGATATGGGCTTCGCCATCCGCAACAATACCAACTGCAACGCCGATATCCACAATAACATCATCGGTTTGAACGTACTGACCGGTTTTGACAATACCAAAGGCAACCCCAAACAGAAAACCACCAAACTGGATAACAACATTTTTTTCCTGAACCGGGAATCTGATGTTCAGATGACCGTGTCACCTTCCATCGCAAAAGTGAAAGTTGACGGTTTTGAAGATCTCGAAGGCGTGGACGGCATTGAATCCATCGAAGGCAATATCGATCTTAAAGATCCCTCTATCTTCAAAGGGCGTATCAATGCCCGGTATCTCAATGCGTTCCTTTCCATGAAATATTCCGAAAAGACCAAACTTGATCCGGGCAAATGCAATGCTCTGCGCAGTGTACTCGGTCTGCCTCTCCAGGGGACGATCACAACGACGTGCGACATGTATGCCAACCGTTATCCCTGGGAAGAAGCACTGAATCTTTTCGGCGCAGTCAAAGATTACGGCGCACAAATGCCCCAATAATAAAACAGGAGAAAAATCATGGACTTCAAAAAAATCATCGACACCTACATCAGCATCGTCAAAACAAAATACATTTGTTTTGAAGGTACCGCCACCCAACAGGAACTGCTCTATTATATCGCAGTCTGGGTCGCCGGCGCGATCGCTTTGGCAATCGTTTCCGTTATACTCGGAGTTATCGGACTTGGTTTCATCGGAGCAATTCTTTGCACTGTGTGGAATTTGGCGAACCTGCTGCCGGGTATTGGTACACTGGTGCGTTTTCTCAACTCCAGAAAAGCTGAATAATTGAGAAACGACTCTCACGCCCTTGCCGCTGATGATAAATCAGCGGCAAGTGTAAATCAAACTATTCCGGGAAAGCTTTTATGAAAAAAAAGATCAGATTTTTTGTACTTGTATTGACAGGGATCACTCTTGCCGGATGCAATTGCGCCAATACCCATTATCCTGGACGGCATCTTGAACATGGCCCGAATCCGGATTCAACGGATGCATTTTTCTGCGTACTGGATTTTCTTTTGTTCCCGCCGGAAAATTGCGAACATCCTCAAACTGTCGTGGTAACAGCTCCGCCGCCGCCACCGCCGCCGCAACCGGTTGTAGTTGCTCCGCCGCCGCCACCGCCGCAACCGGTAGTGGTTACTCCTCCTCCTCCGCCGCCGCCGCGTCCGGTAGTGGTTACTCCGCAGCCGGCAGTTGTGGCTCCGGTCCAGCAACAGGTGGTCGTTCAACAGCAAGTGGTCGTTCAGCAGAGTGCGCCGCAGGTAGTGGTCGTGGAAAAAGAAAAACCCCGTCCGGTCAGACCGGTGGTTGTCAAACCGCAGCCGGTAGTGAAGCCCAAACCGGTGGTTGTCAAGCCGCAGCCGGTAGTGAGACCCAAACCGGTGGTTGTCAAACCACAGCCGGTAGTGAGACCCAAACCGGTGGTTGTCAAACCGCAGCCAATACCAAAACCCAAACCGGAAACTGTCTATAAACCGGTTGTATCCAGACCGTCAACCACCGTCAGCAGACCGTCAACCACCGTCAGCAGACCGTCGACCACCGTCAGCAGACCGTCAACCACCGTCAGCAGACCGTCAACCACCGTCAGCAGACCGTCAACCACCGTCAGCAGACCGTCAACCACCGTCAGCAGACCGTCGACCACCGTCAGCAGACCGTCGACCACCGTCAGCAGACCATCAACCACCGTCAGCAGACCATCAAATGCAGCAGGTGTCAAACCAGCCAGAGCGACCTCTTTCGCGCCGGCGAAATCATCAAATGTAAACCCCAATGCTGTTTACCAGGTGAAATCATCCGGAACAACCAAACCGGCAGAAAAAAAGCAGCCTTTCAATGGGGCTGAATGGTGAAATTTCCGCTTTGACCGGGGCTGTTGCCAAACCTTAAAGCAAGGTGAGCAACGCCCCCTTTTTTATATCTTTCCCATTGCCATTTTCACCAACATAAGTGCCGTCCGCAATTTTTTATCCGACCCGGCTGAAGAGAGCGACAGCCGCAAAAAATTTCTCCCCGGACGGGACAGCACCGTAAATCGGCCGGAGTGCTGGACCTTCACCCCGAAAGCTTCAAACCTGGCCTCGGTTTCCTGCGGCCGGGAAAAATTTTCCGGCAATTCGACTGTCCGGAAAAATGCTCCTTCAGCCGCCGCTGTTTCCTCCGGAAAGATCCGGGAAAAGATCCGGTTGGCCCGCAAAGACAGCCGGTATTTTTCCTGCAGGACATTTTCTGCCTTGCCGCTTAATATCAATTCGGTCATGATCTCGGCATCCAGCGCACTGGTACGTATATTCAGATAAAACAGCCCATTGAGCAAATCAGTACGGAAACGCTCCGGGAATGCCGCCGCCGTCACCCGCAAGCCGCCGCATAAATAGCGGAGAGTGCCGCAAATATACAAAGTTTGACCGGGAAGCATGGAATACAGTGAGCGATAACCTTTTCCCGGCGGCAGAATCGCGGTATCATCTTCGATCAGGATCAATCCGTGTTTGCGGATAACTTCAGCTAAAGCATATTTGCGTTCACCGGATAAAGTTATCCCGGTGGGATTGGCACAATTAGGCATCAGAAATATTCCGGTAATACGGTGCTTCCGGCACACTTCATCCAGCTTTTCCGGCAGCATTCCGCCATCATCTCCCGCCACCGGACACAACCGGATATGAGCCAGATGAGCCGTACCGATCAGATTGGCATAGGTAAAATAATCCACCGCCAGCGTGTCACCGAGTTTGAATAATGAAAGCAGTGCCGCGCTGATGGCATTTTGGGAACCGGCAAAAAGAGCAGTATGTTCCTCATCACTGACCACATCAAATTTTCTCATCCAGTTCACCGCCGCCGCCCGCTGATGCAGATGGCCGAATGAAGCCGTATAACTGTACAATTTTTCCAGATAACCTTTCTTCAATACCGCCTCTGTCGCTTCGATGATCTGTTTGTTGACCGTATCAAAACCGTTGACCATCCCCAGATCAAGCAGTTCTCTGTCCTGTCCGTTTTCCCCGGCTTTCACTCCGGGCAGCGGCGAGACAAAAGTTCCCCGGCCGGTGGAACCGTAGATCAGATGACGCTCCCGGCAGAGATTATAAGCACGGGTGACAGTGGTGAAGTTTATATCCAGATAATCTGCCAGCTCCCGCTGCGGCGGCAGTTTGGTCCCCGGAGCAAGTTTACCGCTGCGGATATCATCTTCCAGCATATTGGCAATCGCCAGATAGCAGGGACGGCTCAACACAGCAGCAGAGGGTGTCCAGGAAAGAAAAAAGTTTTTAAATGAATTTACCGGCATTTTTGTAATCCATACAATTTCTGCAATTGTATTTAATATACCACCGGTTATATTATCTGTCAAACAGAACAATTGCGCAGATCGTAATTTCACACGCAATGACCACCGTACAAACTGAACAGCAATCATAAAAAAAGGAAAACATCATGCCTGAAATCACCAGACAACAGGAACTCAACCGCAATCTTGCCGCCATGCTCAAAGGCGGAGTCATCATGGATGTCACCACCCCGGAACAGGCCGTTATTGCCGAACAGGCCGGAGCTTGCGCGGTGATGGCCCTGGAGCGCATCCCCGCAGACATCCGCGCCGCCGGAGGTGTTTCCCGGATGAGTGATCCGGCGATGATCCGCACTATTCAGCAGGCAGTAACCATCCCGGTGATGGCCAAATGCCGCATCGGTCACTTTGCCGAAGCGCAGATACTTGAAGCCGTTGAGATCGACTATATCGATGAAAGTGAAGTGCTTTCACCGGCCGATGACACTTATCATATTGATAAAAACAAATTCAAGGTCCCTTTTGTCTGCGGGGCGCGTGATCTCGGCGAAGCACTCCGCCGGATTGCCGAAGGAGCTTCCATGATCCGCACCAAAGGAGAACCGGGCACCGGAGATATCATTCAGGCTGTTCGCCACATGCGCAAAATGAATGCTGAAATCCGCCGGATAGTTTCCTTATCCGGGGATGAACTTTATGAAGCGGCCAAAAATCTTCAGGTGCCTTTGGAATTATTGCAAAGTGTCCATGACAACGGCAAATTGCCGGTCGTAAATTTCGCCGCCGGAGGTATCGCCACCCCGGCCGATGCCGCGTTGATGATGCAGCTTGGCGCAGAAGGTGTTTTTGTCGGTTCCGGTATCTTCAAATCCGGCGATCCGGTCAAACGGGCCAGCGCCATCGTCAAAGCTGTAACCAATTACACCGATGCCGCCATGCTCGCAGAACTCTCCAGCGATCTCGGAGAAGCGATGGTCGGGATCAATGCCGATGAAATCGCATTGATCATGGAGGAACGCGGTAAATGAAACTGCATATCGCCGTTCTTGCCCTGCAGGGAGCGTTTGCCGAACACCGGAAAATGCTGGAAAATTCAGGTGCCGATGTTTTTGAATTGCGGTGCCGTAAAGATCTGGATAAAAAATGTGACGCTCTCGTCCTCCCCGGCGGAGAAAGTACAGTTCAGGGGAAATTGCTGCGGGAATTGGGACTCTTTGAACCGTTGAAACAGCGTATCGGCAACGGCTTGCCGGTTATGGCGACCTGCGCCGGAGTCATACTTCTGGCAGAGAAACTGGAGGATGACCCTGCGACTCATTTCGGCACGCTGCCCATTACAGTACGGCGCAACGCTTACGGCCGGCAGCTGGCCAGTTTCTATACCGACGGCCATTTTTCCGGAATAGATGCCCCGGTGCCGATGCCATTTATCCGCGCTCCGCAAATCGTCGGATATAATGACAAAACCGAAGTGCTGGCAACCGTCGGCAACTCTCCGGCCGCCGTCCGATTTCACCGGCAGCTGGCCATGACTTTTCATCCGGAAATCACCGGTAATCCGTCCATCCACCGATATTTTCTGGAAAAAATAGTCCTGCCCGGCCGGAAAAATTGACTTTATATACTTTCCGGTGTATATTTGGATGATGTTTTACTGACATAAAGTTTTGAATCAAATTCCAAATACCGGGGGGTAATATGAGTGCAGTTATCGTATTTTGTTCACTATCCATACTGTTGGTGGCAGGAAAAATAATCCGGGTGGCCATTCCGGTATTGCAGCGGCTTTATCTGCCCAGTTCGGTTATCGGCGGAGCTGTCGGTCTGCTGATGATTTCCCTGCTTGGTGACAAACTGCCATCCGGCGTGATCCCGGCAATGAAACAGCTGCCCGGATTCCTTATCAATGTGATCTTCGCCGCTCTCTTTCTGGGTACGGTCACTCCCGGATTGAAGGCAATATTCAAAATGGCCCTGCCGCAGCTCTGCATGGGACAGATGCTCGCCTGGGGACAGTATGTCATCGGGCTGGGAATAACCGGTTTCCTGCTCATTCCGCTTTTCGGAGTTAATCCGGCTTTCGGCAATCTGCTGGAGATCGGTTTTGAGGGCGGACATGGAACCGTCGGCGGCATGAGTGGAACATTCAATCAATATTGGAATGACGGCATCGCGCTTGGTTACACGGTGGCCACCGGCGGAATGATCTTCGGGATCCTGCTGGGCATGGCTCTGATCAACTGGGCGTTGAATAAAAAAATCATCAGCAGTGTCCGGACCTTCAATGAACGTGACCGGTCGGAAAAACTGGGCATCTACCGGGAACAGGATCGTCCGGAAGCCGGTAAACAGACCGTGTTTTCCGATTCGATCGACTCCCTGGCCTGGCATATTGCTCTGATCGGATTGTCGATTTTCCTCGGATTCATCATACTCAAGTGTCTGCAAACTGCTGAAATAAAGCTGTTCCCGGATAATCAGACCCGGCTTTTTTCCGGCTTTCCCCTCTTCCCGCTGTGCATGATCGGCGGAGTTATCATCCAGCAGTTCTGTCAGAAAATGAAAGTTGAATACCTTATCGATCACGGGCAGATGCAGCGGCTGTCCGGGGCAGCTCTGGACTTTCTGGTGGTGTCTGCAGTCGCCACGATCCAACTGTCAGTGGTTGCGGAAAATTATCTGCCGCTGCTCATTCTGATGGCTGCCGGAGTGATCTGGAGTGTGATTCTGCTGTTGTTTGTCGCACCAAAAATTTTCAAACAGGCATGGTTTGAATGTGCCATTGCTGAATTCGGTCAGGGCTTGGGAGTGACCGCCACCGGCTTGATGCTTCTGCGGACAGTCGATCCGGAAAACAAGACCGTCGCCGCCGCCTCATTCGGCTACAAACAGCTGATCCATGAACCGGTCATGGGCGGCGGATTATGGACAGCTTTCGCATTGACTCTGGTCTTCTCTTTCGGCTGGATGCCGGTATGGATATTCTGCACCGTCATGCTGATCGTCTGGGGCATCATCTCTCTGATACTCATCCGGAAACATTGAGCCGGCCGGATTCAGTTGAATTTACACTCCCCGGCCCGGCGCATCTGACTGCGGAATTTACCCGGCGGCATCCCTTTTCTCCGGCTGAATACCCGTGAAAAGTAGAATTGGTCGCAAAATCCGGAAGCAAACGCCACTTCGGCCACTGTCGCTCCGGGATCATCGCGCCACATCTTTTCCGCAATTTTCAAGCGGGCATCAAGCAGCAGACCTTTGAAACTGGTCTGATAATTATTCCGTAAAAATTGCGAAATCGTCGAAACACTGCGGCCAAGTTTTTTAGCCATATCCGGCAAGCGGATATCTTCTGAAGCGTGTTTTTCAATGTAAAGGTCGATCTCATTACGCAACCGGTCGCCCTGTAAAACCGCCAGTTCGCGGACGGCGATATAGTCGATCAGGGTTTTCAAAACTCCCAGTACCGCCTGCAATTTTTCCCCGGTAAAACAGGGTAATTCAAAATAAGCCTGTTTCATCCTGTCCCGGAGCTGTTCCGGGATCATCCGCCAATCAGGTTCCGGATCGCCCTCAATGCGGAATTGCCCGAACATCACAAATCCGGCCACCCGGTTGCGTACTGTCACCGGAGCCAGACATTCATGCAGTCCGGCGTGACAACGGTAATCCATGATCCTGCCGGTCTGAACCGCTTCCTGCTGCTTGTGGCAATCCATTGATACACAACGGTTGTACCCATCCAACTGTTCATGCACCAGCGAACAGAATGTGCAGTTATGCATCTCTTTGCCCCGGCGCAGCGGTTCGCCGGACAGAGAGAAAAAAGTAACCCGGACATCCAGCAGCGATGCAAAGTCATCCAACAGGCTTTGCACCTCATCACTTAAAAAAAGTTCCATCGGCATATTGCTCACGGTCCACCTCCATGACATTAATAATCATCCCGCCGGTTATGAAAGCAAAACCTCATTGTCCTGCCGGCAAAATACAATATTTGCCACATATTTCCGCACACATCCATAAACACAGCTGCCTGCTTTACAAAATCCGGGACGCTATCCGTTATTATAAATATACACCACGTTTGCAGAAAAGTCCATAGTCTTACCGGATTTTATATTGGCAAAGTTGATTTTTCCGGCTATATTATATATGATGAGGAAATTTCAAAACTCCTCAAAAGTTCCTGACATTCATCGTGTGATCAATTGTAAAAAAGGAGAAAACAGTATGGAATTCAATATTGCGGAGATCTGCAAAGGCTTCAAAGTGGATGGTGATTTTATTGAAGCGGCCAGATTCGGGACCGGACATATCAATGACACATTCAAAATGCGAACTGCCGGCAACACCTATATCATGCAGCGGATCAACACTTCGATTTTCCGCGAACCGGAAAAGCTGATGGATAACTTTGTCCGGGTCTCCAGCCATATTTCCGGAAAAATCGCCGCAGAAAAAGCAGTCGATCCGACCAGCCGCCGCCGTTATCTGCAGGTGATAATGTCCCATAAAAATGAACCGTTTTTTATTGATGCAGACGGTAATTTCTGGCGGTGCTACATCTATGTGGATGAAGCCCGCACCTATGATGTGCTGGAAAAGAGCGAACAGGCTTTCGCCGCCGCCAAAGCATTCGGCGCATTTCAGAACGATTTGGCCGATCTTCCAGGACGGCTCAACGAAACTATCGCCAATTTCCATAACACCCCCAGCCGTTTTGCTGACCTTAAAGCCGCCGCCCGGGCCGATAAATGCAACCGGCTTAAAGAGGTCGCCCCGGAACTGGACTTCATTATGGCCAGAGAAAAAGAGTACTCGCTTCTGCTCAATGAACTTGCCGCCGGCAATGTTTTTGAACGCACCACCCACAATGACACCAAACTCAACAACGTCCTGATAGATGATGTTACCGGGGAAGGCATCTGCGTGATCGACCTCGATACCGTCATGCCTGGATTGCCTCACTATGACTTCGGTGACATGGTCCGCACCGGTACCAGTCCGGCTCCGGAAGATGAACTGGATCTTTCCAAAGTCGGAATGCGCTTTGAAATGTTTGAAGCTCTGCTGCGCGGATTTCTTTCCACCGCCGGGAACTTCCTCAATGCCCGGGAAAAAGAACTTCTGCCGTTTTCCGGCAAACTTATCACTCTGGAAATCGGCATGCGTTTCCTGACCGATTACCTCTCCGGTGACGTCTATTTCAAAATCCACCGGGAAAAACACAATCTCGACCGCTGCCGCACCCAGATCAAACTGGCTCAATCCATCGAAGCTCAGTTTGATGCCATGCGGAAACTCAACGATTCTCTCTGAATCTGAGACCGGATTACAAAACGGGGCTGCTGCTTACCTTTTCAAGGTTGGCAACAGCCCCACTGTTTTACCGGAAAATCATCCGGTTGTCTGTCACTCAAAATACGGTGTCAGATTGACAAAGTTGAGGATACGTTTGCTGCCGGAAGCTTCACCGGGTTCTTTATCATTTTTCCAGTCATGGAAAGTGATCGTCACTTCGCTCTTTTTGGGAATGAAAACCACTTTATGATTGCAGATCATGGGACGGGTCTTGGAATTAAACCGTTTCTTGAAGACATATCCCAGTTCCGGAACAATTTCAGCATCGCTGATATCGACATTGAAAACAAAGGTTTCTTTAACCTCTTTTGCTTTGGCGACATCTTCCGGGTCGGCAGTAACGAAGTGCAGTGAATACTTCTTGCCGGGGATCAGATTTTTTGCGGTCTGAAAGAGTTTGTTCGGAGCTTTTTGGCTCCGGACAAAGAGGGCGGCATGATCGCCGAGACCGCCGGTTTCACTCTGGCGCAGCTGCATCAGCGCTCCGTAATGACGGCGATACCAGGGTTTAAGGGTATCGGCTTCAGCCGGAACAGCAGTCCAGTTCTGGAATTTATCATCAAAATCGCAATTTTTGAGATGGCCGGGGTTACAGGTGATACCGTATTTTTCAGCCAGCCGATCGGTTCTACCCTCCACGCAGTAGTGGCGCATAAGTTTGCCGATCCAGCGGACGCGTTCCTCGTCGCAATTGTTGATATCGTAGCAGCCGATAGCGAAAATGCCTTTGAGTTCCGGATCGGTGGCGAACTTCCAGAAGAAGTAATCCATGCTGTATTTGATATCGGATTCCGGATAGATGTTGATATTCCACGCGCCGGCGGAAATATAACCGGACATCATGAATGAGAGCCGGCTTTTGGCATCCGGAATGCATTTTTCGGCATAGCGGACATGATGATTGAGCAGCATCATATATTTTTCCACTTCTTCGGCATTTTTCGATGAACTGATGTAAGTTTCCATAATCAGTTTGCCGCGACCGCCGCCGGCATTGGATGCAGCGGAAAGCAAGGGCCGGTGGATCATCGGGTAGAAGAGATGTCCTCTGGTTTTCGCCATCCACAAATAGACGGATTTATCGAAGTTGCTCAAGCGGAAGAGAGCCTCGGTAACAGCAAGCTGATTGCGGAAGGAGTGCCAGTAACCAAGCTCATCAAGCGCACGACCGTCGAAAATCTCAATATCCCGTTCGGTACGGACACTTCTTTCCACCGCATCGGTATCCGACCATCTGGCATTGCCGGAGTTGATCAGACGGATACCCCGGGCGCGGGCCTCGGCCATACTTTTGGCAGAGAGGCTCTTTTCAAACTGCCAGAACTGGGTATTCACCGCCGGCCACAGATTTTTGCGGAAGAAGTCCATATCATACTGGAACATGGTCAGATCCTGCTTCTCATAGACATTGAAGGGGAAAAGCTGCAGCTGTTTCACCGTCCGGATACGCAGATGATTTTTCGCTTTGATCCCGGTGATCCGCAAGCGGTGTTTACCGGCATCCATAAAGCGCATGGTTTCCAGATTTTCGCCGTCACGATAGATGATGACCGGCATATCGGAATCATCGAGGAAGACTTTCACCGTTTCTTCCGCGCGCTCAAAGCCCAGAAAGATCCAGCCGTCGCGGGGGGCGGTGAATTCATATTCCATATCACCGGTGACGTCAAAAGCAGCCAGTTCGGTAACGAGGTTGTTCAAGGTTTTTTCCGCAACTTTTTCAACGGGCTTGACGGCGACACACGGATAGGAGTTGTGCAGTACCGCCTTGCCGTCGGACTTCTGACGCAAAGTCAGTTCCAGCCGGTATCCGCCGGGAGCGACCTCCGGCAAAGCTGCAAAAACATTGTGCTGGTAATCCAGCGGGAAACGGCCGGTTTTGCCGCCCATTGAGACTTCCAATTCATAATCTTCATGTTTGCCGTTGACCGGATAATAGACGGTAAAGTGCATTTCCGGTTTGGCGGCACTGATCCGGTTGAGTACCGGCATGACCGGCACCACGCGTTGATAGGTGTACAACTCCGGAGGAGCGATAGTGGTTTTTTCTTCGCCTTTTTCATCCACCGGGATCACAAAAGGATCGGAAATTTCCAGCGTACCGGTCGAACCGGGCGCAAAAACCGCAAAGTGGCAGGAAGCTCCCCGGGATTTGGGCAGAGTGACAAGCTTTTCCACTTTGACCCATTCGCCGTTGGTGTTTTCCGGGAAGACCGGAGTTTTCAACCGCCAGTAGCAGGCAGAGGGGTCAAGGAGCATGAAGCACGCCCCTTTGGGAGAGGAAAAATTTTTGGTGCGGACGTAACCGCCGATCAGATATTTACCGCCGGGTACACTGCGGATGCCGAGATGGGAAAAGAATTCCATCACATTGAACTTCAAACGCAGAGCATTTTTGCCGTTCACACCGGCTTTGGGCAGCAAAGTGGCTTCCACATCGTGCTTGCCGGTAGTCCAATAACCGAATTCTCCGCAGGCATCCGGTTCAAATCCGGTACTTTTCAAAACGTTTTCTCCGGCGTTTAACACCGCGCAAATCAATGCCGCCATGATCAAACCTTGTAATTTCATGCGTTTTCCCATTTTATTTTACAAATTCTCCGGTCTTTTTCTCTTCGTCAGTCATGTTATTATAAGCGTCGCGCATTTCAGCGATATCTTTAGTAACCACATGACCATCGGCACAGGCGATATTCATCACTTTGCCGTGACGTTCAGAAAAACGTGCTGAACTGTCAATACGCCAGCATCCCATTTTTTCATAACCGGCATTGCTGTATTTACCGTCACCGATCAGATAAGTTTTTGAATGATTTTTCACCCGGGTGGTTTTCCAGGGAGCATAATAGGGGGTGTTTTTGATTTTGATCGAAGGAGTGTTGCCGCTGCCGCCTTCCATAATGCAATTTGCCAGGGCACTGCTGCCGGTCATACGGCCAAAAAAAGTCTCATGGTCAGTCACCTTGCCCGGACTGTATACTATTGACGGGCAATACATCACGCTTGAGGCAGGCATTTTGTAAGGATTTCCCGAACCGATCGGCAGATATCCGATCCGGTAAAATGTATAACACCAGGAGAACATATTGGTCAAATCGCGTATCGGCGTATAGTGATCATCGAAGTTGTCGGCATAACTCAAAATGTACATTGCCATCGTTTTCTGATTGGAAGTACAATTGACCAGTTTGCCGCGTTCACGCGCCGCATTGAGCGCAGGCAGCAGGATCGCCGCCAGAATGGCGATGATCGCGATTACTACAAGAAGTTCAATTAAGGTAAAGCTGGATAGCTTTACCTTCAGATCTGAAGGTAAAGCTGGATAGCTTTACCTTCAGATCTGAAGGTAAAAAGTAATTACGGGAAGTCTGATCGGAGTGAAACGGGACCGTTTCATGGCATTTTTTTTCTTTCATAGCATTTTCTCCCTGTTCTGGTTTTTATTTATTCGGCAAATTCTTCGACTTTGATATCGTCAACGAACAGTCCGCGTTCTTTGTATTCATCGGCAAGATTGATGACCAGGATCACCTGTGCCATATCCGCCTTGCGGATGGAACTGCCTTTGACTTTGGGGGATTCCCATCTCACCCATGATCCCGGAGCGATAACACCCTTTTTCAGATAATGATATCCGCCGAGCGAATGTTCACGCACCAGAGTTCCGGCCGGATAATCTTTTTTGAGTGCTTTGCTGAAAGTGATCACGTCACCCTCCGGAGTATTCCGTTTGATGGAAACGATGCCGGAGGAAAGCTCCCGGTTCGGCAAATCGCTGCCGTCAGCTTTGGCATTGAATGCCACCACATTGAAACGGCTCGCTTTCCACTTAACTCCGCTTTTGACCGTGATGCTCTCATCACCTTTTGCTGCCGGTTTCGCCAATTCAGCCACCGCTGCATAATTGTCGGAATAATATTGGTGCGCAATATATTTTTTGTCAGATGTACACGGGATCAACCCCAGATACATGTGGCCCGGCACAGGATCAACCGTCTTCACCCACGCGGAAATAATATAGTAAGCATCCGGATTGATTTTGAACGACCCATTGGTACGCAATTCCACTCTCCGGGGACAATAGTATGCTTTCTTTCCCGAAAAAGCGTTTTCAGTAACAGTGATCCCCGAACCGGACACATCCAGCTTTTTCGCCTCCGCTCCGAAATGCATGAGTTCTGCACCATAAGTACAGCAGCATGCCAATAGCAGTTGGATCAAAAATACCTTCCTCACGACTCCACCAAACCTTTCTTTTTTGTTTGTGACCTTGTTTGACGGCAGAACTCTCATCACCTGCGCCATCTGCGCATACAGTCCCGCCACGCCGACTTTGTATTAAAAATAATACATTTTTTTGCATTTGTCAAGCCGTGTCAAACAATTTTTACAAAAATTAAAAAAACATTCTCCGGCAGTTATCCTGTCCGGAGAATGTTTTTTTATTGCATCACCGCAAATGATCTATGACAGTTATTTCAAGTGGTTGATACTCTCTTCATACATCTTGCGGATACTCTGACAATTGCTGTGCAGCGCGATCACATCAGCTCCGCAGTTGACAAAATCAAATCCTTCCTCATAGCAAGCTTGAAGCGACGGAAGTGAAACCGTCCCGGCAAATTTACCGTATTTATGGGCAGTTTTCACGATCAACTGCCGTACCCGGGCGATTTCCGGATGATCAAACTTGAATGGTTCTCCGATCGCCTGACTGAAATCACCGGGGCCGAAAAAGATCATATCGATCCCCGGCACCTGACAGATCTTATCCAAATCCGCCAACGGTTCAGGATCCTCGATCTGAACGATGACCAGCCGGTTCTCATTGCAGAACTTCAAATAATCCATCCCGCCGAGCTGACAGTAAAGACCATCGGCATTTCCGCCATCCAGAGGACGCAGACCGATCGGCGCAAAACGTACTGTACGGGCAATATATTCCGCCTCTTCCAAACTCATCAGGTGCGGGATCATGATTCCGGATGCATCAGTTTCCAACGGCCGGATGTAATCGCTGTAACTGCCTTTGGCGACACGCACGATAACATCCATATCATGAGCTTTGCCTGCCAGAATGATGCTTTCCATCGTTTTGAAATCGGTCGCCACATGCTCCTGACATATCCACAGGGCATCGAAGCCGGATAAACCGACGATCTCCGCCACCCGGGGACAGGTGAGGTTTGATTTGTAACAGAGGGCTTTTTTTCCGGCGCGCATAATTTCAAGCACCCGGCTCTTTCTCGGATAATCCATCGTCAAACTCCTTTTCTATTTTCAGACTGCATTCCGGTTTGCAGAGTAATATAGATGCCATAAGCACGAACTGCAACTGCAATATCGTGTATTTATCAACCGCAAACAGTGTAATTTTTTAAGATTAAAGGAAGCTTTTTTCTGTTTATCCGGATTTTCAGTGGATTTTTCACAACAAAACTCTGCGAACAGCATTGCATTCACCGGCAGCCGGCAGTATATTACAACAAAAGACACAGAGGAATAAATCCGGCAATGAACAACACGAAACTTGCTGAAAATCTGAAAGATGACATCCGGCAGCTGACTGCCCGGCTGGATATTCCGGCGGCAGTGATATGCAAAGATGTGACTCTGGCGGAAACCCCGGAGATCCACCAGCACGAAAATTATGAATTGCGCCTGCATCTTGCGCCGGATGAAAAGAGTTTTTCCCATGTGGATGTCATCCATCCGGAAATACTCCACCGGCAGCTGACAACAGAAGAAAGTTTGCGGACGATGACAGTGATCTTTCATTCCGGCTGCTTCCGTTACCGGCATAAAGATTCCGCAATGACCTTCATGCATTCACCGTATATGTGCGAAGTAACCGGATTGCTGGATCGTTTTACTCCTGATGATACCGGAGAATTGCTGTTAACTCTGGCTCTGATGCTGCACAAATCCTTCCCGGCAGGCGACCTCCGCGAAAAGGAGAGGATCACCCGGGCCATCCGCTATCTGGAACAGCACTATTACCGTCAGGATCTGACCATCGTTTCGCTGGCCGAAATCGCCGGTTATTCCCCGAATTATCTGCAAAAACTCTTTACCGCCGCCACCGGATACCGCCCTAAAGAATATTTGCAGAACTACCGGATGCAGATGGCAGCCGGATTTCTGAAGAAAAAGCGTTATCTGGTCAAAGAGGTCGCGGCAATGTGCGGCTATTCAGATGCTCATTATTTTGCCAATGTTTTCCGTCGCCATTACGGCTGTCCGCCGGGAGATTTTGCCGGAATGCAGGATTGATTTATCCGTCGAACCATCTATATTGGTTTATGCACGCAACGGTTGCGGCAAAACGGAACAAATCAAACAGAGGAGAAAAAAATGAGGAGTTTCACCACACTGCATCTGCAGTACGCCCACCGCTTCTACAACTTCAGAGGAGAGGCGCAATATCTGCACGGACACACCGGCACGCTGACTATTGAAGTGGAAGATTCCATCAACTGCGGGGTAAATATGGTTTTCCCCTGCAATGAAATCAAAAAAACCGCCTGGGAGGTACTGCAGAATTTTGACCACGCACTGATCCTGCGGGAAGATGATCCCCTGCTGCCGGTGATTCTGGAGGTCTACGAAAAGCAGGGCATCCGGGAAGGCACTCCCACCAACACCATGACCGGCCCGGCATTCAAAACCGCTTCAGCCACCGCATATCCCGACTGCCGGGTGGTCGTGACCAAAGAGACCATGACCGTCGAAGGAATGATAAAACTTGTCTATGAACTTCTGAAAGACAAGTTGAAAATCGCCAAACTTACCTTTACCAGCGGCGATAATGCCGCGACTTGTGACTACACACCGACCGGCACAATCGACCGTTGTCCATGCTGCGGTATCGCTCTTGACGCCAATGGTGTCTGTCCCAAATGCGGATGCCGGAAAATGTAACGGCGAAACCGGAATCATATCAATCGTGATTTACGGTATCTGCCGGGGGAAAACGAGGTGTGCTTGCGGAAAAAACGGGAAAATTCCGCCGGAGAATCAAATCCGCAAGCCGCCCCGATCTCTTTTATATTCAACGAACTGTTTGCCAGCAATTCCCGCGCCAGACGCACCCGGCAATGAATAACGAATTGATGCGGCGGCATTCCGGTCCCGGCGGTAAAAAGCCTTGTCCAGTGGCGCAAGGTCAAACCGCTTGCCGCTGCTTCGGCGGCGAAGTTCCAGTGTCTGCCCGGATCACGATTGATTTTCTGCAGCAGTTTGTCGAATTTCCGGGCGGCCGGCTCCTTGCTGACCGCCTCCTCTTCCAACATGGCGGCGAACTCCTCAAAGCACATTGCCATCCGGAAATTATAACGGGGATTACCGGCTATGAACAACCGCCGGATCTCCTCAAGTTTGCCGGTGAAACGTTCCGGATTGCCGATCGGAATGTGACACCATCTGCCCGTTGCCCCCCAGGAGTGCATAAGCCGGTCACTGCGCCCGCCCAGACACTCTATATAAAAATTGTCCCGCTTCTTTCCCTGCGGCGAAAGCCAGCCGTCGTAAGCACGCAAATTACGCGGGGTCAGATAAACAAAAGGTTCTGTCACTTCCACATCATTGACGATCACGCTGCCGGTCATCACCCCGACATAATTGCAGGATGTCACAAATTCCGATACCGCTGCCGAACCGTACATCTCAACGTGTATGACATTCAGTAATTGCAAATCATCAAAATACCCCATTTACCACCTCAATGTCACATTCCGTCAACAAATGTCTTTTTTTGCATATTTACTTTTACTGCGAACCATGATATAATATATCACAGATGGCAAAAATTTCCAACAATCAGCAACGTAAAATGCAAAGGAGAAAATTATCATGCTGGAAATTACCAATTTGCGCGATGGAGCCGTACTTGATCACCGCTGCGGCTGTGAAACCGATGATTATCTGGAAATCACCGTTGAGGGTATCGCTGCTCCGCAGGCGATCGTCAAAGTCAACGGGACCGTTGCCCAAAGACATGACCGCAACTTTATTGCCAAAGTCAGATTGACGGAAAAAGTCAACCATATCACCGCTGTATCTGATGATTATTTCGGGGTGAAAACGCTGACCATCACTGTTATCTGGGATAAAAAATCCTTCCCCCGTTACAACTTCTTCTTTGACGATTGCGTGTTTGCTCTGCGCAGCGTTGCCAAAAACCATCCGGAATCGGTTTTTGAAGAACTTTTCCTCGGCAGATTGAAAAAAATCCACGACCTTTACGGAACCAAATTCACCTTGAATCTTTTTTACAATGATGATCATCATAAAGATTTCAACTTGAGCAACATGCCGGAAACCTACAAAGCCGAGTTCCAGGCCAATGCCGACTGGCTGCGCTTCTCATTTCACGCTTACAGTGAATTCCCTGACCGTCCGTATCAAAATGCTTCTGCAGAAAAGCTGGCAAAAGATTTTGATCTGATTTATAACGAAGTCTGCCGTTTCGCCGGTAAAGAGTGTTTTATTGCGCCGGTGGTCATCCACTGGGCCATGACCAATCCGGAAAATTTTTCAGTTCTCAAAGAGCGTGGCGTGAAATGCCTTTCCGGAGCCTTTCTCGGAGCAAAAACTGCACTGGATGAGGAACACACTTTCCAGGTGACCGATATTGCTTATCATTATGAAAAAGATGTGGCATATTATGCTTGCGACAAACATATCATGTATGACCGTTACTATGATCTGATGCTGATGACCAGTCTGACCTGCTGCAATTTCGACAGCATTCCGACTCTGGAAAAGAAATTTGCGGATCTGGCCGCCGATCCCCGGGATGTGGTCAGTCTGATGACCCATGAACAGTACAGTTATCCGGATTATTTCAACCACATCCCCGATCACCTTGACCGGATCGAAACCGCCTGTCGTCTGGCTTCGGAAGCCGGGTTGAAGCCGGTCTGGTTCGCTTACGGCGTATACGGGAACGAAATCTGGGGGAAATAACCGTTTTCCCCGGACAAAAAATGGCTGTCGCTTACCATTTTACAGGGTTTGCGACAGCCGTTTTTTTGATTTGGTCCGGTTGCCGGGATCACCGGCAGACGGGAAATTTTTTCAGAGTTCGGTTTTAAGCACTTTGGCCATCCGTTCAACTTTGGCCAGAGCCTTTTCCACACTGGCATCGCGGGCCAGCAGCACACCAAGACGGCGGTGACCGCGCAAAGTGCCTTTACCGAAAATCCGCATTGAAGTATCCGGTTCGGCGAGCACTTCGGCCAGATTTCCGAAACTTACAGCATCGGAATTTCCGGCGACCTTGATCGCTTTACTGGCACTGGGACCGTGAAACGCGATATTCGGGATCGGCAAACCGAGTATTGCCCGGGCATGCAGATCGAATTCGGAAAGATCCTGGGAGATCATCGTCACCATCCCGGTATCATGCGGTCTGGGACTTACTTCACTGAAAATGACCTCATCACCGCAGACAAAGAGTTCCACTCCGAAAATCCCTCTGCCGCCCAGAGCATCGGTGATCTTTTTTGCGATATCCCGCGCTTTGGCGATGGCAGTCTCACTCATTTTCTGCGGCTGCCATGATTCCTGATAATCGCCATCGACCTGATGGTGGCCGACCGGTTCGAGGAAGCTGGTGCCGCCGACATGTCTGACGGTCAGCAAAGTTATTTCAAAGTCAAAATTGACGAATCCTTCCACAATTACTTTCCCGGCACCGGCCCGGCCGCCCTTCTGGGACTCTTCCCATGCGGCATCGATCTGATCGGCGCTTTTGACGGTACTCTGACCGTGTCCGGAACTGCTCATGATCGGTTTGACCACACACGGCAATCCGATCTCTTTTATCGCCGCGTCAAACTCTTCTCTGGTGGCGGCAAATTTATACCGGCTGGTGGGGATCCCCAACTCCTCGGCGGCCAGACGGCGGATACCTTCCCGGTTCATGGTCAACTGGGCGGCCTTTGCCGTCGGGATAACAGTAAAGCCCTCGTTCTCAAGTTTCACCAGCTCCGCAGTAGCGATAGCTTCGACCTCCGGAACGATATAATCCGGCCGTTCTTTTTCGATAACTTCCCGCAAAGCCGCACCATCAAGCATATTCACCGTGTATGAACGGTGAGCCACCTGCATAGCCGGGGCGTTGTCATAACGGTCGACAGCTACCACTTCCACACCGAGCCGCTGCATGGCGATGGCCACCTCTTTACCGAGTTCTCCGGAACCGCAAAGCAGGATTTTAGTTGCACTTCCGGTCAATGCTGTACCAAGTTTTGTCATAATCGTTTTCCTTTGTTTTATATTTTATCACTCTCTTGTTTTATATTTTATCACTCACTGCGATCACCGATCACCGAACCGCGTTTGCCGTACCGGTGACACTCTTTCAGGAAATTGACCGCTTCTTCCGCGCTGTCCACGACTTCGATCAATTCCATATCCTCCGGAGAGATCATCCCGTCATTTATCATGGTGTTTTTGAACCACTTTATCAATGGCGACCAGAACTTTTTATTGACGAAAATGATCGGTATCAGATTTATCTTGCCGGTTTGCACCATCGTCAGAACTTCAGATAATTCATCCAGTGTACCGAAACCGCCGGGATAAACGATCACCGCCGTAGAATATTTCAAAAATGAGACTTTGCGGACAAAAAAGTAATCAAAATCCACCGAAGCCGTCTGATATGGATTGGGATGCTGCTCCATCGGCAGTTTGATATTCAACCCGATGGAAGTGCCGCCTTTTTCGTAAGCTCCCCGGGAGGCTGCTTCCATTACTCCCGGCCCGCCGCCGGTGATCACGCCGTAACCGGCTTGAGCCAGCAAGTTTCCCAATTCCCGGGCGGAAACATAGACCGGGTCATCCTCTTTTGTCCTTGCGGAACCGAATACGGAAACCAGCATTTTGGGCTGTTCCCGCATGGCATCAAATGATTGAACAAATTCTGCCATGATCCGCATTACCCGCCACGAATCCATCGGCATGAATTCGATGCGTTTGTCGATATAATTTTTCATTCTCCGCCTTTCCTCCTGCGTGCTTCAACTCCAAACCAGTCAAAATTCCCTGAATTATTTAAAGTAATTTCAAAAGTTCCCGGAACTTCCGCGTTCACTGCGCTGTTCCGGAAAAAGTTTTTGCGACCACCTGTATTAATTCATTGCTCCTATAAACGGCAAATTGCGATGAAACTCCTCTGAATCCAGCCCGAACCCGACCAGATAACGGTCAGGAGCCTCAAATCCGGCCCAATCCGGCTCGCACGTTCTGCCGGGCAGTTTTTTATTGACCAGAACCGCTGATTTGACCGATACCGCCCCGGCTTCAAGCAGATACTGACGGCAGGTCCTGACAGTTTCGCCGCTGTCAAAAACATCATCAGCCAGCAGTATATGCCGCCCGGTGACCGGCAGTTTGAGAGTTTCAGTCAATGTAACTTTTCCTTCGCGCCGGTCATGGATGTAACTGGAGGCCCGCAAAGAATCGAACCACAACGGGATATTCATCTCTCTGACCAGATCACAGGCAAAAAACGCTCCGCCATTCATCAGCACGATCACGGTCAACTGCCTGCCGGCATAGAAAGAGGATAGCTCTCTGCCCATCTCTTTTATCCTCATGCTGACAACTTCCCGTGAAAACAACTGCTCCATAAAAAATTACCTCATAAAACGGTGAAAACTGCTGCCTGCCCAGCGATTCAAAAGCGGACGCAAAATAAACGCCTCCACTTCCGGAGTATTCTGAAACTGATAATTACAGTACGGACACCGCAGAAACATCTCCAGATCTGCCGGTACCAGCGGTTCCTCACACTGGGGGCAGAATTTACCGGAAAGAAGAAATCCCGGCTGTTCTGTATCTTTTTTTTCCATCATTATGATCCTGTTTTTCTTGCAATGCAGAACTTTCTGCGCTATCTTATAAATATGTAAAAGCTATCACCTGATATAAGATAGCTCCGTTTGTCGATAAAATCAAATCCGTCCGGCGGTCTGCCGGCACAAAAACGTATGAAAAAATTTTGGATCATTGCCGGAGAATCCTCCGGAGACATTTACGGGGCAGCTCTGGCCCGCGAATTACGCCGGCTTGCCGCCGCAGAGAATGAGAGTATTGAAATTTCCGGCATGGGCGGCGCGGAGATGATAAAAGCGGGGGTGAAAGTAAAGGTCGATTCCACTGAATTGGGAGTTATCGGCATTTTTGAAGTGTTGAAAAGCATATTCACTTTCATCCGGATATTTTTCCGGCTGCTCAAAGCTGCCGCAGCCGAGCGTCCGGATGCGGTCATTCTGATCGATTATCCGGGATTCAATCTCCGGTTCGCCAAAAAATTGCACAAACTGGGCATCCCGGTTTACTGGTATGTCAGTCCGCAGGTGTGGGTCTGGGGCAAAAAACGGCTGCCGGTACTGGCGGAAGTGTGCAGTAAAATGCTGGTGATCTTCCCCTTTGAAGTGGAAGTTTACGCGCAAACCTCCCTGCGGGCCAAATTTGTCGGTCATCCGCTGGTCGATGTGATCTCTTCCCGGCGCGATCCGTCAATAACGCGGGACCCGGATACCTTTCTGCTGCTGCCCGGCAGCCGTAAAAACGAGATCGAACGGCTGCTTATCCCCATGCTGGATACCGTTGAAGCTCTGTCGCAAAAGCATCCGCAATTGAAATTTATTCTGGCCGCCCCCCGGGAAAAGATCGCATCATCCTGCCGGGAAAAGATCACAGCTTACCGGAAAAAACATCCGGAACTTCCGGAAATCACCATCGAAGTGGGCAATACCGGCAAACTTCAGCAGCTTGCCGGTACCGGTCTGGCCGCCAGCGGAACGGTGACTGTGGAGTGCGCACTTTCCGGATTGCCGCTGGTGGTCGGGTACAAACTCAACCTGCTCACGCTCGCTCTGGCCCGGATACTGGTAAAATTGTATCGCGGCTACTTTACAATGGTCAATATCATTGCCGACAAAGAGGTTTATCAGGAGTTTCTGCAGTGGCACTTCTGCAAAAAAGAGCTGCTCCCGGCAATCGAAGCGATCCTGCCGGGCGGGGAACGCCGGGATGAGGTGGAAAAAGGCATGCAGATGGTGGCAGAAGAATTGGGTGCAGCTTCCGGAGAATCCGCATTGCACCGGGCCGCAGTGGAAATGTACCGCGATTGATCGCACAACCGGAGGATTTGTATGGATAAAGGAGTTGTTTCATGGGATCTTGCGGCACTCTATGCCGATGTGCAAGATTGGGAAAAAGATTTCGCCCTTCTGCCGGAACTGGCGAAAAAATTTTACTCTTTCCGGGGACGGCTCGCCGCATCGCCGGAAACACTGAAAGAGGCCATCGAAGCTTCCGATGCCTTTGACCGGCTGGCAGAAAAACTGTATACTTTCGCTCATTTGCTCTCGGATGAGGACACCACCGTCGGAGTCAACCGCGCCCGGGTCGACCGGGTCAGTGCCAAACTGGCAGAATTATCCGGCATGGACAGCTGGTTTGAACCGGAAATAATGTCCATCCCCGATGAAAAAATGCAGGAACTGCTGGCATCGCCGGTGTTGGATTTTTACCGCCGCAGCCTGTTGGAACTGCTCCGGGAAAAACCGCATACGTTAAGTGAGGCTGAAGAACGGCTCATCGGTACGCTCGGAGATGTTCTGGGCACTTCCGACGAGCTGTTTTCCACGCTCAATGACACCGATCTGGAATTCGGTAAAATCCGCAATTCCAAAGGGAAAATGGTGGAATTGTCGCACGGTTCATGGGGCAGTTTCATGGAAGAACCTGACCGTGAAGTGCGGAAAAAAGCGTTCCACCGGCTCTACCGCCAGTACCGGAAACACCGCAACACTCTGGCTGTAACTCTGGATGGAACCGTCAAGCGGCACACAACGATGGCCGGCATACGTCACTTTGACTCTCCGCTGCAGGCGGCTCTTTTTTCCGAAAACATTCCGGAAAACATTTACAGCAATCTGATTTGTTCCGTCCGGAAAAATCTGCCCGCCCTCTTTGAATATTTTGATTTGCGGCGGCAGATACTGCAGGTCGATGATCTGGATATGTATGACCTTTACGCGCCGCTGGTCCCGGAATGTGATCAGAATTGTTCATTTACCGATGGTTCGGAACTGATCAAACGCGCGCTGGCTCCGCTGGGCGGAGAGTATGCATCCGTACTGGAAAAAGCGTGGAAAGAACGCTGGATAGATGCTCCGTGCCGCAAAGGGAAACGTTCCGGAGCTTATTCCGGCGGCTGTTATGACAGTTTCCCGTATATTTTGATGAGTTATGACGGCAAATTGAGCGATGTATTCACCCTCGCCCATGAATTGGGCCACTCCATGCACAGTGCCTTTTCCCGGGCAAATCAGCACTTTCATTATGCCGGATATGACATTTTTGTGGCGGAAGTGGCCAGCACCTGCAATGAATTGCTGTTGTCACACTATCTGCTGGAACATGAATCCGAACCGAAAGTCAGAGCCTCCATTCTGGCCCGGCTGGCCGATGATATCCGGGCGACCGTCTACCGGCAGACCATGTTCGCTGAATTTGAAAAACTTATCCATGAAGATTGCGCAAACGGCATCCCGCTGACAGCCGATCATCTCTGCGAAAAATATTATGCGCTCAATGCCGATTATCACGGATTTATCAAGGCGGATAAAGATATCGAATTGGAGTGGGCACGCATTCCGCACTTCTACTATAATTTTTACGTTTACAAATATGCCACCGGCATGTCTGCGGCCTTGAAACTAGCCCGGGGCATACTTTCCGGCAGTGATGATGCCCGGGAACGTTATCTGACCTTTCTGAAAGCCGGCGGTTCAAAAGATGCGCTGGATATTCTGAAAGATGCCGGAGTTGACCTGACTTCACCGGAACCGGTGGATTCAGCTCTCGGATTTTTCCGGGAAACAGTGGCAAATTTGCGCCGGACAGTGGCGGAAATAGAATAACACCGTTGCCGGGATCGGAGTCTTGCCGGTTGGAAAAATTCATGAATTTTGAAAAATCATTCAGTCATTTGCATTATCCGGCAAACGGTGCTATATTATTGTCAATCAGTTATAAAAAATACAATTCCATGAAAGGGCGAATCATGAAAAAATTTCTGTTGCTGACGGTAATGCTGGCAGCCGCACTGTTAAGCGGTACGGAGCAGGATGTCATAAAAACTGTCCGTGCCTACCGGGAAGCTGCTTCTCAATTTGACTTTGCCAAAACGCTTGCCATCTGTTCACCGGACTACGAGGAGACCACCCCCGCCGGAACCAAACTGACTTACGCCGACTTGCAGGAAGTTGTCAAGTCATTTGAAATCATCCGCAACAGCAACGATCTGGAAACTCTGCTCGTCGCAGTGATGAAACTGCAGGGACAGACCATGCCGGCGGAACAGCTCAAACAGATCCGCACCATGAAAGGAACCGAACAGGAAAAAGCTCTCATTGCCGGAATCAGGCAGCAGCTCAATGCGATGAGCCTGCAAGCCAAAGCCCTGATCGCCAACTTGCAGATCATCGATTGTAAAATTTCCGGCAGCAGTGCCGCTGCCGCCCAGCTGGTTGCCGATCCGTTCAGCGGCAAAACCATCCGTACCGAATACACTCTGGTCAAAAAAGACGGCAAGTGGCTCATCCGTTCCATCGGAGCTCCAAAAATCATCAGCAAGTAACTGAAATTTACATTGTTCCACCGGCTTATAAAACAGAGGAATTATGATGAAAATATTGGATAGGATCGTTTTTTGGTGTATCCTTTTGATATGGTTGGTCTTTTTGCTTCTGTCACCTTTGCTGTTGTCTTGGGTGATTGTGGAGTTTCTTTGGGACGACCCTGTGATGGGCATGTTCATACCAATTGCCATGTTTTTGATGATAGTGTTTCTTGGTGGGGGGATAGCATCACACTATGCCTACATACAGAGATACAAAGGAGCCCGGGCTGTATGGACGATGAGCCTGTCCGAAAGATTGGAGAAGCTGCGTAACAGTTCGCTTGACGTGAAAATAATCTTCTATCCGCCGCAAATAATCGCATGCCTGTTTCTATCATTTTTCCACTACCTGCTTCTACCATTTTTCCACTGTCTGTGGCTGATCGTTTCATATCCGGTAAGGGAGGTGCAGAAGTGTATTGATGAAGACTTCTTTTGGGGCAAAGTAAACTTTTTTACTGTTTCCCGGGCAATGATCAAACGGGTTTTCAATTTTTTCCGGGATATATTTAATTGTGAAGGAACAGACTTGGAGTGTTTTTTCACAATTTCATTTCCTCTGACCACCAATTTTATTGTCAATCGGAGTAAATGGAATTCTGTTTATTCATGGTGTTTGAATATCCAAATTGTCCTTGTTTTGCTGATATTTGACCTGCCCTGGTTCTGTCTGTTGTGGATATTTGCCGGTATCTGGGGGTTTCTTTTCAACGTGGCCCCGGGAATATTCGCAAATTTCCGGTCTATGGCAAAAACAGTCCTTTTTATTGTACTGGCAATTGTGGTGATATGGTCAATAGCTTATATGGCGGCTCCGGAAAAAACTGCGGCGTTCACTTACAAAACTTCAGTGATGTGCCGCGTACCGCCGGCAACTATTGACAAGGTTGCCGGAGCTTTCAAATATGTATTCGGCGATCACCACTCGCCCGCGCAGGAGGATGACAGTTATACCCCGGGCGCATCCGCAAATACTGCAAACAATTACAGCAAAACTTTCAATGAATACAAAGACAAGACCATTGGCTTTTTCAAAAAACTTTTCGGCCAGGATACCGGCAGCCGACACCAGACTGCACCTGCCAGAAGAACAAACAATCTGTTGAGCACATCAAATACGGACAGCTGCAGCAGTGCAAGTTCCTCAAGCAGTGCAAGTTCCTCAAACAGTTACTCTTCTTCGAATTACAGCAATACTTACTACTCCACCTATTCCCCGGTATATGTCGGCGAATTTCAAGTGTACAATGATACCCAGCAGAATATGTTTTATTGGATGCAGGAAACCTCCAATAACATAAAAAGCGGGGATTACAACCGGGCGATCGCCTGTGCTCAATATAATTTACGGGCAGGCTGTGAATATTTTGCAAGCACTGATGCCACAGAGGCTTCAGATCGTCTGACTCTGGCAATGCTCTGGTGGAGCGTCGGCGAAAGAAGCAACGCCATAGAAGAGATGGAAAAGATGATTTCAACATTGAAAAACGGCCGCTATACCAGTGGTTCAGGCTGTGAAGCCCGGGCAGAAATATTTTTGCAGAAGATGCGTTCAGGAAATCTGCCCTCCCGCTTTACTCCGATAGATTTCGGCGGTTATCTTCACAATTTCATAATGGAAGTTCCCTATGCGGCACAAAGCCGGACATTGCATAAGATTTCCGCCCGTTACGAAGCGATCGGCAACATGGCGGCAGCGGCGACCGATGTATACCGGTCGCAGGGGCGGGCGCAGGCGATGATGGCCAAACATTATGCCAGCAGTGAATACCAGAAATACACCGGCAGAACCTTTTCTCCGGATGATCCACCGGCTTACGGCACAAAAGACCGCGAAAGGTGGGAGGGTGTCAAACGTATCTACGATATTTTCAACTGACAGAAGATACCGGCATATCTGCCCGGGAAATCCGGCTGCAGCTTACTGCCAATCACTGACAAAAGGATTGTCGATTTCATAGTCGTTCCAGAATTTTTCCCGGTCGGAGTGCTGACGCATGCGCTGACGGTATGCCCGGGGAGATTCACTGATGACATTGCGGAAACATTTGGAAAAGTGACTGCTGTCGCAAAAACCGCATTCGATGGCAATTTGTGAAATCGAAAGGTTGCTGACGGCAATCATCCGGGCGGCATGAGCGATGCGTTTGCGGATGACGAACTGCATGGGAGAAACTCCGGCAACAACCCGGAAGCGTCTGATAAAATTGCTGCGGCTCATCGCAGAAATTTTCAGAAGATACTCCAGATCAAATGGTTTAAGATAGTTGGCTTTCAAATATTTCACTGCAGATTCCACATTCTGCTCATAGTAACTCGGCACCTCTGATTCATCACTGCTGCAATATGACCTCAACAAATGGCAGAGGAAATTCATAAACAGACCGAGCATAGCACTGCGGTAACCGCTGCGGCCGATATTTTTCTGTTCTTTTCTCATGAGTGACAATAACATACGTATATGACGGAAATCTTCATCCCCAAGATGGAAAAAGTGACGGCAGATCTCATAATCATCAGGATCGGGATTGAAAATATCCTGAAAACCGGGAAACTTCACCAGATCCTGCTGCGGGATATTCAACTCCCGGGGATGGAACAGCACATTGCACATGGAAAAATTTTCCACCTCCGGAAAACTGTGCCGCTGTTCCGGGGCGAGGATGATCACATCCCCCGGATACAGAAAACGGGTATTCCCGTTGTACAAGTGGGCGGCCTTGCCCCGTAAAACGATACCGATCTCAACGCAGTCATGGGAGTGTTCCCCGGTATCCGGCATATAATTGCTGAAGGTCATGGTCAGCGGGAAAAAAGCCGGTAATTCATCACTTTTAGTTAAAATTTTATACATTTGTTTTCACCGTAACTGTAGTAAATGACATATTATAACACAGTTTTGCCGCTTTTGCAAATATATATTCGGTCATTTTGAGCATTCAATACAACTTCCTTGTACTTTTATACAAGTTTTTTATTTTTCCGGAGCTATATTAAAATCAGAGTCAACGATAATGGAAAGGATAATCTATCGTGAAAAAAATCATTCTTTTTTTAACAGCGGCGGTCATATTGAATGCCGCCGGAGCATGGAAAACAGATATTGCCGGGGATAATCAGACGGCGGTGTTTTACAATGATGACGGGGAAAACGCCATAAAAAATAAAAAAATGAAAATTTTTGCGATGGCAGGCCCGGGCAATTGGATGGAAAAAAAGTTTGATCTTTCCCAGCTGCCGCCGGAATGGAAAAATAATGTCGGCGGAGCTTCCATACGTATTTACATGCAGCTTGCCGACCAGAGCAAAGCGGTGAAAAAACGTCCCCGGGAAAACGGTTTTACCGAACAAATGATTATTCAAATCAACGGAAAAAACAAAATTTACTCTACCGGCGATCCTCTTTGGCCGACTGCCAAGAAATGGGTGGATATCCCCATTTCGACCGAGGAACTGCAAGGCGATGAACTGGTCATCCGCATCGGCAAAATCAAATCTGACACCAATGATGATTATGTATACGTTGGTATGGATACATCCGCTGATCCGGGCAACAGTAAAATCAGCATCGACAGCGGCAAAAATTTCCGGCTGCAAAACCGCCATCTGCCTGAATTCAAAGGAGAATTCATGCTCCGTCTGGTTCTCTACCGGGCGGTACAGGAATTCAGCGCGGATCTTACGGTCAAACCGGAAGCCGTATCCGCCTTCAAACTGGAAAACGGCTGCAAAACTGCTGACAAAGCTCTGGTCTTTGACGGTGTGAATTCCCGTGCCATCCTGAAAAATTCCAAAACTTTCAATGTTACGGAAAAGGGTCTGACCATTGCCGGAGTGATGCGGATGGATTACAATGGCCCCGATTCACCGAAAAAAGATCACAATATGCTGATTGCCTTCAAGCCCGGCGCCTGGTTTCTCGGCAGGACCGGCAATCAGATAAATTTGAGTTTCAGCACTGACGGCAAAAGCTGGATGTATGCGCTTTTCGGCAGTGAGTTCCCCGACCTGGGCGAATGGTTCCATATCGCAGCCGTCTTTGAAAGAGTCAATCAATCTGCAGAAAGTTTGATCGGCTACAACCTCACATTGTATCTCAATGGAGAACCTGCCGGACAGAAAATGTTTTATCACCTTGATCCGTCGGCGACAGATGAACCGGTGATCATCGGTAACGGCAGCATAGAGAATTACGGCTTCAAAGGCAGTATTTCAGCTTTGGACATTTTTCAGCGTTCCCTCAATGCCGGGGAGATCGCCGAATTGATAAAAAAAGCCAACCGCATCAGCAAGCTGCCGCCGGGATTTGTGGAACTTATCCCGGAACTGGACAGACAACTGACGGCGGCAGCAAAAAATGCCCCCACTCCGTTGGCCCGTTTTCTGGTGAATATGGTCAAACGTGCCGCCGCGACCGGATATGATCAGAAAGCGATCCTTGCGGCCATGCCGAAAATGAAAAAGCTGTTTACGGCAGCTGATTCCCCGGAAAAGCTGGCCGCGAAATGGAATTCAGAGTCACCGCTTTTCAATATTTGCGCTTCTTCAAACGCATTGCTTTTCACGGCTCCGGGCAAAAGTTCCGGCAACTCTCCGGTGCTGGGATTGTATGACCTGCACAGCCAGCGTGATATTTTCGACAATCGTGCCACCAGCTGGGCAGTTACCGCCAACGGCCGCAAGATCCACGATCGCTCCACCGGGGTGAATTACCGGATGACTCCGGTGAAAAAGAACCGGAACGGCGGAACTTTTCAGGTGATCTGGGAAAAAGCCGGAGATTTTGAATGTATTTCAAATTACACCTTTTCCGGCAGCCGTCTGGAACAGAGTTTTGAAGTAAAGAATCTCAATAAAAATCTGCTGATTTCCGAAGTGGACTTCCCCCGGTACTTTTTCACCAAACTTCCCGGCAAAAAGGATCAGTTGGTCTTTCCCAGATTCAACGGTCTGCTCCGGGATAATCCGGCAAGCGGCTACGGTGAAAGCGGCCTTTATCCCAGTTGCCATGCTTCGATGCAGTTCATCGGGTATTTTGATGAATCCGCCAATGGTATTTACGCCGCATTTGAGGCAGTCGATGCCGGAGTGAAAACCCTTTCCGTCAGCGGCAAAAACAATACTCTTGAATACAAATGGAATTCTCCGGTGGCTCAACCATTCACCGGTCAGGGCGGCAACCACTACAAATCCGCCGGCAATGCCGTTGTTGAAACTTACCGGGGCAACTGGTTTGAAGCCGGACAGCTTTACAAAAAATTCGTGGAGGCCAAAGCCCCCTGGGCGGTCAGAGAACTTCCCCGCAAAGATACTCCGGAATGGTACCGGGACAACTGCCTCTGGCTGGCTTCAAGTTCAGACCATGTCCCGTCGATGCTCTATTTGCGCAAATATTTTGACATCCCCTATGCTTCATGGCACTGTCAATGGTTCAATGTGGACAAAGGGACCTTGCCCGACTGGTCGATCCGTCAGCAGGATAAAGAACCGATAGCCAAACTGTTGAAAAACGGTATATATGTCCATCCATACTGCAACGCGCGTATATACGGTTATACCAACGGCAGATACTATATGGACCGGACGAAGAGCAAAGAATTTCTGGAAAACAGTGTGGTCCGGCCTGACGGACAGCGGTATTTTGAAGATTATGACGGTGCCTACGGAGTGATGTGCCCCGGAACGGAGTTCTGGCAGGACAGGCTGCTGCAAATGGCCCGGGCTGTTGCTGACAATGGCATGAATGGCTGTTATTATGATCAGCTGCCCTGTTCCAGTCCCCGGGTCTGCTATGCCAAAAATCACGGTCACGCTCCCGGAGATCCGGCCTCATGGGCTCCGGGTTACTGGAAAATGCTCAAAGAGCTGCGCCGCCGTCACCCGCAGTTGGGATTGGATGGTGAGGACAACTCTGAAGTTTATGTCAACACGCTGGATGGATTCATGACCTGGCGCAGCAGCGGCGTCGGACACGTACCTCTTTTCCAATCCATTTACGGCGGCGGCCGGGCGCAATTCACGGCACGCGGATTCGATGCTTTCGGCGGCAAAAGCGGTTCTTATGAAGCGACCTTTGCCAAGCTCGGCGAACAGTTTGTTTACAGCGAACAGATCGGTTGGCTGCACATTTTTGACATCCGCTGGGGCACTCCCCGCCGCACTTACGCCAAAAAACTTGCCCATCTGCGCCGCGCGATGCTCGGTTATCTCAATGAATCAGACATGCTTGCTCCGCTGAAATTTGCAGAAAAAATTCCGCAGATGAGTGTGGTTTGGGGCTGTGTGGGAGAAACCATCACCAGTGACAAAGTGTTGTCCTGTGCGTGGAAGCGGCTGCGTGACGGCCGGATCGCAGTACTTTTCACCAACACCAGTGAAGAGAAGATCACCGTCAAACCGGCGACCCGTTATCCGGGATATGATAAACTTGCCGTCTGCTCCGAGGGCAAAGATGTCCGTTATATCACTCTGGCCTCCGGCTCTGCTCTTCCGGCAGTGGAACTTGCACCGCACAGCACGGAAATCTGGCTGCTGGGCAAAACCTTTGACCGCGCTGAAGCGGAAAAAATCGCAGCAGTAACCAAAAAAGTTGCTTCATTCACCGATGCCGGGGAATCCATCCATTATCAGGCTCCGCAATTCAAAGTTTCCAAAAAGCTCACTGCGGATCCCGGGAAATGGTTCACCGCTGAAGACTCCTCCTGGCTGCTTTACGCATTCAAAGAACGGCATCCTTCTCTCGGTTTCAACAACCGCAGCAGACAGGCCACCGAAGCAGAAAAAGGGAACTGGATACTGGCACGTGCCGGGGCGGTGATCAGCTATGGAGAAGTTGATTTCGGCAATAAAGCTCCGAAATATCTTGAAATGCAAATCGCGATCTCCCCGGAAAATGCCGGAGGAAAAATCAGCATGGATGATGTTTCCGGCCAATCGGAACCGAATAAAACTCTGGCGGAAATAACCACCGCTCCGACCGGAGGATTTTTCAAGTGGAAAACAGTCCGGGTACCGATCAAACCGGTCACCGGAAAGAGAACGATCGTATTTCATGTTACCGGAAAGGATTGCAATATCCGGGCATGGAGAGTTATTAAATAAAACCAACAACACAAAGGAGGTAAGCATCATGAAAGACATTAAAAGAACACATTACTTGCTTGGCATCAAGCAAGTAAACTCCCGGGAGTTTACGTTGATCGAACTTCTCGTTGTAATTGCGATCATAGCAATTCTGGCGGCAATATTGCTTCCCGCCCTCAATTCGGCGCGTGAACGCGGCCGCGCCGCCAGCTGTATCAACAATCTCAAACAGAATGGTATGGCAGCCCTGCAGTATGCCAGTGACAATGGTGACTTATTGCCGGTAAAAATGGGTGGCGGAGATTTCCAAGCGGTAGCAAACGACAGCACCTTGACACTCTCCGGCGCACTGGTTCTGGGATTCAAAACAATCGGACAGCCCGTTGAACCCGGCAAAGGCTATCTGGCTGATTACAGCACTCTTATGTGCCCGAGTGCCGGAACTCCCGCTGTCATGCCGGCTGGCAAGACCCGGAATGAAATGATCAAATTCAGCGGCGGATATGCAGTTTCATTCGGGAAAAATTATCATCCGTACGTTTACGACGCGGAGGCACCGGTCACTTTGGGACTCGGGAACAACACAGACCTGAACTTCATGCTGCAATTGAAAAAAGCTAAACAGCACTCCCGGGTACTTATATTTGCAGAAGGATACCGGGTAAACGATTCCACCCTTGGTGGTGTTTGTTCGATGTTTTCCAACAATGGCAGTAATTTAATGAATTTTCTGCATAACGGTCAGATGAATGCACTCTGGGCGGATGGTCACGTGGATACCAATACTCCGGAAAGCTTCAAATCGATCTTTACTGCTGCCAATGGCTATTTCCCAATTACTCAAGTCCGTGTGAACGGAAGTGTCAAATCTTTATGATATCCTGTCCCCGGCGGCAACGCCGGGGAAACTGTTTCATAAACGGCAAAAATCACAAAAAATAATTCGGAGCTATTGATTGTTCCGGAAACGTGTGCTATATTAACTCCGTCAAACCGGTTTCACAAGGATGCCGGACGCTTTAATTTTAAAAAACAAGGAGTTGAAAGAGAAAAATGCATTGGTTAGACTGGATTTTGGTATTTATACCGCTACTCATCGTAATTTGGGTCGGGGTAAAGTCCCAACGCTATTGCACAAGCGTGGCGGACTTCCTTTCCGCCAGCCGTGTTGCCGGCCGCTATATGGTTTGTGTGGCATCGGGTGAAGCCGGAACCGGATTGATTTCAGTGGTAGCCATGCTGGAGTTGTATTATCACTGCGGATTTTCCTACTCATTCTGGAACCAGGTGATGATCCCGATGACTCTGGTTTTTTCTCTGACCGGCTTCTGTGTCTACCGTTACCGCGAAACCAAAGCCATGACCATCGGTCAGTTCCTTGAAATGCGCTACAACCGCGCTTTCCGGATCTTCGCTTCGATCCTCCAGTCGATCAGCGGTATTCTCAATTACGCCATCTTCCCGGCGGTCGGCGGCAGATTTTTCATCTACTTCCTCGACCTGCCCCACCACTTTGAATTTCTGGGCATCACCTGGTCTACTTTCGGTGTCGTCATGGCATCATTCCTCCTGATCGCTCTGGCCATCTGTATGCTCGGCGGTCAGGTCACCATCATGGTCACCGACTGTATCCAGGGACTGCTCTCCTATCCTCTTTACATGATCATTGTCATTTACTTCATCTGGAACTTCTCATGGTTCGATGAGATCGCTCCGACGATGATCAACCGCGTGGCCGATGAGAGCTTCCTGAATCCCTTTGACATGGAAAACATGCGCACATTCAACGTCTTCTACGTTGTTGTCGGTATCTTCTCATCCATCATCAACCGCGTCGGTATGGGCGGTGCCATCGGTTATTCCGGCGCAGCTAAAAATGCCCATGAACAGAAAATGGGCGGACTGCTGGGCACCTGGCGCAGCGGATTCTCCAGCATGATGTATGTGCTTGTCGCCATCTGCGGCATCACCTTCCTCAATCACTTCGACTTCGCTCCCAAAGCAAAAGAGACCCGTATGTATGTCGCGGCCAAAGTGGTCGACGAAGTCATGCACGACAGCAAATTCGATACAGCCAAAGCTCCTTTGCAAAAAGATTTTGAAGCGATCCCCGAATTGACGGAAGAACAATTCAAAACTACCAGACTTTCCCAGAAAGACAATCTCGAAACTCCCTATGTCCAGGCGGTTGCGGAAAACACCAAAGGCATCGAGGGTGCCGGAGCTATTCCGCAGAAATTCTCCACCATCTACCATCAGATGCTGCTGCCGGTGGCAATGCGTGATTTGCTGCCCATCGGTATCACCGGTATTTTCTGCGCGATCATGATCTTCCTGCTCATCTCCACCGACACCACTTATATGCATTCCTGGGGTACGGTGCTGATGCAGGATATTTTCATGACCATCACCAAAAAGACTTTTTCGCCGAAAACCCACTTGTGGCTGCTACGCGGATTCATCACGCTGGTCTGTCTTTTTGCCTTCTTCTTCAGTTTCTACTTTGCTCAGATCGACTACATTCTGATGTTCTTCCAGATCACCGGTGCCATCTGGCTCGGCGGCGGCGGCGCGGTTTGCATGTTCGGACTCTACACCCGCTGGGGTACTCCGGCCGGTGCGTTTGCCGGACTTGGCGGCGGTTCATTCCTGGCGGTAGCCGGATTCGTCCTGCAGAACACCTGGGCCGAACACGTCTATCCTTTCCTTGCGCGTAACGGTTGGGTCGAAAGCGTCGGCAACTTCCTTGAAACGGTTTCCAAGCCTCTCAATCCCTGGGTTGTCTGGACGATGGATGCCCAGAAGTTCCCGATCAACTCGCAGGAAATTCTCTTTATCGCCATGCTCTCCAGCGTGCTACTCTATGTGATCGTGTCGCTGCTCACCTATCGCAAGCCCTTCAACCTTGACCGGATGCTCCATCGCGGCAAATATGCTCTGGACGGCGATAAGAAAGTGGAATTGCCCGCATTCAGCTTGAAAAATATGTACAAGAAACTCATCGGTATCACTCCGGAATATACCAGAGGCGACAAAATCCTCGCCTGGAGCGTATTCGGTTACAGTTTCGTCTACATGTTCCTGATCCTTTTCCTCGGTTCGGTCATCTGCAATCTGATCTCTCCCTGGGGAAGCAAAGGATGGAGCAACTACTTCCTGGTTGCCAACCTGATCGTCCCGGCCATCATCGGTATTGTATCGACCTTCTGGTTCGGCATGTGCGGAACCCGGGATCTGATCCGGCTTTTCCGTGACCTGGCCAACAAAAAGGATAACCATCTGGATAACGGACAGGTTTCCGGCAACATGTCGCTCGCGGATAAAGCGGCCCTCGAAGCCGTTGATAAAGATACTGCCTCTGAAAAAGAACAGCAGTAAGCTGGAATATATATCAAACAGTTCCCCCGGAAGCAAATTCCGGGGGATTTTTTTTTACCGGCGGCAAACGGCGGCTGTACCGGGTGCGCGGGCGGGCGGCAAACGTGCCGCCCCCCTATTTTGAGACTTTCTTACAACTTTTTCGGAATTATATCACAGTTTTTTCTTTTTTTCGGGGTATATTAAGGGCGTATTTAAAAAAATAACTCAACAGCCAACAACAAGGGTTTGACAATATGAACGGCGTGGATTCTGAAATTTTTTTTAAAAACTTTATTTCTCCCGGCAAAGAATACCGGGGAATGCCTTTCTGGGCGTGGAACGCCCGCCTGGATGAAACAGAATTGCGCCGGCAGATCAGATCATTTCACGAAATGGGATTAGGTGGATTTTTCATGCATTCCCGGGTGGGACTGGATACGGAATATTTGGGAAAAGAGTGGTTCAATTGCATCAAAGCCTGCACCGATGAAGCTGAAAAGCTGGGCATGCAGGCGTGGCTTTACGATGAGGACCGCTGGCCATCCGGAGCCGCCGGAGGGTTGGTGACCCGCGATGACAGATTCAAAATGAAAGAGCTGCGCTCGGAGTATTCTGCCGATGCCGCAGCTTTGAGCGGAAAGGGGGCCACCGTCGGATACTATCTGGCTGAAATCGATGCCGGCAAAAGAATTATCAAAAACTGCCGCGAAATCGATTCCCCGGCGGGAATCACACCGGAAGGAGATGAAGTTTTCCTCCGGATCTACTGGCAATACCATGAAAGTTCCTCATGGTTCAACGGGGAAACCTATCTGGATACCATGAATCCGGAAGCGGTCGGCAGATTCATCGCCGTCACCCACGAAAAATACCGGGAGCAAACCGGCGGAAAATTCGGCAATACCATCCCCGGAATATTTACTGATGAACCGAATTATCTCCACTTTTCAAAGATGGCTCTCCCCTGGACAGCGGCCATGCCGGAGAAATTTCAGGAAAAATATCACTGCAGTATAACTGCGCATCTGCCGGAATTATTCTTTGACCCGGCCGACGGTTTAAGTCAGTTGCGCTGGCAGTTTTTCAATCTGGCCACCGAATTGTTTGTCGATGCATTTTCCCGGCAGATCGGCGATTGGTGCGAAAAAAATTCGCTCAAATCAACCGGACATGTCCTTTCTGAAGACTCCCTTACCGGTCAGGTGGCCACCGTCGGGGCCGCAATGCGCTTCTACGAATATATGCAAGTGCCGGGAATCGACCTGCTTACTGAAATCTGGAATATTTTTACCACTGTCAAACAATGCACCTCCGCCGCGCGGCAATTCGGCAAACCTTTGCGCTTGAGTGAAACATACGGCACGACCGGATGGGACTTCCCGCTGGCCGGACATAAAACTCTGGGTGACTGGCAGTACGCTCTGGGAATCAACTGCCGCTGTCTGCATCTGGCATTTTATTCGATGAAAGGTGAAGCCAAACGGGATTATCCGGCCAGTATCCATTACCAGTCGCCCTGGTACAAACAGTATCATGTGCTGGAAGATCACTTCGCCCGGCTCGGAGCCGCCCTGACCGGCGCGGAAGAGATCCGCAAACTTCTATTCATCCACCCGATCGAATCACGCTGGTGCAACTATCTGCCGCATGATGAAGTCATCCCCGCCAAACGCCCGCCGTACGATACCGCGTTTGAAAAATTGACCAATACCCTCCTGGCGGAAAATCTGGATTTTGATTACGGCGATGAAGCGATCATGGCAAAAATCGGCAAAGTTGATTCCGCCACGCTTGAAATCGGCAAAGCTGAATATCAGGCGGTGCTTATCCCGCAGCTGCTGACCATAAGGCAAAGCACTCTGGATCTGCTGAAGCGTTTCGCACTTGCCGGAGGCATGGTCTGTTATCTGGGAGAGGCCCCGGAATATGTCGATGCAGTCAAATCGTCCCGGGCGCAGGAGGTTTTCCGGGATCACTTCCACCCGGTAACGGCGGATAACTTCATTTCTGAACTCTCTCCCCGGTCGCGGGTGTTTTCACTGCAGACGCCCGATGGCAAAGAGGCCGGACCGATGCTGGCATTTACCGGCAGAAAATCTTTCGGCACTCTCTTTTTCGTCACCAATACCGGCGCGGAATTCGCTGAAAATATGCTGAACAATCCCCGGGTGGCGGAAAGAAATACCGCATTTGACCGGATTGATATTTCACTCGCTTTGCCCGAAGAGGGGAAAGTTTATGAATTGGATACTGTAAACGGTAAAATTTCAGAAAAAGAGTACACTTATTCCGACGGCAAATACCATTTTTCCGCCGGTTTTGCTCCCCGCGATTCGCGGTTGTTCCTGATTTCAAAGGAAGCGATACCGGCTTCGCAGCTGTCTGCTCCGGCGGCCGCCGTACCGGCGGATCACGTTGAAATAAATTTGCCCGCCGCAAATTGGGAATGCCGGACCGATGAACCGAATTGTCTGCTGCTTGACCATGCCGATGTGACAGTTGACGGAGTAAAACGTTTTGATGATCAGTATATTCTGACCACCGATTCCATTCTGCGCAAGGAACTCGGCGGCGGCACACGCGGCGAAGCAATGATCCAGCCCTGGTGCCGCAAAAATAAAGCAGTTTCACGGAAATATGATCTGCTTCTGGATTATCACTTCACCGTCAAAGATATACCGCATAACGCGAAAATCGCTTTGGAAGAACCGGAAAATTGCCGTCTGACCCTCAACGGTCATCCCATCAATACGACCGGAAAAACCGGATGGTTCGTCGACCGGGCGATCCGGACTGTCGATATCCCGGAAGGCGTGATGTGCACCGGCAGGAACCATCTGCGCTGCCAACTGGATTTCGATGCCGCCTGCGCCGGTTTGGAATATATCTACATCCTCGGCAACTTCGGGGTAGATCAGATTGATGCAATAACCGCCATGCCGGAAGTGCTTGACTGCGGCAACTGGTGCGAACAGAAATTACCCTACTATTCCGGAGCTGTCACCTACTGCAGAGAGTTGCCGGAACTTCCGGAAGGGAAAAGAATATTTATGGAAATTCCCCGCTGGGCCGGTTCGATCATGGAAATAAGCGTCAATGATTCCCCGGTCCTGACCGTCGGCTGGCCGCCGGAATCTGTGGAATTGACCGGCTTGATCAAACCCGGAGAAAAAAATATACTGAATATAAAAGTGGTCAGCCACCGGCGCAACGCTTTCGGACCATTCTATCTGAAAGATAAGTGGACACCCTGGATGGGACCGAAAACTTTCTGCGCTTATGAAACCGGCGGCATCAAAAATCTTGTCCCATGCGGTCTGCTGTTGCCGCCGATACTGAAAGTGGCGGCGGCAGACGTGCCGCTCCGCCAACCACACCTGCACTCACCACGTTGATTTGCACTCCCACGCCCCTTGCAACAAAATCTCAAATAATGAGATTTGCTCCGAGTGTTACGATTTAGAGGGGCAAAAGATTTGTTTTTTTCACAGTTTTTGTGTAAAATATATGTTAGCGAGTACGGTAATAATGCCGAAAAAAATGCGGATGGTCCGCAAAAAAAGAAAGGAAAAACAAAAAAATGAAAAAGAGTCGTGGATTTACTCTTATCGAACTGTTGGTCGTTATCGCGATCATCGCCATCCTGGCCGCAATCCTGCTGCCTGCTCTGCAGAAAGCCCGTGAAAGCGGTCGTCGTGCAAGCTGCACCAACAACCTGAAACAGATCGGAAACGCTCTGGAATTCTACACCCAGACCTCCACCGGTCAGCTCCGTCCGCATGGCACCGTGAAAGGTGGCAAGAGCATTACCCTCACTAGTAATACCGCAAATGATGCTGACGTTGCAATGGAACTGCTCCGCAGCGAAGGTCACCTGACCGACCACAAAGTCTTTGTCTGCCCCTCCTCCACTGCGAGTGCCGGTGACAGCGAAGACACTTTGTCGATGGGCAGCAAGAACCTGACCTATGGCTATGTCTACATCGACAGCCAGTACAGCAGTGCTTCTGCCGTTTCCGCTGACTTGAACAAGGCCGGTGGCGGTAGGGCTGGTACCGGCGCTGCCAACCATACCGATTTCGGTAACCTCCTCTATGCTGACGGTCACGTCAAAGGCTATGCCGCGACCCAATGGTATACCGATGAAAACACTGGTTTGGTTGATATTGCCCCGAACGGTGCGACTGGAACTGAGTAATCCAGTCTGACGTAAGTCAAAAAATCCAAAAACGCAGGAATAAACCCCTGCGTTTTTTTATGCCTTTTGCCCCGGCATGATGCAAATCAACGTGGTGAGTGCAGGCGTGGTCGGTGGAGCGACCGTGACGGACAGAAACGGACTTAACAGACAATAACGGACACGGGTGGTTACACGTCTGCAAACAAACGCTTGCAGTCTGCCCCCCTGCCGCCGCCCAGCGAAGCGAAGGCGCACTTACCGCAGCGGCACGTTTGCCGCCGAGCGCAAGCGAGCCGACAAAAAACAGCAGTCTGCACCCCCGCGCCCAGCGCAGCGAAGGCGCACTTAATCGCAGCGGCACGTTTGCCGCCGAGCGCAAGCGAGCCGACAGAAACAGGGATTGTGAACGGATAACACCGTTTAAAAACAAAAATGGCATCTCCAACGGGAGTCGACGGAAGGGCGGAAGCCCGACGAGCCGGAGCGAAGCGACGGCAACCCACACAAAAGTGAGCAATCCCATTTTTTGCGGAAAACGCAAAAAATGAACAAAAGCAAAAAGAAAAAGCAACTGCGGGGAAAACAAAGTTTTCCAAAGCAGTCGCTTGCTTTTTGCAGGGATTGTGAACGGATAACACCGTTTAAAAACAAAAATGGCATCTCCAATGGGAGTCGAACCCATGTTGCCGGGATGAGAACCCGGTGTCCTAGGCCTCTAGACGATGGAGACGCGTTCACTAACACAAACAAAATATATAGCAAAGTTGTGTAATTGTCAAGTAACTTTGCAAATAAAAGTTGAAAATATCCGCAATAAAGGTTATATTATGCAAAATGATGTGATTGCCAAAATAATTCAAAAAGAGATCGAAAAATCATCGAAGGGATAAAGTGATGTCAGAAGTCCGAACCCGTTTTGCTCCGAGTCCGACCGGTTTCATGCATGTCGGCAATTTGCGTACAGCACTTTATGCGTGGCTGCTGGCGCGTTCAGAGGGTGGTAAATTCATCCTGCGCATAGAAGATACCGATCAGGCGCGCTATGTGGAAAATGCGGTGGAAGTGATTTATGCCACGTTGAAGAGTGCCGGCTTGGATCATGATGAAGGGCCGGATAAAGATGGCGGTTACGGACCGTATATTCAGAGTGAGAGAAAAAATTTGTACCGTGAATATGCGGAAAAGCTGGTAGCTTCCGGTCATGCGTATTACTGTTTTTGTGACAAATGCGATGAAGAATCCGGAGAGGAGATCCATGAAGCTTCATCGTTATGTCCGTGTGCCGCAATGGATGCGGGGACGGCGGCGGCGGAAGTTGCTTCCGGGCGGGCACATGTGATCCGTCAGCGGATCGACCGTACGCAGACGAGCAGTTTCAGCGATGCGGTTTTCGGGGACATCCAGATAGAGAACAAGGTGCTTGACGATCAGATACTTATCAAGCAGGACAATATGCCGACGTACAATTTCGCCAATGTGATCGATGACCATCTCATGCACATTACGCACGTGGTACGCGGTTCGGAATATCTGTCAAGTACGCCGAAATACAATCTGCTTTACCAGGCATTCGGCTGGGAAGTGCCGACTTACGTGCATTTGCCGTTGATCATGGGTCGAGATGCGGAGGGGAATGTTTCCAAATTGAGCAAGCGTCACGGTTCGGTAAGTTTTGAAAATCTGGTCAAAGAGGGTTATCTGCCGGAAGCGATCGTCAACTACATTGCGTTGTTGGGCTGGTCACCGAAGAGTGACCGTGAGATCTTCACGCTGGACGAATTGGCGGCGGCATTCAAGATAAGCGGTTTGAATAAATCCCCGGCGGTTTTTGATTATGACAAGCTGCGCTGGATGAATTCCGAATACATCAAGGCCCTTTCACCGGAAAGATTTGCCGATCTTGCCCGTCCGTTTGCCGGTTCGGCCGGCACCTTACCGGATGAAAAATGGGAACTTATTGCCAAACTGCTGCACGGACGGACGGAAATTTTCAGTGAAATTCCGGAAAAAATCGCCTTTTTATCTGAATTGCCGGAGTATCAGGTTGAATTATTCACCCACAAAAAGAGCAAGAGTGATCCGGAAAACACCCGGACCGACCTGCCGGTACTGCGGGAAGTGTTGTCCGGTATATCAGAATGGAATGCGGAAAATATTTCGGCAGCTTTAAGCGAATTTGCGGCAGCCCGTGAGGTGAAAGCCGGCCGGCCGATGTGGCAGGTGCGGATCGCGGTTTCCGGATGTGCAGTCACACCGGGCGGTCCCGGAGAGATCATGGAAATTCTCGGTAAAGAGGAGTCTTTGCGCCGGATCGATCTGGCGTTGGTCAAATTGAATGGTTGATAAAAATGGCCATCAGATTTAATTAAGGGGGAGAAAAATGAAACTTTTTATTACCGGATTGATTATTCTGGCCGCAGGCTGCTGGCTTTACGGCGGGATCGTAAAAAGGATATTGAAGCCGGATGACCGTCAGACTCCGGCGGAAAAATATTACGATGCGGTGGACTTTCTGGTTCTGCCGAATTGGAAAAATATGCTGATCCAGCTGCTCAACATTGCCGGTATCGGCCCGGTTATCGGGGTTATTTCCGGAATTCTTTTCGGTGACATAGTTTTTGTGATCATCCCGGTCGGCTGTGTGCTTATGGGAGCAGTCCATGACTTTGTGGCCGGTATGATGTCCATGCGCCACAAAGGGGCGAATCTGACCGAATTGGTAAGGATCACAGCGGGGAAACATCTTTACCGGATATTTTCGGCATTTCTGGTACTGGCACTGCTGCTGGTGGTGGCGGTATTCATCAATGTTCCGGCGCGGCTGTCAGCGGGTTTGATCGGTGGAGAGAGTTTCTACTGGTGTGTTGCGGCGATATTTCTTTACTACATCTGCGCCACACTTTTCCCGGTGGATAAGATCATCGGCAAAATCTATCCGATATTCGGCGGCGTATTGCTTCTGGGAACCGGCGCACTGCTGATAAGCCTGCTCATTCATGCATTCAAAGAACCGTCACTGCTCATCGAAAGTGCGGAATTTCAGAGCAAAATGTTCTCTCCGGAAAAAAATCAGCCGATACTGCCGATGCTTTTTGTCACCATCGCCTGCGGTATACTTTCCGGATTTCATGCGACCCAGGCCCCGATCGTGGCCCGGACGATAAAAAGTGAAAAGCAGGCTTTCGGAGTATTTTTCGGAATGATGATCGTCGAAGGTTTTATTGCGATGGTCTGGTCCGCCGGAGCGTTGGCGGTCTACAATATGTTCCCGGAGCTGATCGGCAGCAACCCCAATGGTGTACTGATGGAAATAACCGGGACTTTTCTGACGGGAAATATTTCAACAGTGGTGATCATCAGCGTGATCATTCTGGCGATCACCAGCGGCGATACAGCCATGCGGAGTTTGCGTTTGAGTCTGGCAGAGATGTTCCACATCGACCAGAAACCGATACTTCCCCGGTTGTGGGTGATGCTGCCGCTGATAGCGTTGACCGCAGGATTGCTCTTCTGGAGCAATCAGGATGGCGGCAGTTTCCAGAAGCTCTGGACCTATTTTGCCTGGAGCAATCAGGTGATCGCCGCGTTTGCCCTGCTGGCCGGTTCGATCTGGCTTTTCGCGCTGAAACGTCCGGCATTTATCACGGTGATGCCGGGCATGTTTATAACTTTTATCGTCACAACTTATATCCTCTGGATCAGTCCGGAACACGGTGGTCCGGTCGGCGTCGGTCTGGAACTGTCCGATGCTTATCTGATCGCCGGTTTCGTGGCAATAACCGTTTTTGCCTGGGCAAGGATCAGAGGCAGTGAATTGAATATCAGCTGTGAGCAGGAAACATCCCAATGTCAGGATCAGAAAAAGTAACACCATCGTATGCGAAAAAATATCGCGACCTCAAACTCCTGAAGCGGAAGTGGTTCCCGCTTTGGGTGCTGGATGGGTATATCCTCAAGGAATTCCTCATCAAATATGCGATCTTGATGCTGGTTTTCATAATGCTTTTCGTTTTGAGCGATATCTATCGGGATATAGATGAATTTCTGGATGTCGGTGCGCCCTGGCAGATGGTGGTGCTGTATCTGCTTTACCGGCTGCCCAGCAATATCTGCTTTGTCATGCCGATATCCATGCTTCTGGGCTGCATGTGGACAATGGCGACATTCGGCAAGAATCTGGAAGTAACAGCGATGCGGGCTTCCGGAGTTTCACTTTTCCGCTGCGGCGGAGCGATATTTGCAATGGGTCTGCTGATGACCGGAGTCAATATTTACTTCAACGAATTGCTGATTCCGCAAACATCCGTAGCTTCAGAAAATATTCTGGCCGACCAGACCAAATCCAAGCGTAACGCAAAAAAACTGCTGGTTTATAAAAGCGATGACGGCAGCCGCCGGTGGCTCTTCCAGCTTTTTGTCAACGGCGAAAAACAGGAAAATGTGACCATCAAAACCATTTGGACCCCGGGGATCGCAGAAAAACTGCTGGGGAAAGCCGGAACAGCAGAGTATGAAAATAAATTGAAAGAAATTTTCGGCAAACGTTACGAAACCTTGCCGGAGAATAAGGAAAAACGCCAACAGACAGTCAACCGGCTGCTTTTCAAGCGGAAAATGGATTTGGATATCGACCGCTCCTATTATGATAAAGAGAACCGTGAATGGGTCTTTGAAAGCGGCAGTTTTATCAGTTATGACCGGGTGGAAGAAACTTTATTCAAGGAATCCCGGGGCACAGTGCTGCTGCATCAGCCGCTGCCATTCAAGGAGTTGCGTTTCGGCGCAGCAGAGATAAAAGAAACTCCGCAGGATATCCTCAATGCCGTTCAGGAAAAAGACAACCTTTCCACTCCGGTGATCATGAAAATATTGCGGGAAAATCCCAATATGCCGCATAAGATCCGCTGTATATACGAAACAGTACTGTATTACCGTCTGGCATTCCCCTGGGCATGTTTTCTGGCGGTGTTTCTCGGAGTACCGCTGGCCACCCGCAATGAGCGCACCGGCAGTATGCTGGCGATCATTTCCGCGATTGCATTGATTGTAATTTACATTGTTGTGGCGCAATTGTTTCTGCAGATCGGAAAAAGCGGAGCATTGAATCCGATGATTTGCGGATTGGCTCCGACGATAGCTTTTATTGTTGCCGGAGCAGCGAAAATATTACATGACCGGATTTAAGAGCGATGGAAATATTTGACACTCATTTTCACTTGGAAGCGGAGGATGGATTCAGCACTTTTCTGCAGCGCAGTTATGCTGATTTGCGTTTGGCTTCGGAAAATTTTCTGACCGTACCGGATAAATTGCTGATGCTCTGTGCGGGAGGAAGTTTTGCCGGTTCGCTCCGGGCGATGGAGTTTGCTCAATATGCTCCGGAAGTATATTTTTCCTGCGGAGTTCATCCTCACGATGCCGGGGAATACCGGCAGAAGCACAGTGATTTCTCCTGTTTCAAAGATCATCCCAAACTGTTGGCGATAGGTGAGATCGGACTCGATTACTTCTATGATTTTTCCGACCGGGCCTCCCAGCTGCCGGTTCTGGAGGAGTTTCTGGCTCTGGCTCTGGAATGGGATAAACCGGCGATGCTGCACCTGCGGGATAAGGATAACAGCCGTCAGGCCTATGATGATGCGCTGGCACTGCTCCGGGAATTCAGCGGTTCCGGGGGGCGTTTTATTATCCATTGCTATGCGGGAAACGGTGAAGATGCCCGGAAATTTCTGGATATGGGCGGTTTTTTCGGAGTGACCGGGATGTACACATTCAAAGCCGCCGGGAATATCCGGGAAGCGATAAGTGTCATTCCCTCTGACCGTCTGCTGATCGAAACTGATTCGCCGTATCTTGCGCCGGTACCGTACCGGGGACGGAACAATACGCCGGGGATGGTGGCTCTGGTTGCGGAAAGTCTGGGAGCTTCCCGGCAGATGACTCCGGAAGCGGCAGTGGAACTTTTCACGGCCAATGGCAAACATTTTTACCGGATAGAGGAGTAAGGGGATGATTTTTTTACTGGAATTGATCGCAGGTGCGATAATTTTTGCCGGATTGACGGTCTTGTACTGCCGGGCAGATGCCGGCAACATTGAAAAACTGGAAAAACTCTGCCGCAACCGCAACATCGGTTTGGCCACAGCTCTGCCGTCAGCATTGCTGTGTGTACCGCTGGCGATTCCGGTATCCCCGGATTTTCTGCTCTTCTGGTTATGGCCGCTGGCGGTGATCCTGCCGGTGCTGTCCTATTTTTACATTGACAGTTATGCCTCCCGGGGATTATCTTTTTTCATGGTTCTGCTGGCGTATGATCTGATTCACGGGGTCTTTGAATTGCACACTCCGGGAGCGCAAATAATAACCGTTCTGGCATTATTATTGGGCATTTGCGGGATCTGTTTTGCCGCCAAACCGTGCCTTGTCCGTGATCTGTTCCGCTGTGCCGCTGCCAAACGGAAATGGAAATACACTGCTGCCGGGAGTGCGGCGGTAATTTGTCTTACTTCGATTTATGTCCTTTTCACCACTTTATTTGGAGTATCTGCCTGATGAAATCCTACTTCCGCAAAGAGATCGATGCCATTGCCGGTTACACCCCGGGCGAACAGCCGAAAATGGCCAATCTGATCAAACTCAATACCAATGAGAATCCATATCCGCCCTCGCCGCAGGTGTTGGAAGTTCTGCGGAATTTCGATCCGGCGCGGCTGCGCCGTTATCCTGATCCGACCGCAGATGAATTGCGCGATCTTTTTGCCGCATCGGTGGATATGAAACGGGAAAATGTGATCATCGGCAATGGTTCAGATGATTTGCTGACAATGATTTTCCGGGCATTCACCTCTCCGGAACTGCCGGTGGCGATCTTTGAACCGACCTACTCACTCTATCCGGTGCTGGCCGCGATGCAGGGAGCCAAAGTTATCAAAATCGCGCTTGACCCGACGGATTTCTCCTATCCGGATGATGCAGTTCAAAAGGCCGGGAACGCCAATTTGCTTATCATCACCCGTCCAAATGCGCCGACCGGGAATTGCGCTTCCCGGGAACTGGTCCGGAATATCTGCCGGGATTTTGACGGTATTGTGCTGATTGATGAAGCATACAGCGATTTTGCGCCCGATAATTGTGCGGATTTGGCTGCAAAGTTTGACAATGTGCTGGTCATGCGGACATTTTCCAAAGGTTCTTCGATGGCGGGTTTGCGTCTGGGATATGCTTTCGGCAGTGAAAATCTGATCTCCGGACTTATGAAACTGAAAGACTCCTACAATGCAGACATGCTCTCCCAGGAGCTTGCCAAAGCCAATTTCCTGGATGCTGAATACCGGGAAAAGTGTGTTGCACAAATCATTGCCGACCGGGACAAACTGGCCGCCGGATTGAATAAACTTGGTTTCAAAGTCATTCCGAGTGCCGCCAATTTTCTCTTTGCGGCTCCTCCGGATGGTGATGGGGAAAAATGTTTTACTTTTCTGCGGGAAAGGGCGGTGATCGTCCGTTATTTCCCCGGGGAAGTGACCGGCAGCTATCTCCGGATAACCATCGGTACTCCGGCTGAAAATGAACGGCTGCTGGCGGTACTGCAGGAACGGTTCAGCAAATGAAAAAGCTGCTTTCCGCCATCATATTTTCCGGAGTGCTGCTTTCCGGCACCGCCGGAGAACTGCGTCTGACCGATGCTACCGGCGGAGTTCCGCTGACAGTGGTGACACTGGCGGCAATGCATCTGTCCCGGCAGGATGAAAGCAACTCGATCTCACTGACTAAACTTCTTCCATCCCAAGCACTTTCCCAATTAGATTCCGGCCGGACCGATGCGGTCATCATCGATCACCGTTTCGCCGGTAAACGGCCACAGATCCCGTTGGCAGCTGATGCGATGGCCGTTTACGCCAGCACCGGCAATCCGGTCATGGATATCAGCGCAAAAGAGATCAGAGAGATCATCACATCCCCCCGGCCGACATGGAAAAAATATATCAACCGGAATGAAGATATCCAGCGGATCGCTTTGAAACCTGACCGTCCGGGAGGAACACTCCTGCACCGGATATCCGGCAACAGAGAGCTGCCCGGAGAGATATTTCAGGTTTCAACCCCCGGCAGCGGTTTTGCCTTTATGAATACGGCATCGCTGTTTTTCGCAAATTTCCGGTCACTGCCGCCGGATTCTTCCAAAGTCAAAGCGATCAAAATAGATGGCGTCTATCCGGCAAAAGATAATATTATTTCCGGGAAGTATCCACTGGCATTGAAATATGTCATCGTATTCAAAAAAGAACATCCGCTGCTGAAAAAACTGATAAAAGTGATGATGCAGGATGCTTTTTTGCAAAAACAGATGGAAAATTCCGGTCTTCTGCCGCTGTTTCCTGAAACTTATCCGGGAGAATAAAAATGAAAAAAGAACGAAAACTCCGCTTGCGCCGTATTGCAGAAAGAGCCGCCAGACGGCGGCAGGAACGGGAGGGGGAAACTTTGACCGGGATCATCCACATGACACCGGCCGGATTCGGTTTTGTCACGCCCGACAATGCCCCGGAAGATAACGGAGATGTGTTTGTTCCGGCTAAATTTTCCGGATTTGCGCTGGATGGCGATCAGGTGAAAGTGAAACTTCTGCCGCCGCGCAAGGGACATCCGGAAGATTCAGCTCGCGGTCCGGTGGGCAAAGTTGTGGAAATACTGCACCGTTCCCGGGAAAGTTTCGTTGCCGAATTGCTGCCCGGTTCTTTTGTTTCTCCGTTGAATACCAAATTGCCGGAAATAATTTCCATCCGGGGCAGCCGCAACGGGGCGGAACGCGGCGATTGGGTCAAAATCAAATGCATCACCGGAAAAGACGGGGAGTTGACCGGCACGATCAGTGAAGTTATCGGTAAAGCCGGAGCTGTTTCCGGAGATCTGGATGCGATCATGGCTGAATTCAATCTGCCGGGGAAATACAGTGCCGCCGAAGAAGAAGAAAGCAGCCGGATCGTTCCGGCTGAAATTACCAGAAAAGATTGCCGGGAACTTTTCGTTCTTACCATCGACCCGTTTGATGCCAAAGATTTTGATGATGCCCTTTCCATCGGGAAAGATGAAGATGGCAATTTTACCGTCGGTATCCATATCGCGGATGTTGCCGCCTATATCCGCTGCCGCGATAAATTTGATCAGGAGGCCAAACGCCGGGCTTTCAGTTGCTATCTGCCGGGGCGGACACTGCCGATGCTGCCGGCAGCTCTTACAGCCCGGATAAGTATGCAGCAGGGGCAGGATTCACTGGCCCATTCCGTGTTTCTCACCGTTTCTCCGGATGGAAAAATTCTTTCCGGACAGCGCGGACATACCCTGATAAAAGTTGCCCAGAGACTGGATTATGATGAAGTTCAAAACTTTCTGGATACCGGGATGGTCCCGGAACACTGGCTGGAAAAAACTCCGGAAACGCTGCGGACTTTAGCTGCCGCCGTAAGCAAAATGCGGGAATTCCGGGCGGAAAATGAGGAATTTATCGATTTACCGCTGCCGGAAGTGCGGGTGATCTGCGATGAGAAAAATAATACTGTCACCGGCATAGAAAAACGCCTGCCGCGCCAATCGGAACAATTGGTTGAAGAGTGCATGCTGGCGGCCAATCAATTTGTCGGCCGGGAAATGCCGCAAAAATCGGTAGCCGGGATTTACCGGGTGCATCCGGAACCGGAAGCAGAAAAAACAATTGAATTTTCCGATACCATGCATGAGGCATTCAATCTGCCTGCCGGAGATATTTCCGACCGCAGTTACTGCCGTAAATTCATTGCCGACTTGCCGGATGATGCCAATAAAAATCTGATTTTGAGCATGCTTCTGCGCTCTCTGTCCCGCGCCTCATACAGTGTCAAAGGGGAATTGCATTTCGCTCTGGGCAAGACCTTTTACGCCCACTTCACCAGTCCGATACGCCGCTACACCGATCTGACTGTGCATCAGCAGTTGTGGCAGCTTGACAGCAGCAACCGCACCCGCAGCAGTCAGGCTTTGGCGGGAATTGCAGAATATTGTTCGGAAGCTGAAGAAAATATCGATGCCGCCTGCTTCGCAGCCAATGACCGTTTGAAATTGCGTATCGTTGAGGAAGAGATTTCCCGTGATCCCGGAAAAATGTTTGATTGCACCGTAATCAGGATCCTCAATTCCGGACTTCAGGTGGAACTGCCGGAATATGCGCTTACAGCGTTTGTCAATTACAGTGATTTGCGGAAAACCGCCTCAATGTTCCGCCTCGGTCAGCAGGTCAGCATCCGGGGCGACCGGCTTAATTTTGCCGGGAAACGCCAGTAGTTGCAGAGAATTCCATATATTGTGATATATGACATAAAAGACCAGAGCCAGCACCGCTGCGCCGCCGGAATACTCCAGCGCAAGAAACAGCGCGAGCGTGGTGTTTTTCTGCCCCAGCATTTGGGATGACTCCCTCCGGAAACGCCGGTTGATCCAAAAACCGGTAATAAAGTTCAGTGCGCACATGAATAAAGACACTCCGGCCGGCAGAAACATTCCGGAAATTGTGTCGTTCTGCAAATCCAGATAATCCCGGGCAACCGCTACAATAATGAACAGTGACAGCGACCACAAAGACAGAGAACACATTTTCAACTTCCCGGCGGAATCACGCAACCGGGGAAATATCCGGCACAATATCTGCGCCGCCAGCAGCGGCAAAGCAATCGCTTCGATCAGTGAACGGAGTACAGAAAAGAAGAAGTCCAGTGCCAGATTACCGGTTACAAGCGGCAGCAGAAACAGTAAAACTGTTGCGATCCCCACATTGCTTATCACAAATGCGGTCAATGCAAAACCGATACTGCCGTTGAGCAAAGCCACCACCACCGATGAGGCGACTGCAGTCGGGGCGATACCGGTAAAAAATGCCGCTTGCGCCATAGTATCACATCCGGCACTCTGAAGCAGAAAAAACGGCACGACCCCCAACAGAATGTTGGCCGCCAGCAAGACCCAATGTTCTTTGCACGGCTTCAATTCCGACGGCCGGATCTGCAAAGAATTGATGAATATCATGACACAAAGTGCCCATTTGATGAAATTATAAGGACTTTGGGCCAACACCCGGACTTCCGGAAAAAGCACTCCCAATATCAAAGGGGTGATCAGCATCGCCGGGCGGATCAGTTTTTTCATCTTCTGTCAATAATGTTCCGTTTTTTGAAAAAGAGCCGATATGGACAAAACGGGCGGCATTGCATCTGCCGCCCGCTTCGCCGTAACATCGTTGTTACTTGATGAACGAAGTCAGATCCTGCACTCCGCCGTCTTTGATGGAATTGTAAACCGCATCTCCGATGGAGATGGCGCGGAGACCATCGACCGATTTGGCCAGAATGTCAAATTTACGGGCAGGGTCTTCACCGAGGAAGATATCTTCGCGGATCAGCGGATCGCCGCCGCCGTGACCGCCTTCACCGGCAGGAACATTGATTCGCTCACGTCCTTCAAAGATGGGGAAGTAATCGATATACTGCCCGCCCTCATGGAATTTGGGCAGCGCAGCACCGCCGGCACCGCCGAATTCCTGGGTTTCCAAACGACCTCTGGTTCCGTTGATCGAGAGGTTGTAACCCTCATACGGAGTGGAGAAGTTGGCAGAATAATTCAACAAAGCACCGTTACGGTATTTGACGTTGACCACAAAGGTATCGTAGATATTGATTTTTGAGTCAAACATACACATGTGCGGGCTGTAATTGGTGTATTTGGGTTCTTTGCCGTCAAAAGCATTGATATGATCGTCAGCGGCAAAAATGGAGGAGTTGCGGGTCGCCCAGCGCGCCTCGTATGGGCACTTCATCAATTCCGGGCAGTTGGTGCAGTCACGGCCATCGACTTTGGAGGGATTGAATTCACCTTCCGGGCCGAAGTGGTTGAGAGCTCCGAAAGCGTGTACCTGTTCCGGAATACCGTCGATCCACCAGTTGACCAGATCGAAGTGATGGCTGGATTTGTGGATAGACAAACTGCCGGAATTTTCCCGCATCCGGTTCCAGCGATGGAAGTAACTGGAGCCGTGTTTGATATCGATATACCAATTCAAATCGACATGAGTGACCCGGCCGATCTTGCCGGCAAGGATCAACTCGCGCAATTTGCGGTGAACCGGATTGTAACGGTAGTTGAATGTACAGGTGACTTTGCCTTTGGATTTGGCCTCTGCATCCATGACCCGCAGGGCATCTGCAGTGTTGGTGGTCATGGGTTTTTCGCAAATAACATCCAGATCATGTTCCAGACCGGCAACGATATATTTCACATGGGTGCAATCCATGCTGACTACAAGCAGAGCATCCGGTTTGGTTTCAGCAAGCATCTTTTCAAAATCTTCAGCCATGTATTCAGGGACATTGGCAGCTTCCGGCACAGCTTCTTTGCAAACTTTGAACCGCAAAGGATCGATATCAAGCAAACCGACCAATTCGGCACAGTGTGAGAATTTTTTGCACATCGGATCGATGTAAGAATAGATTGCGCGGGCGGAAACACCGCAAACCGCATAACGTTTTTTTGCCATTTTTCTCTCCTTGTTTTTACGGGCAAAGTTAAAGTGCTTTACAAACACCTGACTATAAGATACACCTTTTTTATATTTTTTTCAATCACATCGATCATAAAAAAACAAATTATTTCCCCGTTTTTATAAAATAACACATCGGGAAACACAATTGCCTGTTCCGGGTAATTTACGGATAATATAATGGCTTGCTGACGTTTTTACAATGAATGATCCTGTTAAAAAGATGTGTGATCGTATTTTTTGTTATTTTACCGTTTTTGTGATACGATCATGCCGCCGGAATGTTCTGCACAACTGAAATTTTACAATGCCCCTCTGTAAATCCTGCAAATAACAAAACTGTTGTTTTTTTCAGGATTATCATCGGAAAAATCCACATCTTTTGCTTCAACCGCCAGCGGTTTGCGTTCTTCGATCTTCCACCCCCGTCCGGCGATGATCCGCTGAAACAGCCGTATATCCATTTTCCGGATAATAACTTTAGCATCCCCCGTATCTATCCGGTCAAGCGCACTTTCCACCTCACCCGGCAAATGCACAACCGTTGGCGTTCCCGGCAAATTCATGTAGTATCTGGCCACCGGAGATGGCGCAGCAGCAAAAAATATCACCTCCTGTGATGGCAGCGGACGGCATATCTCACCACACTTTTCCCAAAACGGACGCCCGGTGCGGTAGCGGGTCAACGCCGGTGTTGCGATCGTGAAACACGCGATCATAAAAGCTGTTCCGGCCAGAATATAACCGCCGCATACTCCGGAAATCCCGCTTAACCTCTCCACTGCGCTGGCGGTGCCGGTATCAAACACGATCATCAACAGACCGAGCAATCCCAGTACCGGCACTCCAAACATGATCCATAACGGCGGTGCAGATAAAAACACCATCTCCCACAACGGCCACGTGATTATCACTGCGGTCATAAATGAACAGAGCAGACTCATCATGTACTTCATAACGATATTGCTCCGCCGGTTCCATAAATCGACCCCGAGCAATCCGGTCATACCGGCGGCACCTGAAGCCAGAAAAAACGGCAGTTGGCAGAGCTGATATTCCCACCGGCGGCCGGGAAAAAGTCCGGTACAGCAAAAAAGCAGCACCGTCCCCAGAAAAAAATGCCGGTGATCATCGGATAATTCCCGGAACTTGCAAACGATCCCGGCCAGAGCGACCGTTACCGGCAAAGTCCAGGGCAGCATCAACCGGCCCCAATTTATCCAGTTCTTGAATATATTGGCCGATATCCCCGGGTAAACGGCAGTATGCCACGAATCAGCAAATGATTCTTTCAATGCCGCCAGAATACGCGGCCAATACTCTCCGGCAGAGATACCGGGATAATTCACCGCCGCCACAAGCAAACTTCCGGTGATCACTCCGGCAAAAATTACCGCCGGGATCGACCGCCAGTTGAAAACTGCTCTGCGGCAGCTGGAAAATGTGATAAATATTATTCCCGGCAGCTGCAGAATATAATTCATCCCCCAGAATGCACTCCCGGTCAATACCACCAGAAAGAAAATCGCGCGCCACCAGAAATGCGCCCGGGCATTGCGGAGCAGCACCGCACTCCAGATGCCCCAGGCAGCAAGCATCATGAAACTGCCGGCAAAACGCCCCCAATAGATAAAACCATAGGAACTTATCAACATCCACGCCGTACAGCACATTACCCGCCAGTCAAAAAAATCTTCCACCAGGATCATCATCCCGGCCAGAAACAGCAGAGCTGAAAATGCCGCCGGAAACCGGCAGGCAAATTCGTTATTCCCGAATATCGCCGCCGGAAGTGCATAAATTTTGGCGAACCACCTGACCATCGGATGTTCCGGCTGCCATTGGGTATTGAAAATATCCGCACTCCCCAATATCTGCCTCATTGCTTCAGCGGTTTCACCCTCACTGCTTAAAAGAGCATTGCGCCCCAGCAGAAAGAACAGGACAAATCCGGCGACCAGAAAAATCAGCCATAATGTCCGCCGCAAAGGAGCTGTTTCCGGAGCAAAATCAAATGCCGGTAAGTTTCTGTTCATTTTTCTCCGATCTTTTTCCGCGCTTCATCCGCTTTGACCGCATCCCAATACTCATTCATCTCTTCCGGAGATGTTTTATCAGGAACTTTACCGTCTGCAGCCAATTTGGCTTCCATCGCCCGGAAACGGTCTTCAAATTTCAAATTTGCCCGCCGCAACAACTCCGCAGCGTGGCTCTTTCCGCGAAAACGGATCAGATTGACCACCGCAAAGAGCAGATCACCCAGCTCTTCATCGATATGCTCATCATTTCCTGAAATCATTGCTTCGCGTACTTCGGCAGTTTCTTCGGTGATTTTATCCAATACGCCACCGGCACTCTCCCAGTCAAATCCGGTCTTTGCGGCTGCTTTCTGCAATTTCTCCGCCCGGTCCAATACAGACAATGAAAGTTTCACATCATCCATAACTGATTTGGATTCAGGAGATTTACTATGTTCAGCAGCCTTGATTTTCTGCCACAATGCAGCCACTTCTTCGGCACTGTCAGCGCGGGAATTGCCAAAAATATGATCATGACGGCGAATCATCTTATCAATGATCCCGCGCCAGACATCTGCAAGAGTAAATTCGCCGTTTTCTTCAGCGATGATCACCTGAAAAAAGAGATTCATCAGCAGATCGCCCAGCTCTTCGCAAATATTCGGCACATCCTCCCGGTCGATCGCGTAAATCAATTCCGCGCACTCACCATCCAGATGCCGCACCAGACTTTTGCGGGTCTGTTCCCGATCCCAGGGGCAACCATCCGGCGCACGCAAACGCCGGAGTATCGCCATCAGAGAATCTGCTTCAGGCGGATAAACTGTGCTCATTCAGAAAGAGAATCCAACATTGAAGTGAACCCGGAGCTTGCGCCGGATATTATCCTGTCCAACCACTACCGGGTAAGCCAGATCCAACCGTAAAGGTGCCTGGATCATCGGCAGTTTCAACCGCAAACCATAGCCGACACCGACATTCATGGTACTGAAATCCATGCTGTATGCGTTGTCCCAGGTGTCACCGGCATCCACAAATGCGGCACCGCGCAACGGTCCCCAGATCGGATGGGAAACTTCCGCATTGAGCAGCAGCATAGTCTGACCGCCCACATTGCAGCCGTTGACCATCTTGCCGATATCCCGGTAACCGAAACCGCGAACTGAACCGCTGCCGCCGAGAAAATATTTTTCATACAACGGCACATCATCATGATAGTCGAATCCGGTGACCACACCGATTTTCGCACCGAGAGAAACCACGATCGCTTTGTCAAAGAAGCTGTAGTGATAACTGCCTTTGGCCTCCAGACGGAAAAAGTTGGTGCTGGAGCCCAGCACTTCCGGTGATATCGCTCCGAAAAGATTGATATAGTATCCTTCCGTCGGATCAACGATGCTGTCCCGGGTGTCCCGGCTCAACATAAGCGAAAACTGACTGACACGTGACCACCGGTCAAAGTCATGGGAATTCAAATATCCCCGGATGCGGTCATCAATATTGTGAACGTGAACAACTTCAAATTTATAACCGGCAGCAATGGTGGTGAAGTCATCAAATATCTTGCGCTGCAGCGATGTTCTCACGCCCAGATGCTCTTCATCCCAGTCATCATATTCCGATGTGGTCAGGTAACTGGACAACTCAAACCGCAACGGCATATCAAAGAGCCAGGGCTCAACAAAATCGATGTTGAATCCGGCATCATCAATACCGTAAATACCCTGTATACGCATCCGCTGACCGCCGCCGTAAAACCAGTTGCCGGGATTGGTTATATCAAAGTTGTTGGTCGATATCTCCGCCATACCGAAAAAGCTGTTCACATCCGATGCCCCGGCACCAATGCGGAAATTATAGCGGTCCGGTTTCTCTTCGACGGTTATCCGGATATCCTTTTCATTCAGAGCATCGGCGTTGACCGCTTCAGCTTCGACTTTGGTAAAATATCCCATCCCCATCAGCCGCTGACGGCTGATCTCAATGCGCCGTTTGGTCACCGGATCGCCGGGCTGGATCGCCAGTTCCCGGCGCAAAACTTTTTCTCTGGTGGCACTGTTGCCAATAATATCCACGTTGCGGACAAAATATTTCCGCCCTTCGCTGATCTGAAAATCCACCGACACTTTGTGATTCGGATAATCGGCCGCCAGCACCGGGCGCACCGTCAGATCACTGTATCCATCAGCATCATAAACCGCACTGATCGTACGTATGGTATCATCGCGGGAAGCTTGAGAATAGACCTCACCGGACTTCAATCTGACCAGCGGCAGCAGCCGCTCGGAACTCAATTTTTCATTACCGCTGACCGTAACTTTGTCCACGATGTACGGTTCACCCTCTTCAACGATGAAGTGCAGATCGACGAACTCCGGATCATCGGCCGTCGGAGTCAATTTGATATCTTTCACCTTGAAGTCCAGATAACCTTTATTGAAATACAGTGTGCGCAGCCGCGCCCGGTCGGTTTCCAATTCGTTCCGGTCAAGCAGACCGTGATTGAGGAAATCATTGATAAACGGCAGCAAATTCCAGTAACTGTAGCTGTTGTACATCGCAGAACGCAGTTCGCGTTCCTTGAATACTGTCACCCCCTCAAAGGTGACATCATTGACCTTCAATCGCAGATTTTCCTCAATTTTGACCGTCACGATCACTCCGCCATTGCCGTCCGGAATCGTTGCCGGCAGTGAAATGACCGCATCGGAATAACCTTTTTCCTGATAAAATTTACGCAGATTTTCCACTGACTGACTCAATGCCCGGCTGCTTAAACGGTCACCATCGGCAATGACCAGACACTCCTGCAGATCTTTGGTGGAAAATTTCTCATTCCCTTCGATTTTGAATACCGAAATGATCGGCGACGGCGTTATTTTGTAGATGATTTCGATCTTTCCGTCCGGCATCGTGCGGAACTCCGAAACCGCATCGGAAATTTTGCCGGTATTGTAAAGATTTTTCAAATCCTCATCCATGTGCGCCGCACTGAATTCCATACCTGGACGCAGACGCAATGCCACCTGCAGCAGATCATCCGGGATCGGATTCTTCCCCTCCTGAATAAATTTCACTGCTCCGACCTCTGCTCCGGCAGCGATCACCGTCATCAGCAGCACCGGAAACAGCAGCATCCGGTAAATAAAACTTTTCATCATCTCACGCTCTCCCCACATTTAATCTCACTGTCCGCTGCTGCCGGGAGCAAATTCCCGGTTCACCGGCGGAGCAGCTTCAAACAACATTCTTGAAGGATAAAAATTCAATTTGACCGTACCGATTTTTCCGTTACGGTTCTTTTCCACGATCAATTCGGCTTCAGTGGATGCTCCATCAGCTATATTCTTGGCATCATCCCGGTTGCGGTGCAGAAATGTCACGATATCGGCATCCTGCTCGATAGCTCCTGATTCACGGAGATGCGCCAGTTTCGGCCTGGCGTTGGCACTGGTATTTTTATCGATTTCACGGTTGAGCTGGGCCAGAACCAACACCGGAATATCAAGGTCTTTAGCCAATTTTTTAATGCCGCCGGATATTTCAGCGACCTCCTGCTGACGGCTGTCCACGCGGGCATCAGCATGCATAAGCTGCAAATAGTCAATGACTATCAGCTGAATATCATGTTCATTTTTCAATCTTCGTGCTTTGGCACGCAATTCAGAAATCGTCAAACCGCCGGTCGGATCAATAAAAAGATTGGCATTGCGGATATTGGCAGCGGCGGTAGTCAGTTTCACCATATCCGAATCATTGAATGTGCCGTTCCAGAACACGCTCTCCGGAATCCCCGCTTCAGTACAGAGCAAACGGCGGGCGATTTGACTGTCGGTCATTTCCAAACTGAAAAAAGCTACCGGACGGCGTTTTTCACCTTTGATCGCCACATTGGCAATAATATTCAGTCCCAGAGTCGTTTTGCCGATGGACGGGCGGGCGGCAAGCACAAACATTTCACCCTTTTTCAACCCTCCGGTAAAGTCATCCAGCGGCGTGTATCCGGTGGGGATGCCGACTTCAATGCGGTGGTCTTTGATATCCATAAGCATCTGGAACTCCTGCGCCACCAGCAGCCGCAGATCCCGGATGGCTTCAGTCGCTCCGGAAGTGCGGATATTGTAAATATCTGTTTCGATCTCTTCGACCAGTTTATTGGGGTCGGCATCATTATCAAAACATTTCATCAATGCTCCGGAACAGGCATCGATCATCCGGCGGAGCATGGCAAGATTACGGAGAATTTCGCACCACGATTCGATATTCACAGTGGTGGCGATGGCAGCATATATTTCTGCCAGATAGAGTTCGCCGCCGGCGGCATCAAGCTTATCCGCTGATTTCAATTTCTGGGCGACACTCAAAAGATCCGGCGCGGTGCCGGCTTTGTGCAATTCTACTGCACTGATAAAAATATTGCGGTTGGCGGCACTGTAAAAAGCGTCGCCGGAAGTGCCGAGCTTTTCAATAACCGTATCGACACAACTTTTCGGTTCGCGGAGAATGGCGGCAAGCACCGCCTGTTCCACTTTCAGATTATGCGGCTGCGCCCGGTCGGGCAAAATACCCGCCGGGCGTGATGAAACAGAATTTTTTCCGTTAAGTTCAGCCATAAAGAGCCTCTGCGGCGATCAACCGCGAACGACCCAGATTTTGACCGCAGCGGTAACTTCGGGATGAAGTTTGACAGCGGCTTCAAAGCTGCCGAGCATTTTGATCGGCGGATCGATCAGGATCCGGCTGTGCTCGATGGTGTAGCCCTGGGCGTTGAGCTCTTCAGCGACCATACGCGCAGTGACAGAACCGAAGAGCTGATCATCTTCAGTAGCCTGCATGGCGATGGAAATTTCAACATTGCTCAACTTCTCGGCCAGAGCTTTGGCATTGGCCAGATCGGCCGCACGGCGGGCAGCAATAGCCGCTTTGCGGGATTCGATCAGCCGCAAAGTACCCGGAGTAGCTTTGGCAGCGAGTTTGTTGGGGATAAGAAAGTTTCTGGCATAACCGGGAGCGACACGCACTTCATCACCGGCCAGACCGAGATGTTCGACATCATCCAAAAGAATAAGATTTACATAAGCCATAGGTAAATACCTCCAAATAGTTCTCTTGTGGTTTCTTTTCAGTAGACCAGCGAGAGCATCCGCGCCCGTTTGATGGCGATGGAAAGCATTTTCTGGTGATCCAGACAATTGCCGGTAATACGGCGGGGCATGATCTTGCCTTTTTCGGTCTGAAATTTCATCAGAGTTTCAGCATCTTTGAAATCAATGTAGCGGACTTTTGCCTCACAGAAGCGGCAAACCTTGGGTTTTGCAGCCGCACGACGACGGCCGCCCTGTCTTTTCTGACCCTGCATGGGAATCCTCTCTTTTCTTTATTTTATACACACGTTTTTGTTACAAATCATCAACAATTTATCAGAACGGGATATCATCTTCAGGAATGTCTGAAGATGCTTCCGGGAAACCGGGTTCCGGCATGGGCGGAGCATCCATCTGGCGCGGAGCCTGCGCTCCGGCAGCCGGAGGGAAACCGCTGTTCTGGTAGTTGCCCTGCGGGAATCCGGACTGCTGGTAACCGCTTTGCGGATAATTTCCGGGAGCTGCTGCCGGAGCATCATCTCTCCGGCGGCTCATGAATTGGACATTTTCCGCGACTACCCGCAATCTGGAACGCTGACCGCCGCCATTGCGGTCTTCCCAGGTATCAAGCTGCAACCGGCCCTCGACCATTACCTGCGAACCTTTGGAAAGATACTGGCGGCAGTTGTTGGCAACTTTGCCCCAAACCACCACATCGACGAAACAGGTCTCTTCCTGCTCCTGACCGTTGCTGGTAAAGCGGCGGCTCACTGCAAGCCGCAGATCGCAAACGCTCTGACCGTTGGGGAATCCCCGCAAATCGGGGTCGCGGGTCAGATTTCCCAGAAGAAAAACCTTATTCAGCGAAGCCATGATAATCTCTCTTTCGTTCTAAACTGTTTATAACTGTTGCACCAATTTATCCGTCTCACTCGAAACGAAGCGGTTCGGCATTGTCCGCGCCTTCCGGGCGGTCATAGATCAGCGTCATATTGCGCAGAACCTGCTGGTCGAGATGGTACTTCTCGCGGATGGCGACCAATTTGGCCGGATCCAGCGTAAAGATGAAGTCGAAGTACAAACCGGCACGCCGTTTGTCGATCTCATAGGTAAATTGTTTACGTCCCATTTCAACGGTTTTCTCGATTTCGCCGCCGAGAGATTTGATCAACTCTGCGAAACCATTGCAGAAAGCAGCACCGTTGTCATCCGTCTTGCGGATGTCCAGAATGAATACAGATTCGTATTTTTTCAAAATAAACCTCTTTTCTTTGATGGTTTTTACTTTATCCCAGTATCACTATTTTCTGCGGCATTGAATTTATTCATCGCCGCTGTCATTCCGGCACCGAGAACAGTTTTCACTGCTTCGGCGGCCCGGCTGATCGCCATTGTAAAAGATTTTTCCTCATCACCCTCAAAACCGCTCAACACATAGTCAGCAGTCGCTCCGGCTTCCGGACGGCCGATACCGACCCGGAGACGTTTGAATCCGCTGCTGCCGAGTTTGGCAATGATCGACTTCAAACCGTTATGTCCGCCGTCAGAACCGCCCTGCCGCAGCCGCAGCCGCCCCGGAGCCAGATCAAGATCATCAGAAATCACCAGTATCTCTCCGGCACTGATCCCCAATCTGCGGCTCAAAGGAGCTACTGCATCACCACTGGCATTCATATAGGTCAGCGGCATCTGCAGCACCAGTGTTTTACCCCGGTATTTACCGGTGTAAACATTGCTTTGCGCGGTGTGGCTCATGGTAAATCTGCCGGTGGGAAACTCCGCCAGAAGTTTTTCGATCACCATGAATCCGGCATTGTGCCGGGAATTGGCATATTCTGCCCCGGGATTACCCAACCCCACGATCAGTTTTATGCCGCCGGCCTCTGATGCCATAAAAAAATCCTTTTGTCAATCAGCATTGTTCCGGAATAAATTTTCCGGGAACGGAACTTACTTCTTCGCCTTTTCCGCAGCGCGGGCTTCGGCCTTCTTCTCATTGATCGCTTCCGGCTCGGCTGCGCCTTCGCCTTCAGCAACACTGTCGGCAGTCGGCAGAACCACGTGGAAAACGATTTCGCCGGCTTCCAGACCGCGAACTTTCACACCTTCGGGCAGAACCAGATCAGCAACGGTCAGAGCATCACCGACTTTCAAATTGGTGACATCGACTTTGATCTGATCGGGCAGCGCATCGGGGCGGCAGGTCACGGGCAATTCGTGAACTTCCTGCTCCAGAACACCGCCGTGAGAAGCACCATAGCAGTCACCGAATGCATGAAGCGCGACGGCGGCATGGATCTCCTCGGCCATATCGACTGCCTGGAAGTCGACGTGGTAGACGTAGTTTTTCAGGTGGTTGAACTGAACTTCCTTGACGATGGCGGGGATCTCTTTACCTTCAACGCTGATGGTATAGAGACTGGCTTTTTTGGCGTAAGCAACCTGCCACTCTTCGGTTTTCAGTGTGACGGCGATGGATTCTTTTCCGCGACTGTAGATAATCGCCGGGATGAATCCCGCTTTACGGAGACGGCGCGAGGCGTTATCTCCGAACTCGCTTCGCGGCTGTGCCGCGATCACATTCTCTGCTTTGCTCATGGATTTCCTTTCGCTTTTATTTTTGGAGAATTGTTGTTTTCAGTTTTATTATTGATATCAGTGTCCGGCTGTATAAAACAGAGGTGAAACTGATTTACCTTCATGGATACGGCGGATAGCCTCTCCCAGCAATGGAGCAACACTGACCGTGCGGATCTTGCCGCCGAGCGTGTCGATATTGGGAACAGCATCTGTGGTGATAAGCTGTTCGATCTCCGGAGTGTTGAGCAATTTTTCCTTGCCGATGCCGCTCAACAGACAGTGGGAAACTGCCGCATAAACTTTGGCCGCGCCGTTTTCTTTGAGGATTCTGGCAGCGGCGCAGAGGGTCCCGGCGGTGCTGGTCATATCATCAGTAATGACACAGATCCGGTCTTTCACATCACCGACGAGGTGACTTGAAGCGACGGTCGTGGCGTTGATGCGCCGTTTGGTCACTACGGCAAAACCGGCAGAAAGCATATCGCCGTAAGCCATCGCCATTTTGGTGCTCCCTGAATCCGGAGCGACCACCACACCGTTGTCGCCGATCAACTGCTTGAGGTAAGGCACCAGAACCGGACGGGCATACATGTGATCTACCGGAATATCGAAAAATCCCTGGATCTGCTGCGCATGAAGATCCATCGTCAGAATCCGGTCCGCTCCCGCGCAGGTGAGCAGATTGGCCACCAGTTTGGCGGTGATGGGAACACGCGGTTTATCTTTACGATCCTGTCTGGCGTAGCCGAAATACGGCAGTACTGCGGTGATCCTGGCGGCACTGGCGCGTTTTGCGGCATCGATCATAATGAGCAGCTCCATCAGATTCTCGTTGGACGGAGTGCAGGTCGGTTGGATAAGAAACGCATCTGCCCGCCGGACGTTCTCCTCAAACTGAACAAATATCTCGCTGTCGGGAAAATGGGTGATATGCACCTTGCCGAGGCTTACGCCAAGATAATTTGCGATGTTCTGCGAGAGTTCCGGATGTCCGCAACCGGAATACAGACAAATGTGTGTTGCTTCTGCCAATTTCATTTTTTGCCCTGTTTATTTTTATTTTGCCTTGCCGCAAAACCCGAGGGCAACGGAAGTGCCGACAGGCGATCATTCGCAAGCGGCAATTACCGGAAACCTCATGGTTCGGCGGAACGGAAAAACACAGCCGAGAACCGTCTTCACAACGGATCAAGATTTCAAAATCATACTAACAAACGTCTTAATATAGCATGCCAAAGCAGTTTTGTCAACCGTCCGGCCGGACCATCTTTGCAATTTCGGAACATTTCCGGCCAAATCAGGCATTTATCCGGTCGTTTTCCAAGCGCAGGGACTCCAATTCCATCGCCCGGCTCTCCCAGCGGTTTTCAGTTTCTGCGATCTCCTTATCCAATGCCGCAAGTTCGCTGTTCAATCCGGCAAAATCCACCTTTTCCCCGGAAGACAACTTTGCCACCAGCACCGCTTTGCGCGCCGATTGCTCTTCCAGCAGCAACTCCAGTTTTTCCACATCTTTTTTTGCCTTGTTCAACTCTCCCTGAATGGCACTGCGTGCCTGTGCCCGGGCCCGGCGACGGTCTTTGGCGGTAAGGGTGTTTTCGGCTGAAACCGGCGATAATGATGAGGCCGCAACCGGATTCAAAGCAGCGGATTTTTCCAGATAGTAATCATAATTACCGAAATATTTGGTCACTCCGGATGGTGAAACTTCCCAGATCGTACCGGCCACATTGCGGACAAATTCAATATCGTGGCTGACCATTGCCACCGTTCCGGAATAACTGCGCAATGCCTCCTGCAGCAGCTCTCTTGCCGCGATATCCAGATGGGTGGTCGGCTCGTCAAGAATAAGCAAATTCGGCGGATTGACAAATATCCTGGCCATCTGCAATCTTATTTTTTCCCCTCCGGAAAGCACGCCGCAAGGTTTTTTCATCGCATCTCCGGAAAAGCCGAATGCTCCGGCCACATTGGCCACATTTGCCGTTGATGCCCCGGCGGGCAAAGCGGCTTTCACCGCATCGTACACCGACAAGCGGTCGTTGACCAATTCTCCGAACTCCTGGGCCTGATAACCGGTCACGATATGATGACCGGGAACCACCTTGCCGGATACCGGCTGCAGTACTCCGGCCAGAAGTTTCAAAAGCGTGGTCTTCCCCATGCCGTTGTACCCGATAACGGCCAGTTTTTCTCCGGCGGCGATATCCAGCGTCACATCTTTGAAGAGCAGTTTATCTTTATCGTAACCGAAGTCAACATGTTCAAATCTTGCCGCTTCCGCGCCGCACGGCGGCGGAGCCGGAAAACGGATGACCCCGTGATAATCCAGCGATTCGCTCAATTTCACATCTTCGATACGGTCAAGTTTTTTCTGCGCACTTTTTGCGGCGGCCGCCTTGGTGCTTTTGGCCCGGAAACGGTCGATCATTCTTTCCAGCTGTTCTTTTTTATGATCGGCGTTGCGTTTGGCGGCCTCCAGAGAGATTTTCCGCTGCTCTCTTTCCCGGCAGTAGAAGTCATAATTTCCGGCATAACGGGTGACTGTTCCCCGGTTGACTTCCAAAGTCACTGAAGCCAGTTTCCGCAGCAGAAAACGGTCGTGGGAAATCAGCAGCAGTGTCCCCTGAAAATTGGTCAGATAACGGCACAGCCACTCCACAGCAGGGATATCCAGATAGTTGGACGGCTCATCCAGCAGCAGGATATCCGGATGGGATATAAGCACCCGGGCCAGTGCCGCCCGCATCTGCCAGCCGCCGGAAAATTCACTCAACGGCACATCCAGTTTGGCCACCGGGAACCCCAGACTGGTAAGAGCCTGTTTTGCTTCCACATCCAGATGATATGCGCCAAGATGTTCGATGGAACTTTGCAAAAAGCCATGCCGCCGGAGCAATATTTCCAACTCATCATCGCTGTCGCATTCCGCCATGCGGTTTTCGATTTCTTCCAACTCGGAAGTATATTTTTTCAGTTCCGGCACCGCATCGGCAGTAAATTCCAGCAACGTACGCTGCAGATCAGTTTCAGCGATATGCTGACGCATGATCCCCAAACGGCTGTCGCGCGGTATCACCACCTCTCCTGAATCCGGAACCACTTCCCCGGTTATCATGCCGAACAAGGTACTCTTTCCGGCTCCGTTGGGGCCGACGACTCCGACTCTTTCGCCGGTATTTATCCGGCAGTTGACATCTTTCAATATATACTCGCCGGAATAACTTTTGGATATATTCTTAAAATCGATCATCTTCTTTCCGTACTCTTTGTCAGATAAACCAGCCCCCGCTGGCCGGGAACAGCCCTGCTCACGCTCCGGGAAACCGGATCATAAAGCATTCCGTTTTTCAACCATACCATCTCCGCTGCCGGAATGGTGCGGTAAAAGGTTTTGCCGTCCGGGCCGGTACTCCACGCTTTTTGCAGCTCCACCGGATAGGGCAAATGCCACGCCCCCGGGAAATCCCGGGCAAATTTTTCTGCTTCAGCATAACTTACCGCCACCGGGACCAATGGCCCGGCAAGGCAGAATCCGGCCAGATCGCAGCGCACCGGTGCGGAATCCGGGATCGGCAGCAGATAATGATCCGCCGGGATCAGCCGGCAGGAGATATCCTCCGGTGCCGGAGAGATAGAGAGCTTCTCATCGCCGCCGGGGATGACCAGCAGCTGCAGAACCGTATCATCATCCATTTCCAGCCGGTATTTTCCGGCGGGCAAAGCGGCTCTCCACACCCCGGATATCTGCAGTTCTTTTTCCGTCCCATCCGGATAAAACAATTTCCCGTGCCGGGAAGTATCGCCGCAATCCAGGGTCAGAAGTCCGGTATTGCCGTCGATCCTCCGCACTTGTGCCGCCAGTCTTTCATCGTTCCGGCACGCTTCATCAAAAAAGTCCAGTCTCCGGCAGCGTTCCAGCACCTCCCTGACTTTCTTCTCATCCCGCAACACTCCCGATGCCAGACCAAGTATATGTTTGTATATCCCGGGCGCGAACTCCCGGCTGAATCTTCCGGCCCCGGCATCAGAAAGACCACTCATCGAATCCAGTACCGAAAAATATTCCATCAAAGCCAGATTTGCCTGCAATAAGATGTTTTTCTCCCGCAGGGCCGCTTTCAGCGGATCGGAAAGTGTTTCATTGTCCTCCAACCGCAGTTGAGCCGCACTGCGCCGGTGGTTGTCATCAGCGATCACCAGATTTATCCCGGCTGAACGCAAAAGCGAACGGTCATGGGCAAATTCCAATATCCCCACTGCCATCCGGTGTACCAGCAGTGTCATCAACGCCACCATCACCGCGATCGGGATCGCCGGATGGCGGCGGCACAGTTTGAAAAAACGGTAGATGATATCAGGGGAGTACGCCTTCACTGCCCTGCCGTCACGGAAGTCATAAAGATCCTGCAGCAGTCCGGATACCGAAGTGTACCTTTCCGACCGGTCAAACGCCATCGCTTTGCGGCAAATAGCTGCCAGTTCCCGGGGGATGTGCTGCCCTTTCGGAGCCCGGAGCGGCAGGTGACGGCCCGAAGCGATCCGGGAAAGCAGATCCTCTTTATCCCGGCTCATATCAAACGGCGCACTGCGACGGGTGAGAATGGAGTACAAAATAGTTCCCAGAGCATACACATCGGTCTGCACATCCGGTTCAGAGCGTTCTCCGGAGAGCAGTTCCGGAGCCATAAATACCGGAGTGCCGGAAATAACATCTTTCTTTTTTTCCGCCGGTACTCCGATTTCCCGGGCCAATCCCCAGTCAAGTACCAGCACTTCCCCGAAAGCTCCGATCATGATATTGGCCGGTTTCAAATCGCAATGCAGTATCTGTTTGTCATGTGCGGCAGCCACCGCGTTGCACCCGGCGATAAAAATATCCAGCAGCCGCCGCAAAGTATAATTTTTTCCGGCTTCAGTATCGCCATTCTGCAGCCGCCGGATAACGGTCTGCAAGGTTTCCCCGCTGATCCGGCGCATGGAAAAATAGACTCCCTGATGTTCATTGACTCCCAGCTGATGGACCGCCACGATATTCGGATGATCGATCCGGGCGGTAATGCGCGCTTCATTGACAAATTTGGCGATCAATTCCCGGTTGCAGCGGTATGGTTCCCGGAGGATCTTCACCGCCACATGGCGCTGTAAAGTCGGATCTTCACCGCTGAAAACCACCCCCATACCGCCCATGCCGAGCAGCTTCAGATCCCGGTATTCGGAACCGTCTTCGCAGGGAAAAATCCCGAATTGCTCCCGCAATGCCCGGAAATCAGCCACTGCGGCACTGTCGGCACTCCCCGGAATAGTTTGATCCGGAACAGATGATTCGGCAGAGTCGATCATATTTCACTCACAATTTATCATAACCCGGGCGGACCTTTTTCCGCAATTCCTGCAATACAGCGGCAAAGGAATTGAAGTACTCATCCTGCGCGCTCTTGTACAGCGGTACGATCACCGGCTTATCCCAGCTGGCAGATGTCTCTCTGAATAACGGGACACGCACTCCGGAAGCTCCGGCAGTCTGCATCCTTTCCGAAATGATACCGACAAATTCACCGTGACCGGTAAGGATCAAATCTCCGGGTTCAGCGGTCAAACCGCTGCGTCCGACATTCCGGATGAAAAGAGCCGGATTGCCGGAATCAGCGATCAGCGACACCCGGCCGCTCAACCGGGCATTAGCTTCATAGCTGCCGCTTTTGAAAAGGAAGAGATCCTCCACCCCGCGCTGCCGGATAACTGAAGCTCCCACCGCTTTCAGCGGACGGATATTTTTATCAGCTGCCGGACAGATAAATGCTGCGACATGAGGATGGAACATATTGACCAGCATATTTTCTCCGGCCGGACGTCCCGCCAATCTGCCCCCGGTAAAAGGCAGTGAGAAATCCATCGACACTTTCACTACTTTTTCATACTTCAAAGCCGTATCCCAATCTCCGGCGAAACGGTTGAATGCACCGACGATCATCACCCGGCCGCCGCCGAAATCCACCACCGGGCAGTAACTCGTTGTCCGTCCGGTACGCTCACCGACGAAGGCCTTTTCCGCCACCAGAGCATCCACTTTTACCACCGCTCCGGCGTAACGCTCAAAGACCGCACTGCCTGATGAGCCGCCGCCGGAACCGGGAACCAGTTCCAGAGCCTTGATCGTGGCATCCAGCCGAACACTCTCTTTCTGCGCGGTTTCCAGCTTCTGACGCTCGGCCGACAACTCCATAACCGTTTCTTTCACCGTCTCTTTCATCATATCCCGCTGGGTGATGGCATCCTGTTTTTCCAATTTGGCGGCGACCAGTTCCCGCCGCAGCCGGATATTCTCATCTTTAAGCTCGGCATTGCTCAATTCACTGCTTTCCAGCCGCCCTTCTTTCTGGGCGACCACCAGTTTAAGCTTATTCAATTCGACCTGCGATTTACCGTGTGCGGTTTCCAGCTGGCTCAAGCCGCTGCGCACCGAACGCAAATCCCGGGCGACCATCCGCAATTCGCTCTCCTTACGGGCCAGCTCGGTGCGGGTTTCGGTATGCGCTGAACGTTCCGCATCACGCTCTTTGCGGGTGGAACTCAACTCACCGGCACTCTCTCTGGCCCTTTTTTCGGCACTTTCCCGGCGGCTTTCGCTTGCCGCCAACTGCTCTCTGGTACGGCCGTGTGACCGGGTTTCATCCAGCAACTCCTGCCGGGTGCGGGAGAGGTCTTTTCTGGTGACTGCCAGCTGTTCGGCACTTTCCCGGGCGGCTTTTTCAGCATTTTTACGGTTGCTCTCACTGACCGCCAGCTCCTTCCGGACAGTAAAGAGTTTTTCTTTTTCCCGCATCAGATCATCCCGGACAGATTCCAGCTTTTTCCCGGTATCACTCAAAGTATCACGGGTGCGGATGAGTTTTACATTAAGAGCCGCATTGTCCTGCTGCTCATTGTACAATTTTCCGGAAACCTCTGCCAGCAGTCGGGATTTGCCGGCCAGATCCTTGCGCATCTGCGCCAGATCATCTTCCAGTTTTTTGCGCATGGCCTCTTCCGCTTCAAGTTTCGCCCGCAGCTCCGGATCGGCGGCAGAACTCTTCCCCGGAACCAGTTTGCCGGACAACTTCTCCTGTTCTGCCAGGTTGCGGGTCAACTCCTCGGTTATCCGGCGCAGTTCCTCCTCCTGCTGAAAAGTCGTCCCGCTGCGGGCAATGGCATCACGCAGATGCAGACGGGTGGCTTCCAATTCCAGCTGACGGCGATTCAATTCGTTGAGCAGCACTTTGGTGGTGCTCTCATCCAGACCGACTCCGGTGCCACCGGTATGGCCGGGAACCATACCGGTCATCATGGTCAGCATCGCGGATACCAGAAAGTCGCAAATGACTATCAGGATGGCTCTGTTCATTTCGCTTCTCCGGCTTCTTCAAGAGCATCAAGTCTGACCAGATTGCGCCGCAGAGGATACTGCATGGTCAAACGCAGCAGCAGACTGAATATGATACCGATCAAAGTGGAACTGTAAGCGATCAGACGGCTGCTTTGAGGAGAAAATGTCATCACCAGAAATGCCGATACCGTTCCGAAAAGGCCGAAATACAGCGGCACATCGAAAAATACTTCAGCATTATCCAGACTGCGGAGTTTCAACTTCACCGGATCACAGCTGCTGCGGATCGTGGAAACCACTGCATAGCCCACCCACAATGCCGCCAGCTGCAGGAGAGTGATAAAAATAAATATCCACATGGAAACCTTGCCGGTGAACTCCATTTTCTGCGCCAGTACCGCCTCGGATTCCACTGCCAGCGAATCGGCTCCCGGAACTTCCATTCCGGCAAAAAGCGATTTGAATTGCGGATTATGCCCGAAAAGATAGAGTACTATTCCGGTGATTATCACTCCGACTGCAATCACCCCGATCAAACTTATCAGCAAATTTTTTCTGTTTTCCGCCATAATATCCTCCACAAATTTTTCCCATTTCCCGTTTCCGGGCCGTAACACATTTATATAAAATAGAGCATATTTATGCAATAGTCAAGTTTTATCCCGAATAAAATTTCCCGGCAATGCTCCTGTCTTTTGGCGGTATCCGGTTTATTGTAATGCATCCGCTGACAGAATTTGACCGTCTTCTTCTGTCTGCACAGCATCTGCCGTACGGATCAAAACGTTATTGCGCAGTTGACAAATCATGATACCGGTGATATATTCTTGTGTCCGCGATCAACAACTCTGGAGTGCAAGAAAGAAAGAAATTCAATGCTGATACTTAAAGAAGCCGCCCGGGCGGAAACAAAAGTTAAAAATTCCCGTTTCCTTGCAGAAGCCATTCCGATCTCATCTGTTGCCGAAGCCAAAGAGTTGTGGAAAGAGCGCAAGAGCAGTTATGACAACGGCGGTCATATCGTTTACGCCTTCACTCTCGGCCCGAATCAGAATATTTCCGGTTGTTCCGATGACGGGGAACCATCCGGCACCGCCGGACGACCGGTTCTGGCAGTACTGCAGGGCAGCGGTCTGACCAATACCATAATCACAGTGGCCCGCTGGTTCGGCGGCACCAAACTCGGCACCGGCGGTCTGGTACACGCTTACGGCGGAGCTGCCAAAGCGGTCCTCGAAGTTGCCCGGACGATGGAATTTGTCCGGATGCAGAAACTATCATTTTCCGTACCGTATCCGCTTTACCCGACCGTCAGGGTCTATTTGGATTCTGCGGGTTTTACCGTAACATCAGAAGAGTTTGCCGGAAATATCCGGATAACCGGCACCCTGCCGGAAAAAGATGTTGCGCAATTTTCGGCTCATATCAATGAATTGGGCAATGGGAAAATCATTCTGACTGTTGAAACTCCATCACACTCCGTCAACAATTTCTGACAACTCCCCCCACCGGGCGTACAGTGCCGCGCTCTTCTCTCTGGCGGCGGCCAGTTTCTGCTGCAAATCCTGACTTTGTGCGCCGTATTTGGCGTAGAAATCCGGATCACCGAATGCCTCTTCCAAAGCGGCGATCTCCTCTTCAACGGCTATGATCGCCTCTTCCATACCGTCAAATTCTTTCTGCTCCTTATAGGATAACTTCCGGGGCTTGTCTTTAACCGGCGGCGGCGCGCTCTTTTTTACGGGACTTTCCCGAATGACCGGTTGTTCGCGTTCGTGCCGCTTCTCCTGGGCATAATCGTAATCACCCGGAGTGTAAAAAATACCGCCGTTACGGTCAAAGGTCAACACTCCGGTACAGATACGGTTGAGAAAATAACGGTCGTGGCTCACCGCCAGAACACATCCGGGAAATACCGCCAGAGCTTCTTCCAGCAGCCGCAAACTTGCCAGATCCAAATCATTGGTCGGCTCATCCAGAATCAGAAAATTGCCGCCTTTTTTCAACACCTCTGCCAGAGCCAGACGCGCCTTTTCGCCGCCGGAAAGATATTTCACGGCAGTTTTGATCCTCTCGTCTTCAAAAAGGAAACGCTTCAAATATGTCCAGACAGTCACTTTTTCGGTTCCGAGATAAACATGCTCCAGCCCTTCGCTGATCTCTTCCAGCACGCTTTTTTCCGGGTCCAGAACCGCCCGGTTTTGGTCGATCACATTGAATTGCACCGTTGAAGCACATTCACAACTGCCGGAGTCGGGGGGCAATTGTCCGGTAATGATTTTCACCAGAGTGGATTTCCCGATCCCGTTGGGGCCGGTCACCCCGATACGGCTGCCGGGAGCGAACTCAAAACTGAAGTTGCTTATCACCGGACGGCCGTCAAATGATTTGGAAACATTTTTCAATTCCACCACTTTATTGCCCAGACGCGGCGGATAGGGAATAAGCAATTCCATATCCGCATCCCGCAGAGGTTTGGCAACTGCACTGACCGCTTCAAAACGTTTGATCCTGCCCATGTTGCGCTTGAGTCTGGCCTTGGGGGAACGGCGCACCCAATCAATTTCCGAACGCAAAAAACTCTGCCGCTTGGCCTCAAGCTGATCTTCCCGGTACTCTCTTTCTGCCTTTGCCGCCAGAAAATCTGCATAAGTTCCGTCGTATGAATAAAATTTACCGTGATCCAATTCCACTATGCGCGTAGATACCCGGTCGAGAAAGTACCGGTCATGAGTGACAAACAAACAGGCGGTGGAAGTGGAATTCAAAAACTCTTCGATCCATTCGACGGTATTCACATCCAGATGGTTGGTCGGTTCATCCAACAGCAGCAGATCCGGTTCGCTTATGATCGCTCCGGCCAGAGCGACCCGCCGTTTTTCCCCTCCGGAAAGTTCACCGCACCGGCGTGAAGCCAACCCCGTAAGATGCAATTTTTCCATTATGGTATTGAGTTTCACCTCCGGATTCCAGACATCATACATGGAAATAAGGTGTTCCAATTCAGCATGCGCCGGAGATGCCGGAGAGAGCTGTTCATATTGCCGGAGCAGATCGTAAAAGAAGCTCAATTCAGCGCGGATATTTTCTGCAACAGTAGAATTTTCATCCAGCTGGAAATCCTGCGGCAATTCAGCACACCGCAAATTACGCCGCCGGGTCAAACGGGAGAACTCCCCCGGCAGTTCCGCCCCGGTAATTATCCGCAGCAAAGTGGATTTACCGCATCCGTTACGACCGACCAGGGCAACTTTTTCCCCGGTGGAAATGGAAAATTCAGTTTTATCATACAAAATCTGTCTGCCGACAGCCAGTGACAGATCGGCAGCAGAGAAAAGTACTTCAGACATATTGCGCTTCTCCGGTTGATATTTTCAAGGCAATTACCGCCCCATAACATAAAATATCACAAAAAAATGAGTTTTTCAATTGAAAAATCAGTTGACAGGTGTTATTGTGTATAAACAGATACTCTCTTTTAACAACAGAAAGGAAACAGACATCATGGCTTCCGTAAAACTTTACAATCAGACCGGTGACAGCAAAGCGCAAAGTATCCAGAATTCCATTGAAAAGAAATTCGGCCGCATTCCGGAGGTTTTTCAGGCAATGGGCCGCAATGGCGACTTTCTCGAAGCGGTACTCAAACTGGCCGAAGTTTCCGGCAGAGGACTTGATCCCAAAACCAAAGAGCTGATCATCATTGCCGTCAGTGCCGTAAACGGCTGCACCTATTGTCTGGATGCTCACCGGTCAGCGGCATTGCAGTTGGGATTAACCGATGAAGATATCACCGCTGCCATCGAAGTGGCCTCGGCGATCTCGTTATTCAACACCTACAACAAGGCTATCGACCTTGATTCCGACTTGAAAACTCCGGTCAAAGAGTAATTATCGGCACTTGACAAACCCGGATGATGGTGATATTTTATTGGCAGAGGCAGTTGAATTGCCGTAACTCATACCCGATGGTATTTTATGAAACTGATCAATAAAAAATTGCTGTTATCCGGATTGATTGCCGGTTTGTGTCTGTCACTGTTTGCTTCCGGCGACATATCCGGACGGCTGCGCCGGATGGAAGATGACATCAAAGATCTGGACAAGAAACTTGCCAAAGCGGAAGCCGGTTCCCGCAAAGCACTTAATCTTACCCGGCAGCGGGAAAAATATGCTCTGGAAATGATACACTCCATCCAGCTGGAGCTGATGGATGGCGGGAATAAGAATGACGGACGGCGGCGGAAATTGCAGCTGCTGCTCAAAAATGAAAGTAATTTCCTGAAAAAGTCTTTGAAAGACAGGAAAGATTTTCCCGGCTTGGATCATCTCGCTGATATCAGCATCATAATGCAGAATATCCGTTCCGGGAAGCTCAAATACGATGACAAAATCCCCAAAAACGACTCCCTGCTTATGCGGGATATCCAGAAAAAACAGCGGGATTATCTGGATAAAATACATAAAGAACAGTTGCGCAACCATAAAAAAAAGTAAGCGGCAGGGTATCACAACAAAAATGAAATAATAATCGAGGCAATTTCAAAAGTCCTCAATCAATAAAACTTTTTCCGCAACGCCGAAGCCGGAATATTCATCAACTCCCGGTATTTCGCCACCGTCCTCCGCGCCACCGGCAGCCCTGCGTCATTCAGCATTCTGGAAATTGTTTCATCAGAAAGCGGTTCCGTCTGATCTTCTGAAGCTATCAACTGTTTGATTTTCTGCTGGATCGCCCGCGCGGAAACATCTTCGCCGTTTTCCGAATTGTAAGTCCCGGAGAAGAAAAAGCGCAACGGGAACACTCCTTGCGGCGTTTCGATGAATTTATCCGCCACACAACGGCTGATGGTACTCTCATTGACTCCCAATTCAGCAGCGGCACTTTTCATGGTCATTCCTTTTAATTTGTCCACTCCGCCATCCAGAAAGGCGGACTGACGGGTTATCAGAAATTCCCCCAGCTGTTTCAAAGTACTTTCGCGCATACTCAATGCCCGCAGCAATTCCCGGGCCCGGTTCAATTTTTCGGTAAGATAGGCCCGGTCATCGGGAGAAAGGGAGGCATCTTCCAGAAGTTTCTCATAAAGCGGACTGACCGTCAGGCGTACCGATGCCGGACGCCTGACCCGGACCGTGTAAGTACCGTTTTCATCTTTGCTGACCGCCAGATCCGGAACAATGCTCCGGGGGGCGGAATCTGTTTCGCTGCGGCCGGGAGCCGGATTGAGCGACCGGAGAGTTTTCAACATATTTTCCAACTTCTCCGGAGTGATCCCGAGCTTTTTTTCCAGCCGGGTCATGCGGTTCATTTCCAGATCCGGCAACCCTTCATCCAGCAGACGGACAAAATCTCCGGTAAGCAATCCTTTATGAGCCAGCTGCAATTTCAGACACTCTGCCAGATCCCGGGCTGCAACTCCCGCCGGAGCGATGCTCTGTACAATATGCAGAGCTTCATTGATCTCATCCATATCCGCATCACACTGCATGGCCAAATCAGCCAGATTGACGGTCAGATAGCCGTCATCATTCAATGCGGAAACGATTTCCGAAGCAGCTTCCATCAAATTTTCCGGCAATCCCAACGCGTGCAATTCTGAAAGTAAAAGAGTCCGCAACGGCGGCGGAGGAGCCGGGAGGTTGCCCAGAAAATCCATTGTTCCGGCTTCATCACGTGATTGCTGCGGCAAAGGCAGATCATCCGCCCACTCTTCGGGGAGGATACTGTTCTGTTCGTAATCATTTTCGTCATATCCGGAGTTTTCCGGAACATCGGAAACAATATTTTCACTGCTGCTGAAAACCGGGTCACTCTGCTCCTCAAGCAGAACATTTCCGGCGAGTTCTTCAGTCAATCTGCTCTCAAGCAGCGGCAGGGGCATGGCCAGCAGCTCCAGACTGCGCTGCTGACTCTGGGAGATAAGTTGTTTCTGTTCCAGCCTGCCGGAGAGACCGGTGGTCAATTTTGTTTCCGCCATTATTCACTTTCCCGGGGAAGTTTCCCCTTATGTCAATTTCAGTTATTGTCCCATTTGTTGTGATGCCATCATACCGTCGGTGGCGCATTGCGGGTAATCTCTTGTCAAATCATCGGACGTATTCGCAGTCGAGTACCTTTCAGTACACTCCTGCTCATCCGCCTTGATTTGACTTCGACCTTACTTCGCACTGCATCCACCGGTTGGATCAAACCGTTATTGCGTGGTTGACAAATCATAATGTCGGTGATATATCCTTATGTTTGCCATTGTTGCAATCAACGGTTGTTGAATGCAAATTTCACAAAAATTGGGACATTGCCCAATTTCACAAAAAATCCGGAAAAATCCTCCGGAAAACATTTGACAACTGCCTGAATAGAATTTAGATTATAAAGCGTGATTTTTCAACTCTTATTCGAGAATAATTTTCATTTTTTTCTGAAACTATGGCTGAAACAACTCTTTTTTTGAGCGCACTGGGCAGCGGAAGCAGCGGAAATGCGTTTTTTCTGGAATCTCCGGATGGAGCATTGCTGATAGATCAGGGGTTCTCCCGGAAAGAACTGCTCTGCCGGATGGAGAGATCCGGATGTGACCCGAAAAAATTATGCGGCGCACTTCTCACGCATGAACACGGCGATCACTCCTGCGGCGCGCGGGTATTCTGCGACACATTCGATCTGCCGCTTTACGCTTCTGCAGAAACGGTTTTTCATCTGAAGCGCAACGGCAATCTGCCCCGGACGGTGCGGGCATTTGAACCGGGAGCAAAATTTGAACTGGCCGGATTCAACATAACCAGTTTTGCCCTGTCGCATGATGTGGAAACAGTGGGATTCCAATTCAATTACAGGCAAAGCAAGATCGGATTTGCCACCGATTCCGGATGTTTGAGCGAAAGTGTCAAAAAGCATCTGAAAAATTGCGATGCACTGGTGATCGAAAGCAATTACGACCATGAAATGCTGATGAATTCATCCCGCCGTCTGGATCTGAAACGGCGGATATTCAGCATCCGGGGACATCTGGGTAACAAAGATACGGCCGAGTTGCTGGGGGAATTGCTGGGGGAGCGTTCCCGGCTGCTGCTGCTGGCTCATGTGAGCCGGGAGTGCAACAACTATGATCTGCTCGCTGAATTGTGCGCCGGGAAACTGGCTGAATTGAACCGGCAGTCATGCCGTTTTGAGGTGCTGAAACAGGATGTGCCATCGGAAAAATTCATCATCCCCGCAGAGTGAAAGAAAAAGAGCAACTCCGGCAAATTCCGGCAAATAAACACTTTTTATGAGATTTATTGTGCAAAAAACAGTTGCAAAGACTTGCTTTTTCCAAAAATGGTGATACATTAATAGTCTGTCGTGACTTGTGACAGTTTTTGACAAATTTATTGTTTTTGGATATAACGTGAAGGAAAATTGAATATGGCACATACCAAATCTGCCGTCAAACGTCTTGCCACCAGCAAGAAGGCCAACCTCCGCAACCGTGCGCGGGTCAGTGAGTTGAAAACTATTGAGAAGAAGTTGCGCGCCGCTGTCGCCGCCGGTGATGCCGCCGCGACCGAGCTGGCCAAAACTTTCGCCAGCCGTCTGGATAAAGCAGTGAAGGCCGGAACCATCCATGCCAACCGCGCTGCCAACAAAAAATCCCAGGCGGATAAACTCCTCGCTGCAAAATAATTTTTGCGTCAGAAAAATTTTAAGGGCTGTTGCCAAACCTTGAAGGTGTGCAGCAGCCCTTTTTCTGTCAACCGTTTTTCCGTTTACAATTATTGTCAATCCTGTTTTACGCTCTCATCGCCAGGTTCCACAAATTGCGGAAGGTCAAGCTGCGGCATCGGCAGCTTTTCCGGAATAAAGAAAAGATTGTATACCGATGATCTGCTGTCTTTATCCGGCAAATAACCATGCGCCATACCGCGCGGGATGACAAAAATATCCCCCCGCCGGAAATTTTCAGGATGTTATAAAAGCAAGGTTTGACAAATTCAGACCTGACAACTATATTAAGTATCAAACCGGCGTTCCGGATACCGGAAAAATTCCGATTCACTGCGCCGGTTTTGGTGTTATTTTTTTTGAAAGGTCAAATCAATATGAACAGCAATTTCCCCGGAGAGATCGTCGATTGGAATGGTTTTGAATGTCACGAATTTACCATCGACGGCCTCAAGTGTCATCTGGTCAAGCCGTCAGTTCCGGCCGATGAGAAAAAAAACTGGTTCTGGCGTGTCCACTTTTTCGGGGCATTCCCCGATGCCGACTTCGCTCTGCTCAAGCGCGGCTGGCACGTGGTGAATATCGAAGTTTATGAACTTTACGGCAATGATGAATGTATGCGCCGCATGGATCTGCTGTACAACTTCATGGTCGCTCAAGGATTCAATAAAAAATGTGTTCCGGTCGGCTACAGCCGGGGCGGTCTGGATGTCTACCGCTGGGCAACTCTCAATCCGGATAAAGTAAGCTGCCTTTATCTGGATAATCCGGTTTGCGATTTCAAATCCTGGCCGGGCGGCAAAGGTGTCGGCCCCGGAGCTGCCAAAGAGTGGCAAACCTGTCTGGATATGTGGAACTTCTCCGAAGAAGAAGCGATGGCTTTCAAAGGCAATCCGGTGGATTCCCTGGAAATTCTGGCCGCCAATAAGATACCCATCCTTCACCTTTGCGGTGATGCCGATGAGGTGGTCCCGGCCAGTGAAAATACCGTGATCGTTGAGGAGCGTTACCGTAAACTCGGCGGCGAGATCGAGGTTATCTGGAAACCAGGTGCCAAACATCATCCCCACTGCTTGAGCGATCCGTCACCCATTGTCGATTTCGTACTCAAACATCAGTAAGCTGCAGGATATATCATGGATAAACTCATCAAAAAACTCGGTACCGTCGATTGTGATATCGTTGAAGCCAATCCGGTCGTATGGCAGGGAAAACTGCTGCGTTTTGAATACATCCGCAGCCGGACAGATAAAAAAGGTTACTACAACAACCGCACCGGGAACTCTTATTTCCGTTTTGTCGATCAGGAAAGCGGTGAATATTCTCTGCCGTTCGGTCACGGACTGCACATGGGCAACGCTTTTGTCCATGAAGACAAAATGATCGTCACCGCTGTTGAGGATTGGGGCAAAAGCCGTTTTTATCAGCTTGAATCCACCGACCTTGTCAACTGGAGTTCGCCCCGGGTCATTCTGGAAAATCCCGCGTGGCAGGGATATAACACCTCGGTGTGCAAAGCCGGTGACCGCTTCGTGATGGTCTTTGAACTCGGCGCACCGGCAGAGATCGTCAAAGAACCATTCACCATGTTCTTTGCAGAATCCACCGACCTGATCAACTGGCAGGTGATCGACGGAGCTGTATTCGGACAGGATTTTTATACCGGCGCGCCGATGCTGCGCTATTTTGACGGATTTTTCTACTTTTTCTATCTGGATGGCTCCTACGAAAAGGGTTTTTCCACCTTCGTGGTGCGGTCAAAGGATTTGAAAAATTGGGAATCCAGCCCGAAAAATCCGGTGCTGACCTACGATGAGGATGACCGGAAAATGCTGGTGCCGTTTCCACAGGAATTCAAACGCTACATCGCAGAAGCGGAAAATATAAATGCTTCAGATATGGATATGTGCGAATACAACGGGAAACTGGAATTGATCTACAGCTGGGGCAATCAGCGCGGAACCGAATTTCTCGCCCGGGCACAAGCCGATCTGACGGAAAAGGATTTTTGCGAATATTTCTTCAAATAACGTCAACGGTAACAAAATTTGCTTGACAAAATCGGTTTTGATGCTATATTAAATGATCTGAAAACGTGATTTTGTGAACAATATAAAAATATGAGGTGATATTATGTCTCAACATCCGAGCCTGCGTGTCGGCGGTAAAATCCGCAAGATCCGTAATGTAATGAAACGCTATGAGCGTCTGAATGTTCTGCGCGCCGATGGACGCATCGCAGAAGATAAAGTTTTGGGACTGCCCAAAACCAAACCGGTTGAAATGTAATTCCCGGTTGATGCTCAATAAAAAGGGGCTGTTGCCATACCTCAAAAAAGAGGTTATAGCAGCGGCCCGTTTTTTATCGGTGGCGCATCGCGGATAATCTCTTGTCAAAACGTCGGATACCGGTTCAGTCGGGCAGGTTTACTGCTCCTTGTCCTCCATAGCCTCGGCGAAGGAGGATCACGCTGCATCCATCCGTCTTTGTTTCACTGCGCCGTGACAGGGCGGCGGAAGAGTCGCCTGGAAGTATTTCAAAGTGGATCAACTGCCGGAAATTTCAGGCAGGAAATCACTGCGGGCTCCTGACACATTTCTCCGGTCAAAGCAGATCGATGCGCTTGTAGGAACGCGGCGGAAGAGTCCCTGATACATCTTCAAATTTGAAACCACGTTCTGCCGGAGTGTAATTGGCAAGAATGAGCGTCCTGCCGCCTGACGGATTTTTCCAGACGCTGTGACAGATGGCCGGTTCGGCATCTTTGCGGATGGTTCTCAAATGTTCTTTGTGGGTAAAAATGCCTCTGACAATAAAATCTACAGGGATTTTTTCGCATTCAAGAATTCCCGGGGAAACCATCTCTGCGGAATAGAGAATATCCCGGTTCTCATAGTAAAACTTCGCTGTATCAAGAATGTACTTATATACTTCAGCAAATCGGGGATCGGTCGCATGCTTCAACTGAAAATTGCAGATCATCGGCTGCATACCCCAAACAATGTCCCTGGCAAGTTCCAGGAAAAACTGGCAGGGATAAAGAGCGTTCCAATCCTGCTCATCGGCAGCGGGGAAACGGTCATCCGCAGGCCAGAATTCATCCCAAGGGGGGATCGCATCGGGAAGCGCGTAGCTGCCGAAAAGCGCATTGGCACCGTGATAAACCGCACTGAATGCCGGTACAAAATCGCTGTCATCCCCCATGCGTTCACTGCTGGTGGAACCGAGCACGATCATAGAGGAAAAGATATCCAGCCAGTTCTCCGAACAGTCTTCCGTTGAAAACAGTTTGCCCGGATTCTCCTGCTGTATGGTTTCCATCATCCTGCGGAAACCTTTGATATTGTAATCTCCGCCGCCGGGAGCATGTTGGTGTTTCGGGTTGTAACAATTTGTCCCGGAAGTACATCCGATCATATCCAAATAAACCCCCGGCAGTCCGGTATTGCAGAGGGTTTTGACCAGATCTGCCATTTTTCTCTGAAAAACCGGAGCTTCGCCGCACATATACCCCAGACGGTGGTGATTGTAACTGTTGAAAGCAATTGCAAATTCACTGCCGTCACGCTTTATTTCGATCTCATCCGCCCCACCTTCATGCCAGGAAGGTCCGTCAAGATCCCAAGTCCGGCCGTTGATATAAACTTGCGTAAAAATACCTTTGTCATTCATCCGTTTGACCGCATCTTTAAATGCTTCTTCACCCTCCCGGGGAGGCCAGAAATCGGGATAGTCGGTGTCGTAAGGGTTGTGATGCCACCAATACCAGTCAAGGGCAATGGGGACTTTGGCATCTTCTGCAAGTTTTTCCGCAGGAGGCAAGACATAATCTATACGGCCCCGGTTCCAGAGCCACATGGAAATATCTTTCAGAGGGTTCTTTTCCCGGAGGGCGTTTTTGAACCACACCTGTTCGACCGCCCACTTACGGTAGATCATCGCCGCTTCAAACCATCCGCCGGAAAAAGCAGTTACCCCGCAGCGGTAGGGCAAGGTGAATTCTCCTTTGCCGTCAAGAGCCGGATAATGGATGTGAGAATAGACAAGTTTCCCCCCTTCTTTGCGCCAGGAGTAACTCTTATTGTAAAAACTGGAGTCACGACAGTCAAAGTAGATTCCGCAACGGTCGGAAAACGCCGCTGTAAAACGGAAGGAACGGTAACGGCCGCCGGAATATTCCAGAAGCCCGGCATCCCATTGCCCGGTGAGATTTTTAAGGATCCTGCCCTGACTGGTGGGAGTAAGGATCTTTACAGTTTCATCAAAATCCATTTCCGCACAGGGGAAAATCACCTCTTCGACGGGAGTATTGATACCGTCATTGCCGGTAAAGCAGATGCTGCCCTGCAAAATACCGTCGATTTCCGCATAAGTGACCTTTACGGCAAGTCCGGTTCCGTTCTGCCAGATGCCGCCATCCGGAGCGGGAGTAAAAAGAGGCATATCGCAATCGGAAATATATTTGATCTCCGTATCTTTACGGCCGTTTCCAAAACCGAGTTTCCATCCCAGCCGGGCTGAACCGATACACAATTTGCCACGCTCAAACTTCATCTTTACCCCTCTGAAGATCATTTACAAATTACAGCAGATGTCCCGGATTTTGCGGGAGTTGCATCAACAGCTGTTGATCGCGATGATCGCGAACATGAAGAATATATCACCGGTATCATGATTTGTCAACTGCACAATGACATTTTGAACCGTCCTTCAGATGCGGGGTGAAGTCGCAGATAAATCAACGGGGGGGTTCCGGAATCAGGGCAAAAAAAATGGAGGCGTGGATCGGAATCGAACCGATCTGAGCGATTTTGCAGACCGCCGCCTAACCTCTTGGCTACCACGCCGCCGTGTATATCATATAAAATAGTGCTTCAGTGCTGATTTGTCAAGTATCTTTTATAAAAAATATGTTTTTTTTGTCTCTCTCTTGAAAAAAACAGATATCAGAAGTATATTAAACGATTGATATTGTGTGAAATTTACGGCAAATCATATAACCATAAAAGGATCGGAGGATAGTTATGGCGGCAAAAAAGTTCAGAATTGAAATCGCTGCCGACGAGTGCAAAGGTTGCTACCGTTGTCTGGCAGTTTGTCCGAAAAAACTTATTACACGCGGCAAAGAGTTGAATATTCAGGGATATTTCGCCGTGATCGTTGACAATCCCGGTAATTGTATCGGCTGCGGTTCCTGTTTCTATCAGTGCCCGGAACCCGGTGCCATCACCATCTACGAGGAGGAGTAAGACAATGGCTTACAACAAAAGACTTTTACTCAAAGGAAATGAAGCCGCCGTTTATGGCGCATTGCTTGCCGGTTGTGATTGCTACTTCGGTTACCCCATTACCCCGGCCAGCGAGATCGCCCAGGCAGCGGCACTGCTTTTCCCGAAATTGAACCGCACATTCGTTCAGGCCGAATCGGAAATCGGTGCGATCAATATGGTCATCGGCTGTGCGGCAGCCGGACGGCGCACCATGACTGCCAGCAGCGGTCTGGGGATCAGCTTGAAGCAGGAAGGTATGAGCTATCTGGCGGCCTATGAGATGCCGGCGGTGATCGTTGACGTTATGCGCGGCGGCCCGGGACTGGGCAACATCGGCCCGGAACAGTCAGACTATTTTCAGGTTGTAAAAGGCGGCGGTCACGGCAGTTACCGTTGTCTGGTGTTCACTCCGAATTCGGTTCAGGAGATGTGCGACATGGTTTACGCCGCATTCCCGATGGCGGAAAAGTACCGGATGCCGGCCTACGTGCTTACCGATGGAGTTATCGGGCAGATGATGGAGAGTCTGGAACTGCCCGAACCGGTGAAGTATGATTATGATCCGGAGTGGAAAATGGGCCGCCGGGTCAACGGCGAAGCGAACATCATTTCCAGTATCTACATGGAATACAACGATCTGGAAGCACTCAACATCCGTCTGCAGGAAAAATATGCTCTGATCCAGAAAACTGAACAGCAGGTCGAGGAGATCGCAGTCGATGATGCAGATCTGGCGATCGTCGCCTATGGCATCAGTTCCCGGGTGGCGCAGGGAGCAGTTGAAGTTCTCCGTCAGGAGGGCTTGAAAGTCGGTTTGATCCGGCCGAAAATGGTCTTCCCCTTCCCGCAGGACAGTCTGAAAAAAGCGGCAGAACATGTAAAAGGTTTCCTCTGCTGTGAACACAGTGCCGGTCAGATGATCGAGGATGTCCGGCTTACCATCGAATGCAAACGCCCGGTAAAACTCTGCAACCGTATGGGCGGAAATCTGCTCACCGTCGCGGATGTCTGCGATGCAGCGCGGAATATGTTGAAGGAGGTCAAATAATGAGCGAGAAAGTCAAATTCGGCCGTTCCAAGGTGTTTTTTGATACCTTTCACCGTCGTCCCGGTCCGATCAAAAAGAATATGCATTACTGTCCGGGATGCGGTCACGGTATTCTGCATAAGCTGGTCGCAGAAGCGATCGAACACTTCGGCATTCAGGAAAATACCACATTGATCGCACCGGTTGGTTGCGCGGTGTTTGCCTACTATTACTTCAATGTCGGCAGCATTTCCGTGCCGCACGGCCGTGCGCCCGCTGTCGGCACCGGTGCCGGGCGGGCCAATCCGGAATCTTACGTTATCAGTTATCAGGGCGATGGCGACCTGGCAGCGATCGGCTTCAACGAGTTTCTGCAGGCGGCCAATCGCGGCGAAAAGATGACCGTATTTTTTGTGAACAACTCCAACTACGGAATGACCGGCGGCCAGATGGCTCCGACGACTCTGCCGGGACAGAAGACCACAACCAGTCCTTACGGCCGCAATCCGGAAACCGAGGGATACCCCACGCCGGTCTGTGAAATCGTCAATTCGCTGACAGCTCCGGTCTATATCGAACGGGTTGCCCTGACCACTCCGGGGCGGGTGGCGGCGGCTAAAAAAGCGGTTTATAAAGGTATTCAAAACCTGAAAGAACGCAAAGGCTTCTCGCTGATCGAAGTGGTGGCTCCCTGTCCGATCAACTTGAAAATGAGCGCGGATCAGGTCAATGAATTTATTGAAAAGCAGATGCTGAACTACTTCCCGCTGGGTTGTCTGCGCGACAAAACCGCTGAACTTCCCGAGGGCAAGCTTCCGCCGCCGGTGATCCGGGATGAAGAATCGGTGCGCGAAATACTTTTCCCGCAGAAAAATGAGAATGCCGTTGCGGCGGATTTCCGTAACAGTTCCGGATTTTTCGATCAGGAATTGCGGGTGAAAATCGGCGGATTCGGCGGTCAGGGGGTATTGAGTCTGGGCGTGATGCTGGCCAATATGGCGCGGCTGCGCAACTTCAATGTCAGCTGGATGCCATCCTATGGTCCGGAACAGCGCGGCGGTGCGGCCTGCTGTGCCGTTACGGTCAGCCGCAAAGCGATACCGTCACCGATCATCGACCGGGGCGGGAATCTGCTTATTGCCATGACGCAAGCGGCCTTTGACAAATATATCGGCGAATTGCGCGAGGACGGTATCCTGATTTACGACCATACCGCAGTAACTCTGCCGGAGCTGCCGGGAACCATGAAAACTTACGGCATTGATGCGCTGGATATTGCCGGAAATCAGCTGGGCAATTCCAAATTTGCCAACTCGGTGCTTATCGGAGCTTTGGCGGCGGTGCTGGCGAAAAACGGGATGAATGAAGCCGATCAGGCTGACTTTTCCAAAGCTTTTGCCGAAGCTGTTGAAGAGAAATTCGGCAAAAAACCCGGAGCAGTCGAAGCCAACATCAAAGCTTACGACGCCGGTCTTGCTGCCATGAAGTAAGCAATTGCAAACAAAATTCCCTGCGGTGGAAAAGATCATCGCGGGGAATTTTTTTTGCGGTATTCCGAGGGGGAGAGGCCGAAACAGTACTTGAATGCTTTGGAAAAAGCAAATTCATCGCTGTAACCGGACATTTTCGCTACCCCGTGCAGAGAATAGTTCCCGTAAAGAAGATATTGACGGGCATTCTGCAGCCGGTGTTCGGTAAGAAGTTTCCCCGGTGAAGTGTGCAGAAGCTGCATGCATTTTTTGTACAATGCCGATTCAGACATATACAACTGTTTGGCCAATTCCGGCACAGAAACATCTGCCTGATTGCGGTTCAGAGTGTTGAAAAACAATTCCCGGAACTGCTCTTGCGGAGAATTCTTGCCGTTGATCTCCTTGTTGAATTGCGCAGCAACCAATTCTGCCAGCGGGGTCAGCAGCATCTTGTCATGGTTCAACGGGTTGCATCCCCGGACCAGCCGGATGAAATCAGAACGGAATTCGGAAGTAAGCAAACTTTTCCGCAGCTCGATCCTCTGAAACCGGCTGAAACTGTCCACTTCATCCGTCCGGATATAAATGTGCGGGCAATTGGCGGAATCTATGGTTTGGCGGCGGTCAAACCAGCTGGGGACCGCCAGAAAATCGCCCGGTTTGGGATACATGATCCCATCGACACTTTCTATGGAAAAGCCGTGTCCGTAGATCCAGTAAAAGTCCAGATGACGCTCCTGCGACTGTCCGTTACGCTCAATCATCCAGGGGCCGAGCCAGTGGACAAAGCTCAAACACTTGATTTTTTCGCGGCGCAAAGGAGATAATTCCGGCAATAAAATATCCATAAAAAGACATTTATTTTTATCCGGAATGGTCGTACGGTTGTAATCTATTCTGAATTCTTTCATAATATTAATAAATATAGCATCATAACATACGTTTTTCAACCTGCCGGAAAGGTGGAAAATTATTTTTTTAAAAAATACCGATTTTAACATGCTTTTTATGATTATTGCCATCGTAAAAAATGTTGCCCCGTGATAAATTAATCGCCGGACAGAGGAAGAAATTTGTAAAATTCCTCAAACAAACTTTCAATAACAGGAGGCAACAATGTCAAAAAAGATTCTTTCACTTTTAACCGGAATGTTTCTATTTCCACTGTGGGCAGTGGATATTTACATGGCCGGGGACTCA
>SUVW01000039.1 GCA_015061815.1 Lentisphaerota bacterium
GATGCGTTCAAACTTGATATCCGTTATACAAAGGATCAAATTCCGGTATTGACTCATAACGATAATCTGAAAAGTGCGATGAATTGGAATGTTTCATTGGGAAGCAAGACTCTTGCAGAACTCAAAGAAAGAAATCTCAAACCGGGTTTCGGCTATAATAATGAAAAAATCGTTTCTTTGCCGGAAGTCCTTGAAATAATCAAAGATGCTCCGGAATTCGAGTTGGATCACAAAGGTTACTTCCGGGAGGAAAGATTCAGAAAAACCCTTGAAGAGTTCGGGAAAGCCGGTATCAGTCTTGACCGGGTGACGATAGCCTCCTGGAGCGATAAAGTGCTGCGCTTCATGATGCGTGAATATCCCAATGTACGCCGGGTAAAACACATTCAACTGTGCTACAGTACAAAGAAAAAAGGTGCTGTTTTCAACACTTTCGGCTATCCGGAGACGGGCGGAAATCCGAAAGATATCGTAAAACTGCTGCTCAAAGTGCGGGACGAATATAAACTTTACGGTCTCAATCTGCCGTTGAGAGCATTCAAACAGGGATTGCTGAATGCAGATCATGTTAAAGCGTTGCGCGATGCCGGAGTCTGGGTTTCATTGTGGAACCCCCAAAACGCGGAAGAGGCAAAATTTGCCGCCGAAATCGGTGTGGATGCCGTCGTCACCGGTAACTTGAAGGAAGTCCGCCCATTCTGCCGCATACCGGAATTTAAAGATAATAACAATAATCATCAATAAAAGAAAAAATGAAACATTATGACATCGTCGTTTGCGGCGGAGGCATAGCAGGCGTTGCCGCCGCGCTTGCGGCAGCACGGCGCGGCAGAAAGGTGCTTCTGGTGGAAAAACAATCTGTCCTCGGTGGTCTTGCCACTTCGGGACTGATTTATATTTATCTTCCCATTTCAGATGACCATGATAATATCATTGCTTCATCCATCACAGAAGAACTTCTTATCAACTGTCAGGAGTATGGTCCATTTTCACTGGCAGAAAAATGGGGCGGCACCCAAGACGGAAATCCGGGGAATCAAAGGGATGCCTGTCTTTGCTGTTTTTCACCGGCAGGCTATATGCTGACCCTTGACCGGATGATCCGCGATTCCGGAGCGGAACTCCGGCTTGAAACAACTGTCACCGGGGTCAGGTGCGACGGCAATAATAATCTGAAAGAAATCGAAATATTCTGCGGCTGCGAAAAAGAAAATATCAGTGCAGATTGTTTTATCGATGCCACCGGTGGAGCCTATGTGCTGCGTATGGCGGGAAACAAGGTGTTTCCGGAGGTCAACTATCACACCCCGTGGATCATGGAACTCAACCGGAAAAATGCGGCCAAGTACCATTTTACAGAAAATCTTCATATCCAGCCCATAAAAGCCCCGGATGTTGATGGTTCCATGCCTCAAGTGTTGAGTGCCGCAGAACTTCAGGAGTTTTTGCGCCGCCAGTTCCGGGAGATCCGGGCATATTACGATGCCATGACTCCGGAAGAACGCAAGGTCAATTACCCGGTTCATCTGCCTGCGATGCCCCAGACCCGCAAGATCGCCCGTATCGACGCTCTGGCAGAGATCCGGAGCCAAGAAGCAGGGCTCCGGGTCGAAGATTCCATCGGCGTTGCCGCCGACTGGCGCGAAAAAGCCCCCGCGTGGGAAACTCCATACGGTGCCTTGCTCCCCCGTCAGGTGGGGAATGCCCTTGCCGCCGGTCGCTGTATCAACTCATCCGGGGATGCCTGGGAAATATTCCGGGTGATCCCCGCCGCAGCCATGACCGGGGAAGCTGCCGGCGTTGCCGCAGCCATTAGTTCGGAGCAGAACCTCTCTCCGGCTGCAATTCCTGTTTCTGCACTGCAGCATGAACTGCAGAAAACAGGCGGTATCATGCATATCGACAATGGTTATCCGTTAAAAACAAAGGAACTGAGTGACGATAAAAAAGATTTGAACATAAAATAAAGGAAAAAATCATGAAAAATCAATCAGCTCACGGTTTCAATAATTCAGCGTTCACGCTTATCGAACACCTGACCAAAAGATCACATCTCTGCGGTAATCGTACAGATGGCAAAGGAGAGAAGCATTCATCTGTCCGTGGACAGATGAAGCAGTACTGCTTCATCTTGATTGAACTGCTGGTAAATACTTCTATCTCATCTCTGCATTTTTTCAAACGCGGCGACAAACTGGAGGTGCAAAATACTCCGTTTTTTTTGAAAGAGAAAGGGGGCGCGGGGGAAAGGGAAAACTTTTTTTCCCGTGAAAAAAAGTTTTCCTTGTCCCCCGCACACTCCCATTTCACTTTAATAGAACTGCTGGTCGTTATTGCCATAATCGCGATATTGGCAGCAATATTGCTGCCCGCTCTGCAAAGCGCACGCGCGCGCGGCAAGTCAGCAAGCTGCATCAACAATCTCAAGCAGTTCAATCTTTATATGACCCAATACTCCAATGATTATGACTCTTACTGTATGGTTCCACAGTATGATAAATATTTCGGCAGAAGCGTACGATTAACCTGGCCCGGGATGCTTCAGGAGCTGAAATACATCGCGACAAAATCCAAATCAGCCATTTTCTCCTGTCCCGCCAACCGCTCATATTGTGACGGCCGGTATCCGGATGACGGCGGTGCGATTTATCGTGCGGCAACTTACGGTATCCCTATCGGCACATTCGGCTCAACCCATGACAAGGCTATCAAGCAGACTCAACTTCTGAAAGACAGACGGGCACCCAATACAGTCATTCTCGGCGATACTGCCAATGTCAATACCACTGAACCGGAAAACGCCTCATTCTCATTCAGCAAAAAAATCGAAGGCTACCGCATCCGTAATGACTCCGGCTGGGATGCACGGATGATTTTCAATGCAGCCGGTCTTACCGACGGCAAAGCCCACGGGTTGTATATGCTTCACAGCAGAAAGGGCAATGTTGCCACCTTCGGCGGTGCAGTCAAAACTCTGGATTATACTGAAGGGCCGATAAAAAATATGGATTGCTTCAAACCCCGTTTTTATTGAAAGGTCGCAAATGTTGAAAAAATATTTATCCGCGCTGTTTCTACTGCCGCTTATGGTTTTGGCAGAAGGATTCACCATAAATCCGTCAAACGCGGTCATCCGCGTTACTGACAAGAAGTTGGTTGATGAAGCAAAAGAGCTGCAGCTCAACTTATTCAAACTCACCGGCAAAAAAATACCGATAGCCAAAAAAGGTAGTGCTGCCAAAGGAAAATTTGTCTTTGAAGCAGGCAAAATTCCCGCCGGAGTTCCGGCAAATTTCAAACCGGAAGAGGGCGTTTGGAAAAAAGTTGGTAACGCACTCTATTTCTACGGTCACGAAAGAAACGGCGTCAGCAACGCCATTTCCATCTTCCTCGAAAATGAACTCGGCATCCGCTGGCCCGCCGAAGGGGTTATTCTGGCAACTCCCGCCAAAGAAATCAAGGTAAAAAATGATTCCGGCAGCTGGGCACCGAAAATTGCGATGCGGGTATTGCGCCGCTTTTCCAAAATCAGCAAGGAGTCTGCACTCTGGAAAAAACGTATGCGCATGGGCAGCCATGCCGGTATTCCCGGCACTCATGCCTTTACCAACTACTGGAAACGCTTCGGAAAAACCAATCCGGAATTTTTCGCGCTGAATTCCGACGGAGAACGTGCGCCGCTCAAAACAGCGTATAAGAAAACTGATAATCAAATCGCCTCCTTCGGAGCTAAAGACAAAAAAATCAAAATGTGTGTCAGTTCAACCGGACTGCACGAACAGATCATTAAAGACTGGCAGAAAAAGGGTGGCAAATTTATCTGTATCAGCGAAAATGATTACTCTCCATACGAATATTGCGGCTGCGAAAAGTGCCGCGCTCTGGACACAATCCCAGCCAAACTCGGCAATCAGGGGAACGACATTCTGACTGACCGCTATGTTTACTTTGCCAATGCCGTGAATAAACTCGCCCTTGCCAAAGATCCGAATGTAAAAATCACCTTTTACGCCTACAAACCCTACCTCGTCGCTCCTACACGGGAAAAGATCGCCGAAAACTTTGTCATCGGTATCGTTCCGGTCGACTTTATCACCCCGAAGCAGATAACAGACCTGATCTACTCCTGGAAAAAAGTCGGTATGAAAGAGTTCTACTGGCGCCCTAATCAGCATCATTGCTACAACACCGGGTCGTTTTTCTGCGGCTTTGAAAAGCACTTCTGGGAGTTGCAGAAAATAGCGATAGATGCCGGTAGCATCGGCTTCAAATATGATAATCCGGAAGCCGGTCCCCTCGCACTTGCCTTTGCCGACTATGTTTTAATGCGCGGCATGACAAATCCGGAAGAAAGCTACGAAGATATCCTCAACCACTACTGCGCCGGCTTCGGTCCGGCTGCGGAAGATATCAAACAATTCTATGAGTACTGGCGCAAAAACTGGGAAAATCGCATCATACCGCAGCTTCCCAAAGTCCTCGAAGTCGGACGCTACAAAAACTTTGCCCGCGGTCTGATGTGGGGTGAAGCGGTCAATTGTTTCAAAGATGCCGACTTTGACAATACCGATAAAATGCTCGATACCGCATTGAGCAAAAATCTGCCGCCGGAAACCCGCAAATTTGTCACCAGATTGAAAATCGCCAATACTGAAGCCCGTCTGATTCTGCAGATACTTCGCAATAAAACTCCGGAAAATTCCCGCAAACTGTATGATTTCCGCAAAGCAAACAAACTCCCGATGATTCCTTATGGCGAAAAGAAATGGGGCGACCCGTGCGGAGTAAAAAACATCGGTCTTTTAGGAGAATACGATGCACCCTACCGCAAAATGCCGGTACTGTGGAGTTTCAAACTCGACCCTGCAGATGCCGGATTGAAAGAGAAATGGTACGCCGCAAAATCCTTCCGCAAATGGGATGGTAAAATCAAGATAGGTATGAATTGGGAAAATACAACTCCCGGAAAATACGCCTCAAAAGAGTTGTGCAAAACATTGAGCAGCTACGACGGTATCGCCTGGTATGCCACCTCGTTCCAACTTCCCGCCGACTGGAAAGAGCGCGAGGTCTATCTCCTCTTTGAAGCTGTCGATGAAAGCTGTCAGATCTTTGTCAACGGCAAAAAAGCCGGTGAACACCTCCTTCTCAAAAAAGATGATTGGCAGACCCCCTTTGCCATCCGCATCGATCAGTGCATAAAAGTCTGGAACGGAGGCCATTGGAATAGTGTCCATGTCCGGGTCGAAGATAAAAGCGGCAACGGCGGCATCTGGAAAAATGTCCATCTGGTCTCCCGCAAAAAGAAGTAACGGGGCAAAAGATGAAAAAAATATTACTTCTGTGCATTGCAAGTTTGTTATTCATATCTCTGGAGGGGAAAGCGGTGAAAAAAGAGATGGTAAATGTCAAAGATTTCGGAGCGATCGGGGATGGACTTTTCCTGGATACCCGGTATATTCAAAACGCACTCGACAGCGGAAAAATCGTCTATTTCCCTGCCGGGGTCTACCGCACCGGCACACTCTATCTGAAAAGTGGCGGCGGTATCCATCTCTCCGCCAACGCCGTTATCCTCGGCAGCCGTTATCCGGAAGATTACAATGCCAATGACTTCGACAAACGCAACACCTTTTCGGTCAAAGAGCGTTCCTCCGGAGCCCATTTGATCATCGCCAGAGATTGTGAAAATATCACCATTTCCGGCACTGGAACCATCAATGGAAACCGTAACGGTATCTTCAATACCGATATCATCCACACCCCCAACAGCAAACATCCCCGCTATGTGCTTCCCCGCTGGCGGCCCGGAGCGATGCTCTACTTTGTCGGCTGCCGCAACGTCAAACTCAATGGCATCAGACTTAACGATCCGACCTATTGGACAGCGTTTTTCCACGACTGCGAAGATGTGGATATCGACCGGGTGACGATCCAGACTGACCGCCACACGCTCAATTCAGACGGTTTTGACATCGACTGCTGCCGCCGGGTGACGATCACCAACTGCAATATTTTCAGCGGCGACGATTCGATTGCCATCCGGGGAAATCAAGGCCCGCTGGGAAAAGCAGCGGTCTGTTCAGATATCACCGTATCCGACTGCATTTTAAGTTCAGCCGCCTGCGGCGTGAGAGTCGGAGTCGGTAACGGAACGATAAAAAACTGCAAACTTTCCAATCTGAAAATAGTCAATACCAACATCGGTATCTGTATCGGTCCGAGTTACGCCCCGGGCAAATGTACCGCCATTAACAATGTCCGGTTTGAAAATATTTCGATAGATGCCGACCAGAGTCTGCTGATAGTTCCGAGTTGGGGTAACGACATCGATGATCCGGCGATCCAAAAGGTGAGCAATATAACTTTCCGCAACATCGAAGCAGTATCTGATAAAGCCAATCTGATCGTCTGGCCATTCAAAAAGGATATGTTTGAAAACATCTCCATTGAAAATTCCACCTTCTCGCTCCGCCCCGGAGCAACCTCCCCCGGTGAGAAACAGAGACATTGGAAACACACTGATTTCGGCATTATCAACCAGCTTGGCGGCAAAGAAATTCCCATTTCCAACTGCAAAGGATTTTCAGAAGACGGAAAAACTCTGCTGTTGAAGCGTGACCGCTGAAAAGTTACAAACTTGTCCGTCCGGTCATACGGCCCCGGCTGTCGTAATGGTAAACGGTATTGCCGGAACGGACCGATCTTCCGGCAGACATTCCGCGACTGTCGTAATGATAAGTTGTGTCCCCCTGGGTCGTGGAACGCCCCGCAGACATGCCGCGGCTGTCGTAATGGTAAGTGGTATCCCCGCTGACACTGGATCGCCCGGCAGACATCCCGCGGCTGTCGTAATGATAGGTATTGTTCCCATGAGTTGAGGAACGCCCGGCAGACATTCCGCGGCTGTCGTAATAGTAGGTATTGTTTCCATGCGTCGAAGATCGTCCGGCGGACATGCCGCGGCTGTTGTAATAGTGACGGCTGCCGTTGCCGGGCTGATTGCGGCGGTACTGATTGTTCCATGCAAAAGCGGTCAGCATAAAAATTCCGGAAAACAAAATCAGAAACAATTTATTCATAGCTCACCTCCATACTGTTTAAAATAACGGTTTTGTCTCATTTTTTGTGAAAAATATAACCTGCGGCGGCGCATTGCGCGCAATCTCTTGGCAAATCTTCGGACTCCGGTTCGGTCGAGTACCTGAGTACACTCCCTCACCATCGCCTTGATTTA
>SUVW01000022.1 GCA_015061815.1 Lentisphaerota bacterium
TTTGACTTTTCTTTTTGGTGAACAGGGGTTATATTATATATAATTCGTTTGTAATCAAGCAAGTTCTAATAGATACTTATCGTACGGACTCCCCCAGAAGTTCAATCAGCGTGAACGCTGATTGAGTGAAGAACGCCTTCGGCGTGTGAAGGTGTGAAGAGTTTGACTGCATCAAACGTGAAGTGTGTCCTGCGGGGAGTGATGCTGTGTTATTTTTAAGGTGACACAAAGGCAAAACAGTTGTTTTACGGATAACTTTTTCCAGCGATTCCATAAAATTAAAGGCTTCAGCCTTTACTCTCCCCGGGGAGAGTAAAGCGTTTTTCATGGGATACGGGCGTTTTCCGGTGTTCAATGATTGTTTTTGCATTTTTTATCCTCCTTTTTAGTGTTCAGACTTACAGCCAATCCGGAATCGGGCTTTTTCCTGTCGGAAATTCCCCCATTACAAATTTCAAGGTGCCACCGTCAGCCAGCTCTTTCAGCGCGATGTATGGTTCTGTAAAACGGCTTCCTTTGAATTCATAGTACAGTGGGCAGACGGCCGAAGCAGAATTTCTTTCCACTTCGATGATCAATTTTTTGGTGCCGACGGGCAATTCTGCATGTTTGACAGCCGGAGAAGCCAGAAGCATATATGGTGTCCCGGTTAGAGGGATCAAGCCAAGGCAACTCCAGACATACCAGGAACTTAATCCACCGGAATCATTGTTGCCCGGGCAGCCGCCGATGCCGTTCGAGAACATGTTTTGCCGGATCGCAGCATGTACTTGCGCCTGTTTATCGGCTCTGCCGCACCAGAGGTAAGCTGCAGGAGTTTCCATGTCAGATTCATTATTCATCCCTTCAAAGCGATGCGGTATTTGCGGGCGTGCGATCGGATAACTATCCTGACAACCGAAGCCGAAAAATTTATCCAGCAGAGCTTCGAAACTTTTCTCTCCTCCGGCTAACGCAGTTCTTTCAGCCATATTCACATGAGGACGGAATGAGTATGTCCAACAATCACCCTCATAATATACCGCATCATCGATCAGTACCCCGGTGGTTTGATCGTAAACCTTGCGCCAGATCCCGGATTTTTCCAGCCAGATCCCGGCAAGTTCCATATCACCGCATCTTTCTGCGACCAAAGAAGCCGCAAAATATGCACCGGAAAGATCAAGCGTGTGAGTCGGCGATTTTTTACTGACATCGGCGTGGGAAAATTCAGAAATGAACGCCTTTTTCAAAAGCGGATAATCCGCCGCTGTCAGCAGATCCCGGAAAAAACCATCGGCAAGTGTGTATACTGACAGTGCGGTGGCTTGCATGTTATGATTGTCACGATCGTCGCTCAACATGTAGGTGCAGGGAAAATAGCCGATCCTGTCAATAGCATGCAGCATCGTGCGCAGGATATTTTTTCCGGTTTCCGGAGCGATTGTCATTACCAGCGGCAGTTGAGTGCGGTAAATATCCCACATGGTCTGAAAGTCAGTGTATTCTGTTCCGGAATCAACCGGTTTGAGCAACGAATGATAAAGGGCGCTGTAAAAGGTGTATTTATCACTTTCGTTGTCAAACTCTGTCTGAAAGCAGTTGAGAACATCCTGCCAGAGTTTCCTGGTATCAGTTGCAGTTCGTTCAAAACCTCTGCTGCAAGTATGCCGCGCCCTGGCAACAGCTTCACTTTCAGAGCTTCTGGAAAACCCCAATACACTTTCCACCACAACTGAAGATGATTTAAATACCATCCGGTCACCGTCGATATACTGTTTACTGATGTCGCCGGATATCATCCAGGCAAAAAATATCGTTTCTCCGTGGGCTGTGACAGAACCGGCAAAGCAGTCCGGGGAAACGGTATGGTATTCGCATGCCGTTATTTTTTCCTGCCGGTCATCGGTCTTTTCCAATCCGATTTGAGTGGGATTAAGGTGAAGTGAGCCGCTTCCTGAAGCAAATTTACACCGGTGTACGGCTGAAAATTTATCGGCAGTCAACTCAAATTCCACGCCATAGTCACTTAATTTGCCTTTGTAATATCCGGGGGAGGCATGTTCATCGTCCAGCCGGGATATTGATGAAGCATCATATCCGGAAGCAGCAGGTGTAAGCAGCAGAAAATTGTAAAATTCTCCGAGAAACCCGACTCCGGTCGTATGTAAATGGGTGAATCCTTTTGCCATCTGCCGGTCAAAAACCTTTGGTGCTTCGCCATCGCATGAAACTCCGATACAGCCGTATCCGCTGGAATATGCTCCGCTGTAAGGAAGTACCGAAATCCAGCCGAATGGCGGAAGTGCGCCGGGATGGGTGTTGCCTGATTGGGCTTTCAGCCAGTTCCAGTGTTTGGCCAATCCTTGTCCCGGAGGGGCGGCAGTGGCACCGTTGCCCCAGAATGGATCAGCAAAAAGACAGTTGTTTTCTTTCATAATGCTCCTTTTTTTGTAATTTTGGCTATGCACATAATATATCTGCATAAAAAATTTTTACAACGGCTTTATTTTTTTTAAAAGTGTGATATATTTTCAAAAAACAAATAAATCTTTTCAATATATGCCGGAGTTGACTATGAAGCGCGATTTTGTCGGTTCATCCGAGGGTAATTCACAACTCTTCGGGTATAATTTCGGAGATTATCCGATACATAAGTTTAACTATTTCAATGTGTCTGAAGATTTTTATCCGTTGTATCCATGTTTTTGCGGCAGAGATTACTGGCATCATGAATGTTATCGGGAAAGAGTCAATTCAGATACATTCGCCATAGAATATGTCGTAGATGGAGATTTTATATTTATTCATGAAGCAATCAGGGAGGTTTGCCATCCTGGAGACATTTTTCTTGTGCATAAAGGTGGAAATTGTTCTATGCGCTGTCAAACTCCCAGTGCGCAGAAAAGAACCGTGTGTCTGGATGGCGCATTGCTGATACCTTTGCTGTCATCATGCGGACTTGACCGGGTGTTTTGTGTCCGCGAGATTGATAACGCAAAAGTTGATGCTTTTTTTGACATGATGGATGAACACAGTTGCCGGAGTGAGCCGGATTTCGGACAGTTGAGTACGCTTTGCTATTCATTTATATTAAGTCTTGCTGAATCGGCGGTTACCGGATTCCGTCCACCGGAATTGCAAAAAGCTTTGAAGTTTATGCGTCAATCGTTGAATGACTCATTGTCATTGACGGAGTTAGCCAGATATTCCGGAGTCAGTCAGGCTACACTTTACCGGTTGTTCCGGGAGTATTTCAACATCAGTCCGATAAATTATTTTCTGGAACAGAAAATGGAAAAAGCTAAAACATTACTGCAGTATTTCCCGGTGAAACAAGTGGCAGGGATGTTGAATTTTTCTACAGCTCAATACTTTTCCAATGAATTTAAAAAGCGTTACGGGGTTTCTCCGAAAAATTTCCGCTGCCGCCCATCATCCAGAGATTTTGACCATGCTGATAAAAACTGACCGGCCGGACAGGATGACAATGCTTTCCCGGCATCATGTAATGTCAACTTTTTTGTCATAACTTTTCAGGTGTCAGTTACTATTTGAATGTCGCCGGCTCTTTGCTCCGGGATTGTTTTTTTCTGTTGCGGGGATATATTAATCGCATCGTGCAGTTTGGATTTGTATTGCAGGTGTGAGATGAAAATTCATGGGATGGATATCGCTGAAGCTCTGGAGCAAAAGATCATAAGTGACCGGATCATGCCGGGGGTAAGAATGCCTTCTGCTGCCGAATTGGCAAAGCAGTATTCGGTATCACCTAAAACTGCGGACCGGGCATTGAGCCGTTTGGCTAAACGCAAGTTGATCGTCCGTAAGCGCGGGGTCGGCAATTTTGTACTTGATCACCATTATCCGGAAAGCCGGATCAGAGTCGGATTGTTGTGGTGGACGTTGGATGAGTCTGTGGACCAATTATCTTTTGACCCGTCTGATATATTTATCAATACGCTGAAAAAATTGATGGATGAGCATTTGATCAATTATGAGCTGTTCATCGAAAACAGCAGTCAATTGGCACAACCGCAGAACCGCGAGAAGAAATACGATCTGTTTTTGATGCCGGCCGGAGTTATACTTAATGATAAGGAGGTTTACCGTTCCGCCATCAGAGTGCCAATGATAATTTACGGGGACTGCAAATATAATTCCGGTCCCTGGCATCAGGTGTTTTATGATTTTAAACCTGGTTTTGCTGAAGTTATGAAATATTGCCGCCGGATGAAAAAGCATAAGTTTTTTCTGCCGTTCAAAGATGTGGAAATCGTCCGGAATAAATGCGATGCACTTTTTGCTTGTGCCGGAGAAGTGGGGTTCGGGAATGCAGATTTTCACATTTGTCATATTCCGGAAAATATTACTGATAATGTTGCCGGGGGAGAGTATTGCGCCGGGTATTTTCTGAAAAATCAGTTACAAGATCATTTGATTTTATCAGTGAGCGATTTTTTTACCTACGGGATGCAAAAAGTTTTCAACCGCATGAACTTGAAATATTCTGTCGATTATTCGCTGATAAGTTATGATAACTTCCGGAAATATATAGATGGAAAAAAAGAATTTTTTAATGTTTCAAGTGTAACTCATCCGTTGGAAGATCATGCCCGGGCACTGGTGGATATGATCGAAGAAGTGGGCAAAATGCCGCAAACAGGATATTACCGGGCTTATGTCACGGCGGCTAAAGAGTTTGTAATACGTTGAAAAGAAAGACACAGGATGTTTTATGGAAATAAAAGCGCAGTTCTGCTCATCTCTGGCTAAAGTTTTTCCGGATAAACAGCCGGAGGTTTTGCCGGAAAATATCTCTGTCCTTCCCGGAGAACGTTACTCGTTCCAATTAGCTTACATTGCAGAGAACAACCGGGGGTGGGCCAGTGTGAAAATTTCATCTCCCTGGCCGGTGACGGTGCGTAAAGTTGAATTGATGCCGGTTCGGTTTTGCGGATGGGAGTCGGATGAAGATGTTATTTCCAATGCTCCGGGACTTTACCCGGATTATCTGGCTCCGCTGGATAATGGCGGCAAAAATCTTCCGCTGATGCTCAAACAATACCGGTCGGCATGGTTTACGGTGGAAATACCGCATGATTGTTCTCCGGGATGGTACGATGTGTCAGTAGAATTGACCGGAACGGATTATTCCGGAGAAAATGGCGTGTGGCGCGGTAAGTTGAATATTGAAGTCATTGGCGCGCAATTGCCGGAATTAACTATGAAATATACCTGCTGGCTGCATGGAGATTGTCTGGCATCATATTATAAAACAGAAATTTTCAGTGCTGAATATTGGATGATCTTGGAAAAATTTATCGCCAATGCAGTCCGGCATGGAGTCAATATGCTGTTGACCCCATTGATAACTCCGCCGTTGGATACCGAGATCGGAAAAGAGCGTTTAACCAATCAGCTGGTAAAAATATCCCGGAAAAGCGGGCAATACAGTTTCGATTTTTCCCGGTTGGAAAAATTTGTTCTGCTGGCTCAAAAACTCGGAGTGAAATATTTCGAGATACCTCCATTATTTACCCAGTGGGGGGCGGCGGCGGCACCGCAGATCGTGTTGGAAAATGAGAATGGAGGCAAGGAACAGATATTCGGGTGGAGCAGTTCATCATCGTCTCCGGAATACCGGGAGTTTCTGGCGGAATTGCTGGTCGGATTTTGCGCTTATCTCCGCGAGAAGAAATGGGAAAATATTTTCGTTTTTCACTGTTCGGACGAACCGGCGGCAGAGCATTTGGCCGCTTATCGGGAGTGTCAGAAATTTTTGCAGGAAAAACTTGCCGGTTTTACCATAATGGATGCCTTGTCCTCGGAGGAGGTTTACCGGGAAAATCTCATCCTGGAACCGGTTGTCAGTATCAGCAAAGTCGATGAATTATCAGATGCCGGGATGGTGCCGGGATGGATATATTACTGCTGCAATCCGCAGACGGTTTATCCCAACCGTTTTATTAATATGCCCAGTTCCCGCAACCGGGTGATGGGATTGCTGTTTTACCGGTATCATGTCAAAGGATTTCTCCATTGGGGATTTAACTTTTACTACAGTTATCTTTCGCGGGATGTTTTAGATCCTTTCCTGTCTACAGATGCCGGCGGCAACTATCCGGCAGGAGATCCGTTTCTGGTTTATCCGGGGCATGACGGTGAACCGCAGGATTCTATCCGGCATGAAGTCTTTTTTGAGGCGTTGCAGGATTTGCGGGCATTGGAACTGCTTGAAAAATTTATCGGCAGAAAAAACGTTGAAGATTTTCTGGATTCTCTGGTGCCGGACGGGGCTATGAGGATGGACAATTACCCGAAAGGCGAAAGCACGGTTTTGAATATAAGGAAAAAAATCAATGAGATGATCAAAAGAGTGATTTCAGTGCAAAATTGAAAAAAAGGAGGTAAAATGAAAGGTGTGCAAAAAATGGAAAAAATCTTTTTTCCCGGGGAAAAGGTGAAATGGCGTTTCACCCTGATCGAATTGCTGGTTGTAATCGCGATCATTGCGATTCTGGCGGCAATATTGCTTCCGGCACTTAACAAGGCGCGGGAGCGCGGGCACATGGCGACATGCATGAATATCCATAAACAGCTGGGGTTGGCTTTTCAACAGTATGCTGATGACAGCGATGGATATTTGCCCAAAAAGAAGGATAATAACAGGCCTAGTGGAAAACAGCATTGGTTCTGGATACTGGAAGATAACGGGCATTTTAAAAATCCTGTGCAGGATTTGCGTTGTCCGGTAGGCAAAGTGGCAAAACGAAACAGCAATATGTTTTCTGTTGGAATGAATCTGTTTTATTTCTATACATGGCGCAAGCAGAGCCGTATCCCGAAACCGTCAGTTTTGTTTATCAGCGGTGATTGGTATGAAGAAAGTCAAAATGAGGGCGAGATCGGTTTTAACTGGCGTGATGGCAAAGCCAATAACAATGATACCGGACGCAAGCCGCTTTTCCGTCACATGGGAACATCTTATGAAAATGGTCAGGATGTGGTCGGTTGTGTGGATGGACACGTGGAAGCGGTTCTTTTTAATGATTTTCCTCTGGCGACCAGCCCGTCAGCATTGCAGAAGAGGATCAGCCAATAAGCTGCTGAACAATAAAAAAGGAGATGACAATAAAAAAAGGAGATGGTATGAAAAAAGTATGTTTAACGTGTTTTTTTGCAGCAATGTCAATGCTGCCGCTTTGGGGAGGCGAGATACTTTTGCAAAGCGGATTCGACTCTCCGGAAGAGTTTTCCCGCTGGCGGAAAATATCCGGCTGGAGTCACTCTGTTAACGGCGGCCGCAACGGCACCGGGGCCGCCGTACTGACCCGCAAAGAATTTTCCGGACCGCTGTCCAGCATAAAATTGGATTCTTTGAAGCCCGGAGTCCTCTATCGCCTTACGGTATGGGTGCGCACGGAGAACTTGGAGTCAGATGGCAAAAGCCGCAACTTCGGTGCATTTTGCGTGGAGTTTGTCCGGAATGGCAAGTGGGTTTCCGGTTTCTATCCTCTGGCTGCAAAAAACGATGGCAAGTGGCAGAAATACAAACTGGAATTCATGCGCAAACCCGACGTCGATCAAACCTCAATAGTTCTTTATATCCGTAAAGGTTTCAAGGGGACTCTTTATTTCGATGATGTGGTTTTGGAAGAGGCTGGCGATCCTAAAGCTGCAATTCTGGTGACTGCCCCGTCACAGTTGACATTTATGGGGACTTCCGGAGAATTGAGGATCTCCGGAAGCTCCTCTGATCCTGGAAAAAAACAACTTGATATAAAAATTTCCGGTCCGGAATATTCTCTTGTTAAAACTTTGACCGAAACATCTCCCGGGGAATTTCTGCTCCCTTTATCCGGATTGAATCCCGGGGAGTATATTCTGGATATGAAACTTTCCGGAGAAGCGGGTAAAAAGATGATCCATCAGGGGCAGCAGAAACTTTTTGTCCGTACTGGCGGCAAAAAAAAGAGCAGTTTTGATGAAGCAGGGAATTTATATGTGGATGGTAAAAAAATTATGCCGATCGGTATTTTCGGCGGATTTGCCGGAAATGATGATTTGAAAAAAATTTCCGCTGCCGGATTCAATGTGATATTGAATTATTCCAGTTTCGGTATGAGTTTTGGCGGGGGTGGCAAAAATCGCATGGAAACTTTAGGCAAAGCTCTGGATGAAATTCAAAAACATGGATTGAAACTGCTTTTTTCTCTGAAAGATCAGTACGCCGGGATGCGTTATGCGCTCACCTCGCTGGATGATGCAAGCGGAATTGATGCCGTCGTTAAAAGAACGGTCAGCAGTTTGAAAGATCATCCGGCTCTTTTCGGATGGTACGTCAGTGATGAGAACAGTCGTTCAGAGTTGCCGCAAATGCTGGCTTTACGGCAGTTGATCTCGTCTGTAGATCATGATCACCCGACAATTACCTTGACTTTCCGGGAAGGGGATTTGCCGCTTTACGGCATCAGTGGCGATGTGGTGGCGGTTGACAATTATCCGATTTTACGGAAAGATGAAAAAGATTTATCTCCGCTGATAAAGTTGATAAAAAATGCGAAATCCGGGAAACAGCCGGTTTGGATGGTCCCCCAGATTTTCAACTGGGGCGTATACCGGGCCAAAAATGTGGAAGAATTTGCGGCTTTCGTCTATCCGGAAGAAAAAGAGATCAAAGCGATGATCGCGGTTTCTGCAGCATTGGGGTGTAAAGGGTTTATTTTTTACAGTTATTCCGATATTTTCGGAGAGCGAGGAAAAAAGTATTTCCCGGAAAACTGCGATAAGCAGTGGGAAAATACTGTTGCGGCAGTTGCAATGTTAAAGAAACTCGAACCGTTTATTTTATCAACTTCAGCACCTGAAATCATAACAGATAACGGTAAAGAGCTCGTTGCCGGATTCCGGAACGATGAGGGAAAAAAAGCACTCGTTGCCGTGCGCACAGACTTGGGCGAAAGTAACCTCGTGCTTCCGGTGCAGAGGGATTATCAGTTGATTGACGGTTGTGCCGTATCCGATGGGAAAAATTGGGTGTTTACCGGCAAAGATATCGATTTTTGCATTCTGATGGAAAGGTAAATGCCGTTTGTAAATTGCAGCACATACGGGGAGCGTGCTTGTAAAACAGCTATGCCGGTGCTATATTAGATAGATGTGATGAGTTTTGGTAATTACTTCATGCATCCGCAAGGTTTTGTAATCCGCAGACAGGCATCGTTCAATGGTCAAGGCAGCAGAAAAACAAATATTTTTACGTGATTCAGACGGCGGGGTTGTGCCGTTTGATACCGGAGAATTGCAAACCAGACTGATCGGTAGTTTTCTGGCAGCCGGATTGCGGGAAGAGAGCTTTATGTCAGAAGAGATCGTTCTGGCTCTGGAGTACACTCTGCTGAATTCTCCCCGGATCGAAGCTGTTTTTTGCCGCAGTGAAATCGACAGTGCCGTTATCCGGCTTTTGGAAAGTATCGGTTATCCGGAAGTTGCACATATATTCCGTCGCAATGGCCATGAACAGTCAGTCAGGATCGCAACTGTGCCGGAAACAGTGACCGATCTGCTGATTTCTCATTTGGGGTGTTCTTTAGAACGGGCAGCGCATATCGCCGGATTGACAGCCGAAGCGATGGAGAAATTGTCCATAAAAACGGCTTCGCCGCATCTGATATTGGAATTGGCGCGGCATTATGAGAGAGATTTGGCGGAAAATGATTTTCTCTCCGGAAATATTCTGTTGCCGGGGATTCCCCAACAAACGCTTACCCGTCACGAAATATATGAATTGCTGCCGGTGGCACCCAGACAGTTGGTCGATGCCGGTGTATTGCGGATAAACGGAATAACGACCCTCTTCCCCAGTGTCCGTTTGTTTTTCTTTATGAAAGAATTTGTCCGGATGAATAATTTGTCATTTCCAGTCACAGAATTGGAAATAGAGCCATTGCTTTACAGTGCCGGTGCGGCTTTGGAGGAGGCACGTTTGGCGATCAAAGCTGCTTTGCGTCATCCGGAAGAGTTGCCGTGCTGTCTGGCATTGCCGGATATTTTCGACTTTTTGGAGTCATGTGCCGGGAGTTTGCCGGAAAAGCGGTTGGCCGGAGAGTTGGCATCTGTCTTGACTTCGGCGTTGAATTGTGAACTCTATCATCTGGAATTTGACTGACTCTCAAGAAAATTTCATTTTTTTACGCTTCTCCATTGGAAAAAGAGGTGAAAGCGGGTTATATTAGCACTGAATAAGTTGTATTATAAACATGCAAGGAGATAGATCATTATGAAATTTACTGTTGAAAGGTTGAAACTGCAGAAGGCTTTGCAGCGTGTAGGTAATATTATCGGTTCGCGTTCAATGCTGCCGCTTTTGGGGAATGTGTTGATCAATGCCGGTGAAAATGGGCTTGAGTTGACAACAACCGATTTGGAACTTCGTCTGGTCACCCGGGTGGAAGCAGAGGTATCCGAAGGCGGAATCACAACTTTGCCGGCTAAAAAACTGGCCTCTCTGGTCAGCAGTTTTTCCGGAGAAATGGTGGAATTCGACATTAATGATAAGGATTTTGCCCGCATTACCTGCGGGACTGCCAAATTTACTCTTCTCGGTCTTTCCGCAGCAGACTTTCCGGAAGCTCTGGCTTTTGATCCGGTGGAAACGATTACGATCAAAGAGAGTGTTTTCAAACGTATGATCGGTTCGATCTCATACGCTGTCAGTGCCGATGATTCCCGCAAAGTTCTGACCGGAATACTCTTGAGTCTCCGGGATAATGCAATGACTCTGGTCGCCACCGATGGTAAGCGCATGGCGATGCAGGAGGCCGCTCCGGATTCAGTTACCGGGGCAGATGCCAATTCGATCATTCCTCTGAAGGCGATGGTGGAGTTGCGCCGTCAGTTGGAAGGGGATGAAATGTTGACCATTGAGGTCGGGGAAAAACTTTGCCGTTTCACCTGTTCCGGCGTGATTTTGACCAGCAAGCTGATTGAAGGGGCATATCCGAATTACCGTCAGGTCGTGCCAAGCAAATTTTCCCGGGAGGTCGAATTGCCGGTATCAGCACTTCTTTCAAAAATTGAGACAGTTGCTTTGATGATCGCCGGAGTGAACAGTTCGATAATTCTTCGTTTCGCCGATAACCAGCTGCAGCTGCAGGCATCCAGTGCCGAGGTGGGGGAGGGAAGTGATATTCTGGAAACAGAATTTTCCGGAGAGCCGTTTGAAGTTTCTTTCAATCCGGTATTTTTGGCAGATCCTCTGCGGAATACGGATGCGGATATGGTGAGATTTAAACTTAACGATCCGTTGAGTCCGGTCGCCATTGAAGCCGGAGAGGGATTTATTTATATAATCATGCCTATCCGTAAAAAGTAAAGTGGTTATCAACTCTCTGAAATTGACCAATTTCCGCAATTTTGAGTTGCGGGAATTGGTTTTTTGTCATAAAAATATTTTTTTCACCGGTCCCAATGGTTCGGGGAAAAGCAATCTGCTGGAAAGTATATCTTTTGCCAGTTTGCTGCGATCATTCCGGGGAGCAGCCACACGGGAAATGGTGAGAATCGGAGCAAAGGAGCTTCAACTGCAAATAATTCTGGAAAACCGTTTCGGCAGAGAGAGATTAAATATCACCGAATCGCTTTCCGGCAAGCGTCATTTGGCTATAAATGGTCAGCCGGTGAGGCGGAGCAGTGATTTTATCCGGGAGTTTCATACAGTGGTTTTTGCTCCGGAAGACCGGGAGATCGCTTCCGGGCCATCTGGTTGCCGCCGGAGATTTTTTGATATACTTATTTCTGAAACCGAACCGGAATATCTGGTGCGTTTATCCCGTTATCACCGGGCTTTGCTTCAACGCAACCGGGCTTTGAAATTTTTTCCGGCCAGTGCCCCGGCGTTTGATGCTGAATTGGCAGAACAAGCTCCTTTTATTGCCCGTTGCCGCCGTCGTTATGCAGAGTTGACCGGCAACTGTGTATCTCAACTGCTTACTGCAATGGGAGGAGAGTTCCGGATCATTTATCGTACCGATGCCGCTGATAGTGCATCTGGGCAGTTGAAATTGCTTGAGAGCAAACGTGACAGTGAATTGCGCCGTCAATGCACCTTGTGCGGAATTCAATTGGATGAATTCGATTTTATATTCAACGGCAAATTGTTGCGGACATACGGTTCGACCGGACAGATAAGATTGATCTCTCTGTTGCTGAAAATGGCGCAGTTCCGGATAATCCGGGATAAGTCAACGATCCCGTTGGTGGTGCTGGCCGATGATGTGACTGGAGAATTGGATGCCAAAAATCTGGCTTTGTTTCTTGATACAGTGTCCGGCGCAGACCAGAAATTTTTTACCTTTGCCGAGCCGCCGCGTTTTTCTTTGCCGGACAGTGAAATGATCGCAGTCGGGAAATGATGGTTGCCGGCGGGAGATCACGGCATTGATTCATGCAAGCGTCGGGCAAGATTGGAAAAGCGCGGACGGCGGCGAACATTTTTTACAGCTAATTCCACTGCTTTGGCCGGTCCGATCAAAATGAGTAGTTTTTTGGCGCGGGTCATGCCCGTATAAAGCAGGTTTTTTTGCAGCATTACATAGTGCTGGGTAAGCAGCGGGATGATAACTGCCGGGAATTCACTGCCTTGAGATTTGTGGATGGTAATGGCGTAAGCCAGAGAGAGCTGACCTGCTTCATCAAAGCTGTATTCAACAAAGTGTTCATCATCAAAACAAACATGAAATTTTTTGGTGTTTTCTTCAAGTTTTATGATTTGACCGAGATCACCATTGAAAACATTTTTATCGTAATTGTTACTGGTTTGCATCACCCTGTCGCCAAGTTTGAATATGGTACTGCCAAACTGGAATGATGGTATATCGTCACCGCGCAGCAGCTTTGACAGCATGGTGTTCAATGCGAATGTTCCACATTCTCCCCGGTTCATCGGAGTTAAAACCTGAATGTCATTCATCGGGTCAAATTTGAACCGTTCCGGAATACGTTCTTTGACCAGAGTACCGATGATTTCGCTGACTTTATCCGGATCGTCCTGTTCTATCCAGTAAAAATCGGTCAATTGCCCATTTTTTAATAATACTTTTTGCGGCGGCATTCCGGCGTTTACCCGGTGAGCATTGGTTATGATCGTACTGCCGGAATTCTGCCGGAAAATTTTGGTCAATCTGGTTACTCCGAAAAAACCGCTGCCGATCAAATCATTAAGTACATTTCCCGGTCCTACGGAGGGCAACTGATCTGAATCCCCCACCAAGACCAGGGATGTGCCGGATTTTAACGCGGAAAAAAGAGATGTAGCTAAAATTATATCCAGCATGGATACCTCATCTACGATAAGGATATCACAATCCAGCGGATTGCTGTTGTTGTGGCAGAATTTCATTGTCGCCGGATCAAATATCAGCAGCCGGTGAATGGTTTTTGCAGCAAAGGAGCTGCTTTCACTCATCCGTTTTGCAGCTCTGCCGGTAGGGGCGGCAAGCATGATTTTTAATTTCGCGGCTTTGGCGCGGCGTACTATTTCACCGATAACGGTGGTTTTACCGACACCGGGGCCGCCGGTAATGATATTCAGCGGCCGGTCGAATAATGATTCTATGGCGGCCTGCTGCAGCGGGTCGAGAATCAAATCCTGCCGGGGAGGGATACTGCGCATTTTATCGCCGGGAAAGTTTTTGGCTGAAGAGAGTTTTGCCACCAGTTTCGGTAATGTCAATTCAGCTCTGGCGGTCGCCGGAGTATATATGCAATTGTCGATTTCAAAGAGCAGTTTCCGGTCCAGAGCATTTTTTATGCCGCTGGCGGCACATTCAGGAGTTTGCCCGGTGAGTTCTGTTACCTTATCATTAAGTACTGCGGCCGGAGCGCAGACATGTCCGTCGCCGATCATTTCATTAAGGGCGTAAACTGCCGCCGCCTGCATCCGCAAAGGCGAATCCGGAGAGAATCCCAGATTGCGGGCGATATTATCCGCTTTGATGAATCCTATGCCGTCAACATCTTCTGCCAGCCGATAAGGATTTGAACGCACGATCTGTACAGCTTCATTGCTGTACTGTTTGAAAAGTCTGGCGCAATATGCCGGAGTTATTCCCAATCCTTGCAGAAAAATCATATCTTCCCGGCGTTCCCGTGAATTTTTCCATGCGGCGATGATTTTGGAAGCTTTGCTTTGGCCGATAGAATCGACCTCTTTTAAGCGTCCGGGGTAGAGGTCGAGTATGGTGACCGTTTCTGCTCCGAATTTTTTAACGATTTTAGCAGCGGTTTTCGGTCCGATCCCGGCGATGCTGTGCTGAAGAAAACGGGCGATACCATCCGGAGTGGATGGCGGAATAAAGCGGATGGATTCGACCCGGAATTGTTTGCCGAATTCACGGTGCTCTTCAAAATACCCCTCGGCCTCAATGTTTTGTCCGGCTCTGATTCCCGGCATGATCCCTTTGACTGCGAACTTCTCGCCGTTGGCACAATCAAGAGTGATAACGGCAAAACCGGACTCCGTATTTTCAAAGCGGATACGGATAACTTCTCCGGTGATTTTGGTTTTTGTCAATGTTTGAAATCCGGGCATGGAAGATCCTTTCTTGACTTCAATATATATGTCAAAAGCCGTTTCGTCAACTGTTTTTTTTGTTAAAAGGTATTTGCGGGATGATTATTGCTGCAAAAATCATTGCGCATCCGGATAATTCCCGCAAAGAAAGTGTTTCGTGGAGAAATATCCACCCGCCAAGAACCGCAAAGACCGATTCAAGACTCATTAAAAGTGAGGCTGTTACCGGGTGCAGATGTTTTTGAGCCGCGATTTGCAAAGTGAAGGCCAAGGCACTTGAACCGATCCCGCAAAAAAGCCAGAAAGGCATACTGGATAAAATACCGGAAAGGAACAATTCTCTTTCAAAAACAAGTGAAATGATCAGTGAGATTATTGTTGCAACAGTAAACTGAATAAACGACAGGCGCATACAGTCGCACTTTCCGGCATACCGGTCAATGACCAGAATGTGCAAAGAATAAGCAAATGCACAAGCGATGACCAGCCATTCACCCCGGTCGATGTCTGTGATTCCGCCGCAGAGCAAATGGGAACCACAGAGCGCAAATATTACAGCTATCCAAAGAGAAAACCCTGTTTTCCGTTTGATAAAAATCCCCAGAACCGGTACGATGATTATATATAAAGCAGTCAAAAATCCGGTCTTTCCGGCACTGGTGTATTGTACGCCGCACTGCTGCAGAATACTGGCAAGCGTTATACATATACCGCACCATAAGCCCCCGGTAAGCAACTCTTTGCGTTCATCGGGAGTGCCGGCGTTTCCCCATAGAGATATTTTCCGGTTCCGGAGGATATCGGACAGTGCAATTACAGCTGCCAGTGCGGCGACACCGACTGCTGAGCGCAGGGCAATAAACAGCACAGGTTTTACGTACTGCATTGCACTGCTCTGGGCTGAAAATGCCGCACCCCAAATGATCGTCGCGCTTATCATGGCGACGGAACTCCAGAAATTTTTCATGTTTCCCCGTATGAAAAAATGATTTGTCCGTAAAAAAGCGGACAAGTTGTTGTATTTGCTGCATCGGATTAATATATCACATTTATCTGTTTTCTTCAATTCAGGATGAAAAATTTTTCATTAAAAGCATGTCAAAGTGACTTGACATCCAGGCGGCAGCGGTATATGTTTAAAATATGGACCGAAATAAAACAGGGGGTACGGGATGCAGGAGGTGTTTCAACTGCCGGATAATGTCCGGTTGAATGAAAATAAAAGTGTGGTGGAAAAGCTTCAGATGGTGATGGCGGCCAACGGCGGTTATTGTCCCTGCCGGCTGCTGCATTCACCGGATAATATTTGTGTGTGTACTGAATTCCGGGAACAGATCGCAGATCCGGAATTCGAAGGATTCTGTCATTGTAAATTGTACTATAAATCGAGGTAAAAAAAATGAGTGTATTGCATTTAGATAAAGCATCATTTGACAAATTGACCAAACAGAGTGAAAAACCGGTGCTGATCGATTTCTGGGCGACCTGGTGCGGACCGTGTCAGAGTTTGACTCCGGAGTTGGAGGCTTTGGCGGAAGAGTGTCCGGAGTTGATTGTGGGAAAAGTCAATGTGGAAGAGCCGGAAAATGTGCAGCTGGCTGTTTCTCTGGGAGTTAATGCCATTCCCGCAATGTTTTTCTACTGTGATGGTAAATTGCAGCAGAATTTTGTCGGATTTATGAGAAAAGATGAATTGAAGAAAAAATTGGGGTTGTGAGAGCCGATGGATATGTTGATCGAATTATTCAAAAATCATCAACAGGAATTGATTGTTTTGGGTAAAAATTTGCTGTTGAGTCTGCTGGTTCTGCTGTTGAGCTGGCTGGTCTGCCGGTTTGTCCGGCGGATGATCGACCGGGCGATGAGCAAAATAGAAAAACTTGATCCGTCTATTGCCAATATTTTTTATTCAGTGGCGCGGGTATTTATCTGGTTGTTTGCAGTATTGATAATACTTGACCGTTTCGGAGTGAATACGGCAAGTATTCTGACGGTGCTTGGGGCGGCCGGTTTGGCAGTCGGTTTGGCGATGAAAGATTCTTTGAGCAATATTGCTGCCGGTTTGATGCTTCTGGTATTGCGCCCGTATAGATCCGGGGATTATGTTGATTGCAGCAGTGTCAGCGGCACGATACGGCAAATCGGTTTGTTCGCAACGGAATTGATAACTGTTGACGGGATGTACATATTGGTTCCCAACAGTGCAATATTGACTTCCCCGGTGAAAAATTACTCAAGAAATCCCTTGAGGAGAGGGGATATTACCGTCGGAATAGCGTATAGTGATTCGCTGACTGTCGGAGTGGATGTGCTGTTAGAATTGTTGAAGAGCAATGAGAAAATCATGAAGGAACCTGCTCCGGAAGTGTTGGTTGCGGAGTTGGCAGATAATTCTGTAAATCTGACTTTGCGTTTTTGGACAGCCAATGCTGATTATTGGGATGTTTACTGGCAGGTGAAAAAGCAATTGAAACCAGCTGTTGAAGCTGCCGGATTGACGATACCATTTCCGCAGCGGGTGATAACGTTGACATCAATGCCGGAAATGTTAAAAAAATAGCAGCTTTTTAAGTAACAGTAAAGAAATGTACCGCAGGAATTTTTTGTTCCTGCTTTTTTTTGCCCGGATTGGAGGGCAAATAAAAGGACGGAAAATTTTTTCAGACCAATTCCTGCGGCCTTCTGCCTCTTGTTGAAACAACTGTACAAAAAATTGTGTACCTTATGCGGCGACAATTCTATTCGATTTTATTGCTGAAACCGGGCGCAAATTTATGAATCACCGTGACATACAATGTGTGGACGGTGATTTTTGTGACCGCATTTTGATAATATAATGCACCTTGCATCATTTGCATTTTATGTTTTTCACTGCTACATTAATACCAGTCTTTCAGGATTACTTTTTTTAGAGAGCCGGCAGAGCGGATGGTCCGGTCTGCGGCGCAACACAGGAAAGGGAAAAGATTATGAGTAATGTGGATTCAAAGACTCTCACCGGTGAGAGAGTAAAGCATGAATGTTTTACTCTGATTGAGCTGCTTGTTGTCATCGCGATTATCGCCATTCTGGCGGCAATATTGCTCCCGGCTCTGCAGAAGGCCAGATTGTCCGGTCAGGATGCTTCCTGCAAGTCCAATTTGAAACAGCTCGGTTCCGCCTCTGCGATGTATTCTGATGCATCTGATGGATATATGCTCAACAACAGGCAAAGCACCATCTGGGGAGCCCAGATATCGCCGTACGTCGGAGGAAAAAATTACAGTACGATTTCCTCTTCCAATGCAGTTGAAGCATGGAAAAGTGAAGTGTTTCAATGTGCCACCGCCAATGGTATATATGGTGGACCGGGCAGTTACGGAAGCTATGGATTGCAGACACTTTTTTATGATCCCAACAATATCAAAATTTCTAAAATAACTTCATCCTCCACCTTGATTCAATTTGCAGATACCAATACTGCGACGGAGTATGCCGGCACAAAACGGCTGCCGGTGATTTGGAATATCTACCCGTATAATATTAATGCCCGTAAATCCAATGGCGTTGTGAAAAACAATATCGGTGAACATCATAACCAGAGTGCCAATTTCTGCATGGTTGACGGTCATGTGGAATGGGAGAATTTTGATCTGGTGTGGACACGCGGAGCTGACCGGAAATATTGGAGTTGTGATGGCACTTTTCCCGGAGCCGGTGCCGACCTTGCTTTGTAAAAAACAGTTCCGATCTTTTATATACAGTTAATGCTATAAATGACCGGGTTAATGTAAAAATAATAAAAATCAAGGAGATATTATTTATGTTCAAATTATGGAAGTCCGCCGGAGCGGCGGTGATTTTAAGTGCGGTTTCGGCCATCGCCGCGCCGCAGGAACCACTGGATACCGTGAACCGGCAGCCGGTTCCCCGGTGGTCATGGCAGGTCAGGGACAATGGAGAATTGACCATCACCCTGCCGGGAAACAGTTATGCCCTGAAAACCCGGATATCCTATCCGGATATGCCCAGAGAAGCCTGGTATCTGATTCCGGGAAATAATGTAAAAGTCTCCCGGGAAGGCGAAAAAGCTATCGTTGATTTCCAGTGCAAATATTATACACTTCACCGTGAGATTCTGGCTGCCGGTCACAAACTGGTGGTCAAAGATACCTATAAAAATATTACATCCGGTGATTTGGGCATCGCGTTTGATAATGTGCTGACACCGGCAAAAATTCCGGCAAAAGACAATATCCTCATTGCCGGATGTTACAAACCGGGTTCGGCTCCGCTGCCGGATTCTCCGGCACAGAATTCAACAATTTTCTTTGAACATCCCGACAGCGCGCTGGCAATGGTATTGGAAGATGACTTTTACCGTTTGCAGGCTGCTTTGAAAAAATCTGCCGGCAGAGGGGCTGTGCAGAACCGTTCTTTCGGCTTGCCGTCAAATAAGAGCTATACCTTTGAATTCAGTTTTTATCCCATCGGGAAAGGTGATTACTGGGATTTTATCAATCAGCTGCGCCGGGATTGGAAGGTCAACACCAAAATCAGTGGAAATCTCATTTTCTGTACCTGTCCGCATCCCCAGTTGTCCAGTTATACTCCGGAAGCATTGAAAACCGCTGTTACTCAATATCTGGGCGGGAAATATATCGGCGGTACCAATAACTCATGGTTCGGACAACCATCTTTCTGGATAACTCCCGGCTCAAGGAACTTTATGAAAGAGTATGGTTCACGTGAGCAGCAGTTGAAAAAATTGCAAAATGCTGCCAAAAAAGCTGCCGCCTGGTCACCGGATCTTTCGGTTGTTGCCCGTATCCAGACCGTTTTCGCCGGTCCGCCGCAGGGATTGACCGACCCCGTACCTTATGCAGACAGTGTGATCATCGAAGCTGACGGTAAACCCAAACAGCGGATTTCCAGAAGCAAAGACAAAACCCCGGTCGGCTATGTCAATCTCCACTATCCGATGGTCGGCAACAGCTATTATAAATATTTGACTGATTTGGTGAATATGGCGATGGATGGAGGAATAAAAACTATTTATTTTGACACCTTTTGCTACAGTTTCTGGACTCCTTACGGCCGTTGGACCTATGACCGCTGGGATGAACACACGGTGGATATGGATTTGAAAACCTGGAAAATAGCAAGAAAAAAAGCGGATTTGGCAGTGCTTTCTTCGGATGCGGCTGTTGAGCTGAATAAACTTATTGTAAGCCGGGGCGGAAAAATGTTTTTCAACGGCACCCCCACTACCCGTAAACAGATGTCGATCCTGCCGACTTCTGACAGCTTTACAGAATCATCTTACCGTCAGCTGCCGATCACCCAGCACGTTTCCCATCCGGTCAATCTCGGTTACTATCCCGGATATCAGCACCGCAAAGATGCATGGAAAACTCCGAAAGATCTTTATGAAAATGTGATGGATAATTTGGAATTCGGTTGTCTTACCTATGTTTACTGGCTGGTCAGCAAACTGCCGACAGCACCAACTATTTATGCCCGCATGTTTCCGATCACGATCAAAAATATTTATGCCGGATGTGTCGAGGGAGAAGAAAGAATCGTGACCAGACGTTCCGGGAAATACAGCTTCGGCAATGCCACTGAACCTGAAATTTACATTTATAATAAAGAAGGAGTTGAATCAGCCGCAACTGCCGAATATGCCAAGTGCGAAAGCATTGACGGTAAAGTTGTGATCACTCTGACTCTGCCTGAAGGTTTTTGCGCAGTTTTGGAAAAACAGACAAGTGTAAATGATTGTCTGGCAAGTGAATTGAATTTTTGAACTTTATTGAAAATCGTTCCGGGCGGTGTTGGTTATACCGCCGCCCGGAATGGCGTTTCCCGGTGTTGAAAAAAACTGTTCATGGGATTTTTGTCTCCGGAAACCATACGCAGAGAAAGGATTTTTTTGTATGAGTTGGTACAATTGGCTGATAGTAATAATTCCCTTCGGCTTTGTATTGTACATGGCGTATCATGTCAGACGTTATGCCCGGGGCGTTTCAGATTTTCTGGCCGGCGGCAGACTTTGCGGCAGATATTTGATTTCAGTCGGGGATATGGCAAACAGTTTAAGTATTGTAGCTATAGTTGCTTATGTCGAAGCTAATTACCGGACAGGTTTTTCGACAACTTTCTGGGGGGCTGTGATATTACCTGTATCTCTGGTACTCTCTTTATCCGGGTACTGCACCTACCGTCTGCGGGAAACTAAAGCTTTGAGTATGGGGCAGTTCCTGGAGATGCGTTACAATCGCTCCTTCCGGCTTTTCTGTGCTTTTCTGCGCACCGGAGTTGAATTGTTGAGTAATGCAATTATTCCGGCGATCAGCGCACGCTTTTTTATTTATCTGCTTGGAATCCCTCATTATGTGAATATTTTTGGATATCGGGTTCAGAGTCTGGCTCTGGTTATAGCGATCGTTCTGTTGCTGGCGATGTTTATTTTGCTGATGGGAGGGACTCTTTCGCTGGTAATAACTGATACATTCCAGGGGTTGATGACCTATCCGATAATATTTACATTCACCATGTTTATTGTATTGAAATTCTCCTGGTGGGATGAATTGATCCCGGTAATGTCCGACCGGGTTCCGGGAGAGAGTTTTCTTAATCCTTATGATATAAAATCATTGCGCGACTTCAATCTTTTTGCGGTCGTAGTCACCTGGTTTGATACAGTTTTGAATCGTGCTGTCTGGTTCGGCGGCGGGTCATCCAGTGCAGCCCGCAGTGCACACGAACAGAAAATGGGCGGTGTCCTCGGTGCCTGGCGAAATGGTTTCAGTCCGTTGTTTTATCTGCTTTTGACAGCAATGCTTTTGACGGTTATGAATCATGTCAACTATTCCGGTGAAGCCAGAAAGATCCGGATGGATATGTGTACTCAAATCAGTCATGAAGTTGTTGATGACGACAGTATACGTAATGAATTGCTGAATAACGTTTCTGCCATCCCGGAACAACGGCATGTGATCGGTCAGGATACTCCTCTTTCTGAAAAGAACAATCTTGACACTCCATATATGAAAACAGCGTTGGAAACATTGCAGCAGGTTCCCGATGGGAATGCAAAATTTCAGGAATTCCGCACCTTGTATAATCAACTGCGTCTGCCGGTCACGATCCGTAATATCCTGCCCGGTTTCATGATGGGATTATTTATATTGCTGATGCTTATGCTGATGGTGTCAACGGATGACAGTTATATTTTCAGTTCCGCAATGACGATTGTTCAGGATATTATTGTACCGTTGCGTAAAACCCCGCTTACTCCGGAAAAACAGATCATGCTGATCAGGTTATTGACGGTTTTAACTTGTGTTTTCTTCTTTTTTGCTGCACTGTTTATGACCCAGTTGGATTATGTCCGGTTGTATACGATCATTGTTACGGCAATTTGGGTCGGCGGTGCCGGAGTGGTGATGCTCGGCGGACTTTATACCCGCTTCGGGACAACCGCCGGAGCATACGCATCCATCCTTACCGGTGCTTTGATATCCGGTGGCGGTTTGCTTGTTCAGCGCAACTGGGCTGATCATATTTATCCATTTCTGGAAAGAGCCGGTTGGGTGGAAACAGTTGCCGGAATTCTGGAAACCTGTTCCGGACCGTTTGAACCTTGGGTCGTCTGGCGGATGAGTGCGGTTAAGTTCCCGATCAATTCCAGTGAAATCATGTTTATGTCGATGATATTTAGTATCATTATGTATTGTGTCGTTTCCCTGTTGACCTGCCGCAAGCCGTTTAATCTGGAGCGGATGCTCCATCGCGGGAAGTATGCCGTTGACGGCGAAGTGAAAACCTTTGAAAAGCTCACCTTTCGCAATATTTTCAAAAAATTGATCGGAATTACTCCTGATTATACCCGGGGAGATCGGATCATCGCCTGGGGAACTTTTATCTGGAGCTTTGGAGTGACATTCCTTTTCTTCTTTGTCGGGACCGTGATTTGGAATGCGATCCATCCCTGGCCGGCACATTGGTGGGGGTGGCGGATATTCATAATTTCGATTGCGCTCGGCGGCGGGGTCGCTTGTATTTCCATGATCTGGTTTTTGATCGGCGGCATCCGCGACATGCGGCAGATGTTCCGGGATTTGAAATCAAGAAGAAATATCAACATTCTGGATAACGGAATGGTTGATGGCCAGGATTCGCTGGCGGATAAGGCTGCTTTGGACAAAGTTGAAGCGGAAAGCACGGAGAACGGCAAATGAAGTATTCTGCGGAGTTGGAATTTCGCAATGGCATGCCGGTAGTGCTGCTGGACGGTGAAGCGGTTCCTCCGGTTATTTATGGATTGAGCGATATTGCCGCTTCCCGCTGTCATACGGAACAGGCCAGACACAACGCCGGGGAATTTATCAAGGCCGGTATCCGGCTGGTTCAGTGTGACTGGAACTTGCGTGACGGCTGGACTTGTAACCATGAGTTCGATATATCAGCTTTTCTGAATGATATCCGGCAAATGGTGGAAGAATATCCGATGGTACGTTTTATTATCCGGCTGCACATGAATCCGCCTGATTGGTATTTGCAGGAAAATCCGGATGAAATGACGGTTTTCGGTATCGGCGAACCATTGCGGGCGGATAATCCGGACCGGTTGATCACCGGAGATGCACTTCCGTCGCGCCGGGTTGCACTCGGTTCGGAACTGTGGGTGAAGGATGCTTGTAACGTGCTGGCTGATATGTGCCGTCAACTGACTGCATCAGAAACTGGTTCTCATGTGATCGGTATTCAGCCGGCTTGCGGGGTCAACGGGGAGTGGCATTGGTGGGCCGGTGATAATCACCCGGATTACAGTCCGGCTCAAACCAGGTTTTTCCGGAATTTTCTGAAAGGCAAATACCAATCGGTTGATGAATTGCGGAAAGCATGGAATAACGATGAGGTTGACTTTGAAACTGCAGAAATTCCTCCGGTCAGAGCACGCATTTATGCTTCTGACGGAATAATTCGTGATCCGGAATGTGAGCAGGCGGTAATTGATTCTCTGAAAGCTCAAATGCTGGCTCCGGCAGTTGCGATAGAAAAGTTTTGCGAAACTGTAAAAAAATCTTCCGGCCGTCCGATGCTTACCGGAGCATTTTTCGGTTATATTTTCGGCACCGGGCCGAAAAATATTGCCGGTCATCTGGAAGTGGATTTGCTCTTGAAATCTCCGTATGTTGATTACACAGCCGCGCCAGCTGTTTATGGAGAAACCAGACTGCCGGGACGGGCATGTATCAGTCGCGGTCTGGTTGAATCAGCCAGACTTAATAAAAAGTTGTATTTGAGTGAAATGGATCAACGGCCGGAAGGAGTTGTCGCTTCAGCTCCCGGTGGAGATCCGGCAAGGGATGAGATGACCATCAACCTGATGCGGCGTGGTGTGATGGAGGTTTTTACTCGCGGTATGGGGCACTGGTATTATGATCACCGCGTGGTACCCGGCGGCGGATTTTTTGAAAAATTCGGCTGGTGGGATACTCCGGTGCTTGCAGCGGAAGTGGTTCGGGAAAATCAGATATTCAACACTTACTTTGATCGACCTTACCATTCGCAAGCGGAAATACTTTGTGTCTGGGATGCTGAAAGTTACTATCATGTATTTACCGGGTGGGAGCCTGCTCCATTGAGTTGGCATGAGGATGAGTTATTTGAAACCCTCGGGCGTTCCGGTGCAGTTTGTGATCACATTTACTGGAATGATATAAAACTGGCCGATTTGGATCAATATAAAATTGTTGTGATCGCCAATAAAATAGTTGCGTCCCCGGAAGATCATGATTTTGTCCGCCGCAAACTGCTGCAAAATGGACGGCAGGTAATATTCCTTTATGCTGCCGGTTTTTCTGACGGACAGAAGATATCTGTGGAAAATATGGAAAAATTCACCGGAATAAAAACCGCCCGGGCCGGATTTTATAAAGGTTTTATGCTTGATGGGGAGTTGTTGCGATCCACCATGCATGTCGATCCGGTTTTCCGTGCAGATGATCCGGCTGCAGAGGTCGTTGCCTGTTTGGGAACCGGGCAGGAGGCTGCTGTCGTGCGCAAAAGTGTTGAAAACGGAACTGTGTGGTATTTCTCGCTTCCATATCTTTCTGCATCTTTTGTCCGCAATCGCATGCTTGAAGCCGGCGGACATCTTTACAGTGACAAAGAGTTGTTTGTCAATGCCGGACGCGGATTGCTCTCATTGCATGCTCCGGCGGCAGACAATTATCTCATTACGTTGAGGAATGGTAAAAAAGTTCAATTGGATATGAAGCTGGGAGATACGGTTGTTCTTGATGCTGAGTCAGGAGAAATTCTGTGATATCCGCGAATGGTGAAGATGCAGAAAAAATTATGAAAAATTTTTCAACCTTTATAAATGGAGCAACATTCTGGGCTATAGGTTTTGCTTCTGTCAAATCGGATGTTCTGATTGCGGATACCGGTATAAATCCCGGTCATGAATTCGCTGATACATTTTGCACCCGGATTGTTGGCCCGGAAAAGTTGAAAACGGCAGCTGCTGAAAGTTTTTATCGTTACTTGAAACAACATAATGCGCTGTGCGGAAATCGTTTGCACCCCGCCGCACTGATCCCTGCCGCGTGTGCATTTATTCTGGAACATAAGATAAACACCCTGCTGAATGCCACGATGATCGATGATTCGGTAAACAAGATGGACAATTCACACCAGATCACGCTTATGACCTCTGGCGGAGTGCGAAAGTTGTCTGCCGGATGTGTGATAGATACGTTGATTCCTGCCGGAAACATCCGTTACAAGGAGTTTAATGCCATCCTGCATGGTGTGTCCCATGAAACGATTCCGGAAAAGTGGTTGAATGCGGATGAAAAGGACAGAATGACCCCATTTATATCACCGGGACGATTCCGGTCTGAAGCAGTACTTCATTTTCCTTGTCCGGCGGATATGGATTACATTGAGGCCAGATTTGAATTGGAAAAGTTCTGGAGAGCGCGTCCGGCTGAAATCGCAGAGTGGAAAATTGCGTTGATGGCCCGGGAATTTTTTGAAATAACCGGGAAAACTCCAAATCCCGGGCATGAGTATTTCAGCAAAAACTTCGGTGATCCGCTTTCGGCCCTGGATGCTGGAGCAATGGAGGCAATGAGATGAAAAAGTATGATGTCATTGTTGCCGGTGGTGGAACTGCCGGAGTGTTTGCAGCATTGAGTGCCGCCCGCGAGGGAATGAAAGTTCTGCTTCTGGAAAAAAATACTGCTTGCGGCGGTATCGGCGGTGATGGCGCAGTAGCTCCTTATTATGACCGGAATGATCTTGCTCTTTCAATTGATTTGGATATGGAAACTGCAGCCAGACAGCAAGATGCCGGATTCCTTCTGCCATTGAAAAATAATTGTATTTCAACCGAATTGATGAAAGGAACTTTGGAAAGACATTTGATCCGTTCAGGAGTAAAAGTGATCTATCAGGCAGTAGTGACCGGAGTTGAGAAAAAAGGGAAGCTGATAACCGGGGTGTCATGGCACGACCGTGAAGGCAAGCATTCCGCATCTGCAACAGTAACGATCGATGCTACTGCTGACGGAATACTGCTTTTGCTTGCCGGAGCAAATTTTCTGCCGGGGCGGCAGATGGATAATGCCAGACAGCCTTATTCAAGGATTTTTACTTATCTTGCAGATGGAAAACTTTGGAACTATGGCGGTGATGCAGGATATATTGATCCGGATGATCCGGAAAAATTTACCGGTGAATGTTTGCGCAGTGCCGCCGGACAGATACCGGAAGCATTTATGGAAAAGGAAAAACGCTTTGGTTATTCTCCGTTAGCAGGAGTCCGTGAAGGACGTCATTTGGCTGGGGTGCAAACGATCCGTTTCAAAGAGGTGATCCGGGGAATACAGTACTCTTCGCCGGTGGCTTGGGAATATGCCAATTTCGATTCTCACAGCATAGATATGGCATTGGAAGATGACGAGGTTTTTCTCTTTTCAGTTGTCGCTATGCAATGGGGAACCAGAATGAATATTGCAATCCCGCTTGGAGCGTTGATCCCGGCCGGTTTGGATGGGATCATTGCCGCCGGACGCATGATTTCTGCGGATCATGCAGCATCACAAGCTGTCCGGATGAAAGGATGCATGAAACATATCGGAGCAGTGGCAGGTGTATTGGCAGCAGTCGCGGCCAAGCATGATGTGCCGGTTTCAGCAGTTTCTCCGGATGAGATAACCGGAGTTTTGCCGGCCGGTTCTGCGGATGAAATGTTGCGGTATAATGAAGAATTGTGGATGAAAGAGCCTGATGAGATACGAGAATATCTTCGTCGGAAAAATCCGGGAAGTGCCATCTGGTCTGTTTACCTGCTTGGGAAAAAAGAGTATCTTTATGATTTGCTGAATGAATCGGACTTCGCCCGGAATCACGCGGCTTTTGCTTTGGCATTGATGCATGATGACAAGGCTTTGCCGGTTCTGCGTGAATTGGCTGGCCGGAGAGATGAAACCTTTTCCGAAACATTGAGAAATGAGCCTGTGCGTGAATCGCACGGAGTAATAGCAACATATCTGCTCGGTTATCTTGATGATATGGAAAGTTTCTCTCTTCTGAAAGAGATTTTTACCGAAAAAAGAGATTTCTTTTTTACCGCAGCCGCGTGGCGGTCGATCATTCGCATGGCAAATAAAAACGCTTGTTTGCGGGAATCTGCCGGAAGATTTATGCGGAAATTTCTTGCCGGAGATGATGTTGTACCAGGGTTTACCTGCTATTGCGGTGAATTGTACGATGCATCCGGAAAAATAAAAGCTCTTACCGGCAAATGGCTGAAAAGTATATCCGGCAGTGACAGAAAAATATTTGATCAATAAAACAGGTGGGATAAAAATGGGAACACGTACTCCGTCTTTTAAGTATGAAAATAACAATATCGTTGTTGAAAATCGTTACGGCAGATTAACTCTGGCATTGCCGCCGCAGCCAAGCTTTTTTTTCTGTAAAAGCACCAAACGGCTTTTCGGTTTTGTTGCCGGTGGAGATTGTACTGTCAGCGGTAAAATCGATAATATCAGCGAAACCGGAAAATGGATGGTGGAAACTCTTGAAAATGACGATATCCTGTTGAAGCGGGAAGAAATATCAACGATATGGCAGAAAAAAACATTTATTCTGCGGGTGACAAAAAATGCTTTTTGCTGGTATCATCAACTTGACGGCGAGGGAGAGTTGGAAGATGTCCGCTTTTTCCGCAGTTGTTTTCAAGGTAGAGAATATGGCTTTGCCGGAAATTTTGATGAAGTTTATTCAGCAGCTCCCAATTTCCGGGAACAGCAGTATTTTCATCCCTGCGCCAGAGTGGTTATTTCCAACGGCAATGACAGCAGTGCCAATACCGGTTTGCATGCACTGGCTTCGGTGCCGCATGTAATGGGACTGCATGACCGGCGGGACAAGACTCAACTGGGAGTTGCGGTTTTTGCCTCCCCAGGGGAATATCTGTGGGATGAGATGGTATGGAATCCGGAAGTGTTGATGTCTCCTTCGGATTATGACGGTGATCTTGCCCGGGCCGGAGGATTTGCGATCCGGTATTATGGGAAAAAACATATTTGCGGTACTTGGACTTCGCCATGTCTGATCTTTACTTTTCCGGGAAAAGTTGATGATACTCTGGCAACCGCATTGAAGTATGCTTACTCGTGTAAATTTCTTCCCCGTCCGGGAAAACACAAGCGGGAATCATGGTGGTCAGAACCGATTTACTGTATGTGGGATGATCAGACGGCTCTGGCATTCAAATCAGAAATTGATTATCACCAGCTCCCGGATGCCTGTCCCGGTGATTTTGCAACCGAATATTGGGCCGAACGATGGCTGGGAAAGCTTGCAGAAAATAATATCACGCCGGGGATAATTATTCTGGATGATAAGTGGCAGAAAAGCAAATTGTCCGCCGATCCTGATTTGCAGAAATGGTCTGACTTGCGGGGGTGGATCGAACGTTGTCATCAGCGTGGAATAAAGGTTTTTCTTTGGGGAATGGCATGGCACAATGAAGATATCCCGCTGGATGAAGCAATCACCTGTGATGGAAAAGTCGTGGCCGGAGATGTAACCAATCCAAAATATGAAAAGAGGCTCCGGGAAAAAGTATACCGCTACTTTTCTGCTGATCCGGGGTGTTTGAATGCCGATGGTGTAAAAATTGACGGACTTATGGCACTGCCGGTCGGCAGAAACTTGAAAAATTACGGTAATATCTGGGGGCTGGAGTTGCAGAAACGCTTTTTGCAGATAGTATATTCTGAAGCTAAAAAAGCCAAAGCCGATGTCTGTATATCAACTTTTGCAGCGAACCCTTATCTGGATGAATTTACTGACATGTTGCGGCTGGCAGATATGTTCACCTACCGTTTGACGACGGAAGATTCCATGCATTGGCGGCATTCGGTATATAAAGCAACCAATCCTCATGTTCTTATTGATACCGACAGTCAAATGAATTACAATCTCGATCCGGATTATCTTCATGCTCTTGAAGCAGGTGCGCAAATAGGGATACCAACTGTTTATAATGCAGAATATCTGCGTCGGAACCGTTATTTTTTTGCTGCTGATTACCGGAAACTTACAGAGAAGGAATATAAAAAAATAGCAGAAATATTTGCCGGATATCGAAAAAAATCCAATAAATTCAAAAATAAAAAGGAGAAAACAAAATGAATACTTTAGCAATTAACGGGGGTGTCCCTGTATTCCGAGAACCACAAACTTTTGCCCCCTGGCCACCGGTTTATCCGGAAACAGGGGATAAATTGCGGGAAATTTACATGAGCGCGAACTGGAGTTTTTACGGTCCGGCAGAAGCTCAATTCTGTCAGGAATTTGCCGCGTATCACACCTCGGAATACGGCGTTTTTATGGCTAATGGCACTACAACACTGGAGTGTGCGCTTGCCGCTCTCGGTGTCGGTGCCGGAGATGAGGTGATCGTTCCCAGCTGGACGTGGATGGCGACCGGTATGGCTCCGGTTTATCTGGGGGCTACTCCGGTTTTTGCCGATGGTGAAAAAGATACTTTCTGCCTTGATCCGGCTGCATTTGAGGCGGCCATAACCCCCAGAACAAAGGCGGTGATACCGGTCCACCTTTTCGGTTCGATGGCTGACATGGATAAAATTTGTGCGATCGCTGACAAACATGGTATTGCTGTGATAGAGGATTGTGCTCATGCTCATGGCGGCAAATGGCGCGGAAAAGGCGTGGGCAGTTTAGGCAAAGTCGGCAGCTTCAGTTTTCAGCAGTCCAAAATTATGACTTCAGGAGAGGGTGGTCTTTGCACTACCGATGATCCGGAACTTTTTGAAACGATCAGCCGATTAAAGCACATCGGTTATGCTCCCGGGAAAAAGCGTGGCGAAGTGGCCGGCGGACCTCCGCAAACAGGTTTACTCTGTCATAACTACCGGGCTACGGAATTTCAGGCACAAATCCTTTTGGATCAGCTGCATCATCTGGAATCAGATACCGTGTCGCGGGCGGAAAATGCAGAATATCTCCGTAAAAGGCTCGAAGCCATTCCGGGTATTAAAACTCAATCCCCTGGAAGATGTGCCACTATGCAGAGTTACTATGTTTTCGGCATAACCGTCGATCCGCAAATATTAAAGCCGGGTATCAGCAAAGCTGATGTTATTGCCGCTGTAAATGCGGAAGGGGCAACTGAAGTTTTCGGCGGATGGGGAGCTGTGACTTATAAACAGAATCTCTGGAACGTTTCTCCGGAAAAATACCGGGTAGCCAGTGCGGATGTGGTCGCGGATATTATTGCCAACCGGATAATTCTGCTGGGCATCCAATGGCTGATGAGTGATCGTGCGGTGTTGGATAAGTTGGTCGAAGCTTTTGACAAGGTTATGAAAGAGTATTCAAGATGATTACGGTCGGCGCAGCAGAAAATATTATTGAAGTACCTCTCTTTTCAGAACTTGGCGGCTACGGGCCATTTCTCGGCCGCCGCAATATCGGAATACGTGACCCGCTTTTTTGCCGGGTTTTAACGGTCAACGACGGGCAGAGGCGCAATGTTATAATTGTTACGGATACGATTGCCAGTGATGAAGTAAATTGCCGGATTTTGCGGATGGAATTAGCCAGCGAATTTGCTCTTTATCCTGAATCGATAATGTTTGTCGCCACTCATACTCATTCTGCACCGTGCATAGCCTCTTGTGATGTCGGCTATGGTGAGCCGGATGTGGAGTTCCTGAATAATTGGCGGCAAACAATACGACGCACGCTTGCAGATGCGATCGCCGGTGAAGAGGTCGTGCGCGCTTTTGCCGGTAAAGCACCTGTCCGCAATATCATCGGGCAGCGGAGGACATCCGGATCAGATAAGACGACGGATACGGATATCCGCTTTGTTAAATTTATCCGTCCGGATGGTTCGGTAAAAGCGTTGCTGCATAATCATGCCATGCATGGTGTCGTTTTCGGAGAAACCCGGTTGGTTTCTGCTGATTGGATGGGGAATGCCAATACATTGATCAAAGAACGTAAATTGGCGGAAATCCCGATTTTTCTTTATGGTACAGCCGGAGATATCAATGTTATTTGGCAGGATGAAAACGGCAAAGACATTCCGATAGAAGTGTGGGCCACCGCATCGGAAAAATCAATGGAACAGAATTTGCAGAGGATCGGCAAAAGTTATGTTGATGATCTGGCTTGCGGATTGGAAAACGGACAGGAAATTTCACTTGCACCGGTAAAAGCGGTTTTGCGGACTTTTGAATTTCCGACAGAAGCTGTTGATGCGGTGGTTTACCGGGAAATTGCGGAGAAGCTATTAAAAAAATTGCCCAGTCCTTTTGAAACACTGTTGCGTTATACCCACGACCGGATGGTGGAAATGGCGGTTCTTGCCGAAAAGGGAAAAGATTTTCGTGTTCTCCGGGATTTGCAAGTTTTAAAAATGGGCGATTTAGCGATCAGTGCCGTTCCTGGAGAACCATTTCTTGCTTTGGGCAATGCACTTTGCGCCGGCGCAAAATCGTTATTCCCAATGGCGGTCAGTGTCGCCAATGGAGATGCCGGTTATTATCCGACAGCAGAAATGTTTGAAGAGTACCCGGATATTTTCTGCTGTGATGATTTCGGAGCATTCGGATTTTATGAAGTCTGGTTCGGCGCCGGATTGCACCGGCCTAAATTCAAACCAGGCATTGTGAATTTTATTGTCGAAAAACTTTTGGAAATGGAAAATACATTATGAGTAAAAAATACCTTAATGTCGGAGTGATTGGATGCGGCATGATTTCCGATTGGTATTTCCGGGCAGCAAAACGTTTCAAGCAGATACGTATTGTCGGCTGTGCCGATTTGAAGCATGTTCTGGCCGAAAAACAGGGCGCGGAATATCAAATTCCCGTCAGAACTCCGGAGGAAATTTACAATGATCCGCAGGTGGATGTTATATTGAATCTGACTCCGCCGAAAGCTCATTGCGCGGTTTTGAAACGCGCTCTTGAAGCGGGGAAACACGCTTATACGGAAAAACCTTTGGGAGTTGATCTTGATGAGGCCCGGGAAGTCTTGGAATTGGCACGTGAAAAAAATCTTTATTTAGGATGTGCTCCGGATACATTTTTGGGCGGTGGGCATCAAACCATGCGCAAGCTGCTGGATGATAACTGGATCGGAAAACCTCTGGCCGGGACTGTCGTTTGCCTGGGACGCGGGCCGGAAAAATGGGAGCATGCTCCGGCATTTTATACCAAAGGAGCAGGACCCATGCTGGATATCGGTCCTTATTTCATCTCCCAGTTGATAAATTTACTTGGGCCGGCAAAATATGTTACAGCAGCGGTCACCCGGGGGGCGGACCGGCGGGCCGGGGGCGATGATACAGTTCCGAGAATTTATCCGGTAACTGTTCCCACTCATCAAAGCGGGATCATTGAATTTGCCAGCGGAGTGCAGATCACAATGATCAACAGTTATGAAGTGTTTGCCCCAAGTCGTCATCCGTTTATAGAGTTATATGGTTCACGCGGGGCATTGGCCATGTTTCATCCGAACTATTTCGGCGGCAAAGTCGAAGTGTTTCAGGATGGTTATGAGGATTGGAAAGAGGTTCCTCCGGCATTTATTTATAACAGTGATGCCCGCAGTATCGGATTGGCGGATATGATCGAATCTATTCTCACCGGAAAACCGGCGCGGGCATCCGGGGATTTGGCATATCATGCTCTGGAGATCATGCTTGGTTTTGAAAAATCAGCCGAATCCGGATGCCGGATCGAATTGAAATCGACCTGCAGCCGTCCTGAAGCCATGCTGCCGGTGATGGATGATGGCTGCATCAATACGATTTCGCTTTTGGACGAATAAGCAAATTGTATTTATGGATTTCTGCTGCCGGACAAGCAATTGTGGAGAAAATCCGCTATCGGCAGCAGAAAAAACTTGTAAACTTGGTCTACTGGGTGTAAAGTAAGAATCGTACAGAATTTTCTGCAATACGTTCGGATTCAATTTTGCACTGATGGGGGCTTATAATGGATTTCGTTTTTAAAAAGAGCGAAAATCATACAAAAAAGTGGGATGAAACATATTGGTTTTCTTCATCGTTTCAACCCCGCAAAAAGCAGATAGTTTTGGCATTTTACGGTGAAAGTACGGTTTTTGATGCCTGTGAAGTTTCCTGCCCCGGATGTATGGATCTTTACTGTTTTGAATATATCGTTCATGGCAAAGGGACATTGATCGATGCCGATAACTCCCGGTATCAATTGGCACCGGGAACGATGTATATTATTTCCCCGGAACGCCACTGCCGGATTCTGGTTCCTTCGGAGCAGGGACTGCAAAAAATCATGCTCGGCATTGCCAATGGTACGCTGCTGCAGATGATGCTTTACCGTTCTCAAATAAACAGTGGTGAATTACTTCGGCTGCCGAAAGAAAGTCCCGCTGTCAATCAGTTTTATCACATCGGGAATATGGTCAAAACTGGGATCGTTTCAGAAGAGTGGCTCTCAACGGAGTGTTACCGTTTCCTTTTGCTGTTATCGCTTTCTGAAAGTGCTGCCCCGAGCAATTCCCTTAATTTTGTCAGTGAATATATGCAGAATAATTTTCAGCATTCGTTGACTCTGGAACAATTGGCACAGGTCGCCGGGATGTCAAAAATTTCATTCATCCGTAAATTCCGGGAACAATTCGGTTGTACACCAATACAATATCTGATCAACATGCGTCTGGATTATGCCAGAACATTGCTGAAACTGCCGTACATGTCGGTGAATGAAGTCGCCTCATTGTGCGGATATAAAAATGTGAAGTTCTTTTCACGGGAATATCATCGCCGTTTCAATTTTCCGCCATCCCAGAAAAGATACGGTTGAGACTATGCTCCCGTTTTTGAATTGCTGCTGTAAATATATCGTAATCGGCATCGGGGATATTGTATTTAAAAAAGCTGCTGCAGATTGAAAAATCTGCAGCAGCCGCCGGTGAATTCAAAAAAACTTACAGTTTTGTAATCACTTTGCATCCGGAAGCGACATCTTCGGCTTCAAATGTCCAGCCGTCTGCCGGGAAATTCAATGGCAGTTTGACATTCAAAGAGCATTTGCCATCATCCATTATCAATTTTCCGGTATAGGCCGGATTGACTTTGCCGCTGGGGTCTTTCATCCGGTAATTGATTATATGACGGGTGAATTCAGCTGTGTCAGCCTGCAGAGAAAGCTCTATTTTTCGGGCACGGCCGGTACCGGAAATATCCGCTTTCAATGCAGTTGGTTTGTAGGGCAGGGCCACCCACACGCTTTGAGTTACCGGACCGAAACCATAAGTGAATTCTTTTCCGTATCCCATATATTTATTTTCGAGCAAATCCCAGACATGGAAGTTTTTGGAGAAAATCACTTTGTGTTGAGTGACTTTGTTTTCCGTATTGCGGGTTTGATCGATATCGCGCACAAAACCGATTATATATGCACCGTTGTTTTCGCGCAGATGCAATTCGGTTGAACGGAGGGTCGGTGCCTGAACCAGAGGTTCGATTCCTGCTGTTTTCGTCAGACTGCTGAAGAACTTTTTAAGTTCGGCAGTGTTTTTTGCATGTTTGGAAGTGTAACGCAAAGCTCCCTGATTTCCAATGGTGCTGGAAATATCAGCTGCCAGATAAATTGCTTTGCCCTTTCCGTAATTATTGACAAAAAACACATCTGTTGCTCCGAAGTTGCCGGTTGCTTTGGCCAACGGCCGGGCAGATGCAGCAGCAATACCGGATTCGATATATTCGACCGGAATAGAGAGTTTGCCGAGTTCTGCGCCGGAGGCATTTACTTTTCCTTTTACTTTCTGCAGAGTTCCGAATGACTTCAAACCAAAGAGTTTCAGCAATTCTGTGCGATTTTCTTTACGAACCGCGTGGTTGTCATAATGCCCGGAAGCCATATCTGCCACCAGAATACCTCCGTTGGCAACGAACTTGCCCAGGTTTTCGATTTCTGCATTTGAAAGCGACATGGACAGCGGCATGAAGATAACTTTGTATTTGCCGAATTCACCTTTTTCGATTTCCCCGTAGGCAATGTAATTGTAATTCAGAGCGCAATCGCCGAGAATATTGCGGAAACCGGACGTGGCACTTTTTCTCAATTCATTGTGATTCAAGACATAATCGACTTTGATCGATGCCGGTGAATAATGCATTGCGATCGGATAGACTGATGCATCGAAGTGCATAATGAGGTCTGCTTTGCCGTTGAGATAACGGGAGAGAAGCTTTTTAAGTTCCAATCCGGCTACCGGTACGGTCCAATCCGGTGCGAAATAGAAGAAGCTGCCGTAAATATTCAGGCCGCTGACACCATTCATCAAAGCCCGGTTGATCTGCATGTTATGCTCATCGTAAGGGACATCGTAACCGATCCAGGGCATTGCTGCCAGTTTGGTTTTCGCAAAAGAACGGTGCTGGATGGTCTGTTCGCCGAAGTAACCGGCGATAGCTTTCATATGCGGCATGATCAGATAGTAATCCCATGCGTTCCAGGGGTTGGTATCGGATGTGCCGGAGAGCGAAACCCAAATACCTTGATGTTTTTCCACTGCAGCTGTCTGAATGCCGAGAGCTTTGGCGCGTTGATAATCGTTAAAAGTCCGATGGTCCATCCAGGGGGCAAGGCTGGTATGTTTTCTTGCTTCAGGCAGAGTCATCGGTACGACTTCATCCCAGGAGGCAAATTGAGTTTGCCATGATTGGTTGAGCGCATCGAGTGAACCGTAGACATTTTTGAGATAAATGCGCAATTCCCGCATGCAATCCGGCGAGAAGCATCCATCCCAGCCGCCGAACATGTTTGCTTCATCGGCACCGGCTCCGAGAATAGCTCCATACCTGGCAGCATCTCCCTCCATTTTTTCTTGAGATGTCCGGAGTTTTTCAAGGAATGCCGGATTGCTCAAGCACGGGGTGCGGATGAGATCGAATTTATTTTTCGATTTAAGGTCCCGGTCGAAAGGATATTTTCCGCCGGTACCGATGCCGAACTCCTGGGAGATGAAGAGGATGCCGTTTTTGCGGAAAGAATGGGTCACTGCGGCATTATCCCATGAAACACTGCTGCCTCCGGTGGAATTGACGAAGTAGTGCTCTTTGAGCATACTGGTGTACTTGTCAGTAAGATACAACGGGGCTTTTTCCACCACGCTGGGCCATCCCTGTGCGATCTGGAAAAATCTGGCATCCGGTTTCCGGAAAATGTCGATTTCACGAACGAAACGGTCAACTTCTTTGCCGTCTTTATGCAGCAGCACTTCAATTTTAGCTGCTGCCGAGAGGCAATCGGTCAACGGCAGAGAAGGAGTCAAACCTTTGGCTGTTGCAAAAAGGTTATTGTCACAATCGTAAAGATTGGTGGTTACTTCACCGGAACCGGCGATTTCCAGAACCGGGGCAATATTGTCGTTTTGCTGGTAAATGCGCCGTTCAACATCGGCTTTTACAAACCGGTCAGCACTTTCATTGTTAAAACAGGCGGTCCCCCACCAGACTTTGCCTTTGGCGGTGGAGATGGTCGTGTCAGTGAAGTGCAAACCATTGAGAACAGCTTGCGGCAGAGATACTTTTATGATGTTTTTCCCGGAATCAAGTTTTGCTTTTTCCCGGACGACTCCGACTTCGCGGGAGAATTTATCCCGCAGAGTCACTTCCACAACACTGTCAATCGCTTTATCAGCCTGAATTTCCAGATTCAAAGTACCGGGGACAGCGGATATGGCATCAACAGCAACTCCGGTATTTTTTCCGGCTGCGGCATACATCATTTTTGCCAGCATCATGTGATAATATTCGTAGTAGTGCCAGTCAAGGCGGGGATCATCGTCGATTACCGATGGCAGGAAAAATGTGCTTGACTTGCTTGAACGCGGGACTTTTCCCTGATAGGCGGCGAGGAAGATTTTGCCTTTGCCATGATCAAACGAGGCGATCAACGGAGCATCTCCGGCAGTGGCAAGAACTTCACCGCCATTAAGTTTATAGGTTGTGTTGCGTACTTTCGGCATGATATCAAAAGGAATACCGCTGAAAATATTTTTACCGGGGACGGCTGCCCACTGAACTGCACCGCGTTGTGATGATGAAGCTTTGGTGAAAAATTTCTGCAGAGATTGCGGCATTTTATCCGGTGAAATAACGATCAATCCGGTACCGTTGGCCACTTGAGCCATGATGGCATCACTTATGGCGGCAGGGATGTTTTGCCAGAGAGAACCGGAAATGAGGATCACATCATATTGAGTTTTAAGTTTGTCACTCAACTGATTGATGCAGTCTTTTACGCTCAAGCTCATTACATAACCGGAAAGTGTCCACAATCCGGCGACATAGTTGGTAGTCAGGTCGATGTCGAATCGTTGGCCGAGTTCCACCATTTCGCGGATACCGCCGGCGCGGAAGTTTACGGAAAGGACCTTGAGTTTGTTTCCGGCAAAAGGTTTGCCCCATTTGATGTGCGGGGTAACCACTTCGTAGGAGTGGAAGTCCAAATTGGCTTTGCTCTGACCGGCACTGATATCCGGTTTGCGTTCACAATCCGGGGTGAGGGTATAGATGCCGGAGGAACTGCCGATAATAGTGGATGCTTCTGCGGTCATTACTGCGGTATTATTCTGCAGCAATTCTGCTTTCAGCACGAGAGTACCTTTCCCGGCGGGAAGTTTGTAACCGGTTTCAAATCTTCTGGCATTGGCCGGGATACTTTTGGACAGGAGCTCTTTGAATTGAACTTTTCCGTTATTGACAAAACCGGCACTTAAACGCAGGGTATAAGCTTGCGGATCGAAGATCTGTACTTTCAGCGTTGGATCGGTCGGCAAATCGCCGAAGCTCAAAGCGGCGGTACGGGTGACTTTGGCCGGGATACCGATTTTGCTGTATGGTACCAGAGCCATGTTGAATTTGAGATTTTCACCGGCTTTGATGGGATAAATACCGAGTTTGAATTCCATTGTACCGGCGAATTTGTTGGACGGCCAGAAATAGAATTCGCTCAAGAGGTCGTAAGGCATCATCAAGGCCAGAGAGTTGTCGCTGTTTTCATCTTTGGCGGCCATCCAACCGGATGAGATGTCACGTACAGTCAATTGACTGGTGCTTTTGTAGATTTCGACAGAGGTGCTGCCGGGGACGATAAGTTTGTAACCATTGGGGCTTTGGGCACCGCCGCACATCCAGTAGCCGTAACGCAGCGGGATAACATTGTCTTTGCCGTTGGAAATGGTTTGTTCCACATGGAGAACCGGAGAGTTGGCATAGAGGGTGTAAATTCTTTCCATCCGGACGTTGCGGAATATACCGTTGCGGCCGATGCCGCTGACTTTCACCTGTTTTTTCTGCGGAGTATCTGCGATGATTTCGGTATCATAGGCGACTTGGCGGAACATATCCCGGATGTCGTAACCGCCGGGATAGACACGGTCGCTGAACATCAAGCCGAAGCCGTAGGAAGAGGGCAGGGCCATATTGGTTTTGCTCTCCCGGTCATAAGCAAAATTGACCGCGCCGGACCAGGCGGGGTCAATTGCGTAGACCGCCATATCGTTGGATATGGCGATCATATCTTTTTTCTGGATCAGGCGCAAACCTCCCGGAGTGGAGATCAACTCATCTGCATAGGGATGTTTGCCGGCCGGTTCAGTTTTTTTTTTAGCCTCTGCGGGGGCAGGGGCGGGGGCTTCGGGAGCTGCCGGAGCCGCAGCTTCAGCTTTGCCGAAGAATTCGACCTCATTCAGGGAAATCCAACCGCCGGTGGGGATGAAGCTCAACTCCACCTGGGTGAATTTCTGATCGGTAGCGGATTCGATTTCCGCGACATCAAATGACGGATCGGTTTTGGGTTTGGTGTAGGGGTGATTGAGGACAATATTTCCGGCGAGGATTCTCTGTCCATCGGCGACACCGGTTACGCGAATTTCTTTGATGCCGTAGCTGTTGGTATTTCTGGAATAGTAAACTTTGATAGTTTCGAGGGAAACCGGTTTATCAAAATTGAAGGTGATGACCGGTCCTTTACCCTTGTTGTGTTTATGCCGCCAGGTGACACTTTTTCCTTCACGGGCGCGCCAGAAGACTGCATCGGTAAAAGATGCTCCGTCGGTCAGTTTGCGGAAGTCGGGATCCTGACCGCCTTTGAGATCCGGATCAGTTTTTTCCGGGAAGCTGTAGCTGACCGGGGTGAGTTGATTTTCCGGTTTGATTTCTTCGACAAAGAGTTTGGAAAGCTCCAGTTTTCCGCCCTGCGGAGTGTCGATATGCACACCGAAAGTATAAACTCCGTCACCACTGTCCATCATGACACCGGTGTATTCAAATTTGGTCCATTTGCCTTTGGTTGAAGCAGGGAAATTTCTGGTGGAAATATCCCGCCGCCAGTGGCGGTTGTGCAGGACAAAACGGATACGGCGGGTTTTGACATTTTCGGTTTTTACCCAGCCGCCGATTTTATATTTTCTGCCGGGGATGAAGTAGAGATTATCCAGAGCGAGTTTGCAGCTTTTGCTGCCGATGTCATTGATAACAAGGGCATCGCTGCCGTCAACTCCGGCACCGGGGGCGAGCTGCACTTTGAACGGAGCTTTGGCTACAGAGGAACTCCATAAGCCGTATTCGCCGTTTTTGTCTTTGGCAAAGCCGTATTCTGCTCCGCAGGCGGCGAAACAGCCGGCAAGTGCTGCCAACATAAGTTTCCATTTTTTCATTGATTTGTTTCTCCTTTTTTAGTTGCTTTAATTATATTTGTATATTATTGTAAAACCGTCAAAGTTGCAAATGTTCAGTTTGTATTTTAATTAATATATGACCGACATATCAGTTAAATCGACCCGTCTTAATTTTCCTTTGTTTATATCTGTTATATTTCCTGCCGGATAATACCATGTATTAAAAGTGTTTGTTGCATTATAGTCATAGCTTACCAAATCAAAACTTGCAGTTGTTTCTGCATGTCCATCGAAATAAAGGACATTGGCCATCGTTCCATGCGCTCCGTATCGGCCAAAGCAAGAATAGCTGCCGCCGGTTACCCCACTCGAAGAGAATACACTTGGAGAAAACAATCCATTAGTATTTCGAGTGGCGGTACCTGCTGTTTTTGTTAAGGATTTTCTCCAGTCATCAAGCATGACTACAGTAATGCTTGGTTTAGTCACTTCTTTGATTTTACCAAGATAACGAAATTTATCGTAGCCAGTGGCATTAACTTTGGTGCGTATATTGATATAACGATTATATGAATAAGATAATTTTATGGGAATATTGGCATGTTGTCTTTGATCTTCTCCGGCACCTTCGGCAGATGGGCAAACCAAAGTTTCGGAATACCAACCTTCTGAATTGTTGCCTGGATCAGGAGATAATCCTTTTTTTACATAGATTTTTTCTCCGAAATAGTCGTTGCGAGTTCCATACTCTGCCCATCTGAATTGTTTGTTGTATGTATCTGCAAAACCATAATCGGTCATAGAAAGGGGAATGGGCACCCCATCGTTTTCATCAGAATATCGCATCCAACCAATTCCGTTTTGTTTTAAGTTGTTCAAACAAGTAGCTTTGTGTGCAGTTTGACGTGCCTTGTTCAAAGCTGGAAGTAAAATAGCGGCAAGGATGGCAATGATGGCGATAACGACCAACAACTCGATGAGCGTAAACCGGAACCGGTTTACTTTCGCATGCGAAAGTAAATGCATATAAACAGTCTCCTTTTTGTGGTTAATAAGTTTGGTTACACATATTATACCACAAAACAGTGCGAAATGCAATACCCGTTCCATATTTTTTGCAAAATTTTTTGTTTTTTTCAGAAATTGATGTCTTTTTTGTGAACTTCAATACTTTGTTCAAATCACCATATCGTTATCAAAAATCTTCATAGTTTTTTACTATCAAAGAGCCGCTGTTTGCCTGTTTTTTATACCAGATACCGAAACTGTTGGCTATATCACTGTTTGCCGACATTACAGTAAATGTGGCAGTCGCCTCTGCATGGCCATCGCCGAACAACACTCCGGCATGCTTGCCGTGAGCTCCATATCTTCCAACACTGGCGTAAGCCGTGCCGCCGCTGACTTCAAGAGCTTTTATTCCATTACCGCTTGGGCGATTGTTGCTATGACCGCTGCCGCTGAGGGTTGCTATCAACGATCTTCTCCAATCATCGATCATTATCATGGTTATACTGGGATCAGTTATTTCTTTGATTTTCCCCAAAAAACGGAACTTATCATGATTGGTTGCGTTTATTTTTTTTGACATTTGTATATAGGCATTATATTTGTATGTGCATTTTGTCGGAAAATTATTGATTCCCGGCACGTTTTCACCGGCACCTTCGGCGGCCGGACAAATTAATGTCTCCAAATACCAACCTTTTCTGTCTGAATAATCCGGATGTAATCCTTTTTCCACAACAACCGGCTGGGCAAAAAGCCCCATTCGTGTGGCATATTCATTCCAGTATAAACTGGAAGAATAGTATGGCTGATTGTATTGAGTTTGGAGCTGCAGGGGAACTCCGTCATTTTCATCAGAATACCGCATCCAGCCAAAGGAGTTTTGTTTCAAATTATTTAAACAACTGGCTTTGTGGGCAGATTGACGGGCTTTGTTTAACGCCGGAAGCAATATTGCAGCAAGGATGGCAATAATCGCGATAACGACCAGCAACTCAATGAGCGTAAACCGGAACCGGTTTACTTTCGCATGCGAAAGTAAATGCATATAAATGTCCTCATTTTTTGTGTTAAAAATATTTGGTTATGCATATTATACCATAAAACTGTTGAAAATGCAACTCTTTTTTTATGTTTTTTGAAAAAATTTTGTTTTTTTTTGAAAAATCTTTTCTGCAGTTGCATGTTTTTCCTTTAGAGACAGGAGATTTTCAGGATTTTTTTCAATAATCACTTGCCTTGTTCATAATTATGCGCTATATTATATGCAATATATATGGGCACCCGTAGCTCAGCTGGATAGAGCGTCTGCCTCCGGAGTAGAAGGTCGTGGGTTCGAATCCCGCCGGGTGTACCATCTTTCAAAAATTCCCGTAAAAAAACGAAAAAGCAGTCTTCACAAACAAGTTTGCAGACTGTTTTTCTTTTTTTTACCTTTTTTCAGCTGCTCCGCACCCGAGGAATTTTTGGGGCGGGTTGCCGTCACTTCGCTCCGGCTCACTTCGCTTCGCTCGTGTCGAATCCCGCCGGGTGT
>SUVW01000004.1 GCA_015061815.1 Lentisphaerota bacterium
TGACGATGCTGAAATATCTGCCAAAAATCCAATATCACCTCCGCACATCACAACCGTATCTTTTACCATCCGTCTTTTTCAGCAAACTCTTTTTTACAGAACTTTTGTCAAAGATCAATCTCTGAAAGAGCCGGACCGGAACAAAAGAAGCTTTTTTCAATAACAGCAGCAGAAACATACTGTTGCCAGACAAAATAAAAGGATTTATAATATTATGTTGAATTTCAATCTTTCCATAGCCCAGCAAATTGCAGTTCTGGCTCTGCAGTTGGGCGTAATAATCTTTGCCGCCCGCTGGTGCGGTGATTTGGCCAAAAAAGCCAAAATGCCCTCCGTTTTAGGAGAATTACTGGCCGGTATCATCATCGGCCCATGTCTTCTGGGAAAAATCCCGCTGCCGTTTCACGGCATGGAACACGGACTTTTCGGATTTACCGATAAAGTGGTGATTTCCGGAGATAATATTATTGGAGAAGCGATCATCAGCAACATATCGTTTCAATCTTATTACTCTTCTCTTTATGCGTTTGCCACAGTCGGTTCGATCATGCTGTTGTTTATTTCCGGCATGGAAACTGACTTACGGATGTTCATCCGCTACTCTCTGACCGGAACTCTGGTCGGTATCGGCGGAGTTATATTATCGTTTGCCTTCGGCATGGGAGTCGGCATATTCATCCTTGATCTGCCGGCAATGCATCCATGTTCTCTCTTTCTGGGGATACTCTGTACTGCCACCAGCGTGGGCATCACGGCCAGAATTCTTTCTGAACAGAAAAAAATTGATACTCCGGAAGGAGTCACCACACTGGCAGCCGCTGTTATTGATGACGTACTTGGCATCATCTGTCTGGCAGTAGTCACCGGTATCGTTGCATCGACCGGCAAGGGAACCGACTGGGGAAGCATCGGATGGCTGTCACTCAAATGTGTCGGATTTTATCTGGCCGCAAGTGCCATCGGGCTGCTGATCGCCGGACAAACGGCAAAATGGTTAAAAAAATACCAGACAGCAACGGTTTACGCCGCGCTGACCTTCGGACTTGCTCTGCTGGTTTCCGGATTATTTGAACAACAGGGATTGGCGATGATCATCGGAGCGTATGTAACCGGTTTGAGTTTATCCAAAACGGATATCGCCTTTGCCGTACAACGTGCCCTGCAGCCGCTTTACAACTTCCTGGTGCCGGTATTTTTTGTCATCATGGGTATGCTGGTGGATATAAGTGCGTTTCTGAAGCCGGAAGTACTGAAAATAGGTTTGCTCTATTCTCTGCTGGCGATCGTGGCCAAAGTTCTGGGCTGCGCCATTCCGGCTCTGTTTATGAACTTCAATACCATCGGAGCATTGCGCATCGGGTGCGGAATGATCCCGCGCGGCGAAGTTGCTTTGATCATTGCCGGTATCGGTATGACAACGTTGTATGACGGCGAACCGGTACTCAATGCCGATCTCTTTGGCGTGGCGATTATCATGACATTGGTAACCACGATGATTTCTCCCCCGATATTGAGCTGGATACTGAACTTCAAAGGCAAAGGTGTCCGCCGGGAGGAAAAAGATATGCAGGTGCTTCACACTCCATTCTCATTCAACTCTCCGATACTGACCGAATTCATCCTGCGTCACCTGATCGACAACCTGGCCAAAGAGGGTTACATGTTCTCGCAGCTGGATAAAGAAAGCGGTGTCATGCAGATAAGGAAGGATAATCTTTCATTTGCACTGACGGTTTCCGGACAGAATATAACCTTTGAATCCAATCCGGATGAAGTACCATTTATCAAAACCCTGATGTTTGAAACGATCATCGCACTGCATCTGGAAATGGAAGATTTGAAAAAACTTGCACAACCGGAGGATTTGCGCCAGGATTTCTTTAAAGAAGATAACACTGCCGCTCCGGAAGCAGCCCACAATCACCGCAACAGCATTTTGAAAACGTTCAGGCGTGATGCGATCATAATGGAACTGCAAAGCAGCGACAAAGCAGGGATATTCATGGAATTGATAAATCTTCTGGCTAAAAACGGGGCTGTTGCCGATATTCAGGAGTGCTTCGATGCAGTAATGGAACGGGAATCCATTGTTTCCACCTGCTTGCAGAACGGAATTGCCATGCCGCATTGCCGCAGTAAATCTGTGAACAGACCGGCACTGGCAATCGGTTTCAAGCACGAAGGCTGCTGTTTTGATTCCCTTGATGGCAAACCGACCAGAATATTTGTATTGTGTGTAAGTCCTACAGATTTCCGCAATCCGCATATTGAAGCATTGGCGACAGTAGGAACAATTCTCAATTCTCCGGAAAATATCCGGGATTTGCTGAATTCGACCACGCCGGGTGAAGTATATCAGATTTTCCAGCGTCAATAACTTGCCGGACACAAAAAATAACATTATATTATAGTGCAGCATACAGTTTTTCAGGAAAGGTCACAACAAATGAGCAACTGCAACCGTACCGATGCGGTAAAAATTATCGCACTGCGCAGCGGCACGCCTCCCATGCCGGGGACAGCCGTATCGATGGATGATTTCGGAGAAGATGTTTTCACCCCCGGAGTTATGCAGCAATATCTGCCTAAAGATGTGACCGATGCCCTGCTGGAAACCATCCATTTCGGGCGGCCGCTGGATCCGGCTCTGGCCGGAGATGTTGCCCGGGCGATGAAAAGCTGGGCTCTGGAACGGGGAGCTACTCACTTCACTCACTGGTTTCAGCCGTTGAATGGCGGTACTGCAGAGAAGCATGATGCTTTCCTGGAATTGAGTGACGACGGCAAAGCTCTTATGGAATTTTCCGGAAAAAATCTCATCGGGGGAGAAACGGATGCATCCAGTTTCCCCTCCGGAGGATTGCGCTGCACCTTTGAAGCGCGCGGCTATACCGCATGGGACCCGACCAGTCCGGCTTTCATCAAACGGCACAGCAACGGAGCGACCCTTTGCATCCCGACTGCATTCTGCAGCTTTACCGGAGAAGCTCTGGATAAAAAAACGCCGCTGCTGCGTTCCATTCAGAGCTTGAACCGGTCGACGACCAGATTGATGAAGTGCTTCAAACTGCCGGAAGCCCGGGTCATGGTCACTCTCGGCGCAGAACAGGAGTACTTTCTCATCGATAAACTTTTCTATCTGCAGCGTCCGGATCTGATGCAGACCGGCAGAACTCTTTTCGGGGCTCCGCCGCCGAAGCATCAGCAGATGGAAGATCACTACTTCGGTTCGATCAAACCACGTATACTGGCATTTATGACCGAAGTGGAAAAAGAGTTGTGGAAGCTCGGTATTCCGGCCAAAACCCGCCATAACGAAGCTGCTCCGGCCCAATTTGAGATCGCTCCGCGTTTCGAGGAACTGAATCTGGCCGTCGATCACAACATGTTGATCATGGAAGTATTGCGGGTGGTGGCAGACCGTCACGATCTGGTCTGTCTGATGCATGAAAAACCATTTTTCGGCGTCAACGGTTCGGGGAAACACTGCAACTGGTCAATCGATTACGGCGATTTAAGTCTGCTCAAACCCGGCAGCGACCCCCATCGCAATGCGATTTTCCTTACCGCATTGTGTGCGGTCATCCGGGCGGTAGACCTGCACAGCGACATGCTGCGTGCCGTAACCGCCGGAGCCGGGAATGATCACCGGTTGGGAGCAAACGAAGCTCCTCCGGCAATCATATCTGTCTTCCTCGGCGACCAGTTGACCGAAGTTATTGAACAAATCGAAACCGGCAGTGTCACCGGTTCAAAATGCCGCCCCGGAGCGTTGAAGATCGGAGCCGACATGCTGCCGCCGCTGCCCAGAGATGCCACCGACCGCAATCGTACCAGTCCGTTTGCTTTCACCGGTAATAAATTTGAATTCCGCGCTCCGGGATCAGGTCAATCCTGTTCAGCAGTGAATATGGTTCTCAATACCATCGTTGCTGAATCTTTTGACTTTATTTCGGAACAGCTGGAAAAGCTCGGAGAAGCCGACTTCAATGACGGTTTGCAAAAGATCCTTCAGCAGATAATCCGCAAGCACAAACGGGTGATATTCAATGGTGACAACTACAGCAAAGGATGGGTGATCGAAGCTGAAAAGCGGGGTTTGCCCAATCTGCGCAGTACGCTTGAGGCCATTGAACCGCTGCGCACTCCGGCCAATCAGGAATTGATGATCAGATATGGTGTGCTTTCCAAATCAGAACTTGATTCCCGTTACGAAATTTCTCTGGAAGAGTATCTGCGGAAGCTGCGCATCGAAGCAGGAATCGCTCTGGAAATCGCCAGAAGCATGATAAATCCGGTGGCAGTCGATGAATTCAACCGGCTCTGTTCCACCTTGAATCAGGCCGTGCGTTCCGGTGCCGGACATGGCATAACTGCCCTGAAAAGCAGTGCCGACCGTTTGGGACTTTCATTGGATGAATTGAATGCGGCCAGTGATGAATTGAAAATTGCCATCTGCGGCGAACCGGCAGAAATCCTCGCCGCATTGGAAAGAGTCCGGCGCGCCGTTGATTCTCTGGAATATCAGGTGGATGATGCCCGCTGGCCGCTGCCGAAATACCGGGAAATGCTATTTATCTACTGATTTCTGTGATAATTTCCGCCCGGCAATTAACGGTTTTACTTCAAGGCCAGCATTTCACATGTCCGCCAGAAACGGATGATCGAACGGTAACCTTCCGTGCCGCATCCGGGCCAGGGGCCGGTTTCAAAATTGATCGTCCCGGAATATCCATTGCGGTGCATCGCGCGAATGACCGCAAAGAAATCGATCGTGCCAAATCCGGGAGCCAGGTGTTCATCATCCGGAAATGAACGGAAATATTTACAGTTGCCATGATCGGTTTTCATTCCGTGATTGTCATGTATGTGCGTGGCTAGCAAATGATTTCCAAGCACATCCAGATAACTTACCGGATCGGTCCCGCAACACCAGGCATGCCCGGTATCCAGACAAAAACCGATCCCTTCTGAATCGGCAGAATCAATCAACGACGGCAAACTTTCCAATCCGCCCAACGGTTCAAAGCGGTCAACATTTTCCAATGCGATCGCTGTGCGGCAGGATTTGGCGTATTCACCGGCTTCGTGCAGATTTTCCGCACAAAGATGCAAAAGAGAAGTAAAACCGATGCGGCCGGATTCTTTTTCAAAGACTTCGATCAATTCTTCTGCTGAAGAAAGTTTACCCAGTGCCCGTCCAGGATGAAACACCAGAACCGGACTTCCAAGTTTCACTGCCACATCCACCTGCCGTTTAAGGTTTTCTGTCACCTCACGCTGGGAATCTCCGCCCGGGGCAAAACATGCCGCAACCGTGTGATGCTGTGAGACCGGCATCCCCTCTGCACGTAAAATTTCACCTATCCGTCCAGCTTCTTTATCAAGATCAAAATCAGCCTTTTCCACCTCCGTATACCCGGAGAGCATAACCTCTTTCACTCCGGCTCTTTGCAGAGTTTCCAAATCTTTGCGCCATTCGGCATCCGGCACTCTGGTGATCCTTTCCCCGTCCCATGCAAGTGTTGTCAGAGGAAAGGAAAAGCGCGAATGGGCGGCACGGTCTGTTTTTTTCATATCATTCACCTTGCTTCCGGACAACATACAACTCTTCAGTTACTATATTACCCGGCGGCAATAAATGCAAACTGAGGTGGAAAAAAAGTGAAAAAATTTATACAACTATTGGCATTTTTGCTCAACCGGTGCTATCTTTTATGATACCGCTTCCGGCAAAGGGGATTTACCGATATCATCCCGTTTTACCCCGGAACAATATCGTAAAGACAACAGATAATCACGGAGAAAAAATGAACATCAAAGAGGTTGCCAAACTTGCCGGAGTATCTGTTGCTTCCGTGTCCAGAGCTTTTCAAATTCCGCCATCTCCACTGATTTCCGTCCGTCAACGGGAAAGAATTTTGAAAATTTGCGAGGAACTGCACTACTATCCGGATATCAACTCCCGCCGGATGAATTGCAAACGCTCCAACTGCATAACATTGCTTTCCCGGCATATCAGCTGCGAACAGACCATCGGTACCAGCATGCGGCACTTTGACCACAATTTTGCCTCCATCACAATGGGAATCCAGCGGGTTCTGGCAGATTGCGGCAAAAGTTTGCAGCTGATGCCGGTAACGGATGAATTTCTGCGGGAAAGACGCCATCTGACAATGGTCCGTTCCAAAATGACAGACGGCATTCTTTTCTGGGGCGCCCTGCAAAATGAAACGTGTGTCATGGAATTGCTCAACGAGGATATCCCGATGCTTCTGCTCACGACTTCTGTATCCGGGGTCTCCTGTCCTCAAGTTACCGCTGACGAATATGAGGGCATGCGGCAAGTTGTCCGCTGTGTTCTGAAAAAAGGTCATCGCTGCATCGCCATTCTGCCGTCTCCGGAAGTTGGTTCTTCGGGAGAGAAACGCGCCAGAGCAGTCCGCGATGAACTTGATGCTGCCGGGGTAACTCCATGTTACATTGCACCGGAAGCAGGTTTTGACTACCAGTGCGGTTGGCGGATGGGGCGGAAAATTTTGCAGGAAGCTCCCGGAGTCACCTGTGTGATCGCTCCGAATGACATGGCTGCCTGGGGCTGTATCGCCGCCTTCCGGGAAAAAGGAGTCCGGGTACCGGAAGATATTTCCATCACCGGAGCGGACGGCATATTCACTCCGGATACCATGCGGCTGACCTCCTTTTATCTGCCATCTTATGAGATCGGCGAAACCGGTGCCGGACAGCTCGTGCAATGGATCGAATCCGGTATACAGCCGGAGTTGCCGGAAGTTCTGCCGACTCCTTTGATCACCGGCAATTCCGTTTGCGATTTAAGAGATCACCAGCAGTGATCAGGGAAATGACCGTTTCGGCATATCCTCTCATACCGGAATCATCAGGATGCCAGCGGACTTCCGGAAAGTCTCCGTACCCCCGGCACGCCGGATCTTCAGCCAGATGCCTCACACTGCCGAACGGAATATCTCTTGCCGCACACTCTTCCCGGTAAATATCATCTATCCGCTCTGCCCATACCGGATACACGCCATTATCGACCGGACACCACAAACCCACCGCTGCGATCGCCGGACGGGATCTTATTGCCAGAAGTGGTTCCAGCAATTTTTCACAATAGTTTTTCCGGATGATTTCAGCGGTCTGTTCCGGTCCCTCATGCTCCCCGGTTTGCAAAATGATCAGATCCGGTTCGGGAATCACATTTCCCAGGGTTTTCATGGGATCACTGCTGCCGTTTTCCAAAGCCAGCAGTTTGTTTACATTTCCGCGGCAAATCACTACCGGGCGTGGGAAAAGCTGTGTTTCCACCCACTTCCCGGTCAAACTGACATAATCCCGTTCCCGGCAGGAAGCAGCCATACCGTATTCGCCATACCAGTGATAACGCTCACTGATCCCGTGACACGTAATGCTGTTGCCGATGAAAAGCAGTTTAAATGCTCCATCCGGCAATAACAGCGGGGCTCGTTCTTCCGGAGGGATAAATACCGGATCCTGCCATTTTTTCATGCAAACGCCTCCTCCATAAGCAGAAAAAGCAAATTCCAATTTAGAAATCCCGGTCCTGATATCGGAGTTCCATCTGACGGATCGTAATATTCATGCATGATACCATTACTCCGGAAATCCTTGTCGAGCAGCTGAACCGTATTTTTGGCAAGTTCAGCAGCTTCAGCAGTAAATCCGTAACGCTTCAATGCGATATAGGTCAGATAATTGGCGATTATCCAAACCGGCCCGAGCCAGTTGCTGGGGTTGCCCCGGGAAACTTTGTCTTCATAAAAGCGATCCTCTGCTGCCGACATGGTCCGGATGCCGTAAGGTGTCCGGAATTCAGCCGGATCGGTCATCTTTGCAACGACTTCAGCCGCCTGCTCCGGAGAAGCGATCCCCGCCGCCAGCGGAAGTACTCCGCAAAAATTGCGTATCCTCAACGGCATCACCTGCCAGAAAGGGGTCAAATAAGTATTCAGCTCTTTGAAGTAACGGTGACTCCGGAGATTCTGACGGCATTGGACATCGCAGGAGTAATACCACTTATCCCGCCGATCCCAGCAGAAACGGTTCACCGCCTCTGCCAACCGGGATGATTCCTGCCGGAAATAATCCGCATCCTGACAGCACTGTAATTTTCCGGCAACCTCCGAAGCAGAATTCAACTCCATTACCATCAAAGAGTTCAGAAAAATATGCGCCGCAGAAAAATCCGGTCTTCCCCACACCGCCGGGTCATCATCGATCCCGATGGCGATATCATTTGCCCACACCAGCAGTGAACTTGCCTCGTGCCGGTATCTGCTGAAACGGCATTCACACGCCCGACGGATACCCTGCAGCAGATATTCAGCAGTATGTTTTTCCAAAGCACCGTTTTCCCAAAGCAGTTTCAGAAATTGTGCCTGCACCGGTTTTGCCATATTATTTCCCGGAGCGCCGAGGGAGTCAAACCAGTCGGCATCCTCTGCGGTCATCATTATCGGCAGACTGCCATCCGGATGCTGAACTGCAAAAAAATTCATCAATGCCCCGCAGGCATGAGTACAAACATCGTTAAAAAGTTTTTTTTCACCGCTTCTGCGGGCGATCTCAAATAGCGCAACGGCCCCCCAGTAACTGTCCCAGTCCCATAAACTTGCGGAATAAGGACCGCCGGGGTCAAGATAAGGATAAGCTAATTTGCCGCTTGCCGGACGGAACATCAACTTGCCCTTCAAGCAGGCAAAATCGATCAATGCATCATAACTCATTTGCACCTCCATATCACGACTTATATTCCAGACGCAGGATCAGCGGAAATTTAAAATCAACTTTCTTCTGCATCGTCACCGTAAGTTTTTTCCCATCAATACCGGCATTCAACGCCGGTTCCGGCAGCCATTTCCCGTCAGCACCAAGTACCGATATCCGGGGCATCCCGTTGTCCCAGCTCATGCTGAACCGGCTCTCAAACCAATCATCAAGATTTAAATTAAATGCTCCGATAACAGTGTGCCCTGAACACTCCTTGCGAAATGCCAGCGCAAATGCGCCGTCACAGTCAAAAAGCAGCGGTGCTGTACCTCCGGCAAGCCAGTTGATAACGCCATGCAGCTGTTCTCTGCGGAAAGGAGAAGCAAATGACGGACCGAAACAACTTTTATATTCCAGCGAATGCACCACGACTCTGCCGCCCAAGGAGTTGACAAATCCACTCATCGCCGGAGCAAAACGGCAGGTGTCAGGATCAACCCACGAGGATATTTCGATTGCCCCCGGCAGAGTTTCAAAAGATGAAAATCTGGCTGTACTGTTCAGAAAAGGCAGAGTCGCAGTAAGATAACATCCATCCCTGCCGCCAAACAGCACCGAATGAAATTCCTCTGCGGAAACGATCTTTCCAAACTCCCGGCGGCTCTCCGGGAACCGGATCTGCCTGATTCCGATCAACTCTCCGAAACCACGTTCAAAAAGAATTTTCGCCGCCATAGCATCCAGCAGAATACCGCCGTGAAGCAATTCAAGTATCTCCTCATCCGTCAATGCTCCGGCAGTTTCACCGGACAGAGCCGAAACAGATGATTTTTCATAAGAAGTGGCGATTCCGTGCGATTCCAATGCCTGCATCATTTCAAATCCGTCTTCCTCCAGATCCCGGTAGGCACAACCGCTTTCCAAACGTTTGCAAAAAGCTGCTCCGTCACGGTGGATCAGCTGCACCCCCCGGTAACCGTCCGGTGATCCGATCACTTCAGTCAAAGCACTGAAAAACGGTTTTTTATCCCGCAGCATCGTCAGATAGTGAACTTCGTTTTGCATCGGCGTGCCGCAATGATCGAAAATATTGAGGGTCACCCCGGCAGAACCATAGGCAAAAGAGATGGCCAATTCCAGAAATGTAAAATTCACGCTTTTGGAAAAACGGGTAAATGGGATATTTTCGCATTCCGTCTGTTCAACAGTTCCCGGCGGCAGCACCGAACGGGTCAGTTTGATCGAATCCTGGGAATAGTAAAATCCCCGCATGGAATCTTCAAAATAGTTCCCCATCGGCGGACGGCTGTAAAGTATTCCGCCGTCGGCCAGAGCTTCAGCAAGCGCACTCCAATCCCGCCCCTCCAAAGCATGCATACGCGGCCCGGAAGACATCAACCCCAACGAAGTTCCCGGTGAAATATCATGCACACAACGGGCAAGGAAGTGCGCCGTATCGACCATTATTTCCCGCTGCATGGCAAGATATTCCCGGCGCAGAGGATCAACTTCTCCGGGATGAAGGATCGCTCTGACCAACTCCTCCCGGCTGACAGCCGTACCGGTCCTCTTTTGAAACATCGCCATGTGCAGCGGACAGAAACAGCCGAATTCGACCGGTTCGTGATTGAATGTACGTATATCATCCTCGACCCACATGATATGCGGTCCGGTAGCGGCATATATCCCCCAGAGTTTCTGCAGATATTCCCGCCATGCCGGAGAGATGAAACATGCACTGTGACGGCTTTCAGAGCCGTCTGCCCCAACCATGAATTGAAATCCCGGCATCCGGCAGCGATCATCTCTGCCGCGATCGGCATGCCCGGAAGTTATCCAGGGATTCAGCGAATATTTCACGCCCCGGCTTTCCAAAGCTTCTTTTACAAGAAAAAGTTTTTCCTGATAACGTTTTGCCCACTCCAACGATGGATGCCCGTGCGAAAACTCCTCGGTATCCAGTTTTACGATCACCTCATCGATCTCATATTCGCATACTGCATCAGCCAGTTCCCGGAGTCCATCGTCAAATTTCCATTCAGGCAGCGTGCGCCGCAAAGAATAATACGCCGGACGGAGAGACGTTTCTGTCAATATTTCACTCATATATCAAACTTGAATCCATCCAGATGATCATTGAAAAGATTACCGAACATCACACACGCACGTACCGGCGGCAGACAATAAAACAATTCCAGCCGGAAAACATGATGCTTGCCGTACTCGGTATGAAATCCGAAGCTGTGTCCACCCTCTGCCCGGTGAAACGAGGGTATCATCTTCGCCCGGGAATGGTGATTCATGTACCGGTTCGCATTGATCCAGAGCTGTGAACCGACATCAGCGGTAACCGACAGTTGGATCTCTTCCGGACGGATATCCCGGTTTTCCACAGCAAGACACGAGATCATTGTCAGATGGCACGCATCATGAGCATAAGCCGAAAGATCCATGAAAAGTCCGTCAAATGAAACGACATTTTGCCGGAGATGAGCCGGACACTTGCCGGTGCGGATGATCTCTGCCTCGATCTTTTCGACCTCCTCCGGAACAGCATTTTCAAGCAGGAGCCACTTCTGGGCATCCAGCGAAGGGATCGGTTCAGACGGCACAAACGGAGTATATTCCGGATATGTACACTCCAGTTGCGGGAAAAGTTCATCATGCAATTTTTCTGTTTGCCGGATAAGTTCGGTAAAGGTCAGCGGAGTACCCGGTATTTTTGTCACATATTCCCCCAGGGAAAGTTTTTCATTTACCGCATATTTCCACTCATCCGGGATCACTGCCATACCTTTGGCGATCCCCAGAAATGCTCCGCATGATGCGCCGGTACAATCAGTATCCCGTCCGCAATTTACCGCCAGCAGGATAGTTTTTATAAAATCACCCCTGCCCCACAAGAGAGCATAGATAATAAAAACCAGATTCATCACGCAAGATGTAAAGTTGCTGTCACGCTGATAGTGCAGCATGATGTGCTCACGCACATCCGCTTCCGGGGCATCGGCATCATACAGTCTGAAAATATCCGCTGCGGCCCGGTGGAGTCTGGTATCAGCCGGGATCTTGTGCAGAGCAGTACGCAGAGCATTTTCCACATTGCCGTCAGTAAAAACAATACTTTCGGCAGCTGACATGAAAATTTCTCCGTAAACACCTTCGCCCCAATGGTCAACTTGAGCATCAAGCTGGGCAAAGTATCCGGCAGCATCCGGACGTCCGGGGAAGAGCATTGCCCAGATTTCCGAACGGATCGCAGCTCCCATGCCATCGGTAAAAAAGTTATCCTTCCAACCGCTTGCCGGCGGTTCGATCCCCCGGCGGAGATTACGCAAGGCGATACAATATTCATCACAGCCGTGCGGGATATATTTCCGCCAGAGTTCACCGAATGCGGCCGCATCCAGAGCCAAACCATGTTTTTTCAATCCGCAGAGCCAAACCAGCTGCAATTCAAGATCATCATTCGGCACTTCGTTGATATGCAGATCATCGCGGCTCATTTCCGGACTGAAAGGAACTCCTTCAAAAGGCATCCCGGCGACACCTCCCAGACACTTGCCGAACCAACCGCCGCGCACCTTATCCAGATAAAAATCCTTATTCATTAAAAACTCCTCTGCTTTATCGCTCACCGGTCAGCTGCATTCCGAAAAATTCCGGGATACCGGCCGCATTACCGGTTTCCACCGTCCGCCCTTTCACACTGAAACTCCCTGCCCGGGAACGGCAGAGCAGAAAACTGCGTCCGATACCGCACTCTTGCGGCAGAAGGACATCTTCGACCGGATCATCCCCGATGCTGGCACAAGCTTCCGGCGGTGTTTCCACCATTGCCAAAGCCCGCTGCCACACCCCGGGTGCCCCTTTGCATCCCTGCAAAATATCGGTCCCCAATATTCCGGCAAACAGTCCCGGATCAAGCCCTGCCCGCAGTAACTTCAATTCGCATCCATCAACCGGATTATTGCTGATGATATAAAGTTTCACTCCCAGCCCGGAAAAGAATTTTATCACCGACACCATATCCTGATGGACAAAGAGGTTATCCTGATGCCACTTTTCAAAGCGTGACATCGTGCGTTCTTCATCTGCGCCGAGGGAACGGATCAGCAAAGTGTAATTCCAAAATACATTTTCAGCGCATTTGTTCCGGATCATTCCGGCAGCTTCATCGCGGCTGAACCCGGAATTCACCAGTTCATCCAGAAGTATCGGAAAAAGGAAATTTCCCTCAAAAAGTTTCTCCGGAGCCAATGCCCCCGGTAAATATCCGGTGATCGTGCCATCAATATCGATCAGCAGTGTCTGCGGTATTTGCGGATGATTCATTCAACCAATTTCTCCACCAGCTGATCGCCTTTGGCACTCAAATCTTCCAACGCCGGTTTCACAGCGCAACCACGCCCGGAGGCGTTGCCTTCAAAACCGGTGTAGAACAGTGTTGCAGCGGTAACCTCCAGACTCTTGCCGCTTTTACCGGCTTCATAACCGGCGGCGATCTCCTCCGGAGCAAGCGGAACGCTGCTGATGCGCAATTCATCGATATCTCCGGCAAATCCGGGAGCTCCGGCTCCGGCAGTATTCCAACCGACAGCCACCGGACCGGATGAAGCAGTTGCCAGAGTCTGGTCAAACTTATCAATAACAGATTTGCCGTTCACATAGAACTGAACCAATGATTCCCCTTTACCGATGTAACACCACACCAGTGCCACATGGGTCCACTCATTTGCCGGGAACTCCAAGCCCATACGTATGGAACAGTAGTGATTGAAACTTTTTGCATCTTTACGTTCACGGGAAAGGAAGTTGTATGCCTTGCTGTCATACCCCCAAAAGAACCATGACGGATTGTTAGTACCGTTGCTTATGAGGAAATTCTGCTTGCCGGGAGCAGTTTTGGCAGCCGGACGGATCCACATTTCGATGGTTCCTCCGGCAGCATTGAATACGCTTCCGTCATAAGAAAGCCGGCTTTTTTCAGTTAATTGCAAAGCCTGTCCGGCACGTCCATCCGGAACAAATTTCAATCCTGCCGAGTTTAGCGGAGCGATCGTGCGTTCACCGGCATGGACTATTGCCGTACATCCGATAATTGCCAACATTGAAAACAGACCATTGAATTTCATTTTTCTCCCTTTTTGCTGATTGTTTTACCGGTCAATGTAAAAGTTTGTATGATCTCGATGGATTCTCCATTTTTGAGCATGGTTTCGGCTCCGAGATATTCGACATTGAATACCTTATCGGCAGTTTTACAGAAGTAAACAGTTCCACCGTTACGGCTTTGCACCCGGTAACGCAGCAGCGGAGCATTGCCGCCGCCGATCAGACATTCGCCATCAGGACAGGATATCTGCTGATCATGGAGCAAATTGACCGTACTTTTCTTTTCAAATCCGTTGTTTCTGCGAATAGTTACCGGCACCTCACCGGCACTGCCGATCCAGTTTATTGCCGGATGAGTGCGCAAAGCAGTTTTCTGATCCCCGCCGGAAATATTGGTCAGCCGGGAAACGATTTTAAGCACCGCCACGTTTTCTTCCGGCAGAGTGATGATCCGTTCCAGCCGGAAATCCCGGTTTTCAGCTTTGAGGACCAGCGAATCCCCTTTTTTCTCACTGCCGAATGCCCATTCCCATCCCGGTCCGGCAAAGCCTCTGCCGATATACTCCTCATAACCGCCGTAATTGAAGTAATTATCCCCGATCGAAGCGGATGATTCGGACGGTTCATTGAAAAAGTTATGACCGGAAAAAGCCGGGATCATCCGGATGATCCGACCGCCGAGTTCCGGAATAACTGCGATTTTCAACGCCTGATTGCTCAATTCCACCACCGGCATGGTACGTTTGTGAGCGCGGAAAATTATCCTTTCCAAATTCTCTTTATTGCCGCCGCCATCCGCTGCATTGATCTTCATGCGCCGGATGTCATCTGCGGAAAGTTCTTTACCGGCAGGATTCATCACGTAAGAATCCTTCCCCCGCTTGATCCCCCAAGCCGAACCGGCATCAAACCCGAGCAGACTTTGAGTGCTGACATTCTGTTTGACAAACCGGAATGTATTCCACACGATATCAAGGCGTTCTTTTTCCAGAGAAGTCAACTTTTCAGCTGCGGCACTTTTCAGCAAAGCTTCCGCCCGGGCAAGAAGCTGCGGCGTAAAAACATTTACTGACGGTACCGCCAGATCACTGTACACAGTCGGATGCCAGTTGCTCTTTTCCACAGAATTTTCGATCAGCGTATAGTAGTCGTAAACATATTTGCCGCCGGCACCGAACATGCGGTTGCAGAAATCACGCAGGAGTCCGTCAAAATTACGGTCGGTACTCCAGATATATTTCGCTGTAAGATAATATGCCGCCATGTTATGCTTCCAGTATTTCGTGGAACACTGGGTGTAATAGTTGTTTACTCCAATGGATTTAAGGTGCGGCAGAGTATTTTTGATCCGGAACAGTACCGGCAGCATTGCCGGATTTTCCCCGGAGGATGAAATATGATCGCCTAACAGAAAATATTCCCATACTCCCAGCTGCCGGGGGGCGGCATCCGCCCATTTTTTGAGCCGGATAAGTTCTTCGGAATTGTGACTGCACTTTTCAATACTGTGGGCATAGTCACCATGCAGACAGTATTGCAACATGATATTCGGTTCAAGTTTGATATTGACCGGCCGGATATAGTTGGCATAAGCCGGTACGAGAATCAGCCGGTCCGGATATTTTTCCGCCACGATCTTTGCCACCGCGTTGCCGAATGTGATCATTCTCCGGGTCATCGAACCGCGTCTGCCGCCCATGAAGTTGATGCCGCCCAATTTTTTGCATGACGGGCATTCACACCATAAAATTGCGCCATCTCCCGGCCAGAGAGGCACGACCATCCCTTCCGGATGGGTGTCAAAATACCTGATGATAAAATCGGCGCATAATTTGATCACTCCGGGATCGGTGGTGCAAACATTGCCGCCGCCGTATCCGGGGCGTCCGGCAGTACCGATTTTGTGACGGACACCTTTGTAAAGCGCAAAATATTCCGGATTAGTATCAAACAGAGAATTGGGAACCATTTGATTGAGGTTGTGCACATGAAACTGCCACTCCTGCTGTCCGCCGCGAATGCTCCAGATATTGCGCTTTTCCAAAGGCAGCAGACGATTGACGAAAACCATGCGGGCAGCCGGGATGAAATTCAACCGGTTTTTAGCTGCCCAATCGATGATTTCTGCAAAGTCCATCCCGTCAGTAGCACCGACATCAATGGAACGCTGATTGAAATCCGGCACAAACCGGCGTGTTCCCTCCTGAAAAACCAGCTTATCAGCCGTTGGGATGCACTCTCCCAGACGGCCGGGGAAAAACCAGCGGCACTGCAAATCTTCAAGCAGTTGGTAAACCCCGTACAACGTACCCCGGTCACTGTTTCCGGCGATACGGATCGCATCCGCAGTTATCTCGATGACAAAAGCATCATGTTCCGCATGGGCAATGGCTTTATTGAAATCCTCTGTCAGATCTTCACCGCAAACTTTTCCGACAGAAATATTGAATTTACCGGAATCTGTTTTTGATGATATCACAACCGGAGTGCCGGTTATTTTTTCCAGATATTTTGCAAGTTCTCCAGCGGCGAATTTCTCTGTCGCCGAGGGATTCTGCCCGCAGTTAACCGATATATTTTCCGGAGAAACCACCACCCCCCGGAGAATGAACATCAAACTGCCGAAGACAATGACCGCAACTGTTTTACAAAATGTGCGCATAAATGTAACTCATTTTGTAATATTGATATAAGCATCGTCAGTTTCGTTGACCTTTTCCAGTGACCAGTGTTCAGTATGGCCGTCGCAGAAATTCTGTACGATACCGGCACTGTGGCGCATGGAAAGTCTGCCGTCAGTATTTCCCGCCCGGTGAACGATTCCCGGAGTATACGGGTCAAGACTTCCCCAGTATGCCCCGCCCCGGCTTTCATTACCGCGAAATCCTTTCATTGCCCCGTCAGCATTGGAATCCGCCAGCCAAACTTTAGCTGAAGCATTTTTCAAACGCTTCAAACTGGATTGTGCCGAACTGAAAACCGCATAAGACGGCCCATAGTGACTGCGGGCGATGGAATCAATGTTTTCAGATGGACAATGGGTCTCATTTATGGAATACGGAGTTTCAAATTCGGTAGTATTTTTCATTTTACCGGCAACATAATTATTGGTGACCAGCAGATAATACCATGTCCCGACAACATTGAATCCGCTGGTGCCTCCGTAAGTTTGTGACGGATACGGCAGAGTGTCGTTATTGTCATCGGCATAAGACATGGATGCCATGCCAAGCTGCTTGAGATTGTTGATACAACTGGCAGTGCGGCCGCGTTCTCTGGCACGGTTCAAAGCCGGCAGCAAAATCGCTGCCAATATCGCGATTATCGCAATGACAACAAGAAGTTCGATAAGAGTGAAGCACGAGTGCTTCACTCCAGTTGACTGGAGTGACTGATACTTTTTCATAATAATTGGTCCTTTCTGCGTTTGTTGTTATTGTCCCCATTATTTTGTGATGCGCTCACAATCATTCCCGTCACTCATGCCTTGAAACAAGGTTTTTTTATGAAGTAATTGCAAAAGCAATTCAAAAATCAGCATCAACGGGATTGACGCGGCAGTTTGAGTGTGGCTGTTGAATAAATAACCACCGGAAACACTCCGTGACAAGATCGCGATGCGGAATTTCAAAAACTTTTGAAATCACCTCTTTATGCTATAAATTTTTCCTGTCGAAACTCCGGATACCGGTTCAGTCTGGGTTGTGCCACCGGAAGTTTGCATAAGCGCGATCCCCTCCGCCCCAAACCGATCATCCGCCCACTCATATCGTATCCCCCCGAAGTGAAGGCTACACCAAAAAATACAGAAAGCGTTGACAAATAGCATAGTAACTAGTTACTATGTTTAATAGTATACATGTACTTTTTCAAAATGCAAATGAAAAAACAAAAAAATGGTAAAATATTTGAAATTTTTTTGCCAGTACAGATTATGAGAAAAGTTGTTGTAGTATCATTCGTTGTGATGCATCCATCGGCATGATTAAACCGTTATCGCGTGGTCGACAAAGCATAATACTTGTGATATATTCTTGCGTTTACAATTATCGCAAGCAACGACTATTGAATGCAAATTTCACAAAATTTGAGACATTGCCAACTTAACTTATAACACCGGAAACAAGCTTCCGGAGCAAAAAATGGCGTTATGATATCCCTGGCAGGATATTGTTATCCGGCCTGTCACAACAGCGAATTACCTTCGGCATCAATAGCGACGACCAGCGGCAGACTGTCCAGTTCCAGTTTATAGATCGCTTCCGGCCCGAGATCATCGAAAGCAACCACTTCGGCTCTGGTTATCGAATTGGCGATCAAAGCTCCGGCCCCACCGGTGGCCGCCAGATATACACAGCCATGCTCTTTCATGGCATCAATAACTTCCTGTGACCGGCCGCCTTTACCGATCATGGCACGCAGACCGCACTCTTTGATCAGAACCGGTGAGTAAGCATCCATCCGTCCGCTGGTAGTGGGCCCTGCCGAACCTATCGGCCGCCCCGGAGGTGCCGGACAGGGGCCGACAAAATATATTGCCTGCCCCGCCAGATCCACCGGCAAAGTTTCGCCCTTTTCCAACATCCCGCAAAGCCGTTTATGCGCGGCGTCCCGGCCGGTATAGACTGTTCCGGACAGGATCAATTGATCTCCGGCGCGCAAAGAACGGATATCCTCTATTGTAAACGGAGTCCGCATGATCTTTTTCATAATGTCACCTCCGCATGACGCGCAGCATGGCAATTCAAATTGACCGCCACCGGCAGACTGGCCAGATGGCAGGGATGGAATTCTATATGCACAGCCAGTGCGGTCACATCTCCGCCCAATCCCTGCGCACCAACACCGGAAGCATTTATTTTCTGCAATATTTCCGCTTCCAATTCCGCATATCGCGAATCATGTGACGGCCTGCCCACTTCCCGCAGCAAGGCTTTTTTGGCCATGAATGCCGCATGCTCCATCGTGCCGCCGATACCGACTCCGACGATGGTCGGCGGGCAGGGATTGCCTCCGGCGGACACGACCGAATCAACCACAAAATCGACCACTCCGGCCCGGCCTTGCGATGGTTTGAGCATCTTCAGCATGCTCATATTTTCCGAACCGCCGCCTTTGGGGGCAAGAACGATATGCAGCTGATCCCCGGGAACTTGTTCCAGATGGATGATCGCCGGAGTATTGTCAAAAGTATTTTTCCGGTCAAACAGCGGATCGCTGACGATTGATTTGCGCAGATAATACTTTTTGTATCCCTCTCGCACACCGGCATTTATCGCTTCAGAAAGCGTACCGCCATCAATGATCACCTCCCGGCCGATGGCAACAAAAAACACTGCGAACCCCGTATCCTGGCACAAAGGCAGACGCTCTTTCCCGGCGATTTCAGAATTAAGCAGATACTGTTCAAAAAAAACCTGCGCCAAAACATTCTTTTCCCGGCCGGCGGCAGACTTCAACGCCGCCAGCACATCCGGCGGCAAATCACATGCCGCCTGGCCGCAGAGACGGCAAACCGCCTCTTTTATACATTCAAAAGTGATAGTTCTCATTGAAAAAGTCCCAAACTGAAAGGAATAGATATCAAAGCCGTTGCGATAATAATGATCAGCAGTGCCGGCAGCAGCCAGGGGAATTTATCAAACATCTGATGTTTTTTCTTCCCCACTGCCCATGAAGTATTCAACATATTCTTACTGGTGCCGCTCAACATCTCCCCGCCGATATCCGGCATCTGTGCCGTTTTTTTCTGCTTGATCGCCATCAACTTCTGTTTTACGCTCTTCCAATCTGCCGGACGGTCAGCCGGATCTTTGGCCAGCATCGAATCGATCAATTTTGCCAGTTCCATATCCAGATCCGGATTCATGACGATCAGTTTTTCCGGGGTGATTTCCAAGTGTCCATGCAGTATCTCCTCGATGGTCCCGGTGAAAGGAGCTTTTCCGCAGGCCAATTCATAAAACATCACACCGAAACTGTAAATATCACTGCGCTGATCCGGAGTGGAAGTTTGCTGACTGATTATTTCCGGCGGCGCATAAAGCGGTGTGATCATAACCTCTTCCGGATCTCCGGATGCTCCGTTGCTGGAACGTGCCAATCCCAGATCTCCGATCTTCAACATCTGATCCCGCCGGGATACCATGATATTGCCCGGCTTGATATCTCCGTGAACCATACCGTGTTCACTCCAGGCGTAATCCATCGCAGAAGCCAACTGCAAAGATATATTGATCAGGAAATCGGTCGAAATCTTTTCCGGAGTATTCAGCCGGATATCTTCGAGCGAATCCCCGTCCACATATTCCATCATAAAATATTTCAATCCGCCGTCATCCCCGGCATCCAGAGCCTGAATGATATTCGGATGTGAAAGTTTCGCCGCATTGGCCGCTTCAGCAAAAAGATTATCCAGAAAATACGGATCATCCTGCAATTCCGGAGCCATTATTTTGCATGCCACCTGGCGGTTGAGTTTCTGCTGCCTGGCCAGATAAACCACTCCATTGGAGCCTCTGCCCAATTCGCGGATCAAATCACAACCGGCGACACTCCGGCCGGCAAATCCATTTTTGGTCATTGTCACAATGAAATTCCTTTCAATTTCTGATATAATGAAACCGCGCTGCGGTCAGACATCCCGGAAATGTAATCCAGAATACCCAGCAAACGGCAATAGGCACTCCCGGGAGAATGATACAACATTTCCGGCAGCATGGCTGATATCCGGCGGCTGCGGTAAGAAGCCGGAGAGCCGCCGCACTTTTCCCGGTCCATTTCCGATACGCACGGCACAAATATATCCAGCATACCGGTAACCAATTCAAATCCGGCTCCGACGATCTCTGCAACCGACGGATGATTGTAGATGCCGGAAGTACTGCGCTTGCGTATCTGCTGCAGGATATCCTTTTGCCGGATAGTTTCTGTCAGCGGAGTTTTCCATGTACCGGCAAGCAATTCATCATGGTGCCGGATAAATTCATCAGCCGCCGACCGCACCAATACTCCGATGGCATGGGCGCGCAAAAATTCGGCTTTGCGCCGGGGAGAACTTAAAGTCCTGACATAAGAAACGGCAGATTCCGAATCAATTATCGCCAGAAATGCATCTTCCAGCTCCTGATATCCGATCAAACCCTGGCGCAGAGCATCTTCAAAATCCACCGTCAGATAGGCGATATCGTCGGCCGCTTCCAAAAGGAAACTCAAGGGGTGACGCGCCCAGGAACATCCATCGGCAGGAAGCAATCCGCAATACTCCGCCACTTCAGCGAAATATTCCTGTTCCTGCAGAAAAAATCCGCACTTTTTCAAACCGCTTTGAGCCGAACCGGGATACTTGGCAAAAGTTCCCAATGTGGCACAGGTCAACTGCATTCCTCCGGGACGATCCGGCATTTCCAGCCGGGACAATATCCGGAATCCCTGCGCATTGCCGTCATAATTGCGGAAATCATCCCGTTCAGCTTCACTCATCTCATCACAAATACTCCGGCCGACCGGAGAATTTTCGAACCAATACCGGATCGCCTCCTCTCCGGCATGTCCCAACGGCGGATTGCCGATATCATGAGCCAACGCCGCTGCAGCCACTGCCGCACCGATATCGCTGGGATGCCCTCCACCGGTATCCGCCTCGCGGCAGATGAATACTCCGGCGGCAGTCCCCAGACTGCGGGCAATGCTGCTGGTTTCCATACTGTGGGTCAAACGGGTATGGATATCAGTCGTCCCCGACAGCGGGAACACCTGGGTCTTATCCTGCAGACGACGGAAACTGCCGCTGAATACGATCCGGTCAAAATCCCGTTGGAAAGGGGATCTTTCCGGGGTGATTTTACCCGGAGTATCAGTCCCCAGCCGGTGGGGTGAAAGCAACTGTTTCCAATTCATTACTGCCATAAAAATATTCTCCGTTCTTTCAGCATAGATTAATATAACCACGTATCACAAAATTTACAAGGGCAGGTTTACAAAAATTTATTATTGTCCCCGCTGCAAATACTGAAACTGCCGGGAAAGCAGGAACTATTTGCCGGACATCTTGAAAAAAATGATTGATTTTTACCGGATGGCGATTTATATTAAATATCAAACCTGTTTCCGGGATATCGATACTTTTTTGAAAGGATGAAAAATGAGCAAATCCCCCTGTGAAATACATTATCTTTCCGCCCTTGATCAGACCATGCAGCCGGCGATGTTCGCTCCGGCAGACGGTGATGCTCCGCGCCCGCTGATCGTGGCTCTGCACACCTGGAGTTACGATCACACCCAGGAAAGCACACCGTTTTTCATCCGTTGTGCTGAACGCAACTGGCACTGTATTTTTCCGAAGTTCCGGGGACCGAACTGGCTGCCGGAAGCCTGCGGTTCAGATCTGGTGGTTTCAGATATCGTCAGTGCGGTGGATTATGTCAAAGCCAATTATCCGGTGGATAATGACCGGATTTTTCTGGTCGGCGGTTCCGGCGGCGGTCACGCCTCTCTGCTTCTGGCCTCGCGCCATCCGGAAATCTGGACGGCCGTATCCTCCTGGTGCCCTATTTCCGATGTTGCCAAATGGCACAGCCAGTGCGCCGCGCTGACCACTGAAAACAGGGTTTATGCCGAACATATCCGGCAGGCTTGCGGCGGGAATCCGGATGTGGATAAAAAAGCTTTTGATGAGGCGGCAAAACGCTCTTCGATCACCTATCTCAAATCTTCTGCCGGGAAAACCATCGTGGATATCGGCACCGGCATCCATGACGGACACACCGGCAGCGTGCCGGTTTCCCATACGCTTGAAGCATTCAACGAATTGGCCGCCCCCGGCGATCAGATCAGCGCGGAAGATATTGACTTCATGGTAAAAAATGAGGCAGTACCCGAACACCTCAAATACACCGGCGAAGATCCGGCATACGGTGAGCGCAAAGTGCTTTTCCGGCGGGAATCCGGCATGGCCAGAGTCACAATATTTGAAGGCGGCCACGATATCCTTGCCGGACCGGCATTCGGCTTTTTCGAACAGCAGCTTCGCGGGAAAGAACCGGTCTGGAACAGCGGAGATTCCGCCGATTTCCGGTCCGGCAGTACTCTGGGCAGATGAAGCGCACGGTTTTTCTGACAGCAGTTGTACTTCTCACGCTGATATTCAACGGCTGTCATCACCCTTATGACCGCTTCCCGGAAGAACATCCGGAAGCGTGGACACCCAGCGAGATCGAGTTGATGCTCGGCGGTGAGGACCCTCTTGAAGGTTTCAACCGTTCGATGTTCAGCTGCACCGACTTTGCGATGAACTACATCGCCGATCCGCTGGGCCGGGTCTACTGTTCCATATTCCCCCGGCCTTTCATCACCCATTTTCACAATGTCTGTGTCAATCTGGAATATCCGGCCCGGGCGGTAAGTTCACTGCTGCAGGCCGAATGGCAGGCCGCCGGTACCGAAACTTTACGTTTCCTGATCAACTCGACGCTTGGTATCGCCGGTATTTTTGACGTGGCGCAATCGTGGTGGTATATTCCTCCGGCGCACGCGGATTTCGGTCAGGCCTTTGCCCGGTGGGGGATCGGCCCGGGACACACCTTGATCCTGCCGTTTGCGCCCTCTATGAACGGCCGGGATCATCTGGGGCTGCTCTTTGATACAGCTTTTGATATAAAAACTTACATCCCTTACGCCGGATACGCTACCTTCCTCAACCGGATGACCGTCGCTCACAACGGTTATGTATCAGTGGTGAACAGTGCCGTTGATCCCTATAAAAACTACCGGCAGATGATGCTGGTAAAGCGGGAACTGGAGTTGCGGATGTGGTTCTATAAAGAGGCGCAAAGACAACTCAAAGAGTACCGGGAACAGGCTGAAGCCGCAGAAAAAGATACTCCGACACCGCCGGTTCCGGTATGGACACCGCCGGCACGCCCGGAATATTTGAAATACGGCCACTATTTTCCGCTGGAAAATTATTTTTCGCAGGGAAACAATACCGACACCATCCGGGTGATGCTTTTCGGAGTACAGCGTGACCGGGATTGGTGGTATATGCCGCTGTCGGTTTTCAACGGCGACTTTCTCCGGGACGGCTATATGCGTTCGGTGGAGCTGGTTCCCGGGCGGCCGGAACTGCGCTACGGCTTCTGGAAAGCTCCGGAAACAGAAGCTCCGCCCAATCCGGAAACAAAAGAGAAACTGGTCATCATGCTCTCCGGCATCGGCGGCACGTATATCAATTCCACCATGCTCGGCATCGCAGAACAATTCCACAACCGGGGCTGCAAAATACTTACTCTTGACAGTACATTCAACTGGAATTTCATCATCGCCGACGGCGAATGCCGTCTGCCGGGATATCTGCCGGATGATGCGGCCCGGCTCCGCAAGGCGATTCAGGCAGTTCTGCAGGATTTGAAGGCCCGGGAATGGATAAATACTCCTGAAATCATCATCTGCGGTTACAGCATGGGCGGCATACAAACATTGAAACTGGCTGAATTGGAAGAACTTTCACCATTGATAGGCGCAAAGCGTTTCATCGCCGTCAATCCTCCGGTATCATTGGATCATGCAATGAAAAAGATCGACGCGATGGTTGCTTCTTCCGCAGGATGGAGCAAAAGTAAAATGCGGGAAAAACTGATAACTTCCGCCGGGTGGCTGCTGATAAAACTTGCACCGCACTATCTGCATACCGATGAAAACACCTCACTGGAAGATTACCGGAAATTTATGCTGCCGCTTGACCCGGAAAGTGCGGAAGTCATCGCGGGGATATATCTTAAAATGTCCATGCGGGAGATGCTTTTTGCCGCCCACCGGGAAACACCGCTGCCCGGATTTCCGGAATACAAATGGGGAGATCGTACCGGACTTTATCAGGCACTGGACAAGGTGACATTTCAGGATTATGCCAAAAATCTGCTGACACCGCGTTATCCGGGGAAAACCACCGGAGAACTGCTGGCGGATTCTGATTTGAGGTCTTTGGAAAAGACCTTGCGCCACAATCCTGATATCCGGGTGTTTCACAATATCGATGATTTTCTGGTCAATGATGAAGAGAAAATTTTCCTTGATGAAACGCTTAAAGAACGCATAGTCTGGTTCTCCAACGGCAGCCATCTGGGCAATCTCTACTATCAGCAAATACTGGATAAGATCGTCAGTGCGGCCGAATAAGAAACGGTAACATCAAACACAATTTTTGAAACTCTCCGGCAACAGTCAATTTGCCGGAATATTCTGTCTTACGGTTTCCAGAAAATTGCAAACTACCGGAGAATTGTTGTTCTCCCGGCAACCGGCAAGCAGCGAACGCTCCATTTTTACCGGAAATTTACGCAGAACCACCTCGTCCGGCAAGGGATTGTGCTTATGCATAAAAAGAAATCCCACCCCCATCCCGGCTGCTACAAACTGCAAAGTACCGCGAATCCCGATCACCTCCTGCGAAACGACCGGCAGAGATTGACAATGCTCCATAAAAACTTCATCAAGAGCCCGGCGCAAATTCGGAGCTTCTTCCGGCGGCGGCAGAATAAAATGGATATTTTTCAAATCCTTTATCTGCAACTGTGATATCTTCGCCAGACGGCTCTTGCGCGGGATCGCCAATGCCATATCCAACGTCAACAGATTTTTGACAGCAAAACCTTCCGGCAGCTGTACATTACTGCTGCCTGCAAATATTGCCACATCTGCCTTGCCATGCTTCAGACAATCAAAACGGTCGCGGCCATGAGGCATATCCAGAATTTTCAATTTGATTTCCGGATAACGCAGGAGCATCCTTTGGCAGACTTTCCCGAAATCGATATAAGCATAAGCAACATTACTCACCGCAACAGCCAGAGAACCGCGTTCACCCCGGGCACTTTTCAAAGCCTCCTGCCGGGCCGTGAAAATATCTGCCGGAATATTTTTTACATATTCATAATAAGTTCTGCCGGCGCATGTAAGTCTTATTTCCCACTTATCAGAACGGTCAAAAAGCTGCACGTCCAAATTTTTTTCCATCTTTTTTATTTCACAACTCAAAGTAGCTTGTGAAATCCCCAGCTGTGCCGCCGCCCGGGCAAAATGAAGAACTTCGGCCAAAACCAGAAAATTCTGAATTTGCTTTATCGTAATCATAAGAACCTGATTTGAAATTAAAGAAATTGATGAAAATAATCCCCGAAAAAGCAACACCTTTTCATAGAAACATATCAATCATTATGTCGCACTTAATATATTGTTATTTTCTGCAAAGTCAAGTATATTTATAAAATGTAATTGTAAAAAAGCTCAAAAATGTTATGTTGAAATAAAGAGGTAATTGCAAAAGTAATTCAATAAAGAAATTGAAAAATCAGCATCGATGAAATTGACGCGGCAGTTTGAGCGTGGCTGTTGAATAAATAACCGCCGGAAACGCTCTGCAACAAGATCGCGATGCGGAGTTTCAAGAATTTTTGAAGACTTTTGAAATTGCCTCAAAGAAAATAAAGTTGTATTCTGATACCGTTGAAATCATGTCACCAGATAAAATTAATTGTTCCCCACGCACTGAAACACAATTTCCCGGATGGAAAAAATTATGCATCAGAGAATATATCCTCTGGTCACTTTTTGTAATTTTACTTATCTTTTCAACAGCAACAGTTGTATCTTCCGCTGAAATTCCATTCAGGCACATATTCAATCAATGGCAGTTGATGCTTTTTTTTCTGTCACTGTTTATTTCAGCGATTTATCTTGCTTTTCTCGGGGTATCCGCATCATTTTCACCGGCTTGGCCGGACGTTTACAGTGACAGTGATTTACCGGAAGTAACAGTTCTTGTCCCGGCATACAACGAGGGAGAACATGTCTTTTATACTCTGCGCAGCCTGCTCGACAGCAATTATCCTGCGGATAAACTTCACATTATTGCGGTCAATGACGGTTCACTGGACAATACGCTGCATTATCTTCAAATGGCCGGTAAACTATCCGGACAGATCAGCGTAATCGACCTCAAAAAAAATATGGGGAAAAAACATGCTCTTTATCAGGGTATGATGCGGGCATCCGGAGATATAATTATCACGGTTGACAGTGACTCAATTGTACATCATGATGCTTTGCGGAAAATAGTGCAGCCGTTTGCCGATCAGAGAACAGGAGCTGTTGCGGGAATGCTCTGCAGCAAGCCGGGAAAATATAATTTTCATGTCCGGATGATGGATGTCGCCCTGATATTCGGCTGCGCATTCCTCCGCAAGGCACAAAGTTCCTGCGGAAATGTATTCTGCACCCCGGGAGCATTAAGTGCATACCGTAAAAGTGCAGTACTGCCGATCGCTGACGAATGGTTGTCTCAAAAATTCATGAAACGACCTGCATCGATAGGAGAGGACCGGGCCATAGCCACACTGTTGCTGCGCAACGGATTTCACATTGTACATCAACCTGCAGCCCGGGCAGAAACCTGTTTGCCGGAAACTTATTCAGGCGTGTGCAAAATGCTGTTGCGTTGGACCAGAAGCGACATCCGGGAAAATCTGTTGATGTCTCCCTTTGTCATCAAACAGCTACGGGGACCAACAGTTAAATCATTCAATCTGTTCATCCACTGGCTTGCTTTATCAATCAATATGCTGCTGCCATTTATTTCACTGCCGGCCGTCATTTGCGGATTATTCGTACATAACCACACCGGATATCAATTGGCGGCGATATATATTTCTTCGGCACTCTGGAGTATTGTACCGGCATGGATATATTGGAGGGAAAAACGTTTTTTCCGACAAACCATCTGGGCATTTTTATTCGGATTTTATTCACTTTTCATGTTATCATGGATCACTGTTTACTCCGTATTCACTGTTCGTGACTCCCGTTGGCTGTCCAGAGAAATAAAATCGGGGAAAAAGCAAATTCCCAACCGATAATCAATCATTCATTATCCACTGACTTCATTATGGAAGATATATCCGTAAAATTACGCTTGGCGATACTCTCTGAATCATAATAAAAAAACTTTCCGGCCGGAGAACTTATACGGTAACGCCTGCGGAAACGGCGGGAAGCCAATTTCCAGCCGGCACACTCATCGACCGTAACATATCCGGGCAGAAAATCATTTTTTACCGAATCCAGCGAAGCGATCTTTTCCAATGCGGCCAGATCGATATAAGATTCTTTCACCTGCTGTTTGAAAACCGGAGAGAGCATCCGGATATATTTCCATGCAAGATGCGCCGAAGTTTCCCGGAAAAATTCCATATTTTTGCGGGATAAGATTTTTATATCAAACATCTTTATATCATGTTCCGGCACCGGCAGCCGGTATTGGCGAAAGTGTTTTTCCGGCTGCGGCAGACCGCAGAGGCCCAACGGCATCACCCTCTCTTTTGAATAAAACAGTTTGAGCATATTATCGTCGATACAAAAGATATTTATCACCGGCAGCCGGGAAACCTGACGGCAGTTCTGCAAATCAGTTTCCGTGATGGTCCCGGCGGTCCCCAGCAGAATTATCTGCCTGACCTGCTGCCGTTTTGCCGCGATTTGAGCGATGCAATCCAAAACGATCCGGCCGCCGAGCGAATGACCGATAAGGGTGACATCTCCGGTTTCTCCGGCCAGCAGTTTCCCGGAAAATTCCATCACATACTTTCCGGCGGCCCGTTTTGCATTCCCCCAGAAACGGTTGCTGTCCCATTTGCATATATGGACAGTCTCTCCGGGGAAAAGTTCCGTCAGAGCCGCCTGATGTTTGCGGTAATTTATCCATTGACTGTACCAGCCGGGAATAAAATATACTTCCGCCCGGAGATTTTGAATGCCGGTGAACAACAGCAGCCAGAAAAGAACTGTTTTCATTTTCCTCATATCCTACTCCATCAATGCACGCAATTCGGCAAGAGAAATTCCGCCGGAAGCCGCCGGATTTTCCACCAGAGAGTGAAAGAGTTCCCGTTTTTTCTGCTGCAGAAGCAGAACTTTTTCTTCCACAGAATTTCTCATCACCAGTTTTACCGTCGTTACCGGACGGGTCTGACCGATACGGTGCGTCCGGTCCGCCGCCTGCAATTCGACAGCCGGATTCCACCAGGGGTCGTAAATAATGACCGTATCAGCAGCAGTAAGATTCAACCCGGTTCCTCCGGCTTTCAGGCTCAACAGGAACAAGGGAACAGCCGGATCACGGTTGAAGCGATCTACTCTATCCTGCCGGTCACGGGTACTGCCATCCAGATATTCATAAGGTATACCAAGCTCTGCCAATTTGGGAGTCAACAGTTTGAGCATACTGGTGAACTGACTGAAAATCAAAACCTTGTGGCCGCTGTCGATGGTTTGCTGCAATATTTCAAAAAGCAATTCTGTTTTGGCTGACGGCATATTTTCCTGCCCGTAAAATTCCGGCAGCAGAGCCGGGTGACAACAGCATTGCCGCAAACGCAGAAGCAGAGCAAAAAGTTCTGCACTGCCGCCGTTTTCCAAAGCAGAATGGTTGTCGGCCAGAATTTTTGCGTAAAGTTTGCGCTGTTCTTCAGACATATCACAACAGATGATATTTTCATGTTTTTCCGGCAGGTCGGAAGCAACTTCCATTTTTGTTCTGCGCTTGATAAACGGAGCGATGCGCCCGGTAAATTCCTCCTGCAGTTCAACATCCGAAGCGATATTGCTGTACCGCCGCCGGAATGACGGCAACGAACCGAATAACCCCGGATGGAGAAAATCCATCACACTCCAGAGATCTTCCGGAGAGTTTTCCAATGGAGTACCGGTCAACACCACCCGGTGGGAAGCGTGAATATTTTTACAATTGCGGGCATTGGTGGAACCGGGATTTTTGATATGCTGCGCTTCATCAAGCACCAGAAACTCAAAATGATATTTTTTCAATGCATTCTGCGCCAGTTTCACCGCCGCATAAGAGAGTATCAAAAGGTCAAATCCTCCCTTTGTCAAAACCTCTTCCCTTTCGCCGCCGACCGGAGCTGCCACCCTGAATCCGGGCACGAACCGTGCCGCTTCTCTTGCCCAGTTGGTCAACAGAGAAGCCGGACAGACGATCAGCGAAGGCCGCCCGTTTCTGCTCATCCGGGAACTTAAAAGAGCCAACAGCTGCACCGTCTTGCCCAAACCCATTTCGTCAGCGAGCAGAGGATTAAAGCCGCGATCGGTGAGATACTGCATAAATCTCACACCCTCAAGCTGATAATTACGCAATTTACCTTTGAATGCAAAAGTTTCCGGCAGTTCAGTCAATCCGCTGCCGCTGTAAACAGCCTCCAGCAATTCCGGCGGCAATGCTCCGGGCACAGCCCCGGCAAGTTTGCAAAAATAGTGACAATTTCCGAAAGGTATTTCAAACCGGCAGCCGATCGTGTCGATATTACGGAGCAAAGTTCCGGCACTGCGCAGAAATTTAGCCAGTTCAGGAGATATTTTCCAAAACTTCTTACTGTGATACAGATAATTTTCCCGGGCGACAGCCAACTGCGTGACCGTTTCCCAGCTTACCGCCCGGCCGGATTCTCCAAGCCGGTAATCAATGATGTAAGCATCACTTGTCTTTCCGGCATAAGAGCAGATCAGAGGAAGATCTTTCAGACCGTTGCCGCCGTTGCTCAATGATGCCAGACCGGCACTCAATGACATTTGCTCCGGGAAAGCCGCCGCGATCTCCGGCAAAGCCCGATCCAGAAATACTCCGGCCTGCTGAATATCGGAAAAGCGCAAAGCTCCGCTGCGATCATCAACTTCTGCACCGCAAAGAGCCAGAGTATTTTCAAAGTTCCTCTCCCAAGCGACATCCCGGCGGTAAAAATCCTTGCCGTCGATCCCGGTCCTCCCGGAACGCGGCGCACTTGAAACCATCCCGTTCCCGGTGTGGTAAATATAGGAAAAATCCACTCTGAAACAGCCGTTTTCATCCTCCTGTCCATTCAAAAGTACCGCCGCTTTTCGCAGTGCCGGAAGCTCCGTCCGGGCAGAATGCACCGGCAGCGGAAACTCCGCCAGCTCCCGGATGTCCCGGGGCGGAAGCCGGAAAAAACTGCGGAGAAATCCGGCTTCACAATCTCCGCCGATAAAAAAGTATTCATCATCCTTGCCGACCCAGCTGCCGCCGCGCCCGGCGATCAATCTGGCTCCGGTCAACGGCATGACCGCCTGACCGATGCGGATGCCGGGAAAAAGTCTGCCGCCGGATTTGACCAGAACCGGCCAGGCCCGTTCCGGACGGACGATGATAAGATTGCCGTTACGGAAAAACCGGGGGAATCCAGGCAGAACATGAAATAATTCAGCGGTCAATTCCGCACCGAGAGCAATATTGGAATTATCCGCCTCTCCGTTGAGCGCGAGGAAACGGATTATCTGCTGATCGTGCAATGAAAAATCTTCATACTTCAGCACGGCACTCAACGATTTTTCAAAATACAGCTGACGGAGATTGCTCAAATTGCCGGAGTATTCCCGGGAAGTGCCGTAAAGCCGGGCGGAAAGGAGTAATATTTTGTACTGATTGGGAGCATGCAGTTGATCTTCAACCACCGTCAAGCGCAATTCAGCACTTTTTTTCATACCCCGGCGGGAAAGTTCAGCAAAACTCTGCATCAGCAGACCTTTACTGTAAAGAGGCAAACTTTCCGGTTCCAAAGAGGCGAAACGGAATCTGCCGCCATACATGAGCATGGCTATCGCATGAGCGCACAAATGCTCTTTTTCCCCGCAGGAACAACTGGCTGCGGCATTTTCTCCGGTAGTCACAGCCACTTCGGCTTCCGGGAGAGAATTTTCGCGGAATATACCGCACAACCGCCCGTCACGATCCCGCCATGAACCGCGCAGCTGTTTGTGCTTGAGCAGAGCTTTCGCTTTTTTCAAGGTTTCAGTGCTGGATAAAGCGATAAGTTTTTCTTCAAAATTTGCCATTTTAAACCCGCAATGATCTGTTTCAAAACTTTCAAGAAGACCTTATATTGCCGCTTTTAAAAGTTTTTCAACTGCATAATAACCAAAAATGATTTTCATTATAAAGATAATAACCTATTAATTTAACTCTTTTTTACAAATTTTTCAATAGTAAGCGGATAAAAGTTGAAAAAAAAAGGTTGTGGATGTACATTAAGGGGTTGACAGAAATTGTCATTTATCATTATCAAGCAATAATAATATAAGGGATTATAGTTTATGAGTTGTTCAGGTGATTTTTGGAATTGCTTTATCAGTTGGCTTGCAGCCTGGTATCCGGCGGTGATCGGAGTTGTTGTATTTTTAATACTCTGTTCCCCGAAATTGACCTTGAAGATCGCCGCATGGATAGTCCGGCTGGTAATGTTCCGGCTGCGGGTGGTCGGCAAAGAGAATATGCCGTATTCCGGGCCGATCCTGCTGGTTTCCAACCATGTTTCCCTGATCGACTTACTGATGATCCAGGCGGTGGTCCGGCAGCGTGTCCGTTTTCTGGTGCGCACCGAGATCGTCAACTTCATTCCGACCCGTCTGATTTTCTGGTATCTGGGCGTACTGCGGGTCCCCAGTGCCCGTCATCCCAAAGCGATGAAGGCGTTTTTTTCGGATATCCAGGATCGTCTGCGTGCCGGGGAAACCATCTGCTTTTTCCCGGAAGGAGCCATTTCCGGCAGCGGCAATCTGATGCGCTTCCGTTCCGGAGTACAGTCGCTTATTCCTCCGGAGATCCAGGTGACCGTCATGCCGGTACGTCTGGGCATGGTTCACGGCCGTCTGACCGGCATCTACAAAAACCGTCTGCACTTCCGCAAACTCACCCGCTGGCCGGTCGATTTTTCGGTAGCCATCGGCCGCCCGGTCGATCCCAATCTGTCTGCCTTCCAGCTGCGGCAGAAAATTTCTGAACTCGGAGCAATTGCAGAAACTTCACCGCAGCCCGGTGAACGCCCCATCCATACCGCCTTTATCTACCATGCCAAGCGCCATCTTTTCGGTAAAATATTCTTTGATGCCACTACTGAAAAGTGGGTCGGCAACTTCAAAATGCTGCTGCTGTTGATAATGCTTTCCAAAGTCGTTCGCAAAATCGACAAAGGCACTTCCGGTTATACCGGTGTACTGCTCCCCAATACTCCCATCGCGGCCGGAGTGATGCTGGCGGTGATGAGTGCCGACCGGACTCCGGCGGTAATGAACTTCAGTGCCGGACAGGCGGTGGCTTCAGAATCCATGCGCCGTGCGGGAGTAAAAACGATCCTGACCAGCAGAAAATTCATTGAGAAACTCAAATGGGAAAAGACCGATGAGATGGTTCTGCTGGAAGATATCGTCCCGACCATCAGCAAAAGTCAGAAATTGCTGGCGATGCTCATGGTCCTCTTTCTGCCGACCCGCACACTGGTGCGGAATATCGCTCCTTTGAGCTGCTACAACATGTTCCAGCAGGCCGCGCTGCTCTTTTCCAGCGGTTCGACCGGAAAACCCAAAGCGGTCATGCTCACCCAGCGCAATATCAACTGTGACATCCAGAGCTTCCTCCGGGTGGTCGACTGGTCGACAAATGACCGGGTAGCCGGCAACCTGCCGGTTTTTCACTCTTTCGGCTTTACCGTCTGCTTTGCTCTTCCGGCGATCAGCGGTACTCCGGTAACTTATGTCGCCAATCCGCTGGATGCTTCACTTATTGTAAAGACCTGCCGGGAATTCCGGGTATCCATTCTCTGCGCGACCCCGACATTCCTGCAGAAATATATGATGAAAGCCCATCCGGAAGACTTCAAAAGTCTGCGGCTCTGCGTCACCGGTGCCGAAAAGTTGCGTACCGAATTGGCTGAACGTTACCGCAACATGACCGGACGGGATATCGTTGAGGGCTTCGGCTGTACCGAATTGTCCCCGATCGTGACCATCAATTTGAATAACTCCATTTACACTCTGGGAACCAAGAGCGATCATCCCGGAAGTATCGGCTGTCCGCTGCCGGGTATCCATGCCCGCATCGTGGATATCGATACCGGCGTGGAACTGCCCCCCGGACAGGACGGCAGACTGCAGGTGCGCGCCGGAACTGTGATGAAAGGTTATCTCAATGAACCGGAACTCACTGCTCAAGTCATCCAGAACAACTACTACGATACCGGAGATATCGGCCACATGGATGAAGATGGTTACATCTACATCACCGGGCGCGCCAGCCGGTTCAGCAAGATCGGCGGCGAAATGGTTCCGCATGAGGGCGTGGAAGATGCCATTACCAAGATCCTCCATTCGGAAAACCGTGAAATCGCCGTCGCCGGACGCAGTGACCGGCTCAAAGGTGAAAGACTGGTCATATTCTATACTACGGAAAATATGGATATTGCCGGCATCATCGCCGGTTTGCGGGAAGCCGGTCTGCCCAACATCTGGATACCCAAAGCCGATGATTTTATCAAAGTCGACCAGCTGCCGCTTCTCGGCAGCGGAAAACTTGACCTGCTGGGCCTGAAAAAAATGGTTCAGGCACTGGAAAAATAAGTTGGCTCCGGTAAAAGTGCGCGGAAAATTTATTTGCCGGAAATGGCAGGTCTATGGACAGACTGACTGAAAATTTACAAAAATTCTTTAATTTTGAAGATTTTCTGGATAATCAGCGTCCGGTTATCGAAAAAATAATATCCGGCAATGATATTTGTATTGTCATGCCGACCGGAGCAGGGAAATCACTCTGTTATCAGTTGCCGGCATTGATGATTGAAGGTTATACTCTGGTTGTTTCACCGCTGATTGCGTTGATGTATGATCAGGTCAATTCTCTGCGCCGCCGGAAAATCGCAGCGGCATTTATTAACAGCACGGTAAGTTTCCATGAACAGCTGCAGATAACCGAAGCTGCCGGAAGAGGAGAAGTAAAACTGCTTTATGTCGCCCCGGAACGGCTGCAGAGCGATTTTTTCAACAACTTTATGCAGAAAAATCCCCCGGCGATGCTGGTTGTCGATGAAGCGCATTGTATCAGTGAATGGGGACATGATTTCCGTCCGAGTTACCGGAAGATCGGAGAAGTTGCCGCCCGTACCGGGATCAGACAGATTTGTGCGTTTACAGCGACCGCCACACCGGAAGTGTGCCATGATATCCGCAAACAGCTGCACCGCGACCGGATGGAACTGCTGGTAGCCGGATTCAGACGGCCGAATCTCTCATTCAAAGTCGTGGAGTGTGAAGGAAGCAAAGAAGCCAAACTAACCGTATTGAAACGTATTCTTTCCGAAAAAAAACAACCGACACTGATCTATGCCGCCACCCGTCAGGCGGTGGATGAGATATCCCGGTTGCCGGGAGTTACCGGCTATCACGCGGGCATGGACACCGCTGAACGCAATGCCGCCCAGGAGTATTTCATGCATGATCCGGCACCGGTACTGGCGGCGACCAACGCCTTTGGCATGGGGATCGACCGGCCGGATGTACGGCGGGTGATCCATTATCAGCTCTCCGGTTCTCTTGAAGCATACTATCAGGAAGCCGGCCGTGCCGGACGGGACGCAGAGAGCGCGGAGTGTATACTCTTATTCAGTTATTCAGACCGTTATATCCATAAGTTTCTGATCGAAATGAACAATCCGCCGCCGGAGATCATCCGGGCGGTCTACCGGGAACTCTACTTCCGCACGCAGGAAGATCCGCATTCCGGAGGACTTGAAGTTACTCCTTCCATGCTTAAAGATGATATTCCCGGAGCAAAAAATGACAGCCAGATATCAGCCGCCCTGGGGATTCTGGAAAAGCTCGGTTTCATCCGCCGTTCAGCCCGTCAAAGCGGCCTCGGCCGGCTGCGCTTTACCGGGGATCCTGCCGATTTGCATCTGATCCATCAGGAAGAGAGAAATCAGCGTTCCCGCTTCATCCACCGGGTTACCGGATATTTCGGCAAAAAAGCCGGAGAATTCCAAACTGCCGGTGTGGAAGAATTAGCCGGGATCGCCGGTTTGAATACCGAACAGGTAAAACGGGTCATTGCCGCCCTCAATGGCGACTGTCTGGAGTGGGTCGCCGGTTTTTCCGGCAGGACCATTGAGTTGACCGATCCGGCACTCCCGATGCCGGAACTGAATGATGCAGAGCTGTCTTTGCATCTGGATTATGAGTTGGCCCGACTGGATGAGATGGTCAATTATGCCCGCAGCAGCCGCTGCCGTCAGGTGGAGCTGATCGAATATTTCGGAGAAAAAAGCGAAGATTGGCAATGCGGATGCTGTGACCGCTGTGCCGGTTCAACTGAAATTCCCCGTCTACCGGGGATCAAAGCGGAAGATATCCGGATAGCTTTGAGGAGTGCCGATATTTTAAGCGGCCGTATCGGCATCGGCAAACTTGCCCTGATACTCTCCGGCAGCCGCAATGCTTCTATCGTTGCCGGGAACTGGCACCGCAACGGTTGTTTCGGCACTCTGCGGCATCTGAAAAACACGACCGTTGAAAAACTGCTCCGGCAGCTGGCCGATTCGGGGTATCTGGAAAAAATCAGCCGGGGCGGATATCCGTGTATCAGATTATCCGACTCCGGCCGCAGAAAATTACTGTCTGATGACTTTTAATCAGCTGTAAAATCCTCCCGCCGCAATCGGCACAACTCCGGTTTGGCGATCACTTCAGTCACCATTGCAATATGTCCGGCTCCCATAGCAGTTAATTGCGGGATATGATGTTCTTTGATACCGCCCATCACGGAAAACGGCACATTCACCAGGTTTTTCAACTCATTAAAAAGTTCTGTTCCCAAACTTCCGCAACTGACACTTTTGGTTTGCGTGGGGAATATCGGGCCGATATTCAGATAACTGCACTGCTCCTTTTGGGCGGCAATAACCTCGGCGGCATTGTGAGTGGATGCACCGATTATAAGCTCCGGAGCAATTTTTCTTGCCGTTGCAAGAGGCATATCCTCCTGCCCCAGATGCACCCCGTCAGCATTACAGGCCAATGCGATATCCAAACGGTCATCAATAAATAAAAGCATCCCGTAACGGCAGGTCAACCGGCGGCAGTCACACGCCAGTTGAAAAAGTTCACGGTCACTGCGGTGTTTTTCACGCAACTGAACAACTTTGGCCCCGTTTTCAGCCAGTGAACCGATTACTTCGACAACGGATCTGCCGCCGCAGAATTCTGAACTTACCACCGGATAGATGAAACTGCTTTCAAAAGCCTGCAATCTTTCCGCATGATCAGCAAAAGGAGTCTTCATTTACCGACTCTTTCTGCGATAAGTCCGGCAACTTTGCGCCCGGAAAGCAGCATGCCGCCGAAAACCGGTCCCATCCGGTAACCGCCCATGCAGTTATTTGCACTCATGCCGCAGGCAAAAAGTCCGGGGAAATATTCCCGGGTATTTTCCACCGTTGAGGCTTCCCCGTTATCCACCCACATGGGTTTCTCGCCAAGTATCCCGCCGGTGGGAGTATCCAGAGTGATTTTGGCCTTATCGACAGCCAGACGGATGATTTCACTGGGATGTCCGGTACCATCAAGAACACATTCGGAAATAACGGTCAGCGGATCGACATGCATTCCCAGGCGTTCCACCGGGGTCCAGTTGATGACCAGACCATTGACCTTGCCCTCTTTGAATACGATATCCTCAACAGAAACGCTGTTGAATATCTTTGCCCCGGCCTGCAAAGCTCCGAAAATCAAACCGCTGGCCATTTCCACTGAATCCAGAGTATAATATCCCGGAGCATCAGCCAACGCTTCGTAACGGATGCTGAATTCATCCAGAATTTCCAGCGCACTCTGCTGAACCACCACTTCATTGAAAAGCATTCCGCCTCCCCATGTGCCGCCGCCGGGAGCAAGTTTTCTTTCAAAAATGGCGACTTTCACTCCGCGTTTGGCCAGATATCTGGCCGCGACCAGCGCACTGGGGCCGCCGCCGACGATAGCAACATCAAGTTTCAGACCGTCAAGCAATTTGCCGCTGAACTTGCGGACGATGGCCGATGAGATGAGATTTTCCGGTGTTGAAGACATTTTCGCTCTCCTTTCCGGGACATTCAAGTCCCTTTTTGCGCATTGGCAGCGCGAAAACAACCGCCACGCGCGTTTCCCGGGAATCCGTTACCACGCGCTGTTGTTTTTTCGGAAAGCGTCGTACCGTAATTCCTACGCCGGCATTACCCGGATCAGGTTCATGGGTTTATTCTCAGCCGCATCTCCGACAGATGCAGCACCCCAAACGTACTGTTGTAAATATAACCCCTGCTTACTTTTTTTGCAAGCGGCAAAACCTGCCGGCATCAACAATATCCTGAAAAATTTGCTTTTTCAGCTCTTCCGGAGAGGAAAATTTGCGCTCTTCGCGCAAAAAACGGCACAAAGACACCCGCAACGGATGCGAATAGATTTCTCCGGAAAAATCCAGCAGATGCACCTCGATCCGGCGGGGGTCGCCGCCGAATGTCGGGGCAAATCCGATATTCAAAACCGCTTTATACTCCCTGCCGTCAACTTCAGCGATCCCGCAATAAACCCCATCGGGCACCAGAACTCCTGCTTCCAACTGCAAATTGGCCGTCGGAGCTGCCAGCTGTTTCCCGGCGATCTGATGTCCGGGCACCACGACACCGGCAAGTTCGGCATCTCTCCCGAGCATTGCCCTGGCGTATTCCAAACGCCCCTCTGCGACAGCGGTACGAATAGCCGAAGAACTTACGGTAACACCATCTACCGTCAGCTCTTCCACTGCATCAAAACTCCACCGGTTCTTTTGACAAAACGCGGCCAATACCTCCCGGCTTCCCCGCCCCTGTCTGCCGAAACGCCACTGTTTTCCCACACAGATACCGCTTATGCGCAAACCGGATACATCACGCAATTTTTCCAGAAAATCCTCCGGCTCCCATCCGGCGACACTCCGGGTGAAATTGATGAAGCCGCACACATCTGCTCCGGCAGCTCCAAGCAGCTCCACCCGGCGGCTTCTGGTTATCAGCAATTCAGGAGCCTGATCCGGAGTAAGCAATTGGCGCGGGTGCGGATGAAAACTCAACGCCAGCACCTTTGCTCCGCTTGCCGCCGCCCGGGCAGATGCCTGACGGATGATCAACTGATGCCCCAGATGAACACCGTCAAAAACACCGAGCGCAACAATAAAATTTTCTCCGTCCGGAATACTCCGTTTCCCGGCAAATTCAATAAAATTTTCCATATTTTCCTGTAAGTTGAAACTACTTTTGCGGAAAAAATTGCAAATTCGCACTTCCCGCGTTATATTATACACCAGTATTGGGAAAAAGTCAAAAGGTAATAGTATGAAAACCGTATTGTATCCGGGGTCATTCGACCCGTTTACCAACGGCCACCTCGATTTGGTCGAGCGCGCCGGATTATTGTTTGACCGGGTTATTGTCGCTGTTGCAGTGAATGCTGCCAAATCACCGATTTTTTCCATGCAGGAGCGTTGCGAACTTATCCGGCAGAGCTGTCGTGATCTTGAACATGTCGAAGTCGTAGCGATCGACGGCTTGCTGGTTGACTCACTGGAATATTACGGTGCAGATGCCATTTTACGCGGACTGCGGGCATTTTCCGACTTTGAATATGAGTTGCAAATGGCCCTGCTCAACCGCAATCTCAAACGTAAATGCGAAACCATATTCATGATGCCGACTCTGAAAAATTCCTTCGTATCCTCAACTCTGGTCAAAGAGGTCGCCAGACTGGGAGGAAACTTTGAAGAGTATGTGCCGCCGCCGGTGGCACAGGCTTTGAAAAAAAAGTTGGATATCAATAAATGAAAAGTTCTCTGTTAACCAAAGCCGGAGCTGTACTGGAAGCTATCTGTACAGTCGATCATCCGGTGGCGATCAAAGAGTTGGTTCAGATACTGGATATGCCCCTGCCGACAGTCAGCCGGCTCTGCTGCGACCTGGTGGAAATAGGTCTGCTGGAAAAGACCGATTACCATCACCTGATCCCCGGCATCACCTTGATGCGTTTCGGACACCGGGCCCAGAAACTCTCTCCATTGATCGCAACAGTGAAAACTCATGTGGATTCCTACTCGGAATCTTCCGGATTGAATGCCGCCATCTATGGTTTTGACCGGGGCAGTTTTTTTCACATCTACAGCTGTCACCGGAATAATCCGGTGCAGGATGCCCTGCGCTATACCGGAGCATTTCTGGTGATGCTTTCATCCGCCGGTATCACTGCGGAAAAAGCCCAGGATATAGTGCTGAAAAAATATCCGGATATGCCGGTAACAGAAAGAGTGATATGTGACCGGGAGTTCCATGTTATCCGGCAGAATAAGATCCTGACCCGGGTCGCGCCCACCCGCAGATGGATGATAACCATGCCGTTTACTTACAACATGATCCCCTGTTCGCTCTCATTTTACGGGCAGGGGAAAGAAGACAGCAGTGTGGAAGCGGAACTTTTCAACATTTCCAAAGTTCTTTCCCGGATCAGAACTGCTCTTGACCGGATCGGTAAAGGAGAGGATTGATACAAAATGGATAACTTTGTCGGGTTTCTCAAACGCCACGCCGATGCGACAGCGGCAACGGTTCTTTTTCTGGTGACTTTGCTCTTTTTTCTGCCGGGATTGACCTATGAGCCGATCCCGCTGGATAACACAGCTTACATCGGCAAAGAATATCTGCTCTATCCGACTTGGGAAAATATTATCTACCATCTGAAAACTCCGGTACTCGGACTGCATTCACCGCTGGTGATGCACTCTCTGATGCTGGATTACTGGCTCTGGGGTCAGGAACTGCTGCAGCTCGGCGGCAGACTGCACAATATTATTCTGCACGGAATAAGTACCGTGATCTTCTATTTGCTTTTGCGCCGGCTTAAACTTGTCCGCTTCTCCCCGGAAAACCCGCTGCAGATATCCATTCCGGCGGCGATATTCGGGGCATTATGTTTCGCTCTGCATGCCCAGCGGGTCGAATCTGTGATCTGGATCGTGGAAAGGAAAGATGTTCAAACCGTCCTGTTGGGATTGTTGAGTACGGCTTGTTTCATCCGCAGTTACCGCAAAAACCGTCTGCCCATAGCCGGGACATTGCTGTTTTTGCTCTCTTTCGCGGCCAAACCGATGATAATAACTCTGCCCGGAGTACTGCTGCTGGGCATCTGGGTATCGACGGAAAAGTTTGATTGGAAAAAAGCGGTAAAAATGCTTTGGCTATATCTGGCTGCCGTGCTGCTTTACTTTGCATTCAACGCGCTGCAGTTGAGCCGTTTTGCATCAGACAGTGCCGGAGGATTCTTCTCGGCTGAAAGGTGGATGATCGTATTGATCAACTATGCCAACTACTTTTTCCGCACCCTGCTGCCGCTGGGCATCCGCCCGCTTTATCCGCTTTTCAAACGGGATTGGATAACTTTTTCGATCACAGCGATATTCTGGATCATGGCCGTTGCGACACTGCTCCTTGCCTTTATCCGTTGGCGTTACCGCCGGATATTTGCCTCTTTTCTCACGCCGCTGCTGCTGGCTTTTCTCGGGGTGGTACTTCCGGTAGCCGGATTCCAAAGCATCGGCAATGCAGAATTTGCCGACCGTTACAGCTACTATCCGTCGCTGTTTGTGTGGATCGGGCTCGCGGCGGCGTATGAATTTCTTGCGCCGCGCCGGACGATCTGGCAATTTATTTTCTGGGCCTACGCGACATTGATAACGGTGCAGGGCTTCTGTTATCTGCAAACCTGGCAAACCAAAGAATCATTCATTAATATTGCTCTTGGTGACGGCAAACACGCCCACACAGCGGTATTGCGTATGGCAGCGTGGAACAGTTTTGAGCAAAAAGATTTTGATCTTGCCCGGGCCTTTGCCAATCAGGCTCTGCGCAATGCGACAGATTTAAGCCGGAGTGAGGATGAGTTGTTTGCGCTGGCTCTGGAAGGAGCGATATTGTTGCGGCAGGGTGATCCGGCAGGGCTTGCCTTGCTGGATAAAGCCATGACCACTCCGGCATGGGGCAGATTTCAATACTCCTCCCGGGGTTTTTCCGAATCGGTAATGCTGCTTGCAGCTGATGCCCACTTGCGTCGCAAAAGTGATTTTGATACAAAATTTGCCGCACAGATCTTTCTGGTGCTTGGCGATTTATCCATGAACAGCGATCCGGCACGTGACTGCAATTATAAAGCGATTTCGGCACTGCTGCTTGAGGATTATGCCCTGGCGGAAAAACTGACACTGCAAGCTCTGCAATATGCTCCGGAAGATAAAAATCTGCTCAACAATCTCCGGAGCATCCGGGAAAAACTTAAAACCCCTCCTGCAGAAGCAGCATCGATTTAACAAACTGCCGGTCCCGCGCACTGCCGCCGGATGCGGGAAGCCGGGAAATATCCAACTGGTACAAAGCGTGCCACTTCTGAAAACGCAACCGGTTTTCTGCGCTGGGATCATTGCGGTAAAGTTTTTCAGCTGCATTAAGTTGTTTACCGGAAATTTCTGAAGCGTAACGCGCAGTGATCAGCTCTATTTCCCGGATCAGTCCGGAACATTCAAAACCTTTGTCTGCAAGCTGCTGACGCCGGATTTCATCCGGCATCAGACAGATGACTCCGGCTATCTGCAGCGGTTCTGCCGGATCTTCTGTTACCGCTGCCGGAACTGTTTTGACCGGCCGGGGTTCCGGGAGGATGATTTTTCCGGCCTCAAGAGAAGATATGCCGCCGCAAAGTTGTTCCAATTCCCGTTCAGCTTCACCGGCCCGCTTCAACTGTTCCGCAGTTTTCCATGCTATCGGATAAAAATACTGTTTTTCCGCCAGTAAAATTGCGACCCGGCTGCGCAACTGTCCGGCACAAAAATCCCGAACCATCCGTTCCGGATCGGCGGCGAACTGCACATTGCAGGCCAGCATGCACTCCCAGAGCATTTCCCGGCAGAGTTCCGCCCCGCGCTCCGGTTCAGCTTCGCGGACGAAACGGGCCAGATCCGGCAGCCTGGCCCACTGGGAAGCACGCCCGATACGTCCGGCATATTCTGTCAACCGGGCATTAACTTCACCGGATAAATGCCGCTGCAATGTCCTTGTCTGCAGCAATTCCAAAGTCACTTCCGGATTCGGAACAGCCCGCTGCGGATTCATACATCCGGCGATCACCGCACCCAGCAGAAGAGCAGCAGCTATTCTCATTGAAATGTATTCTCCGGCGCAGGGAATTCGCCATTTCTGACCTCATCGGCATACTGCTTCAATGCCCGGGAGATCAACTCGCATCCTTCCATATAACGTTTGGCATGCTTCGGTTTGAATTCCTGCAGCCCCAGCAGATCAGTGATCACCTGCACCTGCCCGGAACAATATTTCCCCGAACCGATACCGATCGTCGGGATACGCAATTTTCCGGTAACCGCTTTGGCTAAAGCTTCCGGCACGCACTCCAGAACTATTGCGAATGCCCCGGCCTCCTGCAAAGCCAAAGCGTCACTCAACACCTGTTCCGCCCCGGCTTCATCCCGGCCGACAACTTTATAACCTCCGCACACCTGCACTCTCTGCGGCATCAAACCTATATGTCCCATCACCGGTATTCCGGCACCGGTCATCTTTCTTACCAGCGGAGCGAATTCAGCTCCGCCTTCCAGTTTAACCGCATCGGCGCCGGTTGTTTTCAAAGCCTCTCCGGCGTTGATCATCGCTGCTTCATCGCTTTGCTGATAACTCATAAACGGCATATCAAAAACAACGAATGCTTCCGGAGCCCCCCTCCGCACCGCTGCCGTATGAGCGAGCATATCCGCCATTGTCACCGGCAGAGTATTGGCATACCCCAGATGGGTCATGCCGACCGAATCGCCGACCAGCATAAAATCGATCCCGGCACTCATACACAATCCGGCCTGGATCGCATCATACGCAGTGGACATCACCAGCTTTTCATTTGCTTCCGCCCTTTTGGCCAGAGTGGATACGGTAACTTTCTTCATCATTTTTCAACCTCACAAATCCTGCTTTTCAGTCACGCCATATAAAATAACCCTTAAGCAGAAGTTTTTCAATGATTTATCCATTTTTTTTACATTTTTGTGCTTGATTTCCCCCGGTGGACGGATTATTTTAAGCATCGGCAGTTTAAGTTTGTCCCGATCGGGGACAGCTGGAGATGAGATTCAAAATTACTCCCGGAAGGAGATAACAAAATGGTACAAAAAAGTGATTTCAGGATTTCCACATTGGGCGAATGCACTATTCCCTCCCCGATCCCGGATATGACCTTTGTCGGCGATGATGAATGCATCAGTTACTGTAATAATGCCGGAGAATTGACCGGTATCGTCAATTCCGGTAAAGAGATCCCCGCTTTTGAAAAAGCCGGTCCGCGCAAGATGATCTATCACAATCCCGCCTGGTCGCGGGCCGCCATTCTTACCGCCGGCGGACTCTGCCCGGGGCTGAATGAAGTTATCAAATTTCTGACCATCTCTCTGACCCGGGATTACGGAGTGAATGATATTTACGGCATCCGTTACGGTTACCGGGGATTGAACCCGGCTTATAATCTGCCGCCGGTGCGGCTGACTCCGGATGTGGTGGATGACATCCATGACAAAGGCGGTTCCATTCTCGGTTCCAGCCGGGGCAGTGAAGATGTTTCGCTGATCGTCGATTCTCTCAAGCAGCTCGGAATCAATCTGCTGTTTTGCATCGGCGGTGACGGAACCAGCCGCTGTGCCCACGATATCGCCACTGAAATAACCAAACGGCAGCTGCCGATAAGCGTGGTCGCCATTCCCAAAACGATCGATAATGACATCAGTTTTATCGACAAGACCTTCGGTTTCAGCACAGCGGTGCGGACTGCCGGAGAATTCGTCAGCGGTGCGCACAATGAAGCCCAGGGAGCTTACAACGGTCTGGCCCTGATCAAAGTCATGGGACGGGACAGCGGTTTTATCGCCGCTTACACTACCCTGGCCAATCCGTATATCAACTACTGCCTGATCCCGGAAGAACCATTCTCTCTTGACGGCAGTGACGGAACCAAAGCTCTGCTGCCCAGTCTGATGGAACGTATGAATAAAAAACACCATGCGGTGATAATTGTCGCAGAAGGTGCCGGACAGAATCTCTTTGCCAGTAAAGAACGCCAGAAAGATGCTTCAGGCAATATCCTCCACAAAGATATCGGAATTCTGCTTAAAGAGGAGATCAGCCGTTACTTCAAGGAGAAAAAAGTTGAGTTGAATCTCAAATATTTTGATCTGGGTTACACCATCCGCAGTGTCCGGGCCGAGGGTGAAGATGCAGTTTTCTGCGCTTTGCTCGCCCAGAGTGCCGCCCATGCGGCAATGGCCGGAAAAACTGATGTCATGGTCGGTCACTGGGCCGGAGCATTCACTCATGTGCCGATCGCGCTGGCCACCAGAGAACGCAAAAAACTGGATTTGCACACTCCATTGTGGAACTGCGTACAGTCTCTTACCTGCTTCTGAATGGATATAAAAATGCAGGCTGCCGCATATTTATTGCGGCAGCCTTTTTTTGCGGTTTACGGTCAGGAGTGATAGACCGTCGGATCAGGAATACCGGCATCAATAAACCCCTGATGGCGCAGACGGCAACTGTCACATTGGCCGCAGCTGCGTCCTTCACTGTCCGGATCGTAACAGCTGGTGGTCAATGAATAATCCACACCCAGGGAACTGCCCAATTTGATTATCGCCGCTTTGGAAAGATCCTGCAGCGGAGTATGTATCTGCCACTGCCACTGCTCATCTGCCGCACATGTTCCCAAATTTACCGTATCAGTAAATGACCGGATGAATGGCGCACGGCAATCCGGATAATTGGAATAATCCACGCTGTTCACGCCGATGAAAATATCATGAGCACCGATAACCTCTCCCCACGAGGCCGCAAGCGAGAGAAAAACCAGATTCCGCGCCGGGACATAGGTTACCGGAACACTTTTTCCGCCCCCGTCTTTCGGCACACTCAAAGCATCATCGGTCAAAGCCGAACCTCCCCATTGCCGCAAATCGATTTGAAATACCCGGTGTTCTTTCGCTCCCATCGCCCGGGACAATCTTTCAGAAGCAGTCAATTCATTGCGGTGACGCTGACCGTAATCAAAACTCATGGTAAAACATTCAAATCCATCGGCAATTGCCACTGCCAGACAGGTGGCAGAATCCAAACCGCCGCTTAAAAGTACTATCGCCTTTTTCATATTCTTCAAACTCCTTTCCGGTCACCCCAGATAAGTTTATGCATCTGCAGCTGCATACGCACCGGCAATTGACAATCCACCACCCACTGCGCCAATTCTTCAAACGCTACCCGTCCCCAAACCGGAGAGAATATCAGATTTTCCGTTTTTTTGCCAAGTTCATACTTCCTGATGATCCCAACCGCCCAGTCGAAATCATCTCTGCCGGAAATGACAAACTTCACCTCATCATGCTTTTGAAGCAGCGGATAGTTGTCAAAACAATTGCTTTCGCTCATTCCGGAACCGGGGGTTTTGCAGTCAACTATTTTGCGCACCGCCGGAGGCACTCCGGCAATACTCACCGAACCGTTGGTCTCCAGAAGCACCTCTTTGCCCGCATCAAGCAGAGCTTGCAACAGTGCCGGAGTTTCCGGATGGATAAGCGGTTCACCGCCGGTAACTTCCACCAGAGCCACCCCGGATTTTTCAACTTCTTTTACCAGAAGATCCACGCTGCGCAGCTCGCCGCCTTCCCAGGCATAAACCGTATCGCAATAATTACAGCGCAAATTGCACCCGGCCAGACGGATAAAAAAACATTTCCGCCCGGCATGAGTGGATTCACCTTGAATACTGGCAAAAGTTTCAACTACCGGCAGCATGACACAAATCACTCACTGTAAGTCAGTCTTGAGGAAGATGACTCGCCGATGCGCACCCGGGATACCCGCACATTGCCGTCATTGAGCAATTCCCCCATTTTGCAGAAAATCGTCCTGGCCAGCACCTCACTGGTGGGATTGAGTTCCTGAAATTCCGGCAAATCCGACAAATTACGGTGATCGTAAGGCGAAATGACCTCATCCAATGCCGCTTTAAGTTTCTTGAAGTCCAGCGCGATACCGATCTCATTGAGTGTTTCCGCCTCAACTGTGACCGTCACTTCATAGTTGTGTCCATGCAGATTACGGCAATCACCATCATAACCTTTAAGCTGATGTGCGGCTGAAAAACTCCGGTCGATCTCAATTTCAAACATCATGTCACCTCTTATTGTTTTTCCGGAACAAGCATTTTCCTGTTTAACAACGAAACAGTTTTCCCGTAAAAAGAAAACTGTTTCGTAACTTTTTGTCTGCGGCCGAATTCATATCCGTCAGACAATTTTTAATAACACGCCGCGCTGATTCAGCGATTGGCGCATTCAAACTTCTTCATGAAGTCGATCAAAGCCTGCACTCCCTCGACCGGCATCGCGTTGTAGATGCTGGCACGGCAGCCGCCGACCAGACGATGACCTTTGAGCTGGGTCAAACCGTTCGCAGTCGCTTCAGAAACGAATTTGGCATCCAATTCATCGCTCGGAGTACGGAAGACCACATTCATTCTGGAACGGTCAGCTTTGGCTACCGGACTGGCATAGAAACTGCTCTCATCAAGGAAATCATAGAGCATTTTGGCCTTGGCATCGTTGTGTTTTTCCATCGCAGCGATACCGCCATTCTCTTTGAGCCAATCAGTGATCAGCGCAAGAATGTAGATGGCAAAGGTCGGCGGAGTGTTGAACATGCTGCCATCATTGATGTAAGTGGAATAACGGAGCATGGTCGGCACTTTGCTCTCATCAGTGCGGGCGGCCAGATCTTTACGGATGATGACCAATGCCACACCGGCCGGACCGATATTTTTCTGCGCACCGGCATAGACCATGCCGAAGTTATTGATATCAAACATGCGGGACATGATGTCGCTGGACATATCAGCGATCAGCGGCACACCGGCCGGAGCAGTCGGCAGATTGATATATTGCGTACCGGCGATGGTATTGTTGCTGGTAATGTGCATATATGCCGCACCCGGAGTCATTTTCCATTCGGAAACAGCCGGGATGTGATCATATTTGTTATCACGGGAAGAAGCGACGATATTCACATTGCCGAACATTTTGGCCTCTTTGGCCGCCTTGTTGCTCCAGACACCGGTATCAACGTAATCAGCAGTACCGCCATTGAGCAAATTCATGGCCAGCATCGCGAACTGCATACTCGCACCGCCCTGAACGAAAAGAACTGCATAATCGTCGGAAATATTCAGCAGCTCCCGGACATTGGCTTCCGCCCGGTCGATCACCGGCTGAAAGAATTTACCGCGATGGGAGAGCTCAAGAATACCGCTGCCGCTACCCTGAAAGTCAATAAATTCAGCTTGCGCTTTACGCATTACGGCTTCCGGAAGCATTGCCGGACCGGCAGAGAAGTTGTAAATTTTCATCCTTTTTTACCTTCTGACTTGTGCCGGAACCATATCCGGCATCTGGTTATGGTGTTTGATGTTTTATTAATATACACCAAAAATATTGTTTTACAAGAGTGTTTAGCTTGTCCCGATAAAATTTTTATTCTGAAGAGTCAATTTCAAAAGTAATTCAAAAATTTTTGAATTACTTTTGCAATTACCTCTGAAGCTGTTGTTTTTTTACTGGCCATAACTGAAAAAGAGAGTCATCCGGTAAACTCCGGCTTTCACTGCCGCTTCTTCTCCGATCCGGCAGTCGATGTAAAGATATATCTCTGATTCTGCTGCCGGCAACCCCTTCCCGGCGGCAACCGCTTCAGAAATGGCGGTCTCATTGAAGCGTGCAGCGGCAAAAGCGAAATTTCTGCCGGTGGAAAATATTTTCAGACAATCATTTTTCTCCCGGTCGGAAAAGGTGACAAACTTCACCTGACGGTAACATCCGCCATCGAAGTATTGCCGGGATATCTCATCGGCATTGGTTGTATACCTGGACTTCACCGCCCCCGGGTACGGAGAATTCACCGGCGGCACACCGAAACAGGAGATATCCTGCATATTACCGGGCAGACGCATCATCACCCCCAGACGGGGAAGACCGGAAAAGGATTCCGGCACAACAAATTCAGCGTCATACCGCAAAGTGCCATCATTCAGCGGAGTAAATTTTTGCGTGAACTCCAATTCATCAAGTTCCATTTTTGACGGCAGAACCAATGCATGCGACTCCACGCTCTTTCCATCGGAAACAAACCGGTCCGGTGAAATCCGCAACCGGTCAAGCTTCAATTCGCGCAAGCTTTCCGGCACCTTCCCGGCCCGGAAAAGTGACAACCGGGGGCCGCAGGTCAGTAATTTTTCACCGTTGTAACGCAAATCACGCATGCCGTTGGCGTCGATTTCCGCAGACAGTTTGCCGCCGGATATGATAGCCCGGGATAAATCAAAACGCAAGCCGGTAAAAAATTCCCCCTTTTTTTCCGGCGGTGGCAAATACGCCGGGACCGGCATGGGAAAGGCCGCAACGACCGGCAACGAATCTTTTTCGGACAGTTCCACGATCAACCACGCTTCCGCTCCGGAAACAGCATCCGGCACTTCCACTGACAGCAAAATTTCCCGTCCCTCCCCCGCATCCACATCACGGAGCATAAATTGACCGAATGAGTGACGGACACCATCGATCTCCAGACGCCATTTCCCGGAAACCTGCTGCCGTTTCTGAACAGATACGACCCTTATTCTGCCGGTAAATCCGTCAATCAATTCAATTTTGAACAATGATTGTCCATCACGATGATCCATCATCTGCCTCCCAAAAGCACCACTGCACTGGCGGCTATCCCTTCACCCCGCCCGGTGAATCCCAACTTTTCTGTGGTCGTGAATTTTACTGAAACCTGCGAAATATCCCATTGCCCCGCTTCCGCGATCCGCCGGCGCATCTCATCCCGGTAAGCCGCCAGCTTCGGCTGCTGCGCAATGATCGTCAAATCACAATTCAATAACCGGTAACCGGAAAATTCCGGCAGATGCAGCACCTTTTTCAGCAGTTCAATACTGTCAGCTCCGGAGTATTCCGGATCTCTGTCCGGGAAATGCATCCCGATATCCCCCAGGGCCAAAGCACCGAGCAGAGCATCCATCAGTGCGTGGACCGCCACATCAGCATCGCTGTGTCCCAGTAATCCATGCGTATGAGGTATTTCCACACCGCAGAGGATCAATTTGCGGTTTTCCGCGAATTTATGGACATCAAATCCCTGACCTGTCCGCAGATTATTCATATATTTCTCTCCCCTGAAAAAACTCAAGCCGGAAACTGACCTCTCCCGGAATACATCGCTGCATCCGGAGAACTCCGCTCCCGGCTGTCAAAGATCAAAAAATTATTTTTTGATCAGGGCTTTGATCTGTTCACGCTTGCGGGCGAGATAAGCTTTGCGCCGGTTGCGTTTTTCGATCTTGTTGTGCTGCTGTCCCATTTTTATCCTCATTGGTTAAAATTAATTGCAACAAATCACTTTGTCATCCATTAATATAGCCGCAATTTACTGAAAATTCAAATCGCCGCCGGATATTAGATGCATTTTTTTCAAAAACCGCCGCTGTTTTCCTTGATGAAAAGGGTAAATGGGTGTAAATTATCCTCTGAACATGTTTATGATTTCAGGGATATACAATTATGAAAATTTTCACCGGTTTATTGACCGTCATATCTGTTTTTCTACTCACGGCCGCCCCGGTTCAGGAAGCCGCATTGATCCTGCTTGACAGCCGGGAAACGGTGACTGTAAATCCCGACGGCACTTCGCATACGGAAGACCGGTCAGTCTACCGGATATTGAACCATGACGGTCTGGAAAAAATGCGGCATCTGCCATTGCACTTCAACTCCGATTACGGAACGCTGCAGGTTTCAGAATTGACTGTTATCAAACCCGACGGCCGGCGCATAGCCATCGATCCGGTCAAAAATTCCGCCATTTCCACCGAAAGCAGCCAGATGGATTCCGAAATCTTTGATCCGGCGCAAAAAGTTCTTCTTGTCACCGTTCCGGGAGTGGAGATCGGCGACACTCTGGAAATTGCCACTCTGGAAAAACAAACCAAAGCCCGCTTCCCCGGAGAATTCAGCGATATCGCTGTCCTGCAGGCCGATTTCCCCATAAAAAATTATGAATACGTGATCGATATGCCTGCAGACAAGCCGCTGTACTTCTGCATAAAAGATGAAGTTTCCGGCACACTCTCTTTTTCGGAGAAAAAAGAAAATGGACGTATCATTTACCACTGGATCGTCCGGAATGTACCGCAAGTCACCCCTGAAAGAGCCATGCCGGTGATGTACAGCTGCATCCAGAGAGTTCTGGTTTCTACGGTCAAATCGTGGGAAGAGATCTCCCGCTGGTACTATCAGTTGTGTGCGCCGCATCTGGCAAAAACCAGCGGACAAATGAAAGAAAAAACCGCTGAATTGACTGCCGGAAACAAGAGCGATATGGAGAAAATCAATGCTCTCTTTCAGTTTGTTTCCCAGAATATCCGTTATACCGGTGTGACCGATGAAAATACTGCTCCGGGGTATGAACCGCATGATGTGGATAAGACATTCAGCCGGAAACACGGCGTCTGCCGGGACAAAGCCGCCTTGCTGACCGCCATGCTCAATCTGGCCGGATTCAAGGCCTGGCCCGTCCTTTTCATGTCCGGGGCCCCGAAAGACCGGGAGATCGCCAACATTTATTTCAATCACGCCATCGTCGCGGTGGAACAAAGTGACGGTCACTACCTTTTGATGGACCCGACTTTTGAAACTACAACGGAACTTTTCCCCGGCTATCTGGCCGGTGATCCTTACCTGGTGGCCAAACCGCAGGGCGAAACGCTCCGCACCGCCCCTCCGGTCAAAGCAGAAAGCAATATGCTGGAAATAAATACCGCAGTGAACCGTGTTCAATCCCGTATGGAGATAAAATTTTCCGGAATATATGACAATATGTACCGGAGCGCACTTTCACATTGGAAACCTGAAGATATCCAATCCTTCTTTGCTTCGGTCATCAGCAGGATCATGCCGGGAGCAGAGCTGAAAAATGTAAAAATTTCTCCGGAAAATGTGCGGGATATGCGTATCCCTCTTGCCGCAGTCGTGGATTTCACTCCTCCGGAAAGTGCTTTTACCGTCGCCGCGCACCGCCGGGTACTTCATCTCCCCCGGGCGGGGATAATACTGGGAAATATTGATTCGCTCTTTTCAGCCACCGCTTTGCAGAGCCGCCGGTTCCCGCTGCGGGTCATGCCCCGGGCGGTCAGGGAAAAGATCGTCATGGAAGTTTCGCCGCAGGCGGAATATGAACTGCCGGAAAATATCACGATAAACGAAAAAGGTCTGTTCCGGCTGAAAAGCGTAAATTCTCTGAAAAATGATAAACTTACCGGAGAATTTTTCATTGCTCTGGATACCATGCTGGTTGCTCCGCAGGATTATCAGAAGTTCCGCGATTCAGCCGCTGCAGCGCGGCTTGCGGGGGAAAGTTTGCCGGTCGCCGGGAAATCCGGAGCGTATACCGTCACCGGGGCAAATGCCGAATTTGTCAAAGAACAGCAGCACTTCAACATAATTGATGGATATAACTGGGATCATTCGGCAAAATCCGTCATCCGGATATTGAATTACGCCGGAAAAAAGAGTTATTCCAATATCATTATACCATTTATCGAAAAGCCGGAAATCAGCGGGAGCGTTACCGACAGTCAGGGGAAAAAATATCACATTTCCGCCAAAGACATTCAGTACATGGATGATAAGAACACCGCTTCAGCTCCCCGTTATATCCGGCGCCGTCAGGCAGTGGTCACCCTTCCCGGGGTGGATACCGGTTCTGTTATCGAGCTTAATACTCTGTGCCGTTTCCGGGACCGCCGGTTTTTTTTCACAGAACTCAATACCCGGGAAGATCATCCGGTAAAATACCGGGAATGGATAATTGAACATCCGGCAAAAATGCCGCTGAAAATTTCCGCTGTCCCGGAAAAAATCCGGGATTCTGCCACTTTCGGCGGCAAACGCATCATCCGCCGCTACTCCACAGAAAACATGCCGGCTCTGCCGGATGAACCGGGACAGCCTCCGGTTTCCTGCTGGGTCCCCACTCTGTTTATCAGCGGCGGTGACAACGGGAAACTGCTGGATTTTTATATCCGCTCGGCACAGAAACAGGTCGATGCAGCTTCTCCGGAAATCGCCGGATTGGCCAAAAAGATCACCGCCGGCAAAGATTCGCTTGCTGATATTGTCCATGCAGTGGAAAAATATGTTTACCGGCATATCCGCAAAGTCGATCTGCCGCTTCATGCCATGAGGCCGTCAGAATTTTCCCTGCCGCAAGTCACCCTGCACGATGGTTACGGCAACAGTGCCGACCGGGCGATCTTAATGGCGGCAATGCTGAAATCTCTGGGTATTGAATATAAATTCATCCCGGTCGCCGATGAAGCTTTTACAGTTGAAAAAGCGGATATCCTGCGCGAATTCCCCCGGGATATCTATTCGGAATTGCTCCTGATGATCCGCACCAAAGAAGACCGGACTATCTATCTCAATGATTCCGGTCTGCATGCCCCGGCCGGCACACTGCGCCACCAGGAACATATATCTCTGCGAAACGGAAATATCAAAATGATCTCATCAGGAGACAAAAATGCCAAAACGCTGCGTATTGCCATTGACCTCAAAGCCGACCTTTCAGCCGAAGTGATTTTGAAATATACTCCGCGCGGCACCCACCTCGAAAAACTCCGGGAACGATTTGCCGGATTCACTCCGGCAACTGAACGGCAATTTTTTGAAAAGTACGCTTCCGGCATCGCTCCGCAGGCAAAAATCACCGGAAGCAAGTTTGCTTCAGATACCATGACTCTGAAACTTGCGATCCCCGATTTTGCCAGACGCAGCGGTAAATCCGTCTATATGCCTCTGCCGGCTTTTCAATTGCTGAACCGGACATTCACCGTCCCCGGCAAAAAACGGGAAACGCCCTGGTTCGATCCGGAAAGTCTGCAACTTGATCTGGATTACGAAATATCTGTTCCGGAAAATTTCCGTATCATCAAACCGGAAACGCTCTTTCTTATCATCGAAAGGTCTTTCTTTTCTCTTGATTATTTATATTTACAACAGGGCAAACGCAAACATATTATCAGTTTCCAGCTGGTCAAAACTCCCGGGAGTTTTTCTCCGGAAGCATTTGACTATTTGCGGCAGCTCAAAAACAAACTCAACGATTTTTCCACCGGACACATATTATTCACAACGGAGTAAAATTTATGACTGTCAAAACATTGCCTCTCGGAGCATTTGCCACTAACTGTTATCTGGTATTCATGCCGGAAACCGGAGAGCTTTTCATTATCGACCCTGCTGCGGAAGCCGGGAAAATAATCGCGGAAGCCGGGAATTTTTCATTCAAAAAAGCACGGATACTGCTGACACATGCCCACATTGATCACATTTCAGCGGCCGGAGAAGTGGCACGGGCATTGAATATCAGCAAAGTTGAACTTGCTCCCGGTGATCACAGTATGTATATGAGCGAAGCCAACAGCATTCCTCCATACTTCCCCCCGGTCAAAGATCTGCCGCCGGTTTCAGACTTTGATCAGGTGACTGATTGTACTATTATCGCACTGCCCGGACATACTGCCGGAGGCAGCGGCTTTCTCTTTGATGACGGCAAAGAAAAGATTCTCATTTCCGGCGATACCCTCTTCTGCGGTTCGATCGGCCGCACCGATCTGCCTGGCGGAGATTACGCAACTTTGATGAACTCCATTGCTGCCAATCTGCTGTCCCTGCCGGATGATATTACCGTTTGCCCCGGTCACGGCGGACAAACGACCATCGGCTTTGAAAAGAAACATAATCCATACTTAAATTGAGGTAAATATGGCAATTTGTAAAATCATCAGCAACTCCCGTATGCATGGAGATTATTTCCGGGCAGTATTTGATGCCCCGGAAATCGCTCCGGCAAGCAACCCCGGACAATTTGTCCACATCCGGATCGACAACCGTCTGGATAACATGCTGCGCCGCCCATTCAGCATCCACAATGCTGAAAACGGATGCCTGACCATCGTTTACAAGGTCGTCGGCAAAGGTACTCAAGCTCTGTCAGAACTGCCGCAAGGCACTCCATGCGACATTCTCGGTCCTTGCGGAAAAGGCTTTTCCCGTCCGGATGATGATGTCATTCCGGTGGCAGTTTGCGGCGGTTACGGTGCGGCCGCCACCTTTATGCTGACCCGGCAGAGCAAAAACGGCGGCATCCTGCTTCTCGGTGCGCGCAGCGAGAAGGATCTTTTGCTGACTCAAGAGTACTCCCGGGCCGGATTTCAGGTAAAAATCGCGACCGATGACGGTTCTGCCGGAATCAAAGGCCGGGTCACCGATATGTTCCCGGAACTTCTGGAGGAGTATAAAGGGAAAAAGCTTTTCTTCTACGGCTGCGGTCCGCATCCGATGCTTATGGCATTGGCCAAACTTATGCGGGAAAACGGTTTGGATGGCGAATTGAGCGTCGATCACATCATGTGCTGCGGTGTCGGAGCATGCTTCGGATGCGTAGTAAAGGTCAACGACCACGCCCATCCGGGAGAATGGATGTATGCCCGCAGCTGCGCGGACGGCCCGGTTTTCAAACTTGCAGATATTTATACGGAGTAAATCATGGCAGATCTCAAAGTTGATTTTGGTAAATTCCAGTTGAAAAATCCGGTAATGACCGCCTCCGGCACCTTCGGATACGGCTTGGAATATTCGCAATTTTACGACATCTCCCGCCTCGGCGCGATCGTTGTCAAAGGCATCCGCAGTGTTCCTTCTGACGGCAACCCCACCCCCCGTGTGGCAGAAGTTACCGGCGGCATGCTCAATGCCATCGGCCTGCAGGGACCGGGAGTGGAAAAATTCCTCAACGATGAACACTATCTGCCGGGGGTGAAAAAAACCGGTGCAACCGTGATCGTCAATATCTGGGGCAAAACCGCCGAAGAGTATGCCGAAGTCGCTGCCCGGCTCGAAGCTGAAGCCCAAGCCGATATCACCGCTTTGGAAATCAACATCTCCTGCCCCAATGTCAAAGCCGGCGGTGCCGCATTCGGAACTGATCCGAAACTTGCCGAACAGGTGATATCCGCAGTTCGCAGCGCAACCACTCTGCCGCTTATCACCAAGTTGAGCCCCAATGTCACCAGTATCGCCGAATTTGCCCGCATTGCCGAAGCTTGCGGCAGTGATGCAGTTTCATTGATCAACACCATTTCGGCTATGTCGATCGATATCGAAACCCGGCGGACGAAATTAGCCAACCGCACCGGCGGACTTTCCGGACCGGCAGTCAAACCGGTGGCCGTGCGGATGGTGAACGAGGTATACCGCGCAGTCAAACTTCCCATCATCGGCATGGGTGGCATCTGCAACGGTGCGGATGCAGTGGAATTTATGATTGCCGGTGCAACTGCTGTAGCAGTAGGCACGGCCAACTTTGTTGATCCGTTTGCCCCGCTGCAGGTGATCGACTTCATCAATGAATACTGTGACCGGCACGGAATAAAATCAGTTGCAGAATTGACCGGTTCACTGCTCAACTGACCGGAACAAAAAATCCGGGGCGGTGCAAACCTTAAAATAAGGTACGCAACGCCCCTTTTATTTTTCAGCAGCAAAACAAGTTGCAGCGACAGAAAATCCTGGATCACCAAAAGTTTGGGGAATATTACCCTTCAAAAAGGCATCTTATCCGCGAAATAACTTTGCAGCACCGCCATTTTCCGTTTCCGCCATATTGATATTCAGCGGAAAACCCCTTCACCATAAGGATTCATCTCCCATGAAGCCGGAGTATTCTGCGGTATCGGACTGATTCCCTCTCTCTCGATTTGAGTACAGCCTGTCAACAAAAATACCGCTGCCACACTGACAGCGGTAAGAAGCAATATCTGTCTGCTCATTTAAGCCCCAACAGGGTATGAAAAAGACTGTACTCATTCATTTCCAACACCTGCAGCGCGACTGCCGCCGCTGACAACAACAGTGTCAGAATGATCATGATGGTGAAAAATTTTGATTTCAACATGCGTCAATCTCCGGCTTACTTTTTGAATGTGACTTTATCGCCGACCTTTATCATACCGGCCTTACCGGTCGGGATATTGGCAGTGGATTCAGTTTTATCAACATTATTCAGTGTCACTGCAGCGATAAATTCACCGTCGCGGGTGATGTTGAAATTCAAACCGCTTTCCAGATCCGGATTGATCAGCAATGTCTTGTTCCCGATCGTCTGGGTAACAGTGGTTTCCGTACCGAAATCGATCACGATGTAACCGTAATCCGGAGATACTTTGGAAACTGTCCCGACGACAACACTGCGGGCATTATTCGAACCGCGCACCCAAGCCTGCGGATCAGCATCGCTGTCTTTCAGAGCAAGAATGGTTTTATAGTCACCGATAACTCCGTTGAGCCGTTTGATCTCTTTGTCACGGTTGGCAACAGTGGTCTGCAAATTGCCGATATTGCGGTGAGCTGAACTCAACTGCCCCTGCAGTGCGGGAATTTTGGCCAATTCACTGTTATTGGTGCTGACGATCTTGCCCGGATCGGAATAACCTCTGGAAAGATCATCTTTGAATCCGGCAACTTTCAACCGGGCGGCAATGGAACTCAAAGCTCCGGCATATTTGATACGGGCATTTTTATGAGCATTCACCGCATCTTCCAGCGGACGGATGCCGTTGCGGGCATTGCTGTAAATGGCATTGCGGTCGACCTTTTTACCGGCGATCCGGTCGATCTGGTCAACAATTGCCGAACGGGAAGAATAAAGTGCGCTGACCGCACTGCTGATCTTGTTGATCCGGGCGCGGTAGGTGGAAAGGTTGGCAAAGTCTGCTTTAGTACCGGTCCCGGCACCGATGACACTGCCGATACGGGCAAACGTATCTGCCATCTGATCACGCTGCTGGGTGACATTGCGCAACTCCGCTTCGCGGCGGCGCAAGGTGTCGCGGGTCTCAACGAACAACCGGACAAAATCTTTATTCAAAGCGGTGAATTTGCCGACTTTCTGACCGAATTCCTCCTCATTGAAAGTTTTATTATCCAGTGCCAGATCAGCTTCAGCCAAACCATCGGCAGCCCCCTTGCGGAATACTCCCTCGATATTCCGGGCACTTTCGCTGATAGATTTGCTCATGGCCGCCCACCCGGCAAGAGCATTTTCATACTGTTTGACAAACTCCGCACTCTGTTGGGTCAGATTTTTCAGCTGATTATCCATACCGCTTTTGGAATAGGTTTTATGCGAAAGCTTCTGGGCGGTCAATTCGGGAGCAAATTTATTGTCACTTTGTGTATCAATGGTCTGGGCACTGGTATGAATGGCATTGCTCATCTGCATCCACCCATCTACGAACTGCACCCGCTTTTCGTAGAGGAAATAGGAAAACACAGCACTTACCAATGCAAGTATCAAAACGATGACACAAGTGATGATGTTAAAAGTTTTCATTGTCGGCACACCTTCAAATTTTAATTATACATACAATAAAATATTACAAAACAAAATGCACTTTATAGAACTTAACACGTAAATGACAGTTTTCAAATCCAGAATACGATTTTTTTGCAAAAAAACGCTATTTTTTTCAGAAAAACCGTTTTTACAATACAAAACGCACACCTTCGGCCCGGGAAAAGAGCTTGGCCAACTCTCTGGCCTGTTCCAGAGAAACAACCTCTCCGGCGACCCGCAAAGCCGTATATTTGCCGCCTCCGGAACTTTCACCGTCAGTAATTTCCAAAGCCACATTTTCCTGTTCACCGATACCGGCAACAGCGGCGCGGCTTCTGGCGGTCAAACTGCCGTCAGTTATCACTCTGAACTCCCAGCGGCAGGGAAATTTGATTTTTTCAGAATTGTTTTTCATTCCTGTGTTCCTCCCAATACGGAGATATCTCCCGGAGCCGGGCAATGATCGGCGGCAGTTTTTCAGCAACAAAATCCAACTCCTCCGGAGTGTTGTAACGGGATAAACTGAAACGGACCGTACCGTGAGCTGAACTGTACGGCACTCCCATCGCCCGCAGAACATGGGATGGTTCCAAGCTGCCGGTGGTACAGGCCGAACCGCTGCTGGCGCAGATACCCAGAACATCCAGAAGCATCAAAATACTCTCGCCCTCAATACTTTCAAAACTCACCGAACTTGTTCCCGGCAAACGATCTTCGCCCAAGCCGTTGATTTCGATTCGCGGTATGGATGCCAGCAGTTTTGCTTCAAAACCATCGCGCATATTTTTCAGAACACGATACTCTTCATCAAGATTGGCTGCCGCCATTTCACAAGCTTTGCCAAGACCGATGATCGAAGCTGTATTTTCAGTTCCGCCCCGGCGGTTTCTTTCCTGATGTCCACCGCAGATCAACGGAGTAAAAATGATCCCCCGGCGGACGTATAATGCCCCGATCCCTTTGGGAGCGTGAAGTTTATGCCCGGAAACAGAAAGAAAATCTATTCCGGCAGCTTCCACATCGATTTTCACTTTCCCGGCCGCCTGAACTGCATCGGTATGAAAATATGCCCCTTTTGAGTGAGCGATGGCTGCGATCTCTGCCACCGGAAAGATGATCCCGGTCTCATTGTTCCCCCACATGGCTGAAACGATTGCGGTATTTTCATCCACTGCGTTTTTCAATGCTGCCATATCCAGCTGTCCACGCCGGTCAACCCCGATCAATTCGATGGTGAAACCTTTGCGGCTCAACTCCTCGCAATAGTGAAGCACCGCCGGATGTTCAACAGCAGTCGTAACCACCTTTTTTCTCTCCGGCACAGCATTCAAGGCCGCATTTATCGCCGCATTGTCACTCTCGGTTCCGCAGCTGGTAAAAATTATTTCAGTGGCACACCCCTCTTTGTCACGGAATTTGGCTCCGAGCAATCCGGCAACCTGACAACGGGCTGTTTCAATATCTGCTGCGATACTGCCGCCGAAACGGTGGATACTGGACGGATTGCCGTATCTTTCGCAAAAGTACGGCTGCATGGCGGCAAAAACCTCCGGAGCTACCGCAGTGGTGGCGTTGTTATCAAGATATATTATCTGTCTTTCCATAATATTCAACCGCTTAAAGATTTTTCAATGCTGCTTCAATAATTGCTTCTGCAGCCTCCGGAGCGACCGTATCAACTCCCGGCTGAACTTCATATCCACCGCGCGGGAAACACTCTTTCATCGGCACATAACCGGATTGGGACTGGGAAAGTGTGACTATAAAAGTATTTTCAAAGGGGGACTCTTTGCGGATCGCTTCGGCGACACCGTTGAATGGTTCTCCTGGCAGAGAAACCAGAGCCAGTTTTTTACCGAATTCGATCGTGGTCAACCGGCAATCATGCGAAGGCTTGCTCTTTGCCCGGCAATCCAATGTCCGCTGGGCGAAATACCGCAGCGCGGCAGGAACTTTGTTGGCCAAATCCTGACTTTCAAAATCACCCTCTTTGGGAATATCCGGGACAGTTGCCAGGGTATGTTCCGCTTCCGCGACCTCCGCATCGGTCAACTTCCGGTGCGGGATGGTCACCACTGAATTTTTAACAGTCATCTCATCGGTATCCAACTTGGTCAATTTATCCAATCGCGCCAGCACGATGGCGGCATATCCCCGGCCGATGCGTACCGCTTCATCATAATTGGTCTGATTGACCTTCTGCCGGAAATCGAAGTGATTGATATTGCCGGAAGCATCATCCAGCACCAGAACCGGCATGCCGGCTTTCAATTCGTGCTGGATCTCCTGAACAAAACGGCCGTACCAGTCAGCGGAAACCAGATTTCCACCGATAGTATCACCGTGATTGGCGATATTGCAGAGCAGTGCGGCAGTTTTACCATTCTGAATGATACGGATAATGCCGATGGTACGGTCGAAATCGCTCTCCGGCTTGTCGATATCCGGATTACCCCAGCCGGGATTGGTCACGATATCGCCGCTTTTCATCCAGTAACGGCGGACAAAACCATAGGGGTTATTGTAAACTGAACCGTACTCTATTTCTCCCGGCTGCAGATTCATAACTGCCCGTTCCAAAGCGCGAAGTGCCGCATCGATCATCCGGTCGAGAGCAAATTTTGCCAACTCATCCAAGCCGCTGCGGAACTCCGGACCGGTGTGGGTGTGAGTGGCACAAATGATGGTGTTGTTGAAAAACTCTTCTCCGAACTTCTCCACCATACGCTCTTTCAGCGGTTCAAGGATAACGTTGCAGATGCTTATAAGATCGAAACTCAACACCGCGCTGCGGCATTTACCATTATCAAAAACCACCGTTTTGACATACAAATCATCATACATGCCCACATTGGGGCGTTTATTCATATATCCGGCAAGACCGACACCGACCGGCGGCGTGATTATTTCTTGAGCATAACCGATATTCAACATGCTTTTTCCCTTTGAATTATGATTTTATTTATATTTTTTCACGTAATGACCTCTGGTTTCCGGCAGCTTCCACGAAGCGGCAAAAGCAGTAAGAGCAATTGCCGCCAGAACGACAAAAAGCGTCAGATATGCACCGGAAGAATATGTCACCACTCCCTCGGCATTGGTCGAGTGGTCAAAACAATTCAACAGTATTCCGATCAATTGGGAAACGATCCCCACCGAGAGATAACCGAACATATTGGATACCGCTGAAGATTGGGCTATAATGCTTTTGGCATTGTATTCCTGCATGATCATAGTGAATATCGGCGGCATCCCGGCAGCAGCGGCAAAAAGGCAGAAAAGTACAGCAAAAGCCGGATAATGCCAGTGAAAATAGATCGCAGGGATCATCATCAGACTGCTGAATGTACACACCCCGACAGAAATTATCGCCAGAGGCCGGCGGCGGTTACCGGTCAAACGGGTCAGAAAGCTGGCCCCGAGCATTACACTCATGCAGACCAGGGTAAGCGCAAAAATCACTCCCGCCGCACCGTTGCTGCTCATCCCGGCAAAATCCTGAAGAAATTTTTTGCCGAATACAGTCTGGATCACCAGATAAATGCAGAAGACCGTTGCGTTGCAGAATATTATCAGCCAGCTCAAAGGATTTTTAAGGATCAGAGCAAAAGGTTTGAGCGAAAACGGAGTTTCGGGTATCGGCGGCAATTGGGCCTTGCGGACATTCAACGCCATAAGCAGATAAATGAACGTGGCAATGACCGCTGCAGCCAACAGGATATGCCGCCAGTTGAATACCCCGCAGAGAGCCGCAAAAGGAAGCGACCCCATCAATCCTCCGGCGTAACCGCAGGTATAGGCGATCCCGAACATGACCGCATAATTCTTTCTGCCGAATATACGGTCAGCTTCCCGCACCAGACTCAAATACATCGTACTGGCTCCGATGCCGGTCAGTGCACGGGCCAGATAAAGCAGACTGATACTGCTGCACAGAGGGAAAAGATATATACCCAGCAGAAAAATAACGCCGCCGCAAAGCACCACCCGGGTACCGCAGAAGCGGTCGATAAGTGAGCCGGAAACCAGCTGGCAGACCGCATACGGATAAACGAAAGCAGAAGCCAGATTGGCCATCTGCAGTGCATCCAGCTGCAATTCACCGCTCAAAGTGTCGTAGATCGTCCCCGGCAGAGCGGTACGCTGAAAATAAGAGGCGGCATAAATCAGTACCAGCGGAACAAATATCCACAACCCCTGTCTTTTCTGATAAATTTCCTGCCAGATACCCATTAATCAACACCTTTGAACAAATTTGCGATCACTTCCTGTTAATATAGCATTCCCGGGGCAGTTTTTCAATAGAAGAGTTGACAAATCATCATGTTTGTGATATATTTCTGCACACAGCACTTCAGCTGTACAAGCTTTAAAAAAAACGGTGAAGACCACCAATCTTTTCCGGGGATATTTTCAGGAAAATGCGACTATGACACGAACAGTATATTTTGATCATGCGGCATCCTCGGTGCCATCGGATAAGATCCTGCAGGATCTCTCCTCGCTTTTGAAGCACTATTATGCCAATTCAGAGGCCGTTCATCAGATGGCTTACCGTTCCCGTGAAGCGTTGAAAAAAGCCGGTCAACGGCTGTCACTGGCCCTTTCCGGCCGGGATGATCACCCGGTGATCTGGGGAGAATCAGCGACCGGACTTTTCCGGGTGATCTCTTCATTCCCCGGTTTTGAAACCAGCTGTACCACCGCGCTGGAACATCCTGCCCTGCTGGCCAATCTGCAAAATCACACCTCCGCCGACATCGCCGGGGCAGCTTTCCCCGGCCGTTTCCGCCTTGAAGCGTTCCGGGGAAAAACTTATGATCTGTCCTGCTGTCACCAGGTGCAGAGCGAACTCGGGTCAATGCCGGATACCGGAGAATTTTTCTCATCCATCACGCCGCGCTGCCGGATGCTTGATGCGGTTCAGGCCGCCGGCAAAATGCCGCTGGATAAAAACGCGGATATCTGGATCATTTCCGGAGTCAAATTCGGTGCCCCCGGCGGGGCGGCGATGCTGTTGGCTCCTGACGGCAGATTTACAGATAAGCTGCTGGCCCATGCCCACTGGTGCCGCAATCAGAATTATTCGGTATCGCGGGTCAATGTTCCGATGATGCTGACCATGACCGGTGCCTTGGAAAATGCCGTTGATATGATGTCGGAAAACCGCAAAAAGATCATTCAACTGAATTCTGCCATCCGCGACGGGGTCAGAAAATTCGGGATCGAACCGACACTGCCGGAAAATGTTCCGGTTTCTCCATATATACTGAATCTGCTGCTGCCGGACCAGGAATCAGCGATCATTGTCCGGGCACTGGGGGAGATGGGAATATTCACCGCGTCCGGCAGTGCCTGCAGTGCAGAAAGCGGACACCCGTCACCGGCATTGACCGCAATGGGATTCAAGCCGCAAAAGGCGTATCGGGCCCTCCGGTTGAGCTTCGGAGCTTCCAATGAACCGGAGGAAGCCGGAATTTTTCTTAAAGGATTGGAAAATGTGTTGAAAAATTACTGAAAAGGCAGTATTTTAATATCAGAAGATAATGAAAGATTTTTAAAACTCACCGTTCCGGCTTCATCAACGCTGATTTTTCGATCTCTTTCTGAATAGCTTTTACAATTATTTCATCAATCTGCGAACACGATATCAAGGAGTATACTTGTGAAAATCACATCCGCTTTACTGTTGTGCGGAGCATGTCTGCTGGCACTGCCGCAGGCATCTGCTTCGCGAGTGATCGAAATCCGGAAAAAAGCCGATTTGAATCCGACTATTGCATTTTCCGGGATCCCCGGCGATGAGCAGTTGTCTTCCGGGATAAGACGTTTTCTCTCTTTCAGCGGATGGTTTGATGCTGCACCGGCGGGAAAAACAGCAGATTATACGGTAAAAGCGGAAAAATCCTCCGGCTCACTGCTGGTTTATCTGTTCCGGGGCGAACAGCGTCTGACCGGCTGGCGTTTCCGGGAATCCGGCAACCCCAGAGCGTTAGCAAAATCAGTGGTTGACACCATTATCGAATATGTCTTTGAACAATTGAAAGTCAGAGGATTCTGTCACAGCCGGATCGCTTTTGCCGCTGAAACTGCACCGGGCGTAAGAAATATTTTCCTCTGCGACATCGATGGCGAAAATTTGGAACAGCTCACCGCTTACCGGACGCTGAATGTCGAACCGTGCTGGAGCCCCACCGGCAAAACCATCTGCTTTTCCAAATACGGAAAATCCGGGATCGATATTGTGGAAACTACCATCGGCAAACCGCGACGCAGCCGGATATTGACTTCATTTCGCGGCATAAATACCGGGGCGGCGATCTCTCCTGACGGACGTTATATGGCCGCGATTTTAAGTCCGGATCATCAGGTCGATCTTTATGTACTTGGACTGGCCGCACACAGCCGGAAACGTTTGTCCCGGGGAATCGCGGTGGAAGCCTCCCCGTGCTGGAGTCCGGATGGTAAAAAGCTGGCCTTTGTAAGTGACCGGCTGGGCAATCCGCGTATTTTCATTGTCAATGCCGATGGTTCGGGCACGACACTCCTGCCGTCAGTTGGTATCGATGCGGTAACTCCGGCCTGGAGCGGCGACGGCAAAATCGCTTATGCCGCCAGATTGAGCCGTTCCGGGAATTATGTGCTGGCGGTTTACGATATGGATTCCAAAGAGAACAAGGTCGTCAGCAAAGGAAGCGGCAGCTGGGAATCCCCCGGCTGGGCCGCAGACAACCGGCAGGTAGTCTGCAAACGGATACTGAATAATAAATCTTCGCTCTGGATCGTAGATACCCGTACCGGCAGAGAACGCGAATTGTTGCGTACCGGCAGTGAATTATTTGATCCGGCATGGTCACCGTGTACCAAACGGTAAAAAAATGAGCTTCGACACTGAAAAATATTTTGATTCTCTGGATATGTTCGGTATCCGGCTGGGACTGGATGCTACAAGAGAATTGATGGAAAAAGCCGGACATCCGGAAAAAAATCTCCGCTTCATCCACATTGCCGGGACCAACGGCAAAGGTTCAACCGGAGCGATGCTGGAACGCTGTTTCCGGCAGGCCGGATTCAAAACCGGATTCTACACCTCCCCGCATTTGATCGACATCCGGGAGCGTTTCCGGATCAACGGTCAGGCGGTCAGCCGGGAAGAGTTTAACCGGGCAGGCAAAAAGTTGAGCGATTGTGCAAAAAAGGGCAGGTACAGCTATTTTGAATTCGCCACTGTCCTGGCGATGGAAATTTTCGCCGCTGCGCAAACTGAAGTTGTGATCTGGGAAACCGGCATGGGCGGAAGACTCGATGCCACTAATGCCGTCATGCCGCAGGCATGTGTGATCACCAATATCGCGCTGGATCATCAGGGGCATCTGGGCAATACCCTCGCAGAGATCGCCGGAGAAAAAGCCGGAATACTCAAAGCCGGAGTCCCGTTGTTTCACGGAGTACTGCCCCCGGAAGCAGAAACTGTGATCCTGTCCCGGGCCCGGGAATCAGCCTGCCCGGTTTATCCGCCCCGGGCGACGGTGCCGGAGTGCAGTGATTTCAGCAAAAATTGTCAGAATTTCATCTATGACGGTCAAAATTTCTCCCTGTCACTCCCCGGAACAATGCAGCGGGAAAACTTCCGTATCGTTTATGAAATCATCTCATACTTTGCCGGCAAATGGCAATTTTCTGCCGCTGAAGCATTCAAAGGTTTACCGGAAGTGCGCTGGCCCGCCAGATTCCAGCATATCGGCAACACAATAATTGACGGAGGACACAACCCGGATGGAGTCCGTGCCCTGGTCAATGCGGTGAAAGAATATCACCCGGATGAAAAATTCCTGATCGTATATGCGGCATTCGGGGATAAACATGCTCCGGAGTGTTTGAAATTTCTGGATACCATCGCCGGAGAGTATATTTTCACCACTCCCGGAACCGGCGGGCGGGCGGCGTTTGCTCCGGAACAATTAACGGCCATGACGGCAATACCATCAACCACAGAAATAAAGCCGGATGCAGCGATCAAACTTGCCGCAAAACGTCCGGATACCCGGGTGATCATATCCGGTTCACTCTATCTTGCCGGAACTGCTTTGCAGATACTCTGCCCGCCGGAAGCAGTCCTCAATATTTGATTGCCATCCGGCTGTTGTGCAGGCAAATGCTTTTACTCTGCACAATTCACAGTTATTTTTCATTCTGACTTGTTTTTCTCCTTGTTATTATGTATACTTTATTCCCATCCGGGATGAGTTTTGCGCGGTGTCTTGTTGAATTGTTTCAAATACAAAAGATACTCCCCGGGGGAAAGGAGTACAAAAAAATGATCAATAAAGAGTTGTGGCCGGATAACAATGGCCGTCATATCAACGCTCATGGCGGCGGCATTATGGAACACAAAGGAGTTTTCTACTGGTATGGTGAACACAAAGGGCCCGGGGTTGATGGCCAACTGGCCCGTGAGGGTGTACACATGTACTATTCTACTGATCTTCAGCTTTGGAATGATGGAGGAATCGTTCTCAAAGTAAATGATATTCCCAATCACCCGATCCATTCCGGCTGCCGTATTGAAAGACCGAAAGTGATTTTTTGTGAAAAGACCGGTAAATTCGTGATGTATTTTCACTCCAGCGACCCTGCACATATCATTGCCAGGCGGGGGCTGGCGATCGCGGATGATCCGGCAGGTCCTTTTGAATTTATCAGTGCAGAACGTCCCAATGCGGCAGTGTGGCCGTTGAATTCCTGCAGTAAAGACAAAGAATCCACCCTGTTTCCGGCGGGGCATAAAACAAAAAACGGCGAAAATGATACCGTAAAAAATCTTCCGCTTTATGTGCGGGACTTTGCCGGCGGCCAGATGGCACGGGATATGAATCTCTTTAAGGATGAAGACGGCAGAGCCTATCATATTTACGCGTCAGAGCAGAACAGCACTTTGCATATTGCCGAATTGACCGATGATCATCTCTACTGGACGGGGCGTTACTGCCGGGTGCTTCCTTACCGCTGGAATGAGGGAGAAGCCATTTTCCGCCGGGACAACCGTTATTATCTGCTGGCAAGCGGATGTACCGGTTGGGAGCCAAATGCGGCACGTTCTGCGGTTGCCGGCAGCATTATGGGTGAATATACGGAACTCGGCAATCCCTGCCGGGGAGATGGAGCAGAAATAACTTTCGGCGGACAGAGCAGTGCAGTTTTCAAGGCCGGAGATACCTATGTGGCAATGTTTGACCTGTGGAATGAGCAGGATTTTATTGACAGCCGTTACTTCTGGCTTCCGATAAAATTTACTGAAAACGGCTATGAAATACACTACCGGAAAGAATTTGATTTGAAGGTACAGTGATGAATCAAGCTGCCGGTTTTCAGCAAATCAAAGTTGAAATTCTGCAGCAGGCGGTTGTAATGATCCACTGAAAGATCGTATTACGTTCAGAAAATCAATATGGGAATGTGTTAAAGACATCTGAAAGGAAATGGAGTTCTTTTGAAAATGACTGAATTCTTCTCAAAGCTTAAACATCAAATCCATTCCGGGAAACGTAATGATACGGTTCCGATGATTTATGATGCACTGGCGCAGGAGCTTCGCCGCTCCGGCGGAACTTTCCGTTTACCGAATATCCAGCCGCTTGCGAAAGAACTGCAGGTTTCCAGCCACTCCGTCCGTAAAGTTTACACCCGGCTCTGTCAGGATGGATTAATCGAAAGACCTTTTCACAACCGTTGTTACAGAGCAGTACACCGTCACCGCGCCAATATTATCGCAATGCTCATTCCTGAAGCTTTCTATAGTTTTATCAGATTAACTGATCTGAATTGTCAATACCGTATACAGATGTATTCCGGCCTGGTTGACCGGGCATTGGAACTGGGTTGTCTGGCTACACCGGTGTTGCTTCCGCCGCCGGATGCCCCGGCAGAAAAAATAGAGCAGATGCTTATTGATCTGCGTAATTATTGCGGTATAATTCATATCGGTGACAGGGGAGCTGCAGTTGATCTGCCGCTGCAATCCCTGCTGGCAGAAAAGAGCATTCCTCAAATCCTGTTGGGATGCGAACTGCCGGGGAGTGATCTGCCGACAGTCATTTTTGATCCCCGGCAGACAGCAGAAGGGGTACTGCATTATTTACGCAGTTTCAATCACAATCACGTTGGGGTGATGTGGTGTGAGAGGTCTTCCCGGAAACCCGAATTGACAACCACGCTGAATTGTAATAAAGATATACGGTCCCATTTTGAATCAGTCCGCCCGAAAAATATGAAAATATCTTATTTGCGGGTCGCCAGCAATAAAAATTATACTGATGAATTTGTCCGTATCCTTACGGAAGTATTCAGCAGAAGCGATCATCCAACCGCCTTGTGGTGCAGAGGAATATTGATAGCCTGTCAGGCAATGAAGGTTTTGAAAAGTATGAATTTTTCCATTCCGAAAGATATTTCCATCATGGCTTTCGGCAACCGTCTGGATGTGAATGTGATGACTCCGGCAATGACAACAATGGATTGTCAGTTTTACGAAATGGGCAGAGCGGCAGTGGAACTTTTACTGAAATCTGTTCACGATGAACTGGACAGCCACGACAGAATCAAACGAATTTCCACCATACTGACCGCACGGTCAAGCGTTTCTATAAGAAATCAGGATGATTTCGATATAATATAAACTCTAAAACAGAAAGGGTGAAAAAATGAAAAGAAGAATGTATCCTGTCGTTCAATCCTGTCCCGACAACAACATTTTACCCGCCTGCAGGCGGGTAAAGCAGTGCTGCTTTACGCTGATTGAACTCCTTGTAGTCATTGCGATAATCGCAATTCTGGCAGCGATCTTGCTGCCGGCACTCAACCGGGCCAGAGAACATGCAAAAAGTTCGCAATGCCTGGCCAATTTGAAGCAGAATATCACCTCGCTGCAGATGTATTCCAATGTGTTTGAGGGCTATATGCCTTCCACTTACCAGGAGGGAAGCACTACTAAAGCATGGACATATCCGCTTTATCTTGCCGGCTTGGCTCCGGCGAGCGGCAAAGAGTATAAAAATGTCCGGGTATGTCCGAAACAAGTCCATTTCGCGATGGCAAACGAATCACAGGAGGTGGCAAGTTCGGTTATCGATGTATATGCCTCACTGCGAATCGGCTGGTCGCAAAATGACTATCCGGCATTTACCAATATAAAACGGGTGAATAAACCCTCTGTTTATGCAATTCTCGGGGACGGTTCTCAAGGCTCATGGATAAACACGGTAAACGCCGGAAGGGGAACAATGGAAGTGAATTTTATCGATGACTCCATTGACCGGTTATTAATACCACTGCACAACGGGAATTTTGCCCTGGTTTATTTGGATGGACACGCCGCTTTGACTGCCAGAGAAGGATTGGATGTGGTGTTTGGCGGATTATTCCCGGATGAACCGAAATTCACGTCAGATCAACAGCCCTGGATCAGATATTTGCGGGCTGACGGCAATTTGATTATGGATCACACTCAATGGAGACTTAAACCGGTTAATGGATTACAGTAAAAATAAGGTATAACAGAAATGAATCCATTTTACATTGAAAATATCAACGGATTTCCCACACTGAAAAAAGATGGTACGCCGGTAAACCCTATGATGTTCTGGGCCCGCGATGTCGATGACATTGATTTCCCGGAATTCCGCAAAGCCGGAATCAAAATTTTCAGCTGCTTCCGCTGGGCAAAATATTTTGAATGTCCCTACTGGACGGGAAACGGACAATATGATTTTTCCTATTACGATGAGCAGTTGACCCGTTTCACCCGGCTGGTTCCGGATGGATATATCATTCCCCGGATTTTTGTCAGTGCGCCATTCTGGTTTTTGGATCAGCATCCGGATGAGCTTACAGAATTTGCCATTGATGTACCGTACACCCGGGATGGGATCGGCTCAACTTATCACCATTCATTTGCTTCGGAATTGTGGAAAGAGGAGCAGGGCAAAGCATTCCGGGCGTTGATGAAACACTTCCGGCAAGCTCCCTATGGTGACCGGATCATCGGTATCCATGTGGCGGACGGCACTTGCGGTGAATGGCACTACTGGCGCGGCGGTTGTGCGCCGGATTGCGGCAAAGCGATGGCGGCCAGACTCGGCCGTCCGGTACCGCCGCTGGAGGAGCGTGATCCGGAATATTATCAGGCATTTTATTCAGCGGCAGTGGATGCAATTGATCACTTCTGCCGGATCGTAAAAGAGGAAACTGATTATCTGACGGCAGTATTTTACGGTTATTTCCCGATGGAAACAGTTCAGATCAATTCCGGTCACTGTGCGATGGAAAAGTTTCTGTCGCTGGGAAATGTAGATATCGTGGCAGCTCCACACAGTTACTCCCGCCGATTTCCCGGAGAAGACGGTTATTTCCGGGCGATCCCGGCAACTTTGGCGAAACACGGTATATTGTTTCTGGATGAATCCGATGACCGCACACCGCTGGCGACAATAAAATATGAAAATCAATCTTTGATCATGGCAGAAAATCCGGAAAAAGCTCTGCATTGGCTCTCCCGGGAATTCGGCAATGTCGCTGCTCATTGCGCCGGTCAATGGTTCATGGATATTGATATCGGAATGTTCCGGGACCGGATATATTATGAACATATCGCCAAATTGTACCGATGCGGTGACCGGCTTCTGCCGCTGCCCCGCCGGCGGGTGTCGGAAGTGGCATTGATCACGGACCCGGAGAGCAACTGGTACTATTCGCGCAAAAATTATCCCAATGCACTGTATTTTTCCATCCAGCAGATGCGTGAATTGACTCATACAGGAGTACCGTTTGACTTTTTCTGTGCCGGAGATATGGATGCCAAAGAGATGGAAAAATACAAGGTGCTGATTTTCACCGATGTGGTTGCGCTCTCTGAAAAATGCCGTTCAGAGATCAAAAAACTGCAGAAAGATCACCGATGCTTTATCTGGACCTGCGGTGACGGGGCAGTGTCCCGTGACGGGAAATTTTCTCCGGACAAGGGGATGGAAGATCTGACCGGGATCAAATTCACCCTGACCGGCAAACAGCTTTTGCCGCCTTTGAAAGACCCGTATATCACTCTGGAGGAAAAGTGGTGGCAGTCGCCGGGATTTCTGCCGGAAAAAGCGGATGTGGATTTCGGCTCATGGCGGTCAGTATACCGTTCCTGTCCGAATTATTCTGCCGATGAATTGCGGCAGATATTCAAAGACAGCGGGGTGCATATTTATTCAGAAGACGGCGATGTGATTTCGGCAAGCGAAAGCGTATTGATGATTCACGCCTCGTCTGACGGCTGCAAACGTATCCGCCTGCCCCGGCCCCGGAAAGTCAGTGATCTGCTCAATAATTGTCCGGCTGGAGAAAATATAACACAATTTGAAGTTCAGATGCAACTGGGAGAAACTGCATTATTCATGCTCGAAAATTGATAGAGGTAAAATTATATGAAAAAAATATCATTGTTTTTGCTGTTGTGGGGATTACCGCTGCTGTCCGGAGCCGGTATATTAGCTCCGGGAGAACGGATCACCGTACCACTGCCGGATGGAAAAATGCCCAACGCCGAACGCTTGATAGTCACCTTCACAGCCCGGTGTGACCGCCCGATGAATGTAAATGACTCACGCTTCATGATCGTGGCAGTCAACGGCAAACGGGTGGATAAATATCTTTCTCCAGGTCAAAATAAAATTCCCCGGCTGGTTAACAGAACCAGTCCGACTTTTCATGGCAGCGGCTATAATTATACCGATAAAAACAGTTGTTGGAGCGTGGTTTCCTGCAAAGCTGATTCGGATGCGGAGCATATTTATTTTCCCGCAGACTTCCGACAGCTGCACATCTATGCGATGGATGTGACCGATTTTCTCGGTTCCGGCAAAAATTCTCTGATCATCGGAAATACCGCTTCTCCTGCAGGGAATTATCCTCTGCATATCGGGAAGGTGAAAGTGGAAAATATCCACGCATCCAAACTTCCGGATCCGGTGGAAAGGAGTTTTTCCGGCTATGCGGTTATTCCCAATAAAAATCTGCCTCTGGCCGGTACCGCAGAAAAAATTCGGGTAGAAGTCCCCCGAAAATCCGGTTTCCGCCGGGTATTGCGTTTCCGTGCCAGACTTGGGTACACCGCCGAAGGCAGTAACGGAGATTTGAAAATTTTGATAAATGACCGTATCCTTACTCCGGAAAATGAGAACCAGTTGAGCCGTTTGCTCAATCGCGGAGCTTTTTTCCGCGGCGGCAATGAGTCAATAATCGCATCTCATGGCAGAATTGTTGTCGCCCACCGGGCTGATTGGGGGATACCTTCGGAAAAGCTTGAGGATTTGAAAGTCAACTGGTACTACCTGGATATCGATGATATGCTTCATAACAACGGCGGCACCATTTCTCTGCAGAATGTGGCCTTCGTTCCTTATTTCAAGAAACGCGGATACAAAGACGGCAGACCTTTTCTGCTTTTTTGGGATGGTGCAGTCGGTTATGTACCGGAAGTTTGTGCAGCTCTCGCTCCGGCACGAAAAACCGAAAGCCGCAAATTTGCGGACAGTGATAAAAAAATCAAAACGGACAATTATGTTTTGAGCATAGCACCGGCAGGAGGTTTGCAGATCGAAGCCGGAAAACAGAAATTTTTCGTGGAAACTCTTTACAGTTATCCCCGGGCCGGATTTAATGCGTTTCTCTGTGACGGTGCAAAGGCGGTGACTCCGGAAAAAGAGTTCAAAGGAAAAATCAGCGAAAAGCACGGAACTTTCACTTATGAATATTCCGGCAAATACTATTCTGTGATACGGACTGTGAAGTGTGCGGCAAATGCAATTCATGTCAGTGAAAAAATCACCAATTTGAATAATGCTCCACTGGGGATGAAATTTGAAATCAATATGATCAGCGCAAACCGGGCGCAGGTCATCCGTAAAAACGGCAGTACGTTTTTTAATAATAATTTGAGCAGTCATCGCTTCCCGTGCGGCAACACTTCTCTTTTCTGGGGATTCAGCAAAGGAGACTCCCGGGGTTTGGGAATTGCGGTCGTTGATGATATCTTCCGGATGCAGGCAGATTACCGGACTGATCCCGGCAGCGGCGGCATCAGTACCTCTCATCTCGGTTTTGCCGCCGGTAAATCACACACGTTGCGTTACACGATCTACATTCTGCCATCCGCAGATTACTTTGATTTTGTTAATGCCGTCCGGCGGGATTGGGGTGTCAACAATCGCACTATACCCGGATTTATAACCTGGAACAATCACCATATCCGTAATAATCCGGATAAATTCAAAACCTCAATAGCCAATTTAGGCACTTCGATCCTCATCGACGGCAAAGAGTGGTACAATGCCCGGAAGTATCATGAAAGATCTTTCAACATTGCCGATGAGATGAAAATTCATACAGAATGGAAAAATCTGGGGAAAACTCTCTGTCCGGATATCCGCTATCTTCTGCAGTTTCAAATGGTATTTTCCTGGCGCAACAAGGAAAAATCTCCTGACCTGATGGCTGATTCAGCGATCATCAACCACGAAGGACATGTTGATATTTTTGCCCGCGCCAGAAAAGGAGCTCCATACTCTTCCACCTACGGATATGGCGAACCTGGATTATATCACGCATATCACTATCCGATGATCGGCAATTCATATTACCGTTTTCTGATGGATTCAGCCCGGGTGGCAATGGATAACGGTTTTAACGGCGTATATTATGACACTCCGGAATATGATGCTGTAACTTACGGCAGATTCACCTTTGACCGTTGGGATGATGCAACGGTGGATTTGAATGATGACTTCACCATTGCCAGAAAATATGCGGATGTCAATCTGATTTCGGTACAAGCCCGGTATGAACTTTATAAATATATTACCGGACGCGGCGGTATTATAGTGTTGAATGCTCCGCCCCACAATGAAAAAATTCAACAGATGCCGGGAATGATCATCCATCATACCGAGGGTGACCGGGAGGATTCTCTGGCCAGAATGCATTTTTCCACCCCGGTAGTATTAGGACAATACCCCCGGGATGCAAAAGGGACTCCGGGGTATACCGGTTCGCCGCGTAAACGTTTTCTGACTGGAGAAGATTTTATGCAGGATATGGTATGGAAAATCTCAAACGGAGTTCTTTACGCTGCTTATTGGCCGCCCAAAGATGTCCCGGAAAGTCACGAGTGGCCCACAAGAGATATGTATCCGATTACGGTAACAGATATTCACGGCGGCTGGATTCGCGGCAAAGAACGTATCATTACCGTAAAAAGCGGCAAATTCGGTTGGGAAAATGAAAAAGTCGCCAGTGCCAGAATCCGGGTTTACGGGAAAAACGGCTGCATGATCAGCGACAGTCAGGTGAATAGCGATGCTGCCGGACAGTTTGAAGTCAAACTTCCGGAAAGCGGAATGGCAATTATCATCCGCTGAATTATTCAGGTGCATTTCTGCCGTTGCCGGAAAATTCCGGCAACGTTTTTTGTACCCGATGGGATAGACCAAAGCCGGACTGCCGCAAAACTTTTGCCGCATTCCACATGCTCCATGCTGTCAAAGCATATCAACAATGTGCCGCTGACCGAAACTAAAATTCCGGAATACCGGCAAATTTCAACAGCCGCAGCCAATCGTAATCCGCGATACCGTGTCCCTCTGTCCGCCGGTAATATCCCAGATATTCACCAATAGCCGAGGTATCATAATCCGCCGGATACGGAACTTGCGGGAAACCGGGTTTGCCGCAAACTTCCCATGCCGGAGATGCCGCCTGACAGGCCAGAAATTCCCCCTCGGTATCAAACCAGGGAGAGTCAAATCCGGCGATCAGTACTTTTCTGGGCGCAATGGCGGAAATAAGCAGATGTTGATCAAAAGTGAGCAATTTGGCCGGATTGCGCTCATATTTTTTATACGCACGGCAATACCAATGGGAAAACATCCGCATTTCAGTTGCAATATTCTCTCCAAAGTCCCGCTTGGCCAACGTCGCTCCGCCGCCACCGCACTGAATCGGCACGCAAACGGCAAAACGTTCATCTCTGGCCGCAGCCAGCAACGCCGCTTTCCCCAGGCGGGAACAACCGGTAACCACATTCCGTCCGGCATCTATTTCAGGTATACGTCCGGCAAGTTCCAATCCCCGGGACAATGCCCATGCCCAAGCCCCCAGAGCTGTCGGATTATCCATCCTGCCTTCATCCCGCTTCCCCCAGAGGTCAAAAACTCCGGTATACGCGAAGTTTTCCTGACGGTAACGCTCTTCTGTTTCATTGCTGTTGGGATCGGGAGAAACCTGACAGTAACATGCCGTCATCACCGCATAACCGGCACTCAATAACATTCCGACTGGCATGGTCGAATTGCTGTTGGGATCGCACATCGTCCCCCGATCCGGAAAAACTTTGCGTTCCGGGGTATCACGCGACCACATATCCGGAATAAGAATATCTTCATCCGGAATAAGCTGATGGTTGCCGTGAAAATTCAAAAACAATATCACCGGAACCGGTTTGGTTGCATGACGCGGACGGATGACCAGCCAATCCATGACCGGGCCGCTTTTATCAGCTTTGAACCACATCCGGTACTGTGAACGGACGGCATAACCGGCCAATGCATCAGACTTTTCATCGATCAATTCAGTGACCATCACCTCCGGCGGCGGCGGTTCAACTCCAAACATCTCCCCGGCGAAAATATCCAATATCTCCCGGCGGCGCGCCGCCCATTGTCCGGCATCGGTCACCTTCTGTCCGTTGACAAAAGTCAACGGATCTTCCAGCGTGTATGAGGTGATTTTTTCCGGATCATAATTAGCTTCAAAGTAATTCGGTCGGATATCCGGCACCGGATTTGACATTTTTCCTTCTCCTGACATACTGTTTTCAAACATCTGCTGCAATTATTTCATAATATAGCATGACTCATACTGTTTGCCAGTGTTCCCCGGATGTATTTTTCGGAATTTTATCATTTTTCACCTGCGCAGGGCATTATGAATAATCTCTTGCTCAAAAGGTGGATACCGGGACATCATCCCTTCGACACTCCCGGTTCAATATTTCAGGCTTAAAAACTCCCGAAAAATTTTTCCACCGGCAGATTGCTTTTTGCTGACAGCATTTCCAGTGTTGCCTGATATCAGTATATGACAATAAAAAAGGTACTGCTGACCACCTTTTCAGGTAACGCAACAGCACCTTTTGATATTTGCTGGTTCGGCAGATTACTTACCGGAAACCACACCGTGCACTTTGAACACACGGGTCGGAACAAATTCGCCGAGCTTATGGCCGACCATGTTCTCGGTAACAAATACCGGAACAAAAGATTTGCCATTATGCACATTGAACGTGTGTCCAACAAAATCCGGAATGATCAATGACCGGCGGGACCAGGTTTTGATCGGGGTCTTGTTGGCGGGATTCATCTTTTCGACTTTGTCGATCAGATACTGATCCACAAAAGGACCTTTTTTGATGGATCTGGGCATTACTTCTTCCTCCGTTCAACGATGAATTTCTTTGAACCTTTTTTCGGATTGCGGGTACGTTTGCCTTTGGCAAGTTTACCCCAGGGTGAAACAGGATGTCCACCGCCGGACTCACGACCTTCACCACCACCCATCGGATGGTCGACCGGGTTCTGCGCAACACCGCGCACGTGAGGACGGAAACCTTTGTAACGTTTCTTACCGGCTTTACCGAGTTTGGTATTCATCAGATCAAGATTACCTATCTGACCGATCATCGCACGGCAATTGACATGCAGCATGCGAACTTCGCCTGACGGCAGTTTGACCTGGGCATAAAGCTCTTCTTTACCGCGCAGAGTGGCGACCTGACCGGCAGAACGGACCAATTTGGCACCGGCTCCGGGCTGCATTTCAATACAGCAGATCTCAATACCGACCGGAATATCTTTCAGCTTCAACCAGTTGCCCGGTTTCAATTCAGCTTTGGGTCCATTCATGACCACATCGCCGACTTTCAAACCGACCGGCGCGAGGATGTAAGCTTTCTCACCATCCGCGTAAGAGATCAACGCGATATTGGCGGTACGGTTGGGATCGTATTCAATCGTAACGACCTTTGCCGCAATACCCTCTTTGTTACGGTTGAAGTCAACCATACGATAGCAGCGTTTATTGCCCGCACCCCGGAAACGGGTGGTGATCCGTCCCTGATTGTTGCGGCCGCCACTGGATTTTTTACCCTTCAGCAGACCCTTGAACGGCGCGACTTTGCTCAAGCCGGAATTGTCGACGACCGACATATTGCGCCGTGAGGGAGTCGTCGGATTGTAACTTTTGATAGCCATTGTCTTAAACTCCCTTAAATAATCTCAATACTGCCTTCAGCAAGCGTAACGACCGCACGTTTCCAATCGGCACGACGCCCCATTTTCATGGTACGGCCGGCACGCTTGGCTTTGCCCTGGTAGTTCATCACGTTAACTTTGGCAACTTTCACTTTGAAAAGTTCTTCCACCGCCCGGGCGATCTCAATACGACCGGCAGCCGGATGCACGCGGAAAGTATACTTATTGTCCTGAATCAGTGCATTGCACTTTTCAGTAACGACCGGCGCGATGATGACATCATAAGCACTATTCATCTTCACTCCTCCTTACGCCAAGCGTCCGATAAAAGCATCGAGCGCATCCTTGCAGAAGACCAGCTTCTTGAAGCGGAGCAACTCATACACATTGACCGTTGCCGCGCGGCGGACGATCAAATTCGGAATATTGCCGGTAGCACAGATCGACGCTTCGTCAAACTCGGTCATGCTCAACATGATGGTATCATCCTGAACTTTCAAGTTCTTCAAGACCGCATACGCACTGCGGGTCTTGTGATCCGGCAATACGAATTTATCCAGAACCATCACATCACCTTCTTCGATACGTTCGGCCAACGCACGCTTCAGAGCCAGAGCCAGAACTTTTTTGTTCATCTTCTTGGCATAGCTGCGGGGCTGGGGTCCGAAAATCGTACCGCCGCCGACCCACACGGGTGAACGGTTGGAACCGGCACGGGCTCCGCCGCGACCTTTCTGACGCCAGGGTTTTGCACCACCGCCGCGAACCAGACCGCGAGTCTTGGTGCACGCAGAACCGGAACGGGCTCCAGCCAGATAAGCGACCACTGCATCGTGAACCGCCTGGGCTCCTTTATTCAACTCGATCACGCTGGAAAGACTCTCCGGCACGGCATATTCGCCGATCCGGGCACCGCTGCAATCGAGGATATCCAATGTCTTAACCATCTTTTATCTCTCCTCTTACTTTGCGGCTTTTTTCAGCGCGCTTTTAATGGTAAGGATACCGCCGTTGCAACCCGGGACCGCGCCCTTGACCAACAGGCAGTTATCTTCAGCCATAACCCGCACGATCTGCAGATTCTGCACAGTACGGCGATCATTGCCATAATGTCCGGGCATCTTCTTGCCCTTGGCAACACGGCCCGGGAATTCGCACTGTCCGATAGAACCCGGACGACGTTCCCAGTCACCGCCGTGACTGGCACGGCCGCCGCCGAAATTCCAACGCTTGACGCAGCCCTGGAACCCACGACCTTTGGTAGTACCGATCACATCAAGGTACTCACCCGCAGCGAAAATATCCGCTTTCAGAACAGCACCGACTTCAGCTTCCGCATTGCGAATTTCGCGAAGAAGCGCGGGAAGCACATCACCGGTGACTCCGGCTTTGGCCAAGTGTCCCTGACGGGCCTTGGTCACGTTTTTTGCTTTGCGACTGCCGAAACCCAGCTGAACCGCTGAATATCCGTCGCGCTCGACAGTTTTGACTCCGGTCACAACGCAGGGACCGGCCTGGATCACCGTCACCGGGATCAGAACGCCCTTTTCGTCATAAACCTGGGTCATGCCGAGTTTTTTACCGATTAAACCTTTCATTCTTTTTCTCCTCTCATTAGATTTAGAGAAACTTACGATACTCGTCCCCAATCGGCCGGGAACGGCGGTATCTCAACCGCCGGGCACCCCGCCCGGCGGCCTTCCGGAAACTCCTTTATCAGAAGCCCGTTTTGATCGAAATGTCCACACCGGCAGGCAGATTGAGCTTCTTCAGCTCGTCCACCGTGCGGCCATTCGGATTGACAATGTCCAACATCCGTTTGTGAGTGCGGATCTCGAACTGCTCCATTGACTTTTTGTTAACGTGAGGTGAACGGTTCACCGTCCAACGTTCGATGCGGGTCGGAAGCGGAACCGGACCGGCAACCATAACACCGGTACGTTTCGCGGCATCCAGAATCTCATTAACCGACTGATCCAGAATCCGGTGTTCATAAGCCTGCAGCCGGATGCGGATACGTTGAGTTTTTGCCGTAGCCATTTTTATTTTTTCTCCACGATTTTATCTTGTATTTGCTTCGGAACTTTTTCAAAGTGCGCCGGCTCCATCGAGTAGGTCGCACGGCCGCGTGAGAGCGAACGGATCGCAGTTGCATAACCGAAAAGCTCTGACAACGGCACATTGGCCTGCACCCGGGTGAAACTGTTCTCACCGGCATTGATCTCAACAATCGCACCGCGACGGCTGGTCAAGTCACCGATCAGGTCTCCCATATTCTCATCCGGAGTGGTCAATTCAACCTTCATGATCGGCTCAAGCAATTCGATTCCGGCCTTTTTCGCCGCATCTTTGAATGCCATCGAACCGGCAACCTTAAACGCCATTTCCGAAGAGTCAACCGGGTGATAACTTCCGTCAATAATCTCAACTTTGAAGTCAATGACCGGATAACCGGCCAATACACCGCTGGCAGCCGCTTCGCGGATACCGCTTTCAATCGGCTTGATGTACTCTTTGGGAATATTACCGCCGACAACCTTGTTCTCGATGGTGATTCCGGCTCCACGCTCCTGCGGGATCAGGTTGATGATACAGTGACCATACTGACCGCGACCACCGGACTGACGGACAAATTTGGTATCCGAATTGGCCGGTTTGGAGAGAGCTTCACGGTAAGCCACCTGCGGCGCACCGGTATTGGCTTCAACTTTGAATTCGCGGATCAAACGGTCAAGAATAATTTCCAAATGCAGCTCGCCCATACCGGAAATGATCGTCTGACCGGTCTCTTCGTTACTGTTGATGCGGAACGTCGGGTCCTCATCTGACAGCGCGATCAAACCTTTGGTCAACTTGTCACGGTCACCGGATGATTTCGGCTCAACCGCAATTGAAATAACCGGTTCAGGGAAACTCATGGATTCCAAAACGATGGGATCTGTTTCAAGACAGATGGTATCACCGGTGGTCACATTACGCAAACCGACAGCAGCGGCAATGTCACCGGAGTAAATCTCATCACGCTCCTCGCGGCTGTTGGCATGCATCTGCAACAGACGGCCGAGACGCTCTTTCTTGCCGGTGCGCGGATTCAACACCGTCATACCCTGCTTGGCCACACCGGAATATATACGGAAGTAATATAATTTACCGACAAACGGGTCACTCATGATTTTGAAGACCAGCGCAGCGAAGGGCTGCATATCGCCAACGTGACGGGTCAATTCAGCACCGGTAGCCGGATCGGAACCGGTAATATCCCAAATATCCACCGGACTGGGCAGATAATCAACAACCGCATCCAAAAGCGGCTGAACTCCCCGGCATTTGAAAGCACTTGCGGCCGCGACCGGCACAGCTTTGGCTTTCAACGTCGCACGGCGCAAGGCGGCACGGAGCTTGTCGACTTCCGGAATTTCTCCTTCCAGGAAAAGTTCCATGATCTCATCATCGACTTCAGCCAGACGCTCAACGTTGTTTTCGAAAGTGGTATCACGGTACGCCTGCAATTCAGCCGGAACTTCACCCTCGGTGATGGTCACACCCTGATCATCCGGATTGAAATAATAAGCCTTGTTGGCAAACACATCGATCACGCCCTTGAAATCAGCTTCGCGGCCGATAGGCAGAGTAACCGGGATCGGATTGGCTCCGAGTTTGGTCTGGATCTCTTTCACAGCACCGTCAAAATCGGCACCGGTACGGTCCATTTTGTTGATCAACGCAACGATCGGCACATTGTATTTCTGCGCCTGCCGCCAAACGGTTTCAGTCTGCGGCTGAACTTTACCGACGGAACAGAAAACTGCGACCGCACCGTCAAGCACACGCAGAGAACGCTCCACCTCGGCAGTGAAGTCCACGTGTCCCGGAGTGTCGATAATGTTGATACGGTGATTTTTCCAGAAACAGGTGGTCGCTGCGGAGGTAATGGTAATACCGCGTTCACGCTCCTGTTCCATCCAGTCCATCGTTGCAGTACCCTCGTGGGTATCACCGATCTTGTAATTTTTACCGCAATAGAAAAGAATACGCTCGGTCAGCGTGGTCTTACCGGCATCAATGTGCGCCATGATTCCGATGTTACGGACATCGCGCAAACTTACCTGACGGCCCGGTGATTCATGAAACTGTTTTTCTTCGCTCATTTTCTTGCTTCCCGATCCAAATTACCAACGATAGTGGGCAAAGGCCTTGTTCGCCTGCGCCATTTTGTAGGTATCTTCCTTTTTCTTGATGGAAGAACCGGTATTATTGAAAGCATCAAGCAGCTCCCCGGCCAGAGATTCGGTCATGGATTTGCCTTTTTTGCCCCGGGAATAGCTGACGATCCAGCGCATGGCCAGAGCAACCTGACGCTCCGGATCGACTTCCACCGGCACCTGATAAGTCGCACCGCCGACACGACGGCTTTTGACTTCCAGTTTCGGCTTGACATTTTCCAATGCCTGGGTAAAAACATCGATCGCCGGCATATCGGCCTTTTTGCTCTGGATCAGATCCAAAGCATCATAAACGATACCTTCGGCAGTGGCTTTTTTGCCGCGAGTCATGATCGTATTGATCAGACGGGCGATCAATTCACTGTTATACTTCACATCGGGAGTAAGCTCCCGTTTGACGACACTACGTCTTCTCATGGCTTCTTATTCTCCCAAATTATTTCTTTTTGCCTTTAGCGGCAGTTTCCTGACCCGGTTTCGGACGTTTGGCTCCGTATTTGGAACGTCCCTGACGGCGTTTTTCAACGCCGAGGCTGTCCAGCGAACCGCGAACGATGTGGTAACGGACACCCGGGAGGTCACGGACACGACCGCCTTTGACCAGAACCACCGAGTGTTCCTGCAGGTTGTGGCCCTCGCCGCCGATGTAGGCGGTGACTTCCTGACCGTTGGTCAGGCGCACACGGGCAATTTTACGCAAAGCCGAGTTCGGCTTTTTCGGGGTACGCGTGGTTACCTGAAGGCAGACGCCGCGACGCTGCGGGCAGGCACTCAACGCTTTAGACTTGCTTTTTTTCTCTTTTTCTTCGCGTCCGAGACGCACCAGCTGATTGATTGTCGGCATGGTAGTTTCCTGTTATTTTTACACTTTTATATATAGTACACCCAATTACACAATGCATCAAAGACTTATAAAATAACACCAAAACGTGTTTTTTTCAAATCTTTTACTGAAATTTTTCATTAAAAACTTCAGATTTCTCCGTTAAAGCCCTCCAAATCGTCATCCACGACGAATTCTTTAGCCTCATCGGGCAGCATGTCTTCCTCGGCCGAATCGTCTTCACGCCACTGGGCCGCGATATCCTCGTAGGAGCGTTCGGCATCTGCCGGAGCCGGCAGTTCCGGTTCGATCTCCTCGCCGAGATATTTCAGCCGGATGGACTGCATTTTCGCCGTACCTGTTCCCGCCGGGATCAGATGACCGGTGATAACGTTCTCTTTGAATCCGACCAGGTTATCCACCTTGCCGGCAACTGCAGCCTCGGTCAGGATACGGGTGGTATCCTGGAAGCTGGCGGCCGAGATGAAACTCACCGTTTCCAACGCGGCTTTGGTAATACCCAAAAGCACCGGTTCAGCTTCCGCCGGACGTTCGCCGCGTGCGATGGTTTCGCGGTTGATCCGGTTGAATTCCACCCGATCCGGCTGTTCGCCGACCAGGTATTCGGTATCGCCCGGATCGGTGATCCGGACTTTCTGCATCATCTGACGGATAATGATCTCGATGTGTTTGTCATTGATTTCCACACCTTGCGCACGATACACCAGCTGGATCTCATCCACCAGGTGACGCTGCAATTCATGGATACCGCAAACTTCAAGCAGCGCGTGCGGCACGATCGATCCTTCAGTCAATTTCTGACCTTTGTGGACATAGTCGCCTTTGCTGACCACCAGATGCTTGTGAAGCGGAATTGCATTATGTTCCTCAACGCGACCGGAATTCGGATCGCGGATCTCGATCTGACGTTTTCCGCGCGCCAGTTTATCGACGGTCACGAAACCGTCGATCTTGGCGATTTCAGCGACATCTTTGGGAATACGCGCTTCGAAAAGTTCGGCAATACGCGGCAGACCGCCGGTAATGTCTTTGTTTTTGGCGGACTGACGCGGCACACGCGCCACTACCATACCCGGAGAAACTTTTGCTCCGTTTTTGATCATCAGCACCGCACCTGCCGGAAGCGGATAACTGGAAAGCAGATTGTTGTTCTCATCCAGAACAGTGATCTGCGGATGCAGGTCATCGCGGTGTTCCATAACTGTTCCCTGGTCACCGCTGCCGGAACCGCGTTTCTGCTTCTGAATGGTTACGCCGTCAACCAGGTCGGTCAATGACACAATACCGCTTTCCTCAATAATGATCGGCACGTGGTCCGGTTCCCAGCGGACGAAGACCTCATTGGCCTTGACCACTTCACCGTCAACTTTATCCAGCATTGAACCCGGCTCCAGATCGTAACGCTCAAGTTCAGCTTCAACGATCGCATCCGTACCGAAGTCATAAGCCGTCGGCATCATCCCTAAAATCGCTGCTTCGGCATCACGTTTGGCCCGTTCACGTTCCTCAAATTCCGCAGCTTTTACCGGATCATAGACGATCACGCAGCCATTCTTGTTGACCACAACGGTCTGGCCTTTCTGATTGACCACTGTACGGACATTGAGCAGCTTGATCTTACCGTCATGACGGGCGGCGATGACCGGCTGTTTGTACGCGGCTGATGCGGTACCGCCGATGTGGAATGTACGCATGGTAAGCTGGGTACCCGGTTCACCGATTGACTGGGCCGCGATAATACCCAGCGCATCGCCGAGCCGTGCTTCGCGGTCACTGGCCAGATTCCGGCCGTAACATTTGACACAAAGACCGTGCAGGGTTTCGCAAGTCAGAGCTGAACGGATCAACACTTTAAGAATACCGCGTTTTTCGATCAATTCAGCGATTTCCGGAGTAAACTCCTCGCCGGCGGCAATTATCAGGCGTTTGTCATTATACGCCGGGTCGCGGATATCCTGCGCGCTGTAACGGCCGACCAGACGGTCACGCAACGGCAGCATAACCTCATCACCCTCGGTAATGGCACTGGTCCAGACGCCCTTGGTGGTTCCACAATCCTCTTCGCGGCAGATAACATCCTGCGCCACATCGACCAGACGGCGGGTCATGTAACCGGAGTCAGCCGTTTTGAGCGCGGTATCTGCCAAACCTTTACGGGCACCGTGTGTGGAAATAAAGTATTCCAGCACTGACAGACCTTCGCGGAAGTTGGAGATGATCGGACGTTCAATAATGTCACCATTCGGTTTCGCCATCAATCCGCGCATACCGGCCAGCTGACGGATCTGATCCTTGCTTCCGCGCGCACCGGAATCCATCATCGCATAAACCGGATTGATCTCGCCCCGGCGGCTGGCCTCTTCCAGATGTTTGAAAAGTTCATTTGCCACCGTGTTACTGGTCTGGGTCCAAATATCGATAACCTTTTTATGACGCTCTCCGTCAGTAAGCATACCATCGGTATACTGCTGCATGACTTCGCCGATCTGGTTCCGGGCATTTTCGATCAATTCGACTTTCGTTTTCGGAACCTTCAAGTCTGCAATAGAGATGGACAAACCGGCCAGAGTAGAGTGACGGTATCCCAAATCTTTAAGATCATCCAGCAACTTAATGGTAGCCTGGTGACCGACGATCTGGTAGGAATCCCGGATCAGACGGCTCAAATCTTTCTTTTTGGCCACCTGATTGTAGAAACCGAGACGGGAGTCCCAAATCTCATTGAAAAGACAACGGCCCGGCGTCGTCAGAATAAATTTAGCTTCTTTATCACCATACAACGTATCCTTGCCCCGGTCGGGGTTCGGGATCCGCACCGCATCGTGAATACCGATAAAGCCGGACTGCATGGCAAAAAGAACTTCAAAATAGTCACGGTAAAGTTTCGCACTCTTGCTCTGCGGTTCCAGAGTAAGATAGTAACTGCCCAGCGTAATATCCTGGGTCGGAGAAACGATTGGCTTACCGTTGGCCGGAGAGAAGATGTTGTTCGGAGAAAGCATCAGAAGTTTGGTTTCCATCTGCGCTTCATTTGACAACGGCACGTGAACAGCCATCTGGTCACCGTCAAAGTCTGCGTTATACGCCGTACAGACCAACGGATGCAGACGCAAAGCGGAACCTTCGATCAACACCGGGTCAAAAGCCTGAATACTCAACCGGTGCAGTGTCGGCGCACGGTTCAGCATCACCGGATGCCCTTTGCTCACTTCATCCAGAATATCCCAAACCACCGATTCGCCGCGCTCGATCATACGCTTCGCACCGCGTACCGTGTGAGCATAACCACGACCTTTAAGATGACGGATGATAAACGGTTCAAAGAGGATCATCGCCATCTTTTTCGGCAGACCGCACTGATGGATCTTCAATTCCGGTCCGACAACGATAACGGAACGACCGGAGTAATCGACGCGTTTACCCAACAAGTTCTGACGGAACCGGCCCTGTTTACCCTTGAGCATATCCGACAAACTCTTGAGCGCACGGTTGCCGGCGCCGGTGACCACCCGGCCGTGACGGCCATTATCCAACAGGGAGTCGACCGCTTCCTGCAGCATACGTTTTTCATTGCGGATAATCACTTCCGGAGTGTGGATCTGCAACAGATTTTTCAAACGGTTGTTGCGGTTGATCACCCGGCGGTAAAGATCATTGAGGTCACTGGTGGCAAATCTGCCGCCTTCCAGCGGAACCAGCGGACGCAAATCCGGCGGAATGACCGGCAGCACCGACATAATCATATATTCCGGACGGGAATTGGATTCCAGAAATCCCTCGACCAGACGCAGGCGTTTAGCCAACTTTTTCCGGGTGGCTTTGTTGTTGGTCTTTTCCAGACGGACTTCAAGTTCGCCTTTGAGTTCTTCCAGATTGATATCTTCCAACAAAGCTTTGATCGCCGGAGCACCCATATCCGCGATAAAGGATTCACCGAAGTTTTCCCGTGCTTCGCGGTACTGGATCTCATCCATCACCTGTCCCTTGGTCAACTCGATCACATCACCGGGATCGACCACGACATATTTTTCATAATACAGCACATTTTCCAGATCTTTGCTGGTCATTTCCAGCATCAATCCGATACGGCACGGCATACACTTGAAAAACCAGATGTGCGATACCGGCACAGCCAATTCGATGTGGCCCATGCGTTCACGGCGGACATTGGCAAGTGTAACTTCCACACCGCAGCGATCGCAAATGATGCCTTTGTGCTTGATGCGTTTGTACTTTCCGCAATTACATTCCCAGTCGCGGGTCGGTCCGAAAATGCGTTCGCAGAACAGACCGCCCTTTTCCGGTTTCAATGACCGGTAATTGATAGTTTCCGGGTTCTTGACTTCCCCGTGAGACCAGCTCCGGATCACATCCGGAGAAGCGACGTTAATGGAAATCGCGCCGAACGAAGTCGCCGGATCCTGACCCAGCAGCTCCCGATAAGCAAATGTATTGTCAATCAAGGTAAATTCCTCCCTCGAATTTTGTTATTACCGATCATCGCCGCCGCGAACGGTGCGAATATCCAAACCAAGACTCTGCATCTCTTTCAACAACACGTTGAAAGATTCCGGACGGCCGGCGGTCAAAACGTTCTGACCTTTGACGATCAATTCGTAGATCCGCGAACGGCCCTTCACATCGTCCGACTTGACAGTGAGCATCTCCTGCAAGTTGTACGCGGCACCGTATGCTTCCAGAGCCCAAACTTCCATTTCTCCGAAACGCTGTCCGCCGTGCTGCGCCTTACCGCCCAACGGCTGCTGCGTCACCAGTGAGTAAGGTCCTACCGCACGGGCGTGAATCTTATTGGCAACCAGGTGGTCAAGTTTCAGCATGTAGATCTGGCCAACCATTACGCGCTGATCGAAACGGTCTCCGGTACGGCCATCGTACACGTCGGCTTTTCCGTCATATACATAGCTGCCGTCAGCCTGTTTCTTGAAGCCCCAATGATAATTTTTACCATTTTCTTCAGCGAAACGCTCATTGCCTTTTTCCATCATATCAATGATATCCTGCTCGCTGGCACCGTCGAACACCGGTGTGGCGACTTTGATACCGAGCATTTTGGCGGCCCATCCCAGATGGGTTTCCAGCACCTGTCCGATATTCATACGGCTCGGCACGCCCAGCGGGTTGAGAATAATATCGACCGGAGTACCATCTTCAAGGAACGGCATATCTTCCACCGGCACGATCCGGGAAACGATACCTTTGTTTCCGTGACGTCCGGCCATTTTATCACCGACCTGCAGTTTACGTTTGCAGGCGACATAAACTTTGACGCGTTTGATCGTACCCTGATCGTTCTCGCCGAAGTTCTCATCGTCCAGAGCCCGCAGACGGGCTTCGTTTTCTTCAAAACGCTCTTTGAAACTGTCAATGATCGCGCTGATCGCACCTTTGACTTCACAATCTTCCATCTGCCACGAATCGTGGTGATTGGCGAGTTTCAGAATCGGACTGCGGGTGATCTTGCGGTTGGCAGGCACCAGAACCTTCTGCTCTTCAGAATTTCCATCAATGATCTGCGCCGGCAGCTTGACACCGAGGAGCAGTTCGGAAAGGCGTTCGGTCAATTCGGTGATCAACTCATTATTGGTTTCCCGATACTCATTGCGGATCTGCTTTTCCTGACTCTTTCTCTCGGTTTTGGTCATTCCGGCTTTAGCCGGCTGATCTTTGATGTATTCGGCGCGGATATCCATAACGATACCGCCTTTACCGCTGGAAACAGTCAAGCTGGAATCTTTGACATCAGCAGCTTTTTCACCGAATATCGCCCGGAGCAAACGCTCTTCCGGAGCAAGTTCAGTTTCACTTTTCGGAGTGATCTTACCGACCAGAATATCACCTGGTTTGACCTCGGCACCTTCGATAACAATACCCCGGCTGTCCAGATTGCGCAGTGCATCTTCACCGACGTTGGGGATGTCGCGGGTGATCTCTTCCGGACCGAGCTTGGTATCCCGGCTGGTGATTTCAAATTCATCAACGTGAATACTGGTATATACATCCTCTTTCACCAGTCTTTCACTGACAATGATAGCGTCCTCAAAGTTATATCCGCACCAGGGCATGAATGCCACCAGCACGTTGCGGCCCAGAGCCAATTCACCGCCGAAAGTGGCAGCACCGTCAGCCAGCAGATCACCTTTTTTCACTGCATCACCGCGCCGGACACGGGGACGCTGGTTGATGCATGTACCGGCGTTGCTCCGCAAATATTTGTAGAGCCGGTAAGTACGGCCGGGAACCTCTTCTGTCGGCAGCTGACCGTCGGGGGTGACCACGATATGTTCACTGTTGACTTCAGCAACGATACCATCTTCACGGGCGATGACCACCGCGCGGGAGTCGCGGGCGATGCGCTCTTCCAGACCGGTTCCCACATACGGTGAATCCGGCATGAGCAGCGGAACCGCCTGACGCTGCATGTTTGAACCCATTAACGCACGGTTGGCGTCGTCGTGTTCAAGGAACGGGATGATACCGGCAGCGGCACTGACCAGCTGTTTCGGTGAAACGTCCATATAATCAATGGTTTCACGCGGATGCTCGGCAGATTCACCGGCTTTACGGCACATGACCATATCACGGACAAAGCAGTTGTTCTCATCCAGCAGAGCATTCGCCTGCGCGATAACAAATTGTTCCTCCTTATCAGCGGTCAGATAATCGATCGTATCAGTCACCTGACCATTGACCACCTTGCGGTACGGAGTTTCCAGGAATCCGTATTCATTGATGATCGCATAAAGTGCCATCGAACTGATCAAACCGATATTCGGACCTTCCGGAGTTTCGATCGGACAGATACGTCCATAGTGGCTGGAGTGAACGTCACGGACCTCAAATCCGGCACGGTCACGACTCAAACCACCGGGACCGAGAGCTGAAAAACGACGTTTGTTAGTCAATTCACTCAACGGATTGTTCTGATCCATGAATTGAGAAAGCTGGCTGCGCGCAAAGAAATCCCGGACTACACCGGCAAAAGTTTTCGGATTGATCAACTTGGCCGGAGAGATATTCGGTTCCTCAAAAGTCATGCGCTCACGGATCAGACGCTCCGTGCGCAGCAGACCGGCACGGCATTGATTCTGCAACAGCTCACCAACGGTACGCACACGGCGCGCACCGAGATGATCGATATCATCGACCGGACCATTGGTGTGATGCAATTCGATCAGCATCTTGGTCGCAGCGATAAGATCACGCGGATCAAGTGTCCGCAAATCAGCCGGGATATCCAACTGCAGTCTTTCGTTGAGCTTATAACGGCCCACCATTCCCAAATCATAACGGCGGTTGTCAAAGAAAAGCCGTTTGATCAGCAGCCGGGCATTGCTCAAGTTCGTCGGATCACCCGGACGCATGCGCTGATAAATCGCTTTCAAAGCCTCTTCCTCATTACGGGCGGGATCTTTGCGCATGGTGGCAAAAATATAATCTTCTTTCGGCGGAACAACGGCAAGTTCAACACTCTCAATACCGTTGGCATGCATATCGGCCAATGCTTTTTCATTGAGCTGCAGCAATTCACCGACAATGATCTCTTCGGCACTGTTGGTAACCGTATCGACCGTATAATATTTGGAAAGATCTTTCTCCTTGAGCAAAGTGGAGATCGACATCTTCTTCAAAGGATAAAACTCTTTGAGGATATCATGGTTGGTCGGATAACCGATCGCCCGGAAAAAGGTCGTGATGTAAAATTTCCGGCGGCGGCGGCGACGGTCAAGATAGATCTGGATCAAACCACTCTGGTCAAACTGCACATCCATCCAACTGCCGCGATCGGGGATCACCCGGTAACTGTAAAGCATTCTGCCGGAAGTGTGACGGTTTTTCTCAAAACAAATTCCGGGGCTGCGGTGCAGCTGACTGATAATGACCCGTTCTGCTCCGTTGATGATGAATGTTCCCTGTTCAGTCATAATGGGAATATCTCCCATAAAGACCCTCTCGGGGATCTCCATATCTTTGACTTTCAACAGAAAATTGACATAAAGCGGTGCATCATAGATCTTGCCGTCTTTGATACAGTCGATCACATCACTTTTCTGCGGAGGGCATTCACCGATCTCGTAGGAAACGAATTCCAGCGACATATTTTTGTCGAAACTTTCAATCGGAAAAATATCCATGAAAATTTCCTGAAGCCCCTGCCGCTTGCGTTCAGCCGGAGGCACGAAACGCTGCAGAAAATTGTCATAGGAATCTACCTGCAGACTGATAAGGTCCGGCATCTCCAGGACATTCCGCAACTGTCCGAAACTTTTACGTTCCGCCATACATTCACCTTGCTTGTTATATGTTAGTTATAAAAAATATTTCAAAAAATCTTCAATAAAACAGCAATTTTTCACTGATTTACCGCCGATACTCCATGCTCAAAACACAAAACAACCGATCTCACAACTTTTCAGGATGAAAAGTGAAATCGGACTCCATCCGGCAACGGCAAAAAACCACACCGCTGATCCGGAAATATGCCACCTTTACAGCAAAAAACCACACTGCTTTCCGGGGCTGCCCCGCTGCAACCGGTAAAAAACCACACCGGCAACGGGATTTTGAAACTTTTCTGCAGAGAATATCCTGACAAAAAACCACATCAGAAACTATTCTCAAAAATCGTGTGCAGAAACACGAAATCGCGGCGGACGGGGTTTTTACCCCGCCGCCGTGAGAAAATCCAGTAAATAAATTACTTGATTTCGATCTTGGCACCAGCTTCTTCGAGCGTAGCTTTGATCTTGTCGGCTTCCTCTTTGGAAGCACCTTCTTTGATGGTCTTCGGAGCGCCTTCGACCAGGTCTTTGGCTTCTTTCAGACCGAGACCGGTAATTCCCCGGATCTCTTTGATCACGCCGATTTTCTTCGCAGCATCAAAGCCGGCGAGGATAACATCGAACTCAGTTTTTTCTTCAGCCGGAGCAGCGGCGGCAGCTGCCGGAGCAGCAGCAGCGACGGCAACCGGAGCAGCAGCGCTCACGCCGAGACGCTCTTCGAGGGTTTTGACCAGTTTGGAAAGCTCCAGGACGGTCATGTTCTCAATGTAGGAAACGAACTCTTCCATTTTGTTTTCTTCGGACATCTTAAATGCCTCCTATGCTTAATTAATTGTTCGCGTTCTCAAGTTTGTCTTTATAGGCGTTGACCACGTTTACGATGCTCGCAGCTTTGGCATTGAGAACCGTGACGAGGTTGCGCGACGGCGCCTGAAGGACACCGAGCAGCATAGCCTGGAGTACCGGTTTGGCGGGCAAATCAGCCAGCGCACCGACTTCAGCGGAGGACAGCACCGCGCCATCCATATAACCGCCTTTGGCCTTGACCTGTTCCTGTTTTTTACCGAACTCGACCAGCAGTTTGGCCACAGCACTGCAGTCGCCCTGTCCGAACACCATCGCGGTGCTGGCAGTGAGATCGATCGCCTCAAATCCAGTCAGCTCAAGCTGATCAACGGCTTTTTTGATCAAAGTATTTTTCTGAACCTGGCAAGTCGCACCGGCATTGGCCAGCTGATTGCGCAAATCAGAGAAATTTTTTACCGTCAACCCGGCGTAAGAGATAAAATAGACATAATCCGAGGTCTTAATCGCATTCACGATCGAAGCTGCCAGATACTGTTTTTCAATTCTCATTTCGCCGCCCTCGCCAATTCCTTGAGGTTGATTTTGAGACCGGGGGTCATCGTTGCGGAAACCGAACAAGAGATGATATAAACACCCTTGGCGGAGACCGGACGGGCCTTCTGAATCGCATCGCTCAATGCATCAAAGTTCTCTTTGAGAGCATCTGCGGCGAAGGACAATTTACCGATCGGCACATGGACGCAAGCTCCACGATCAGCACGGAATTCCGCACGTCCGGCTTTCGCCTCGCGCACTGCGGCACCGACAGCATCGGTGACCGTACCGGTCTTGGGGTTAGGCATCAAACCGCGCGGACCGAGCTGACGGCCCAGCGGACGAACCATTTTCATTGCTTCCGGAGTGGCAATCAGGGTATCAAAATCCTGAAATCCGTCTTTGATCTGCTGAACCAGATCTTCATATCCGACCACATCCGCACCGGCTTCGCGGGCTTCGTCAGCCTGCGGACCATCGCAAACCACCGCTACGCGGACAGTTTTGCCGGTTCCGCGAGGCATCGGGCAGACACCACGCACCGTCTGATCCGACTTACGCGGATCAATGCCAAGCTTGAACGCCACTTCGACAGTCTGATCGAATTTCACTCCCGGCAGAGCCTTGAGCATACCGATCGCTTCTTCGACAGTGTGGCGTACCTGGAGATCACCCAGGACCTCAAGCTGCTTTTTGTACAGTTTACTCCTACGCATCGACCACCTCGATTCCCATGCTGCGCGCGGTTCCTTCGATGATGCGCATCGCCGCTTCTTCGCTCCGGGCATTCATATCTTCCCGTTTGATCTGAACGATTTCACGGATCTGCTCGCGGGTGATTTTGCCCGCTTTTTCACTGCCCGGTTTTTTAGCCGCTGAAGCGACTCCTGCAGCCTTCTTGATCAGAACTGCTGCCGGGGGTGATTTGCAGATAAACGTGAACGACCGATCCTGATAGACCGTGATCACAACAGGAATAATCGTACCGCTTTGAGCTTGAGTGGCGGCATTGAACTGCTTACAGAACTCCATAATGTTACAGCCCGCTGCACCCAATGCCGGTCCAATCGGAGGAGCCGGATTAGCTGCGCCAGCCGGAATCTGCAACCGGATCAAGCCTGTAATCTTCTTTGCCATGATTACTTCCTTTTTACGACATCTGTCCGGTCAGGATTGACAGGATTCCTCCCGCGACACATGTCAACACTTTTTTATAAAGTCCCGACCCGGCTTAAACTGCCGGCTCGACCTGCCAAAACTCCAATTCTACCGGAGTGGAACGACCGAAGATCAAAATCACCACCGTCAAGCGGCCGCGAGTTTCATCTATCGCGGTTATATTCCCCTCATATCCCATAAATGCGCCATCCTTGATACGAACCATATCACCGACTTTCACTCCAATGACCAGCACCGGAGCAGCCGCCTCCTCATTGAGGGCGGGATTCATATCCAGAAATTCCTGCTCAGTAAGCGGAAGAGGCCGGGTAGCATCACCCAGAAATCCCAGAACTCCCTGAACACTGCGCACAAAATACCACGCTTTTTCATCCACACTGCCGTCGGCAGCATACAAATCCATACGCACCAGCACGTATCCCGGGAAAAACTTTTTTGTCACCGTGATCGCCTTGCCGCGACGGATCTCTTTTACTTTGTTTTCAGGAATCAATGCTTCATAAACATTGATCTGATCTCCCATACGCAACTGCCGGTTGATGGTGTCGCGCACTTTATTCTCGTGCCCGGACAGAGTCTGGATCACAAACCACTGACCTCGATTGTCCTGCTGTTTTTCAACTGCTTCGTCCATTGTTTTCACCGGAACCTATTCTCTTGCGTAAATCTTTCAACTCAAAACATTAACCACGAACCGTGACCAGACGGATCAACAAACGGGCGATCTCGTCCACCCCGGCAACGAAACAGGCAAGGATCACCATCGTCACCACAACCAGCAAAGTCGATTCCATCAACTGCTGTTTGGTCGGCCATGAGCAACGCCCCAGTTCGGCTGCCGTATCAGCACAAAAACGGCGAATGCGGCCGGTTACGGAATCAAAGCCGGAACTAAAACTCTTTTTGCTCTTTTCCATCTCCAATCATCCTTGTCTGTAAAATTTCGAAAAACTGGCAGGAAAGGTGAGGCTCGAACTCACGACCTGCGGTTTTGGAGACCGCTGCTCTAGCCAACTGAGCTACTTTCCTGCACTGTTAAATCATTACCGCTTTTCAGCGCGTTTCTTTATGCACAGTGTGCTTGCGCTCGAAGGGGCAGTACTTCTTCTTTTCCAAGCGCTCCGGAGTATTGCGCTTTTCTTTGGTCGTAGTATAGTTACGACGTTTGCACTCCGTGCACTCCATAATTACCAATTCACGAGCCATTTTAAGCACCCAACTTCATTATTCGTTATTACGACATTATCCCGGACCGTCGCACTGCGGCGATCCGGGACAGGCACTTCCCGGGAATCCCGGGAACACTGTTACTCGATAACTTCGGAAACACGACCGGAAGCAACGGTACGACCGCCTTCACGGATAGCGAAACGAAGTCCTTTTTCCATAGCGATCGGAGCGATCAGCTCAACGGAAATGGAGGTGTTGTCACCCGGCATCACCATCTCGGTGCCTTCCGCCAGGGTAATAGTACCGGTGACGTCAGTCGTACGGAAGTAGAACTGGGGACGATAGTTGTTGAAGAACGGGGTGTGACGTCCACCTTCCTCTTTGCTCAACACGTAGATCTCGCCTTTGAACTTGGTGTGCGGGGTGATTGAACCCGGTTTAGCCAAGACCTGGCCGCGAACCACATCTTCTTTCTTGGTGCCGCGCAGCAAGCAACCGACGTTGTCACCAGCCTGACCCTGATCCAGAATCTTACGGAACATTTCAACACCGGTAACAGTGGTTTTGGCGGTCGGACGGATACCGACGATCTCGACGTCTTCACCGACTTTGATCACACCGCTCTCAACACGACCGGTAACAACGGTACCGCGACCTTCAATGGAGAACACGTCTTCGATCGGCATGATGAACGGTTTGTCAATATCACGCTGCGGCTCCGGAATAAAGCTGTCAACAGCTTCCATCAGTTCGTAGATCGGAGCACAGGCAGGATCATCCGGGTTGCCTTCAGCTTCGACAGCTTTCAGAGCAGAACCTTTGATGATCGGGGTGTCATCACCGGGGAAGTCATATTTGCTCAACAGCTCACGAATCTCCATCTCAACGAGCTCAAGCAGCTCGGGGTCATCCAGCTGGTCGCATTTATTCATGAAGACCACGATCGCGGGCACACCGACCTGACGGGCAAGCAGAACGTGTTCATAGGTCTGAGCCATCGGACCATCGGTAGCAGCGATAACGAGGATCGCACCATCCATCTGGGCGGCACCGGTGATCATGTTTTTCACATAGTCAGCGTGTCCCGGGCAGTCAACGTGAGCATAGTGACGATTGGCACTCTCATACTCAACGTGGGAGGTATTGATGGTGATTCCACGCGCCTTTTCCTCCGGGGCATTATCAATTTCATCATACTTACGGACTTCGCCACCGCCGAACTTGCTGTGCATGCACATGGTGATAGCAGCAGTCAGAGTGGTTTTGCCATGGTCAACGTGGCCGATAGTACCGACGTTAACGTGCGGCTTTGTTCTCACAAAATTTTCTTTAGCCATTTTTTCCTCCTGACAGGTTTTTGGTTTCCTTGCAAGACACTTGATACTCTATTCATAAAAACTGGAGCCTACATCCGGACTTGAACCGGAGACCTCATCCTTACCAAGGATGTGCTCTACCGACTGAGCTATGTAGGCACGCCATTTCTTATTTAATTATTGGTACTCGAGGGGGGACTTGAACCCCCAAGGATCGCTCCATATGGACCTCAACCATACGCGTCTGCCAGTTCCGCCACCCGAGCACATCATATCGGCCGATCAATCCGGCGTGATATGCGAACAAATCCTAATATAACCACTATTTGCCAGTTTTTCAAATCATTTTTAAGATATTTTCGCATTTTTTGTGCCTTTTTGCCTTTTTTGCAGCTCTCAAGGCTCAAAATTCCAACATCCGCCGGACAAATTCCGGCTTGGCGAACGCAGCGCGATGGACCTCCGGAGAGTAGTAACGCAAAACTGCAGCCAGTTCTGCTTCAGGAACCGATGCAGCTTCGGAAACATTCCTTGAATCAGAAGCCACGCAGCAGCCGATCATCCCGGTGGGATAGGTCGGCACTGAAATCGCCGCATAGTCAACAAATTTAAAATTATCCCGCGCAGCCCGGCAAAGATTTCTGACCACATCCGGAAGCAGCCAGGGAGATTCCGCCTGTGTTCCGACCACCCCGCCCGGACGCAGTGCCTTTTTCAAATCCGCATAAAAACGCGCACTGAAAAGCGGTGCCCCCGGTCCGCCGGGATCAGTGGAATCAACTATGATAACATCGTAATATCCGCGCCGCTGACGGATAAATTCACTGCCGTCAGCGATATGTACCGTCACCCGGGGATCGTCGAATCCGCAAGCCATCTCCGGCAAGAACCTCTTTGCCGCTTTGATAACCTCTTCATCGATATCGCACAAATCCAGCACTTTCACCTGCGGATGCCGGGCCAATTCCCGCAGAACACCGCCGTCACCGCCACCGATGACCAATATCCTTTCCGGATCGCCATGCGCATAGTAAGGTAAATTTGCCATCATCTCCTGATAAGCAAATTCATCATGATAGGTCAATTGGATGATCCCGTCAAGCAAAAGCAGACGGCCGAGATTTGCAGTTTCATATATTTCGATCTTCTGATACCGGCTCTGAAGAGAAAAGAGCTTTCCCGTCACTTCGATCGTCTGCCCGTAACCATTGCCGGTTTCTGTTACCCATGAACTCATGATCACTCAAACTCCGGAGCTTCATTTTCAACGTCACGCCCGTTCCAGCAGTAAGTACAAACTCTTTCCTGCGGCAGACCGATGGCTTTGATCAGCGATTCAAGTTTCTGGAACTTCAGTGAAGTAAGATGCAAATCCTTGCGGATCTCCTCAACCATCTGCAAATACTTCGGAGAATCATAGGTCAGATACTCCTGCAGTGCCTCCGGAGTGACATGACCGCCCTCCAGCCGGCTGATTGCGCGGCGGGCAGCCAGATCCAATTCACTGCGGGAACGGGAGAAATTCAAAAAGCGGCAGCCGAAAATCAGCGGCGGACAGGCTGAACGCATGTGTACCTCTTTGGCACCGCGCCGGTACAACCGGCCGACTGTATCGCGCAATTGAGTACCGCGCACGATAGAATCATCACAGAAGAGCAAACGTTTGTTGCGGATCTGTTCTTCCACCGGAATAAGCTTCATACGGGCAATCTTTTCGCGGATTTTCTGATCCTGCGGAGTAAAACTGCGCGGCCAGGTGGGAGTATACTTGACGAAAGCACGCTGATAAGGTTTGTGAGCCGCATTGGAATATCCTACTGCATGGGCGACCCCGGAATCCGGAATACCGCAAATGGAATCTATTTCCGGCAGGATATCTTTATCCTGCTCTGCCATTATCGCCCCGTTGCGATAACGGGTGCTTTCTGTATTCACCCCTTCGTAACAACTTGACGGATACCCGTAATAGACCCAATAAAAACTGCAGATCTTGCACGTTCTGCCCGGAGGCGTCAACTGTCTGACTCCATCAGCCGTGATCTCCACAACTTCGCCGGGCCCCAATTCGCGCATGCATTCGTAATCCAGATTCGGGAAAGCGGTAGTTTCCATCGTCACAGCAAATGATCCCGGTTTGCGCCCGATGATCACCGGCGTCCTTCCGTAACGGTCACGCGCAGCGTAGATCCGGTCTTTACGCAAAATAAGCATGGAACAGGAACCGTCGATCACCCGCTGGGCATATTCGATGCCTGCACCGAAAGTATTGCCGCGACTGATAAGCATGGCAACAACTTCAGTCGGGTTGGGTTCGCCGTCACCGGATTCGGAAAGATGTGAACAACCGCTGGAAAATCCCTGTTCGATGATCTCGTCAATATTATTTATCTTGCCGACGGTGCTGATGGCAAATGTACCGAGCTGACTGGTGATGATCAACGGCTGATCCTCGGTATCGCTGATAACTCCGATGCCGCATTTACCGGAAAATCCGCCGATCTCATCATCAAATTTGGAACGGAACTGTGAATTGCTGATATCGTGTATCCGGCGGTCGATACCTCCATCATTGCGGGAAACCGCAATCCCGCCGCGCCGGGTCCCCAAATGCGAATGATAATCTATACCGAAATAAAGATCGCTGACACAGTCCCCACTGGATACCACTCCGAAAAAACCACCCATTCTCAACAACTCCAGGTCTTGATAAATTCACATCATAAAAACAGTACATTGCATAAGATAACCGCCCAAATGTTTTTTTTCAAGAGCTGCAAAACTCTTTTTCCCGAAAACCGCAGAAAAGTATTTCAAAGTTTTTGCCTCATTTACCGCCCCGGAATACCTCCAACAAAAACTATATTCCTGCAGATTACCGGCAACCGGAAAGATGATTCCAGCCGTGACCCGGCTGCACAAAAACAGATCCTCCATCGCCCGGAAGCGGTGGAGGATAAAAAACAGCTGCCCCGGATAACGGTCACATGAAAGAACTTAACAGCGTATCCCGGTCGTGACAGGAGAAATAAGCCGGCGGAATATCCAGAATGGTGAATGCCCCGGCCTTTCCCTCTCCGGCCAGACGGTATACGGCACGGGCATGAGCGACCAGAACATTGGCCGTTGCCTCCGGATTGCTCGCCCACTGACACCGGTATTCGATCCGGGCCGGATTTCCTTTGCCGGTAACACCGGCGGCGACCACCAGACCGTCATGAGGGAATCCGGCGCACTTCTCATTGAGAAACTCCTGTGTGACAAAGTGTATTTCGGTCTGATACGGAGCAAAATACCCGGGCATGGTACGGATGGTTTGCGCAACCGCTTCCGGATCGGCTCCGTCTTCCAGAACCACAAAACACTCTCTTGTGTGCATATCCCCGGCGGAAAATTCCGGATTCTCTCCGGCACGGACTTTTTCGATCGCACTGCTCACAGCATGAGTATACTGCCGGGCATCTTTCACTCCCGGGATGGTGCGCAAAGCATCACTGTGCCCCATACTCAATCCGCCGGCTTCCCCCAAGCCATAGAAACCATAAGCCCGACTGCCGGGAATAAACGCATTGGCCACAACTCTTTCCATTGAAAATATCCCCGGGTCCCAGCCGGTGGAAATGACCGCCACATGACCGGAAGCTGAAGCTGCAGCATCCATCGCCTTGAAATATTCCGGTATCCGGCTGTGATTGTCAAAACTGTCCACCGTGTTGACTTTGGCACAAAGAGCAGGCCCCTGCTGCGGCAGATCATCTTTGGAACCGCCGCAAAGGATCGCCACATCCGGACGCAAAGCTTCCAGCCACGCATCGGTGTCAGCCAGAGCCATCACCGGCAATCCGGAAAAAGTTTTCCGGACCCGTTCCGGATTGCGGCTGATAACGCCGACGGCTTCCATATCAGGATTATTTTTCAAAGCGGCAAGCACGCCGCGACCGACATTGCCGTAACCGACAACCGCGACCCGGATCTTTGTCATAAAACATTCCTTTCATAAAAATACGGTAATATGCTTATAATATAACCGGATTTTTCCATTTTTTCAAGCAGAGCAGAATAATTGAAAAAGCAATTCAAAAGAAAATAAGAAGTCCGCATCTGCGGAAACCGATGCTGAAATTTGAGTACGTATCACAGAATAAACAACCGGGGCAGACACTTTGCAGCGGAAGAGAACAATGAGTTCCCGGAAGTTTTGAAACCGCCTGTGAATACAATGAAATAAAAAATCCCGATATCCCGGTATAACGGCGGGATTTTTTATTGAACTTTCATTTTTCCGGTTGTATATTATACGGAAAAGCAATTTTCTGAAGAATAAAAAAATTTCGGATATACAAAAACAATGGATCATCGGAAAATCAGAGTCGGCATTCTGGGCCTCGGCAGAGCCGGACGTTTCATGCATGCAGTGGAATTGGCCTGCTGTCCGGAACATTTTGAAATCACAGCCGGAGCAGACAACGCTCCGGAAAGAACAGTCGGACTTCCTCCGGAATTCGCCAATGCCAAATTGTATAATTCCCTTGAAGCCATGCTGACGGATGAAAACATCGATATGATAACCGTCGCCACCAGAAACGCTTCGCATGTCGAACAGGCCATCCAGATCATGCAGGCCGGGAAGATCGCCGTACTGGAAAAACCTGTAGCGATTTCAGTCGCACAGGCCGAAGCACTCAAGGCAGCCGCTGAAAAGTTCCCCGGCAAACTCTTTTTCCGCTTCAACCGCCGCTTTGAGGCCGGTTTCACTGCCGTCATGGAAGCAGTAAAAAGCGGCATCATCGGCGAAATAAAATATGTAAAAATCAACCGGTGCGTAGGCTTTTACCGCCGTTCAGACTGGCAGACTTTGAGCAGCTGTCACGGAGGATTGCTCAATAATTGGGGGCCGCATATGATCGATCAGGCGCGGCAGTTTATCAATTCTCCGGTCGCAGACATCTGGTGTTCACTGCAGCACTATATCGCCGCCGGAGATGCTGAAGATCAGGTCAAGCTCCTGCTCAAAGGTGAAAACGGCTGTGTCGCCGATATCGATCTGGCCACTGCCGCCATGCCGCAGGCCAATCTTTATGAAGTCAGGGGGACCCGGGGAGGGATCTCGCTGGATAATACCGAAAGCACCATGACCTTGCGTTATCTTGATCCGGAAATAAAATTCGGTCCTCTGGAAGCCGGCGAAGCTTTGTATCCTTTAAGTTATGACACCTCCGGCGACAAATTGAAGTTTATTGATGAAGTCCGGAAAATTTCCACTTCAGGAGTGATGTTTCAACGGGGCAGAAAGTTATCTGACGGCGAAAGCATCAACGCGGCCAACGGTTACACCCATTCCAACATCATCTGGTATTTCATCTATGATTCCATTGTCAACAACGCCCCTTACCCCATATCCATTGATGATGGTATCGAAGTGGTCAGAATCACTGAAGCCGCCCGCAATAAAAGCGGTTTTGTGCCGCATAAAATCTATTGACCCGGGTGGTGGAAGTTTATCAATACTTTATTAAGGAAATATTATGAACGAACCGAGAGAACATTTCGCATCCCGTCTGGGATTTATTTTTATGACTGCCGGTTGCGCCATAGGTCTGGGCAATATCTGGCGTTTTCCCTATGTCGCCGGAGAAAACGGCGGCGGTCTGTTTGTGCTTATATACTTCCTCTGCCTGCTGTTTTTCGGCATTCCGGTGCTGCTTATGGAGTTGTCTCTTGGACGCGCGGGCCAAAGCACCTACCCCGGAGCTTTCGCCAGATTGAAATCACCTGCAACCCGTTTTCCCTGGCACAGACCGGCATATCTGCTCTTTACCGGCAACCTGATTTTGCTGATGTTCTATACCGTTGTCACCGGATGGCTTTTCTTCTATGCTTTTGAATTTATCCGCATGAATGAAAAAGTGTATTCTGACGGACACTTCCAAAATCTGCAGGCTTCCCCCGGAACTCAAACGCTGTTTATGCTGATCGCGCTGGCGGCCACTGTATTGATCTGTCTGGGCGGCATCCGTAAAACAGTGGAAAAGAGCATAAAATATATGATGGGCGGGTTGTTTGTCCTGCTGCTCGTACTGGTCATCCACGCGCTCTGCCGTAAAGGAGCGATGGAGGGAGTGAAGTTTTTCCTGTTGCCGGATACTTCGACTTTGCAGGATGGCGGCTGGATAAAACTGATCCATGCTGCGATGGCGCAAGCGTTTTTCACCTTGAGCCTCGGCATCGGCAGTATCGCCATTTGCGGCAGCTATATCGGCCGGGAACGCTCATTGCTGCAGGAGGGATTCTGGATAATTCTGCTGGATACTGTTGTTGCGGTATCTGCCGGGTTGATCATCTTTCCCAACTGCATGGCTTACGGCATCGATCCCGGAGCCGGTCCCGAATTGATATTCATCACTCTGCCCCGGGTCTTCATGGAGATGACCGGCGGTTTCTTCTGGGGGGCACTGTTTTTCATTTTTCTGGCGGTGGCCGCATTTTCCACCCTGGTGGCAGTATTTGAAAATATTGCCGCATTCGGCATGGATGAATTTCACTGGAGCCGGCGGAAATCCTGCCTTATTGCCGGAGTAATTCTGGCACTGACTTCACTTCCCTGTATCTTCGGGTTCAATTTATGGCGGGATATCCAGCCGTTGGGAGAAGGTTCGACGATCCTTGATCTGGAAGATTTTATTGTCAGCTCCAATCTGCTTCCACTGGGTGCGCTCTATCTGACGATATTCTGTACAGCTGCTTCCGGTTGGGGGGCAGAAAACTTTTTCCGTGAAGTAAATACCGGCAAAGGTCTGCACTTCCCGGTTTGGATGAAAAACTATCTCAAATTTGTCATTCCGGTGATAATCGCTCTGATCTGGCTGTTGGGATTGCGGGAATTTTTCAAATAAAAATACAATATGGAGGATATATAAAATGTTCAAATTCCGGATAATAGGTTTTATCCTGCTGATGGGATTATTGGGAGGGATATTTTTCTGGGAAGCAGGCGGCGCCTGGCTTTTTCTGGCGGCAGCTCCGGCTCTGGCGGCGGCAGCTGTGGGCGAATGCTGTGCCATGCTGAACCGTTCCGGTCGGCCGGTACTGGTATTGCCTGCCGCGCTTATGTCCTGGTTTTTAATGGTGGTGAGCCTCGGAAATATCAATAATATGTTTACCGCCGACCCCATATACCGCAATGCGATTTTTACCGGTCTGGGAGTGATCATGCTGCTGCTGGTCATTGCCGGATGCGCCAGATTGCTGCGCATGGATGAAACTCTGATGGCCAAAACCTTCAATACATTCGGTGTAGTTTTCTGTTTTGTTCCGCCATTTTTCGGATTGCTGTTAAGTTACTTTCCCGATCCGTGCGGTTACTGGCTGCTCTTTCTCTGTCTGACGACCAAAGCTACCGATACCGGCGGGTACATCGTCGGGACTCTGACCGCTAAACTGCCCGGCGGCAACCATAAAATCGCACCGCGAATCAGCCCGAAAAAATCCTGGGAAGGTCTTTTCGGCGGCTTGCTGCTCTCCTTTGCCGTCAGCTGGGCATTTTACTGCTTTGCACCTCATGCACCGTTATTCTGGTATCTGCCGGCTGCATTCATTCTTTCGCTCGGCAGTTTTTTCGGGGACTTGACCGAATCTGCCATCAAACGGATGTGCAACATCAAAGATTCCGGTTCATTTGTCCCCGGCATGGGCGGAGCGTTTGATGTCTTGGACAGTTTCATTTACAACGGTATACTTTTCTGGATACTTTACTTTATCAAGGGGATTTTGCAATGAAAAACAAACTTATTTCTCTGTTGCGCAGTAATGCCAGACTCTCGGCCTCCGACCTGGCCATTGAACTTAATGTCACTGAAAATGAAGTGATTTCGGCGATTTCAGAAATGGAAAAAGCCGGAGTGATTCGCGGTTATACCGCTATTGTCACCGATCAGGCTCCCGGCAGTGAAAGCCGGGTCAAAGCTCTTATTGAAGTCAAAGTAACCCCGAACCGTGATGGAGGTTTTGACCGGGTGGCCAGGAGAATTGCCAAATTTCCGGAGGTGACCGATCTCTTTCTGCTCTCCGGCAACTATGATCTTCTGCTCACAGTTGAGGGCAATTCTCTGCAGCAGGTGGCCAGTTTCGTTTCAGACAAACTTGCCACCATTGACGGGGTGATCTCCACTGCAACGGCCTTTCAGTTGAAAAAATACAAAGAATCCGGAATGATAATGCAAAGTGATGAAGAATATGAGCGACTCAAAATCTGTTTCTGAAAAATTTATTGCACCGCACATCGCTGCGCTTCCGCCCAGCGGTATCCGGAAATTTTTTGATCTGGTCAATTCGATGGATGATGTCATCTCTCTCGGTGTCGGAGAACCGGACTTCACCACCCCCTGGACCATCCGCGAAAGCGGTATTTACTCTCTGGAACGCGGCCATACCGGCTACACCTCCAATCTCGGCACTCCGGCTTTGCGCCGGGCGATTTGCGATTATGTGGCCAAAAATTACCATGTCGGATATGACTTCAAAAGCGAATGTCTGGTAACCATCGGAGTCAGTGAAGCTCTCGATCTGGCCTTCCGGATGCTGCTCTCGCCGGGGGATGAAGTCATTTATACTGAACCGTGTTACGTTTCGTATCCGGCGGAGATCCGCATGGCACACGGCGTTCCGGTTCCGGTAACGACCCGCTATGAAAATGAATTCGCCGTTGAGCCGGAAGATATAGAAAGAGCCATCACTCCGAAAACCCGGGCGATACTGCTCAATTTTCCCTGCAATCCGACCGGAGCAGTCATGCCGGAAAAGAAGCTCCTTGCTGTAGCTGAATTGGCAAAAAAATATGATTTGGCAGTTCTGACCGATGAAATATATTCGGAATTGAATTATGACGGCAACCACATTTCCATTGCCAGTCTGCCGGGAATGAAAGAACGGACGATATTCCTGCATGGATTTTCCAAAGCCTTTGCCATGACCGGCTGGCGCGTTGGCTATGTGTGCGCTCCGGCCCCGATGATCGCGGCCATGATGCGTATCCATCAATACGCCATCATGTGCGCGCCAACCGTTGCACAGGAAGCGGCTCTTGAAGCACTGATCAATGGCGGCAAAGCGATGAATGAGATGCGGGAAAGCTACCGGCAGCGGCGGGATTTTTTTGTCAAAGGACTGAATGATGCCGGATTGGATTGCCTGATGCCGCATGGAGCATTTTATGCATTTGCTTCGGTGAAAAAAACCGGAATGGATTCAACGGAATTTGCCGAAAAACTTCTGCGTGCAGAACATGTGGCAGTCGTACCGGGAGAAGCATTCGGTCCCGGCGGACGCGGTTTCATCCGCTGCTGTTATGCCACCGGTGCCGATGAATTGCGCGAATCCCTCATCCGGATCAAACGTTTCCTCGGCAGCTGATTGATTACAAACCGGCGCGGTCTTTGTAGAGCGAAAGGATGTGCAGCGCGGTACGGTAACAGGAATTTTCCGGAATCACTGCAGCATCTGCTTCAGCGGCAAAGACTTTTTTCCGCGCCTCATTCATCCGGATAAATGCCGCCGACGGGTCGGATTCTCCGGCCAGAAACGGCGGCAAACCATTCTTCAATATTCTTTCAAATGCCACGTTATCATCGGTATTCAGCCAAACCTTGAAACCGAGCCGATGCTTCACATCGGCAGTCACGAAAGGATTGCTCAATGCTCCGCCGCCAAGCGCGATGACCTGTCTGGCCGGAGAATCAGCCAAAGCGGTCAATACGTCTGCCTCAAGTTTCCGGAAAAACTCTTCGCCTTCTTCGCGGAATATCTCCCGGACACTGCGCCCGCTGCCTTCACGCTGCACGATCATATCATCGCTGTCGGCAAAAGGAATATCAAGAATTTCCGCGATTGCCCGTCCGACACTGCTTTTGCCGGAGTGTTTGATACCGCACAGCACGATATTTTCCGGCAAGTTGTGAACACTCTTATAGCAAAGCCAGGAATCACGCAAATCCCGTCCCTGACGGAACAATCCGGCAAAACGCTCTCCGTCACCGGCGACCAGAGCCGAACGCATCTCATCCAAACTGTTCTGAAACTCATCCAGTGCCGGTAAAATCGCCGGGGTATTGGCCAGACAGATATCTTTCCACATCTCCGGTGAACTTGAGGCGATCCGGGAAGTGTCCCTGAACCCGGTGGCACATCCGGAATAGTGCCGCCGCTGTTCCGACGGATCATCCCGGTCAAGAATACTGCGGGTCAACGCCGAAGCGATAATGTGCAGCATATGGCTGGTATGAGCGACCAGTGCATCATGAGCCGCCGGATCGATCATCCGCACGTGTGTATTGAGTTTTTCCCACAAGCCGGTGACAGCCTCAATCCCGCTGCCGGTGGAATATTTCCCCGGAACAACAAAAACGTCGGCATTTTCATACAACCCCCTGAATCCGGAACGATAACCGCTTTTTTCCGTGCCGGCCATCGGATGTCCACCAACGAAATTCAAGTCCGGGAACTCCTCTGCAGCATCCATTACCGCTGTTTTAACACTGCTGACATCGGTAAGTACCGCGCCCGGTTTCAATTGATCATGATACTGCCGGATAAATTTTACCGTCACCGGTATCGGCAGACACAAAACCACTATATCCGCACTGCGGAACGCCTCGGATACATCCCGGTAGATCCTCTCGGCCGCACCGGATTCCATCATCATCCGGCTGCCTTCCGGGTCGCGGTTCCAAACTCCGACCCGGTAATGGCGGTGGTCCAGACTCATGGCCAGTGAACTGCCAAGCAATCCCAACCCGACAACAGCTGCTTCCGGACGTTCATCAGCCGGGACGCCGGAATTTTCCGGGAACCGCCAGGCATAATAATCTGTCAGCAATTCCGCAGTTTTCCCGGGATCAAGATCCACCGTTTTCACCTTGCCATCGGCCAGAGGCAAAACTGCGCGGAATCTGCCGTCGCCATTTTTTTTGTCACCTTTCATCAATTCAACGATCCGGACAACATCATGTTTCACCGCCGACAGCGGAAATTTCCCCGGCGCGATACCGGCGCAAGTCAGCAAATCATACTGTCTGGACTGCAGTTTTTCATCGCACAATCCCAACTTCACCGCCGTAAATGCCGCCATATCCATCCCGACCGCGACCGCTTCACCGTGAGTCAGCCGGAAACGGGAAAGATGTTCTATAGCGTGCCCGAAAGTGTGTCCGTAATTGAGGAATACCCTGCCGCTGTCACCGGATTCTTTTTCATCAGCCGAAACCACCATCGCCTTTATCTCACAGGAACGCTTCACCGCCCGGAGCAAAAATGCTTTATCCGACAATATATCTGACGGCATTTCATTTATAAGAGTACGGACAAATCCGGCATCCCGGATCATCGCAGTTTTGATGATCTCCGCCATACCGCTGCCAAGTTCCCGTGCCGGCAGAGTGTCGAGCAATCCGCAATCGATGACCACCAGAGAAGGTTGATGGAATGCCCCGACCAGATTTTTCCCGTGTACCGTATCAACAGCCGTTTTACCGCCGACGGAAGAATCCACCATCGCCAGAAGCGAGGTCGGGATCTGAATAAAATCCACTCCACGCATAAACATCGCAGCTGCAAATCCGGTCAAATCCCCGGTCACACCGCCGCCGAGGGCGGCAAAAAGGGCATTGCGCCCCAATTTGAGCGAACTGGCGTAACCGCACAGTTTCATGGCATTATCCATATTTTTGGATGCTTCTCCGGCGGGTAAGACCCAGGAATATACGGTTTTACCGCTTTTTTCCATCGCCGCTGCAACGCGCGGCAAATACTGCGCGGTATTGCTGTCTGCGGTGATCAATACATTTTTTTGCGGCAAAGCGGAAAAAGCCTCCAGCACCGCCGGTGAATCCACTGCACTGAAAATTATATCGTAACTGCGCTTACCCAGTTCCACTCTGACTCGGGGTACCTCTTTCATCTTCAATCCTGCAACTCCCTGATTACTGCGCCAAGATCACGGAAATCGGCGGCAAATTCCGGATAAGTAACTTCACAGGCACTGCCGTCGGCGATCGTAACTGCACCGTCAGCCCCCAGAGCCGCAACCGTTAACGCCATAGCAATCCGGTGATCGTGATAACTCTCCACTTCAGCTCCATGCAGCTGTCTGCCGCCGCGAATGACCAACCCATCCGGCAATTCGGTGATATCAGCTCCCATTTTCTGCAATTCACAGCTCATACAGGCGATCCGGTCACACTCTTTAAGCCGTGCTTGCGGAACATTGATCAGACGGGTGACGCCTTCGGCGAAGCAACCCAAAACCGCCATTACCGGCAATGCATCGGGAGTGGCATTGAGATCAAATGTCCCTCCGGTCAGACGGGATTTTTTCACCACGACCTCTCCATCGGCCATATAAATATCCCCATTCATCGCCCGGACATAATCAAAAACCCGCTTATCTCCCTGCAGATCATCGAAATCCAAATTTGCGATCCTCACCTCTTTTCCCGCCACCACTCCGGCACCAAGCGGGAATGCCGCTGTTGAAAAATCTGCCGGGATCACCCGGGAAAAGGGTTTGTACTCCTGATTTCCGGGAATTTCATAATACAGCATATTTTCTGCCGGATAAACTGTTATTCCGCACCGGTCAAGCCAATCCAGAGTGATTTTCACATAATCAGCTTCATTGAGAAAATCCAGTTCCAGCACCGAATTTTGTTGAGCCAGAGGCAGAGCCATGAGCAATGCTGTAAGAAACTGGCTGGTCGTCCCGTCAACTTTGGTCCGTCCGCCGGTCAACGGCCCGGAAACACTCAAAGGAGCAAAGCCGTTGCAACTGCGGCAATCAGCTCCCAAATCAGCAAGTGCATCGAGCAATCCCTGCATGATCCGGGTACGCAAAGATGCATCCCCGTCAAAACTGATTTCTCCCCGTCCCAGAGCTGCCGCAGCGGTGATTATCCGCATCGTTGTACCGGAATTCCCCAGATCCACCGGCAATTCCGGAGAAGCAAAATCCTTTCCGCATCCGGAAATTTTCCACACCTCACGGGATTCATCGACTTTCGCTCCCAAAGCGGCTGCCGCCGACAGCGCACTGCGGGTATCAGCGGAATACAATGGAGCGTATATTTCCGAACACCCTCTGCTCAACAATCCGGCGATCACCGCCCGGATCGTATGACTTTTGGAACCGGGGACTGCTATGCGCCCGGATAACTCATTTCCCGGAATTATCTGCCAATCCATGCTGTTCACTCTCCCGACTGCTTTTTCAAACGTTCCTCTCTCCGGCGACTGGCCTCAAAAACCGCCTCAAAGACCGCTTTGATTTCCGGGGCGAACTCCTCTCCGGCCAAAGCGGTGACTTTTTTCAAAATCGCCTCTTCTCTTGCCGGAACGAAGATCGGCTGATCATTGGCCTTTTTCCATTCGCCGACGATATCCACCTGCTTCATTCTCTCCACCAGCAAAGCAGTCAACTCTCCATTTATCCGGTCGATCTCCTGCCGGGCCCGGTCAATTTGCGAAGTATCCATGATACCAACCTTTATTCCAATGCGCTCTTCAATTTTTCAATACGCCGGACCAGTTGCCGGAATTGTTCCGGAGTAAGACTTTGCATGCCGTCACATTTGGCGCAGGCCGGATTGTTATGCACTTCGATGATAAGTCCGTCAGCTCCCGCCGCCACCGCCGCCAGCGACAACGGGGCAACAAATTCCGCCACGCCAACTGCATGACTGGGATCGACGATCACCGGCAGATGGGATAATTTTTTCAGCACCGGGACAGCGGAAATATCCAGAGTATTGCGGGTGTAAGTTTCAAAGGTGCGCACACCGCGTTCACAGAGGATGACATTCTCATTACCGGAAGCCATGATGTATTCCGCGCTCATAAGCAGCTCCTGATAGGTGTTGGCCAGACCGCGTTTCAACAGGATCGGTTTTCCGGAGTGACCGAGCTGCTTGAGCAATTCAAAATTCTGCATATTGCGTGCGCCGACCTGAATAACGTCCACATCATCAAAAAGTTCCAGCTGCGACAGATCCATGATCTCCGTCACGATCGGCAACCCGGTATCTTTTTTCGCTTCCAGAAGCAGTTTTATCCCCTCTTCACGCAAACCCTGAAATGCGTAAGGAGAGGTGCGCGGTTTGAAAGCTCCGCCGCGCAGAAGTTTCGCTCCGGAAGCCTTGACGCTCCGCGCCACCGTGATGATCTGTTCCTCACTTTCCACTGAACAAGGTCCGGCAATGACCGTCATCCCCCCGCCGCCGATCACAGCATCTTTCACCTTGATCTGCGTATCCAGCGGATGGAATTTGCGGTTGGCGTTTTTGAAAGGCTCCTGAATGCGTTTGACATCATCCACACACTCCAGCATTTTTATCTGATCGATATCCACCTTGCCGGTATCACCGATCAAACCAAGTACCGTATGCTGACTTCCCTGGGAAATGTGGACATCAAAACCGAACGTTTTCAGATTGGCCACCAGCTTTTCCACTGCTGCTTGAGCAGTGTTTTCTCTCAATATGACTATCATCTTAATGAAACCTTTTTATAAAAAAATGCATCTGTAAAAACTTGTAAAATCACCTCTATATAAGATACTGCTGAAAATGGTCTTTGTCAAGCTGAAAAAGAGGCGTTTTCACCCGGCAAACACTCCGGTTGTCAGCATGCGGTATATCTTTGTTTTTCCGTAAAACTGCCGGCGGAGTCAATTATTCTCGTAAAGAGCTGTGATGGTATAATTTGCGGATTTCGGGAAGAGTGCATGTGCTTTGAGCATCAGTTTTTCCGCATTTTCCCGATCACCGCGCAGCAAAGCGATTCTGGCCAGACGGGCGAATGCCGCAGGACGGGCCGGATCAAGCTGCAAAGCCTGCTGATAACTCTTCTCTGCAAGTTCCGGAGAACCGGTACGGAAGTACCAATCCCCCAGTGTCATCGGAATAACCGCCGACTCCGGACGCCACGATGCCGCCTTTTCCGCCAGCAATTCCACCGGATAAACCGATAATGCCGCTGCCGCTTCAGGAGTGGGAGGATGCACCCGGTCCATAAGCATGGATAAAGCTTTATCTCCGGAAATATACCAATAACTGCTCCATATCCCCCCCGCAGCCACAATTACCGCTGCCATCCGGTTCAGTTGCCGCCGCCATTTTCCGCCGCCGTCATCTTCCGGTTCCTGCGGTAAAATCGCCAGCGCATACAGCACTCCCATTATCGCCACCAGTGCCGGAACCTGCCAGTCACAATCCATCAAACTGTGCAAAGTAAATATTGTTCCGCACCAGAATACTGCACACGGGAAACTGCCGTCAAAACGTTTTTTCCACAGCACAGCCAGCGGCATCAGCAGAACTGCCAGCATCATCACCCCGGAAACCACTCCGCACTGGGAAGCAAATGATGCCACCACATTGTGCGGATCGCGGGCCGATTCCATTACCGGCGATTGCTTCATCTGCATGTGCGCACGGAAAAAACCTCCCCATCCGGCCCCGGCCAAAGGATACTTCATACATAATACGGCACTGCTTCGCAGGTAATCGGCCCGTTCTCCCATCGATGCCATTCCCCGGCCGAAGTGAACTGCAAATAAAATCCCCGCCGCCACGACCAGTGCCCCCAGTATAATCCCGGCCAAACGCCATGACCGGCGTATCCCCGGACAGGAAAAAAGCGCGATCATTCCGGCTGCCAGAGGGCAGAATAATGCACTGCGGGAACGGGTCAATACCAGAACCGAAACAAACAGTATGACAAAAAATAAACGGAACGCATACTTCGCCCCGACCGGAGGAGTGACATGCACACTCCACTTCCCCCCCAGATACCAGCCAAGGATCAGCATGATCATAAGCATTGATGCCAGTGTGTTGCTCGATGCCAAAGTGGAATATATGCGCGGATCGGTCAGTTTCAATCTCATCCCGTCGGAAAGCGGGATCCCGGCAGCTTCCTGTTCGGCGACAAAATTGCGCATCTCATCCAGTGCGAAAATATGCTGATGCCAACCATAGAACGCGGTCAGCACTCCGCCGACAATTATTGCGGCAGCAAATTTTTCCACCCATTGCGGATATTTTTCCGCCAGCAATGCTCCGCTGAAAATCACACTCCCCGCCCCGAAAAGCAGAGATATTTCCCCCAATGCAATGACCATCTCTCCCCGGAACATCCCCGGCAGCACCGCCAGTACACTGCCCAGCGACCACAACCCGACCAGAAGCGATTCACGGCGCGACAAATGCCAGTTGCCGCTTAAAAGTATCAAGAGCAGGAGCCCGCCGCCGAAATATCCGAGTGAGTGAGGCGGCCAGGTGATAAACAGCCAGTCAAAACCGTTTTCCGGATAAAAGCCGCCGGCTTCCGTCATCACCGCCAGACCACCGAATTTCAACGGCAGCAGTACCAGAAGCAGAGTAAACAGATAAAGCGGCAATTTCTTCATTGTCAGAATTCACTTGGCAAAAACGATCGTCCGGTGACCGGAAATTATCACCCGGTGTTCCAGATGAGCCCGCACTGCCCGGGTCAGCACCCGGCGTTCGATATCCCGGCCCCGGTTGCGCAAATCTTCCGGCAGACTCTCGTGGTTGATCCGTTCCACATCCTGTTCGATGATCGGTCCCTCATCCAATTCCGGAGTGGCATAATGAGCCGTTGCCCCGATCATTTTCACGCCCCTTTCCCATGCCCGCTGATAGGGGTTGCCGCCCATGAATGCCGGAAGAAACGCATGGTGGATATTGATTATCCTCGCTGGAAAACGTTTGATAAAATCATCCGACAATATCCGCATGTAACGGGCCAGAACGACCAAATCGATCTTCTGTTTTTCCAACAGCTCAATGATCTGTCTTTCCTGCTCCGGATCACCGCTGCGGGTCACCGGAAAACAGTAGAACGGGATACGGAATTTTTCAGCAGCCTCCTCCAGCTCCGGATGGTTGCCGATAACCAGTCTGACCTTACCCGGCCCCAGCAGATTCTCTTCAGAATTGGTCAACAGATCATAAAGACAGTGAGTGGTTTTGGATACCATCACCGCCACATTCTGCACCTCGCCGGAGTAATGAATGGAAAACTGCAGTTCCAATTCATCGGCCAGTTTTTGAAATTCCGCCTCGATCACCGCCCGGGTCAATTCCGGCGGCAACTCCACTGCGGCACGCATATAGTACAACTTTTCCAGAATATCCGTATACTGACGGCACTCCACGATATTGAGATTCATTCCGGCAAAAAATCCGGTGATCCGGGCCACCAACCCTTTCCGGTCAGCGGCGGTTATCAAAAATACAGCACTGCGATCCATAATTTTTATTCCTTTATTTTTGTCACATCTTATTAAAATATCACCGTTTCCGGCTTTTTCAAGCGGTGCTTGCAAAAGTAATTCAAAGTTATTGCCCCAAATTTTGCCAAACTTGCATAATCACAATTTTCACCGCATCTTTCACACTATCCGGAAAAACGTATATCCCGCAACAAAAAAAACCGGGCGGCAACCGGTGATCACACCAGCTGTCCCCGGCGGGAACCTCTTAATTCCCCGGCGGATAAATGATGACGAACGCCGGAAATCCGGGGATGGCATATTTTTCCAGAACCGCTTTGATATCCTTGCGGGAGGGATCTTCTGCAGGGAAGGTCACATAAATGAAATTTTTTGCGATATAGTCCGCAACTTCCGGTTCGCGCAAAGTTGTGCGTTCCATCTCATGGCAGTTTTTGCACCACGATGCGGTGAATCTGACCAGAACCGGTTTCCCGGTTTCCCGGGACTCCTCCTCCGCTTGAGCCAAAGCGGCCACTCCATCCATCGCTGAAGTCAATTCATCATCCGGCAGCAGTTTTACTCCGAGATAAGTGTAATATCCGGCCATTGCAAAAATCAATGCTGCAAAAATATATTTGACTGTCACCATGAATTTTCCCGGTTTCGGCAGAATCGACCAGCCTGCTCCCACCAGCGGCCAGGGCAATCCCATGCCGACCCCCAATGCAAACGGCATCAATGCCCCATACCACGCCCCGTTTTGAACCATCCGGAAAGAAAATATCAATACACTGATGACCACCGGAGCTACACACGCACCGGCCAGCAACGCCGCAACAACTCCCATGACCAGCGCACTCAACTGTTTGGACATCCGCAATTCAGACGGGGATATGCGGAATTTCGATGAAAGATCAAGGTTGAAAACTCCGGCCATCGCCAGCGCAAGAAGCACAAAAATAAATGCGATGACAAAGTTGAATACCGGTGAGCTATTCAATGTCCCGAAACTGATCCTGACAAACGCCGCCAACAATCCCAGCACGCCGTAAGTCACCGCCATCGCAGAACCGTACAACAACCCCTGCACAAATCCGCTTTTACCTCCGGATGCACCGATGATCGCCAGATTGACCGGCAGCATCGGCAGAACACAAGGAGTCAGATTCAACGCCATTCCGCCCAGCAGAGCCAAAAGGATCATCGTCCAGAATCCGGCAGTTTCCGGCTCTTTTGCACTTTCTCCTTTAAGGAACGCCATAAACTTGTCCACCCCGGTCGCACCGACCATTCCCCGCCATGACGGTTGAGTTTTTTCAACGATTGCTGCTGCCGTATCAGCTGTTGTTTCAGGCACTTCCACGATCCGGCACATGCCGGTTTCATCATCACAGACCACCTGCGGCACCGCCTGCACCCCGCTGCAGAAGAACAGAAACAGAAAAAGTATTGCAATTTTTTTCATTTTGACCCAAAAAATCCGGCAATGTTACCGTTTATTATTTTTTACATTTTTTTCTGAATATTCCGGGTAAATCGCTTTCAAATAATCCTTCAGCGGCATATAAGTACCGACCTTGCGGAGAACATTACCGCTGCTGTCCAGAATAACAGTTGACGGATAACCGGAAATATTTAATTTATCCTGCCACGTCTGCTGAAGTTTCATCTGTTCGGGAGATATCTTTTTCCGGTGCGGGAAGTCAAAGTATACCGGAACAAAGCGGGAAAATGCCAGATTTTTGAACTCTTTTTTATCCAAAACATCCTTTTTCAACCGGATGCACCAACCGCACCAGTCAGAACCGGTAAAGAGTACCAGCACCTCTTTCTTTTCCGCTTTGGCCCGCTTGAATGCGGCGGAAATATCCGTTGTCCAACCTTTCGGCACATCCGCTGCTGCCGCTGTCAATACTGATATGCCTAACAGTACGATCAGAAATAATTTTCTCATTTTTTGACTCCTTTTCTTTGTGATGATTTACAATTCCCTGCAAACTCCCGCGAATACACAACGCGGGCAATTTTCCTTATTCCCCGGAATATCAGCCAGCTCCAACCCGGCCAGTTTTGCCCACACTCCGGCTTCAGCGGAAATTTTCCGCAACGCCGATGCAATATCGTTATTCAGACCGAAGTGGCGCATTTCACCGCTGTGATAATCCAAGACAAATGATTCCACCATATCCGGATTCCGTCCGCAATGATTCAGCGCGTAAAAAGCATGGATCAAAGCAGTTTCACTCTCACATCCGGAAAATTCACCGCTGCGCAGCTCAACTATCCACAACTTGCCCCGGTGATTGAATGCACACAACGGAGTGGCAAAACAATGAAGATCATTGATATACAGATCCAGTACCTTCGGCAGGGTGCGCCGGGATTCCGGCGGTGTCCGGAGCAAATTTTCCCACTCGCCTCCGGAAATCAGAGCTGAACTGCACTCTTTAAGCTCTTTCAACAGTTCCCGCCGCTTACTTTCAACATCGAAATCATTGCCGCAAAGTGAAGCCAGTGTCCGGGATGAGCGACCGAAAATAATCTTCTCGAACTCCACATCAAAAGCTTCAAACAACTCCACCGTCAACACCCGGGGATCGGTTTCTCCGGTATAAAACTCTTTCTGCATGGTATGCAGCAGTAATTCCCGGATGAATTTGCCATCGCCGATCATCCGGTGACCGGCATATATCTTGCGCAGCAGCGGTGTCAATTCCGCACTTTCAGCCGCTTTCGCCGCCGCCGGAGCCTCCCGGTAATGCATCATCGCCGACCTGGCACAAAACTCCCGTCGCAACCGGCGGCTCAACGACCAAACCGCCGGAGAAAAATCAGAAAACTCCATACGGCCAGATCCTTTCTACGGCATACCGGGCGATCCAACCGCTGACCGAACCGGATTCCACCCGGTAAAATCCGCCGCTTTCCTCACGTATACGCAACATACTGCCGCCGGGAAGAAGTGCCGACTCTCCGCCGTCATTTGCCGGGATGGAGCGCAATTGAGCATTCTGCCGAACCACGACCGCCCGTTCCGGAGAGTACAGTCCCCTGCACTGAATACGGAGTGCCCAAAGTGAAAAAATTATACTGCCGGCAATTACCGCTCCGGCAGAAAACAACAACACTGCCGGTATCCTGCGCCGCAAAAACACCAGAATCGCAGCTGCCAACAGCAATACTCCAACCGTAAGAATAAAGTGATCCGGCCGCATGAAAAGTGCCGCTTTATCCGGCCAGACCGTTTTTTCTGTTCCGCCCGGCAGTTTCCCGGAAACCTGCTGCACCGCATCAGCATAACCGGCGTTTCCCGGGGACAACAGATGCGCCCTGCTGAACATGACATACGCTTCCGGATAATTTCCCTGCATGTATTCGGCACTGCCCAGATCATAGAATAATTCCGGCGAAACAGCTTTTCTTTCCTCCCCGGTCAGCTCCCGCAATTTCTCTGCGGCAACCGGATAATTTCCGGCATCGAATGCTGCTTTGGCATCCGTATAACTGCCGCCGTAAAGAGGCAGAAACGCGATCGAAATCAACAACAGACATCCTTTCAAAAAAACGGTCAACTTCTTTTTCAACTCTTCACTCTCCCGGACTTCCGGAGCTGACGGATCAAATCCGGCACTGTCCAGAGAGATCAGAAACTCTTTCAACTCTTCATCCTCTGCCGCCGCAGCTATTTCACTGAATGTTCTCCTGCCGGTCAATCCGGCAAGTTCTGCCACCTGCTGACTTCCGATACGCGTCAAAGCCGCACTGCCCTCATATTTGACTGCAGCGATCAACTTTTTCAACTCCCGTTTGCGCTGCCGGCGAAGATCCTTCCGCCGCCGGGGCCAAAAAGCTGCAATCAAAACTGCCATACTTGCCGCAATCAGCAAGAGTACTGCGGTTTTGACATTGTTCCACAATGGCAAAAGCACATTTCTTCCCGGCTGTTTCAACGGGAAAGGCAAAACTCTGGCATCCTGCGGCATTTCAGCCTGACGGTTTTCCATCCCGTTACCGGTGACCGCCGCAGAGGGCGGTGATGCCAGTTCCGGATTGGCATTTACCGTGTACTGCAATCCGCACTTATTCAGGACATACTCACCCTTCAGCGGGTCAAAAACGGCTATGGTCAACTCCTGTTTGTACTCTCCGGGTTTCAACACGACAAACGGATATTTCACCGTACAGGCCGTCCTCCGGGGATTTTCAGTAACCTCCGGCGGATAGACCCGGGCATCAGGGATCGTTATTTCCGGTGCCCGGAAAGATGCACTGGGCATCGCTCCGGCAAAATTCAAGGTTATTTCAGCGATATCTCCGGCTTTAAGCACCTTTCGGCTGATTTGAGCATCCACCCGCCATGTACCGACCAATCCGGAATCGATCACTCCGGCCGGAAGCTCCGGCAGAGGCAGAACTTCCAGCATCTTCCCGCTTTTGGCGATCACCGTTTTATTCTCCGGCGGCGGCCCGAAAAAGAAATCTCCGCGTCCCCGGGATACCTGCAGATCGATCCGGCACTCCGGAAGATATTTTCCACTTTTCTGCACTTGAAATATCCCGCTGAATTCCACCGTGCTGCCCTCTTGCCTCCGCATAACTTCCGAACTTTGGATAAAATTGCCGCTCCGCCCGTCCGAAGCATAAATAAAGGAGGCATCTGCAAAATTTTCCGGCACTATCGAACGGATATTCTGCAGTGTCCACTGGCGCGGGACAAATATTTCCAAATCGGCCCGCAAGGTTTCTCCGACATAGACTGCCCGCCGGGGAGTGATCGTCAATACTGCCGACAATCTTTCTCCGGCAGGAAGTTGAGATGCATCACGCACCGTAAAGGAAAATTGACCGGTCGTCACCTTTTCTCCGCCGAAATCCAGGGTCACCGGAGGAATAATAAATTCTCCGGCCTTATCTGCCACTGCCGCCAAACCATATTCGGCCCGTACTGACTGACGGCCGTTGATAATAGTGGTATTCAGCGAATTTGAAGATATCCGGCTGCTGACACTCAAACCGGCAGGCATTTCCGGCAGCTGCAATGAAAAGCGTTCTTCACTGTCCACATTCAACATCAACATGAACCTCTCTCCGGAAACCGGACGGGCCGGACGCACCGACAGCGTTGCCGTAACTGCCTCAAGCTGCACCGCCAAAACACTGCACCAGAAAATCATCCATAATCTTTTCATTTACCAATCCTTCTGTACCTGACGCCTGCGCAGATTCCGTTGACGGCGCAGAGCTTCCTGCAGCTCTTTTGCCTCATCTTCCAGAATATCCAGCCGTCTGCCGGCATCCTCTTTTTCCCGGTCGGCGGCGGTTTTTCCATCATTTTTTTCCGCCTTGCCGTCCGATGATCCACCATCTTTTTCTTCCGGCTTTCCGGAAGATTGCTCCTGCTCTTTTTTTCCGTCCTCTCCGGTCTGTGAGCCTGACTCCACTTCCTGCAGCTCTTTCATCGCTTCATTGATTTTTTTCTCGGCCTCTCCGGTTTTTCCATCTTTTTGCAGTTTCTCTGCCTCTTCAAGTTTTTCCGCCGCTTCACCGGCTTTATCAGCCAATTTCTGCTGTTCCAACTGCCGGGCCTGTTTTTCCAGTTCACGGGCGGATTCGGCAGCGTCAGCACTGGCCTGCGCCGCCTTGTCATTTTGCGCCTGCTGATTCTGCTGCTGCGCCTGCTGATTCTGCTGCTGCGTTTGCTGATTCTGCTGCTGCGTTTGCTGATTCTGCTGCTGCGCCTGCCGGGTCTGCTGCTGCGTTTGCTGCTGTTGTTTTTTCAACTCTTCGATCTGCTTTTTAAGCTTTTCCGCCTCTTCCATATCCAGGATCAACTGCTGATAATTATTGATCCGGCGGCGGTCGATATCCGCTGTTTCCCGGAACTCCATTGACCGGGTATAAAGTTCTCTGCTCTGTGCGAATTTTTTTAATGCCTCATTCAAATTGCCCAATGCTTTATCCAAATTCTGCTGCTGAAGCAACTGGCGGCATCCGATTACCTGCTCCCGGCCGGAATTGTGTCCGACAATACCCAGATTCTGCAAAGCTCTGCTTCTGACTACCGGCGGTGTTCCTCCGCCGGAAATAAGTTTTCCGTACAGCTCCGATGCCATAGGATCACCGGCCAGCTGCCGGTTGCGGGCCTGTTCATACTGGCCGTATGCATCCATTTCACCAGCGGCCTCCTCTGCGGCGGAACAAACAGAAAATCCACCGGCGGCGACCGCCAGCAACAGCCACATTTTGACCGTTTTGCGCCGGAAATTACGGTACTCCGGGAGCAATCCGGAAACTATAAGCATAACCAATGCCGCCGCTATAAAGAAGATAAAAAGATCATCCGGAACTGTGTTTCTGACATTTTCAGCAGCACCCCGGTTCAATTTGCTGATAAAATCTTTCACCACTGTAAAACCGGTATCACTGACCGTACTGCGGACATAGATACCGCCGCTCTCTTGGGCCAGATATTCAAGCAGTTTCTCATTCAACTTGCTCCCGGCCACCTCTCCGGAAGCTGAATGCATGATCCGGCCGTTATCATCCGGCACCGGTGCCGCCGCATCCGGAGAACCGAAACCTATAACTATCAACGGTATACCGGCAGATTTCAACTCCGTAACGGCTTTCCCCGCATCACCGCTCAATTCATCGCCATCGGTCAATACCATAACCGCCCGGTGATCTCCGCCGGCCCCGGCAAATGCCCGGTATGCAGTCTGCAGAGCCTTGCCCAGATCCGTACCGCCTAACGGAACACTTCCCGGATCAAGTTCATCCACCGAAACCATGAACGTGTGATGGTCGGCAGTCAGAGGACAACTGACAAATGCGGTTCCGGCAAACGGAATAAGTCCGAATCTTTCGCCCGGGAATGCTTTAACCACCTCTCTTACCAGAAACTTCGCCTGCTCCATCCGGGATGGCGGCAAATCAACGGCCCGCATACTTTTGGAAACATCAAAAACCACCATGATGTCACGGGACATATCCGGCTGAATCACCACAGACTCCCGGATATATGGACGGGCAGCCGCAATTATCAGCAGTATGACCGCCGCCATTTGCAGGGCAAATTTCCAATTCCGCCTGCGCCGGGACAAAGTGCAGGCTTCCGGATTATCCGCATCCTTGCCCAGAATCAACCCCAGCAGTTTCTTCCTGCGTCTTTCACCGGCGGCATAAAGTGCTGTCCCGGCACACAATACCGGAATTATCAGCCACAACAACCAAAAATCAACAAATTTCATATATTCTTTACCTTTCTGAAGCTAAAGAATATAACCATTTTTTCAAAAAAATCAAGACCGGCAACAAACTTTTCAGAAAAACGGGCAATCCAGCGTTTCCTGCCAGATGCGTTCACCTTTATAAGACAGCGAAATCGAAAAACTCTTCTCTTTCAATTCCGAAAAAACTCTCCAATCCGCATCATCATAGGTCATGGTATTGCCGGTGATCCTGGAACTTTCATGAAATATCTGCATCGCCAGTTCCGCAGATTTGCCATCCATTCCCATACTGACCCTCTCCCCCGGACACTTTTCCAGCAGGATAAAAGTCAACGCCGTCACCAGATACTCCACTGCATCTGAAGGTTTGGCTATTTTTACCTTGTTTTGAGTCGTATTGTACAGAATATTTCCCGGCGGCGGATCTCCGGATGGCAGCCAGCAACAGCCGGTCATACCGGCCAGCAACAGCAATATCAATATTTTTTTCATTTTTTTCTCCCGTTTTTGACCGGTAATGTCCGGCCGCCGCCGCGTCTGCGGATGCAAACTGTGTTACAGCGCGGACAACGGCACAGCGACACCGGATGTTTTGGAATAAACGACAAATGACAATTATTGCAATGAAACAACTGACGGTTGCTCAACTGCCATGCGTTACGCCGCTGACGGTTGCTCTCACGCAGCCACAGCCAGGCAATATAAATCAATACCGCAATCAGCAGCATGGTAAAAAATTCTGTAAAACTTATCCCCGGCATCACTTATTCTCCTTTTCAGCTGCCGCCCAGTCGATAATGTACAGTCCGCCGGGCAAACCGGCCGCTTTCAGAATATTTTCCGCCTGCTTATCCAAATCTCTGTTGCCGCAGGACTTTATTACGGTTGAACGCAGCAGCAGTCCCTCTCCGGATATCCGGATCACCCCCGGCATTACCGCTGATGACACCTTTATTGCTTCGAGCTTTTCCATCCCGGTCACGATCCTGCCATCCCCCGCAATGACCCTGGTGCGGCAGGATTTTTCTGCCGGAACCGCCGGATGCGGCAATATCTGCGGCACGCTCACCGCCGGAGGCAGTGTTTTCATTCCATCCGGCAATTCCGGCATTTCATGACGGTATTCCGGCAATTCCGGAATAAATACACTGTCCAGCGATACTTCAAACTTCCGTTCCACAACGGCAGTACACTCATCCGGATGATGACTGCGGCGGCAGGTAAGACAAAACGGCTGTCCACCGTTGTTGATACCGTAAATATGCGCCGGATCAAAACGTTCAAGCAAATTTTTCATCCGGTAATCATGGTCGGTTATCAATGACACATCCGTCGTCTGACGCTGATCACCGCCAGTCCGGTAATTGTAACGGAAACTGCACAGAACCACAGCCGTTACCATCGCCGTTATCAACAGGGCGAAAATAACGCTGCTTGAATGCCTGCCCTTTTCAAAGGACCAGCGGCGGCGGTGAAACTTACTATTCGACAAAACGGGTCTCCGCATGTTCTTTCAGCGGTTGAACTGCAATAAAACTCTCCATCCGGGCAGATTCTGCGATATTCATGATCTCGTACAAAACTCCCGACGGCACATCCTTATCCGCCCGGATGACCAGAACCTTTTCCCGGTGGATATCCGTAAGCAATTCCCGGCGCAGCTGTGCCGCGTCTATATGCCGGTCACGGAAGTATATCCGGCACGGCAGTCCCGGTTTATCCGGCGGCGTGACCGATACGATCGCTTTGCCCAATCCCACTGCCTGCGGCACTTTTTCCGCCTGCGGCAAATTCACCCGGATACCGGATATCCGCACCACCGACGAGGCCAGCAGCAGAAAAAATACCAGCAGAAAAAACAGATCAGCCAAAGCGATATACTGGCCGATACGCCACAATGGCCGCAGCCTTGTCCGGTAACGTTTGGCCCCGATTTGTCCGGAAAAATTCATTCATCCGCCTCCGGCATTTCCCCATTATTCTGACGTTCAAAAAATCCGGTCAATTCCAGTGCCGCTTTTTCCATATCCAAAGTCAACGCCTCCACCCGCATAGTCAGATAGGTATAACCGATATGACAGGGGATCGCCACAGTCAATCCGGCCGCCGTCGTCAACAGTGCTTTGGCCAGCGGCCCACCGATATCACCGGCGGAAAAGTATTCACTGGCCTGGATCGCCTCAAAGGCATCAAGCATTCCCAGAACGGTCCCCAACAGACCGAGCAGCATCGCCACATAACTCAATGTGCCAAACAGCGCGATATGCCTTTCCAGCTTCGGCAATTCATCCATCGCTGCATCATCAACTGCAGTACGGATATCCACATCTCCCCGCTGCCTGGCAAGTATTCCGGCACTCAACAATCTTGCCACCGGTCCGGGAGTATTGTCACAAAGTGTCAATGCCTCAACCACACCATTGCGCTGAAGTACGTTGAATAATCCGCGCATCAACTCCCGGACACTGATTTCATCCCGGTGAAACTGAAAAACCTTCAACAGAAAAATAAAGAGTGCCAGTACCGCACAAACCAATATTACCCACATCACCGGGCCGCCATCATCCATCAATTTGAAAAAAAACATTTTTATCTCCGTTGTTTGAGCATTTGTTTTCTGAAATTATCGCGGGCCTTACCCGTAAAATCATCATTCAGCAGAAGTTTTTCACACCTTTCCAACAATCTCAATCCCCGCTGAAGAGAACCGTTTTCACCGCTGCTGACCAAAAGGCGCAATGCCGATTCACAACTGCGTATGCACCATAAACTTTCCGGAAGCACCCCCCGGCTGTTCATATCTACGGCAATATAAATCGCTTTTTCATACGCCGCCAACGCTTTGACATTGTCTCCGGCGTGTTCCAGCGCGATCCCGTTTTTAACTGCCGCTTCCAAGCGGATCTGATCAAATTTACTGACGGAAGACAACTTCTCAAACCTCTCTGCCGCCCCGGCAACCACCGCCGTATCCAAAGGTGATTTCCCGGCCAATTCACAATCTCCGGCCCGTATCAAAGCTATATCGCTCTGATAACTGTACGGTTGAACAGCCGCACTTTGCAGAAAAAGATGCCGCGCTCCGGAAAAATCCCCCTGCCGGAAACATATTTCCGCTGAACGCATCATGCTCTCTGCTGCCAGTGATTTATCCGGAGAACGGAACATCCCGGACAAAATCCTCCGGGCACCGGCAGAATCACCGGTCTTATCCAGAAATACCGCATGCATCAAGGCCGCTTCTCCGGCATATTTCGTTCCGGAAAAATTTTTCTCAACCAACTGCAGATCCCGGATCACCGGAACAAAATCTCCTTTCATCGCCCCGTCAGCAGCCTGCCGCAGCACCAGTACTGCGAACGCTTCACTGCCCGGATAAACCGTCCGCAGGATATCTGCCGCTTTGGCTGACATTTCCGCATCATTGACCGGATCAAAAAGATCAACTGCCATAAACAGTGCTTCCGGAGCTTTTTCATAGCCGGGATACTTTACAGCACTGCTGAAAAATTCATTGGCGGCCCGGCGGAAATCATTGTTGCGATAAGACATCAGAGCCTTTTTGAATGAGGCCATCCCGACGTATTTTTCTGATCCGGTATCCTCTGACTCCTGATAATACTGCCGCGCCCGGGCATACACAAATGAATCCGCCAGCAAATCCCCCAACGCCAGTTTTGCACCGGCTTTGTACTCCGGAACAGTCGATTTTTCCAACATTTGTGCGTATTCTCTGATCCGGGCGGCATCTCCCCGCCTTATATAGAACTCCAACAGCAGCATGGAACTTTTTTCCAGATCCCGGCTGCGCCCGGAGAGTCCGGCATATTCACGCGCGCTCAACAACTCTTTCCCGGCCAATTCATATTTCCCGTTTTTTTCCAGATACGCCGCATATCTGCTCTGCCACAAAAGCCGGTCAGAAGTACCGGTACGCTCAAAAATCTGCCGGTTGAGCTTTTCCAGCTGCGAAAAATCTCTGGTCATCTCTGCGCAGGCTATCGCTCCGGCGATTGCTTCCAGCGACTTGGCTTCCGGAAGCTTCTGCTCCTGCAAAAAGGTAAATAATTCAAATGAAGCGGTATAAGACTTCAGCCGGTAAAGATCTGCCGCCGTATCAAACAGCTCATCCACCCGCTGCGGATCATCCGGATAAGAACGCCAGTAGTTCCGGGCCTCTTCCACCACACCGGTCCCCCCGGCAGCTGCCAATGTGTCGATCAACTGCCGGTGCAATTCCCGCCGGTCGGACGGAACAGACACAAAACTCATCGCTTGACGCCAGGCGGCCGCAGCAAATTCATGATCCCGGGCTTCCGCCGCTGCTTCAGCAGCTCTGGAAAATAATTCAACCGCCCGGGGATGCAGCTGCACCGGAATCTTTTCCACAAAAATACTCTGATTTTTTTTCAAATTCTGATATTTGCCGTTGACCGCTTCCAGCAGATACTGCAGCAGTTCGACATTGATATTGCGTTTATCCGCAGGTATTTCCGCCAGAACAGTTGCCGCTTCGCTTTTTCTGCCCAACCGGATCAAAGCATATCCGGCTTCGGCAGAAGCATAAAATTTCCATGGAGAATCCGGACGGGCGATCAACCGCCCGGTCAAACGGTAAGCTTCAGCGGCCCTGCCGGAACGCAGGGCCTCGCCGGCTTCAGTCAGTGCTGACGGCACACACAACTCCCCGGTACGGCCGGAAACCCGCAAAAACAATTCGCATGCTTCACTCATCCGCCCGGTTTTCATGTACAGCACCGCCAAACTGAAAAGTCTGGCATCTTCCGAATGATTATCACACGTCGCCGCCGTCAGCAGAACTTTTTCCGCTTCAGCGTATTGCCCACCGGCAGCCAGTGCCTCGCCGCGCAACACGTCGACCGGATATGCCGGATAACGGCGGCTGAATTCAGCCAACAACTGCAACGCCTCACTGCTTTTCTGGTCATGCAAATAAGCGGTGATCAGATTCAAAGCTGCCGAACGCCATAATTCTGTATCTTTTGTCCGGTCCGCACTCCGTAAAACCAGCTCATAACTCCCGATCGCATTGCGGTAATCCCCGGCGTAAAATGCTTCATCGCCGAGCCGGTATTCTGTGACCGCATCAGCATAAAGCACCCCTGCCGTCATCACTGCGGCAGTAAACAGCAACCGGTGTACGAGTTCTTTCACAGAGTCAATCCCTCAACCTTGAACACCATCTCCGGAACCGGCGGGATTATCCGTTTTTTTAACCGTCGACGCCGACTTGGCCGCCGCGATCTGTTCCTTTATGCGGTCATTGATTTTCTGCTGCAATTCCGGATTGTCGGCAAGGAGCTGTTTGGTCTGATCCCGTCCCTGCCCAAGCTGTTCACCATCAAAACTGAACCATGAACCGCGCTTTTCCACAATACCCATATCTGTGGCCACATCCAAAATCGAACCGGTACGGCTGATACCTTCATTATACATGATATCGAATTCCGCGACCTTGAATGGAGGTGCCATTTTGTTTTTGATAACCTTCACCCGGGCCCGGTTGCCGGTAACAGCATCACCGACTTTGATCGCCGTCGATTTGCGGATGTCCATCCGCACCGAAGCGTAAAATTTCAATGCATTTCCACCGGGGGTGGTTTCCGGATTGCCGTACATGACCCCGATCTTTTCCCGGATCTGGTTGGTGAATATGACACAGGTCTTGCTCTTGCTGGCCGCGCCGGTGAGCTTGCGCAACGCCTGCGACATCAAACGGGCCTGCAGACCGACATGGGAATCGCCCATCTGCCCCTCGATTTCAGCCCGGGGAACCAGTGCCGCCACCGAGTCAACGACCAGCACATCCAGTGAATTGCTCCGGATAAGCGCATCGGCGATATTCAAAGCATCTTCACCGCAATCCGGCTGGGAAACGACCAGTTTATCCACATCCACTCCGATCTTGGCAGCATACGCCGGATCAAGCGCATGTTCCACATCAATGATTGCAGCATTTCCCCCGGCAGCCTGCGCATTGGCAATAACATGCAGACACAAAGTGGTCTTACCGCTGGATTCCGGCCCGAAGATCTCAACGATACGGCCTTTGGGCAAACCGTAAATACCCAGCGCGATATCCAGTGACATACTGCCGGTGCTGATGACCGGCACATCCGTTACAGCCGCGTTGGCTCCCAGGCGCATAATGGTGCCTTTGCCGAATTCTTTTTCGATCTGACTGATCGCCAGAAGCAAACTTTTCTCTTTATCCACTGCCGGGATATCTTTATCTGCCATGCTCTTTTCCTCGCTTTCTGTATCTGTCGTTAAATATCCAAATCTTTGACCTTGGCGGCGTGTTTTTCAATATACTCCCGGCGCGGTTCAACCACATCGCCCATAAGCAAATTGAAGATCTTATCCGCATTGATGGCATCTTCCATCGTCACCTGGATCATTGTCCGGGTATTGGGGTCCATCGTGGTTTCCCAGAGCTGTTCGGCATTCATTTCACCGAGACCTTTGTAACGGTTGATACGCAAACCGCTGCCGCTTTGTCCGCTGTTGCGGATGATCTGGAAAAGGTCCTTGAGCGAATACGCGAACTTCTCCTGTTTGCCATCCTTGCCGGAAACTTTGAAAAGTTCCGTTTCTCCGGCGGTAAACACCTGCTGCGGCGCGATCCCGTAACCGGCCAGATCTGCCACGATACCCACGCAATTTTCCGCCTCAAAGATATTCACGACATCGATTCTGCTGGCGATCATGGATTCATCCAGCGTTCCGGCACTTTTCAATCTGGCTTCGGCAGCGGCAACTGTTTCGTTGGTCTCATCGCCGGTATAGGCAAATGAAGCACTGGAAGTACCGTCATGTTCCCGCACAGTGATATGGGCGACCGGACATCTGCCGTCTTCGCGGATCACGGAAAAATATTCCGCCGCTTCAATACCGCAACGGGACAAACCATTGCCCGCTTGTGCAGAACGGTTGTAAAGTTCGATAAGTTTCCGCACTTCATCGGTGGTCAGCTCTTCGCCGTTCATTTCCACCCGCATATCTTCCAGCCCCAGTTCCACAAGATAGCGGTTGAGCTGATCATCGGTGTCTATGTAACTGAACTTCTTGCCTTTGCTCACCCGGTACAACGGCGGTTTGGCGATATAAACATACCCGGCCTCCAGCAGCGGTTTCATCTGGCGGAAAAAGAAGGTAAGCAGCAATGTCCGGATGTGGGAACCATCCACGTCAGCATCTGTCATGATCACCACCCGGTGGTAACGGGCCTTGCTGACATCGAATTCTTCGCCGGTCCCGCAGCCGATGGCATAGAAGAGCGACTGGATCTCTTTGTTGTCAAAGATCCGGTCAAGCCTGACCTTTTCCACGTTGAGCAGTTTACCGCGAATCGGCAAAATCGCCTGAAAATGGCTGTCACGCCCCTTTTTGGCAGAACCGCCGGCCGAGTCACCCTCTACGATATAGAGTTCGCATTTTGCCGGATCGTTGCTGGAACAGTCACTCAACTTTCCTTTGGTGAGAGCTGAACCTTTTTTGCGGACAGTTTCCCGTGCTTTTCTGGCGGCTTCCCGGGCCTGTGAAGCAAGGATGGCATTGCCGACGATCCGTTTGGCTACTTCCGGATGCTCTTCCAGATAAGCTCCCAGTTCTTCGCTGATGACCGCACCGACAATGCCGTGAACTTCCGGATTGCCCAGTTTGGTCTTGGTCTGTCCCTCAAACTGCGGATCAGGAACCTTGACACTGACTACCGCTGAAAGACCTTCACGGATATCTGACTGCAAAATATTATCCTTACCCATCTCTTTGGCCATGAATTCATGGCCGTAATTATTCAAAGTACGGGTAAGCGAAGAGAGGAAGCCTTCGAGGTGTTTTCCTCCTTCGATGGTATTGATGTTGTTGGTATAAGAATAAATTTTCTGAACGATGTTATCGGTGTACTGCATTGCCACTTCCACATCGATACCATCTTTTTCCCGGTGGAAATAAAGCACTTCCGGATTCAGCACGACACAATCTTTATTCAGCTCCTGCGAGATGAATTCGGAAATACCGCCTTCAAAACGGAACTCCTCACAGCGGAATTCCGGATCTTCCTCCCTTTCATCACAGAGAGTGATATGGATGCCCCGGTTGAGGAACGCCAGTTCCCGCAGACGGGCCCGGAGGATCTCCCGTTTGTAGACCATAGTCTGGAAAATAGTACCATCGGGTTTGAAGCTTACTTTCGTTCCCCGGTGGGAGGTTTCTCCGATGACTTCCAGCGGACGGGCGGTGATACCGCGCTCAAAGCCGATGGTGTGCTTTTTACCGTCGCGGCACACTTCCACATTGAGCCAGTCGCTCAGGGCATTCACGCAGGAAACACCCACACCATGCAGGCCGCCGGAAACTTTATAGCTGTTATGGTCAAATTTACCGCCGGCATGAAGCACGGTCAGCACCACTTCGACGGCAGGTTTCCCCTCGCCCTCATGCATATCCACCGGAATACCGCGACCATCATCCTCCACCGTAATGGAATTGTCTTCATGGATGGTCACTTTCACATCGCTGGCATAACCGGCCAACGCTTCGTCGATGGAGTTGTCCACAACCTCGTAAACCAGGTGATGCAAACCGCGTTCACCGGTGTCTCCGATATACATGGACGGACGGACGCGGACGGCCTCCAAACCTTCGAGAACGGTAATTTTACTGGCACTGTATTCTCCGGCATTGCCGGGATTGAGATTGGTTTCACTCATGGATTTTCTGCTCCCAGAATTTTAAATTTATATTTAAATTTACACGCTCTTACAATACACCCCAAACGGCAAAAATTCAAGCTGTTTTTCCTGTCCCCGCCCATAAAAATGCACACTTATTTTCCCGGAACAAATTCCGCCCCTGAATTTTTGCTCAAAGAGGCGATTTTTGCAGTTCAAAGAGGGCATCTGCGCCGCTGATGATCAAATTCCGGCGGAAAGACGTAAAGCTTCTGTAAAGGAAAATTTCCCGCTGCAGTACCCCTTTTCGCGGGCGAAAGTGATATCCGGCACATAGGGCTGCGGCTGCTTTCCGGGTTCCGGGGACATAAGGATTTTCACCGGCACTCCGGGGGCAAGGGTATCGGCAACGATGCGGGCAAGTTCTGCGATGGAAACAGCCTGATCACTGCCCACATTGCAGACGGTCCGGTCAGGGCCGCGCTCCAGAAGGTTGAAGAGCCATGATACCAGGTCATCAGCATAGAGATAAGAGCGCAGAGGAGTGCCGTCACCATTGACAATGATCTCTTTACCGGCCAGTGCATCCCGGATGAAATTGCCGATGGCGAAGTGGATATCCCGGGGCAGATATTTCCCGGTGAAAGCAAAACAGCGGGCGCAGACAGCAGGTATTCCGGAAGAAAAACACAAATTTTCCGCTTCAAGCTTGGCCTTTCCGTAAACTGTTACCGGATCGCAGGAAGCAGATTCCGGCACACGGGGAACTTTCTGTCTGCCGTAAACCGCCCCGGAACTGATGAAAAGCAGTTTTTTCACCCCGCATTGACGGGCGATCTTCAGCGAGTGACGTGTGCCGTCAAGGATGATCGAATGCATCTCCTCATCCGGAACAGCCGTCGAAGCCGGAGTCGCTCCGAGGATCATCGCATCAAAAGTACCGCTTACGGAAAAATCCCGGACGTCACCGGCAATGAATGTTACTTGCGGCAGATGAGCAAATTCGGGGAAATCACACAGAAATTTCCCGGGATCTCTGGAAAGAATGGTGAAATCATAACCGGTCAATTCCTCTCTTTTGACCATATCCAGAATACTTTTTCCGAAAAATCCGGTCCCGCCGGTAAGCAATATTTTTTTCATTTTTTTGTTTCCCCGAACCCCATATCTTTTTACAAAAACTTTTAAACTCAAAATACGGTATTTTACAACGCCAGTCTCTGCCTCGCTGATATTTCGCCGCTTATGGCGGCGACAGGCGTTCCGCCGCTTGATCACGTCCGGATAAGCACCCGGCAGCAAATTTTTATTTTTCTCCAAACTCCTGTTACAAAAAATCCCGCTTTTTTTGAAAAAGGCTGGGGGTTCGGGGGAAGCTCCCAGAAATCATTCATCGAAATTGATGCGTTCTTCCTCGATGACCAGCGGTTTATTTTTGACTTGAGTATAGATTGCCCCGATATATTCGCCGAGAATACCGATAAAGATGAGTTGGATGGCGGAGAAGAAAAAGAGGCCGATGACCAGAGGGGCCATACCGACTTGAAAGTCATCCCAGTTGCAGAGTTTGTAGATGAAGTAACCAAGAGCGACCAGCAGGCTTAAAAAGGCGATGAAAAAGCCGGAAAAGACCGCCAATCGCAAAGGCAGTTTGGTATGATTGACGAAGCCGGTCATGGCGTAGTCGTAGTAGCTGAAAAAGTTATATGAACTTCTGCCGCCCTTACGTTTTTCTTGAGTAAAGGTGACTTCGCAGCGTTTGAAGCCGATTTCGGAAACAAGTCCCCGGAAATAGGGATAGGGGTCATTGAATTTTTTGAGAGCGACCATAAAACAACGGTCATAAAGTCCGAAGCCGGTAAAGTTGGAAATTAATTCGGTATCGGAACATTTTTTCAAGAGCCAGTAATAAAACTTGCGGACAGCGAAAATTAACGGGGATTCTTTGGATTTCTCCTTGACGGCACAGACTACTTTGAAACCATCTTCCCACTTGCCGATCAATTCCGGGATCAATTCCGGAGGCTCCTGCAAATCGGAACAAATCGGAATAACCGCATCAGCATCGGCGGAAAGAATACTGTTGAATCCGGAACGTGTGGCGCCGAAATTATTGGCATTGAGAATAACTTTGATCCGTTTATCTTTTCCGGCAATTTCCCGGAGGATCTGGCGGCTGTTGTCAGTTGAACAGTTATCTTCGAGAATGATCTGCCAGTCGTACTTATCCGATACTTTATCCAACACTGCCGCGCAACGGGTGTAAAATTCCGCCAGATTGGCAGATTCGTTGTAGCACGAGGAAACGATACATATCTTTTTTTTACAATTTGCCATAATCTGATATAACTATTTTAAGATTATACACTTACCTACAAAACCCATAACGGCTAATTCATCGGCGATCATATCCTGATAAAGCACCGAAGTTATCACCACAACCGTATTTTTACTGTTGAAATCCAGCAAATATTCCGGCGGGTACACTTTTTTACCGCCAATGACTTCCATCTGTTTCGCAGGATTTTTGTCCAACAGATACAAATCTTTGCACCGGTCAAAAACTCCCGACAACAGTAAATTTTCAGCGTATGCTCCGATGCCCCACAGAAAAACCTGGTCGTAATTGAATATTTCCGGGGGAACGGAAACTTTTTTCTCGGAACATTTGCGAATGTATTCATCCACCGAAGATAATGCGGATTCCCGTTTGAATACCCCAATGATATCCCGATGGAATTTTACCGGTCCGATGCAGGGATTCTCTGAAACCTGCAAAATCTGCGGCACAAAAGAAAATATGGAACAAAGTTTTTTCAGTGTACTTACAGTAAAGTGGTTTATATGTTCCCGATCAAAATAGTAAAAAGGCGCATTTGTATACCGGTAATATGAATCTGCATCCGGAACTCCCAGCATCAACAAGCCACCATCTGCGAGGTGGGAAACGAAAAGTTCCATCATTTGCCGTGGATCCGGCAGATGCTCCAAAACAGCATGCGCAATAATCAGATCAAATTTTTTACCAGCCAGCTGCTCCCAATCCGGGAAAGCATTAATACCGCCGGAACAGAGATTTTTCACGCAGCTGACAGACGGTTCGACCGCCCAGAGATCGTGAAATCCGTGCTGATCAAGGACTTTTAAAAGTCCACCTTTGCCGCAACCGACTTCAAGGATGGAATTTTCCGGAGACAAAAAAGGTTGGAGCAGTTTAACATAGCTTTCCCAAACGAGAGATTCTTCGGCAGATAAACCACCGCCGCCAACCTGATTTTCATCCGCATACTTGCCACATTGCTGATAATAAGCATTGAAAACGGATTCCGGTTCGGAAAAATTATTGTAGATCATAGAACATGTTTGACAACGTACGATATCATAATGAAGCGGCAGACCGTTATTACCGCAATAATTCATTTCCGCAAGCAGGAAAGCGTGATGATTGAAACATACTGGACATTTTCTCAATGTCAAAAATAAATCTTTTTCACTCATAATGATAATATCCTATTCCCCGCTCTAATTTTTTCATTATCTGTTAACATAGTTTTTCACAGCTTGCAATCCATCTTGAGCGGCAATTAAACATCTATATCATTTCCAGTTCAATAATTCATTCAGCTCCTCTTCCGGGAGAAACGGAGCCAGATTTTCCATTGGCAGTGAGACCATCGAACCATCGGACATCATCTTTGAGGAAAGCCGCGGCCCGCATGGAACTGCCGGATCGGTCATCACTTCGATCACCACTGTACCGGGCAGATCGAGCAGAGTTTTTATGGAATTGCGCAAATCTTTGGAAGATTCCAGTTTCCGATATTCCAAACCATAAGCCGGGATCAATTTACTCAAATCCGGTAAATGCAGACCGCTTTGGGCGTTGCTGGCAACAAAATGTGAATTAAATCTGGCTTTCTGCATATTGACTATCGAACCATACCCGCCATTATTCAGGACAAAAAACTTGATCGGCAAATCAAGATTTTTCAATGTCTGCAATTCCTGAATATTGTGCTGCAATCCGCCGTCACCGATGATTCCAATGGTGCGTTTTCCGGAAACAACAGCTCCGCCGATCACTGCCGGAAGGCCGAAGCCCATGGAACCCAATCCAGGAGTATTGAAAATCCTTGCTCCGGAACGGATTTTGATCGCCTGCATCACAAATTCCGCGCACGCACCGGAACTGCCGGGAATAAGCAGATCATCATCGGTCAGCAGTTCTGAAAGTTCGTCAACAAAGTGATAAAGGCTGATCAACGGGGCATTTTCATCTTTCATTTCAGAAGTAATTATCGGGTAACGATCCTGCAATTCTTTGGCAAATTTCACCCATCGGGCAAATTTTTCCGGTTCACCTTTATCGGGAATCGCCGAAATGGTATCCAGCAGTTTTCCGGCATCCAGTGCAAATTTTCCGACGAAATCCATTGCCAGTTTGTCGATTTCCGGCAACTCTATATCCACGATCACCTTACGGGCTTCTGGAGCAAATCCCGGATGATTGAATCCGGTCTGGCAAAGATCAAGCCGGGTTCCCAGAATCAGTAGAAAGTCTGCCGTCTGCTGAATGATATTCGCTCCCCGGGAAGCGATGATACCGGGTCTACCGGCATACAGCGGGTGATCCTCTTTGATGAAATCTGCCGCTTTCCAGCTGGTCAATACCGGAATGCCGAATCTTTCCGCAAATTGCAGAAACTCTTTCACATGACCGGTCGAACGCACTCCATTGCCCACATAGACCGCCGGACGGGAGGCACGGGATAGCTCATTGACAATAAATTCTGCAGCTTTGCGGTATTCGGCAGAATCATCATTTTTTTCCGAAGGCACAAATCCCGGCAGTTTTCCCGGTTCAATCAACGCCCCTTGAATATCCACCGGAATATCCAACCACACCGGCCCTTTCCGAGGAGTACGAGCAAGATAGACGGCTTTTTCCAATTCATAACGGATTTGTGAGGCATTTTTAACACAGGCGGCGTATTTGGTCACCGGCTTGACGATTTCCACAGTATCCACCTCTTGAATACCCATCTGGCGCATACCCCGTTTTTCCATCAATTCATTGTGTTTTGCCTGACCGGAAAGGATCAATACCGGTGTGGAATCGATCCATGATCCGGCAATCCCGGTCAGCGCATTGGTCGATCCCGGCCCGGCAGTGACCAATGCCACGCCCAAATCATCGGTATACTGTCCGGCAGCATCGGCGGCAATGGCACACGCCTGTTCGTGGAGCATAGGAATATAGCGGATCTCACTTTTTCCCAGAGAATCCACCAGATGCATACAACCGCCGCCCGGAAGCATGAAGCACTCTTTCACCCCCGCATGATCATGCAGATAGCGGAAAATGTAGTCGGAAACTTTTTCCATCAGTCGATCTCCCCGTTGAGCCAACTGCGGTAGAAGGTCATATAGGTTTTACGCATGGCAGTTTCCGCAATATTTTTATCATCATAAAAGGAATCATTTTTGAAGTGAGTAGTGGAAATTTCTTCCATCACCGCTCCAGTGGCAGTGCCGAAATCGTGGGGTTTGCCTCTCTCCACCACAATGATGTCCCCCGCCTGATAAACCTTTTTCTCCCCGGCAAGAGTTATTTCCAAAGTGCCGTAAAGCACGTGGAATGTTTCCTCTTTCTTGTGATGGGTATGCACCGGATTGTATTGTCCGGGCAATTGGAGCAATATTTTTTTACAATATTCCCGGTTGACACAGGTGATAATCGAACAGCCTACCTCATAGAATTTTTCCAAACCGTAGTGGTGGGAAAGTTCCAAATCCAGTTTATCCTGCAACTGAATGCCGGAATCTTTGATAAGCCGGCAGAGTTTGCCGATTATTTCCCGCACTTTGGCACGGTTGTCTTTGATTTCGGCATTATCATTACTCACTGCTTCTTTTGCTGCAATATCTTTTACAGCAACAAATTCACGGTATTTGGAACACTCGTTGGCGATGAATTGACCATCGCTGTTGGGCATGGCAAAAAAGATTTTGTCTGCGGTAATATTCTCACCTTTCTTAATGGGACAAAGTGCGAATATACCGCGCTGCAAGCCCCGCAGATCGGCACGTTCCTTGGCGGATATATCCCGCCGGACACCATTTTTACCGCAGATAGTGTAAGCCATTTCTGCTGCCTCAAGCCACTTGGAAATCTGTTCCGGAGTGGAACTGTAGCCATTGATCGCATATTTTTCTGTGGGCAGCCCGGTGTGACGCTCCAGAATAACTGCACCTTTGGCAACTGCAATCATCACCGGAGCGAAATTTTCCGGAGCTTCGTGAGTGGAAAAGCCGATTGAAATTTCCGGATAACGCTGATGGAAAAAGTCGATCTGATTCATTTCCAAATCAGCATCCGGAGTGGGATAGGAACCGACACAGTGCATCAGACACAGGGGGATTTCCCGGTGTTCAAAGAAAGAAACCACATTGTCGATATCTTCCAGCGTAGCTCCGGCAGTCGAAGCAATCACCGGTTTTCCGGCGGCAGCGACCTTTTCAAGCAACGGCCAGTCGTTGAAAGAACAGCTAGCTATCTTGACCATCTCATAACCGTGACGGACGACCATATCCACCGATTTTTCATCAAACGGCGTACACAGCGGAATGAAACCGCAGGCCTCAACTTCCGCTTTGAGAGCGAGAAACTCCTCTTCACTCAACCGGGTTTCAGAAAAGCGTTTGATATACTTTATATCCATGCGCTCTTTGAAATCCGGATGGATAAGGGTGTCCAGATCACGGTATTGGAATTTGACTGCACAACGGAAATTTTTTTCGGCAACCGCCTCTTTCAACGCTCGGATCAATTTGATACCGTGTTCCACATCACCCATGTGGTTATTTGCCATTTCCAGAATGACCAACCGGTCAAAGCAACTGTTCTTCATGCCACAGCTCCTTCAAAAAAATAAATAATATATTTTGATTTTCAGAGGTAATATAGCCTGCTGAATAATCTTTGTCAAGAATTCCTGCAAAACTCCCGGATTTTTGAAATCATATAATCCAATTTATCTTTGCTCATTCCCGGATAAAGACCTATCCAGAAACTGTTGTTCATTATATTTTCAGTGTTGGGCAGCTCTCCGGTCACCCGGTAGTCCACCCCCTCCTGCAATGTTTCAAAGCAGGGATGTTTCAACAAATTGCCCGCAAACAGATTCCGGGTCTGGATCAGATTCTTTTCCAGATATTCTGTCAATTCATTGCGGGTAAACGGCGCACCGCCCTTCACCGTCATCAGAAATCCGAACCATGACGGTTCACTTTCCGGATATTTGTCAAATATTTCCAGTTCCGGCAAATCATGCAAATGCTCTTTCAAATATGCATAATTCTTCTTGCGCGCCGCCGTGAATTTTTCCAGCTTCTCCAACTGCGCACAACCCACCGCCGCCTGCATCTCGGTGGCTTTCAAATTATATCCGAAGTGACTGTATACATACTTGTGATCATAACCCAACGGCAGTTTCCCGAATTGCCGGGTGAACCGGCAGCCGCAACTGTTATCCACCCCCGAATCACACCAGCATTCACGACCCCAGTCACGGATGGATAAAGCTATCTTTTTTAACAACGGATCACCGGTATAAACCGCCCCGCCTTCTCCCATCGTCAAATGGTGCGGCGGATAAAAACTCGATGTCCCAATATCTCCCCATGTTCCGGTATATTTCCCCTCATAACGGGAACCCAGCGCATCGCAATTGTCTTCAATAAGAAACAAACCATACTTTTCACAAAACTCTTTGACCTTGCGCAGATCAAATGGATTTCCCAGTGTGTGCGCCACCATCACCGCTTTGCTCTTCGGAGAATACGCCTTTTCCAGCTCCTCCGGATCAATATTCGCCGTTCTTGCATCCACATCGGCAAACACCGGCACCGCACCATACTGGATCACCGGAGCCACTGTCGTCGGAAATGCACACGCCACCGTAATCACCTCATCACCCCGTTTGATCCTTCTCTCCCCCAGAAGCGGAGAAGTCAATGTTGCAAATGCCAGCAAATTGGCCGATGAACCGCTATTCACCAGCAGCGCATATTTCACTCCCAGATATTCAGCAAGCTTCCTTTCAAATTCCCGGGAATATCTGCCGTAGGTCAACCAGAAATCCAACGCCGCATCCGTCAGATTTACCATCTCTTTTTCATCGAATACCCTCCCGGCGTAATTCACTTTGCTCTCACCGGGAACAAAGGCTTTCTGCTGTCCGGGTTCATGGGCCAGCCGATAATATTCGGCGGTCAATTCCAATATTTTCGCCCGCAGCTCTTCTGCACTCATTCTGCCCATCTCGCCCCCCTCTCTGCCGCCAGAAACATATATTTTTCCAACTGCTCCATCGTGATCACCCTTTTCCGGGTGTAAAATTCCCGATACCACCGGGCAGTGAATTCAAACATCTCTTCCGGTTCAAGTATCCCGCGCCACTGCAGTTTTTCATGGGCCTTGCGGCAATCCAGATGCAGCAAAACCGCTTCATGGGGAGCTTTTTCCGGAATATTTATTTCAAATTTGATCCTGTCCCACGATTTTTCCAGTTTCTCCGCCGCCGTTGCCACATCGATTATCCCGCTGCCATCCGGACCGAAATTCCATGCCGATGCGGCCTGACGGTTGCCGGAAAGCAGTTCCTGCCCCAAAAGCAGATATCCGCTTAAAGGTTCCAGCACATGCTGCCAGGGCCGCGTGGACCGGGGATTGCGTATCTGCGCCAGCCTGCCGGCTGCCGCCGCCCGCATTATATCCGGAACCAGACGATCCTGCGCCCAATCTCCTCCGCCGATAACATTGCCCGCCCGGGCAGTGGCCAGAAGCACCCCGTGACTTTCTCCATAAGTTTCAGGATCAAAAAAACTTCTGCGGTACGAAGCACTTATCAGTTCGGCACACCCCTTGCTGGCACTGTAAGGGTCAAATCCACCCATCGGGTCTTCCTCTTTGTACCCGGCTTCCTGTTCCCGGTTTTCATAACACTTATCACTGGTAACGACCACCACCGCCCGCACCGACGGAACAAAACGGCACGCTTCAAGAATATTGACCGTCCCCATACAGTTTGTGGCAAATGTTTCCACCGGTATATCGTAACTTCTCCTTACTATCGGCTGGGCCGCCAGATGAAAAATCACTTCCGGCTGAAAGATTCCGATCGCATTTTTCACCGCCGCCGGATCACGGATATCAATATACTTTTCCTCTATTTCCAAATCCAGCAAAGAGTAATGGGCCGGTTCCGTTTCCGGCGGCAGAGCCATCGCACACACCCGCGCCCCCAGCTGCTGCAGAAAAGCACACAACCACGAACCTTTGAACCCGGTATGCCCGGTAACCAGTACTTTTCTGCCTTTATAAACGGATTTGAACATATTACTTCCAATACTTTGTCCAGGGAGCTTTTCCCGATTCCCACATCGCATTCAAAAGTGCATATTCCCGCTGATTGTCCATGCACTGCCAGAAACCGTCGTGCCGGTAAACCGCCATATCTCCGTCAGCAGCGGCAAGCTGCATCGGCCGGCGTTCCAGATATTCATTTTCATCCGTCCTGATATATTTGCGGATGAATTCTTTTTCCATCACCATGAATCCGCCGTTGATAAAACCATCACCGCGCGGCGGTTTCTCTTCAAATCCGCAAACCCGATCCCCATCCAGCAGCATCTGCCCGAAGCGCGCTTCCGGATGAACCGCAGAAACAGTCAGCGATCTGCCGTTTTTACGGTGGGCGGCATACAATTCATCCACCGCTATATCGCTCACTCCATCGCCGTAAGTGAGAAAAAAACGCTCATCTTCATCCCGCAGATACTTCGCCGCCGACCGGACCCGGTATCCGGTCATCGAATCCAATCCGGTTCCGGCCAGAGTCACTTCCCAATCCGATTCTGCAGCTTCACCGTGAAACGTGATATCCGGCGTATGCCCCAGCCGGATAGTCGCATCCGAAGTACGCAAGTGATAGTTCATAAAATAGTCTACAAACGCCTCCCGTTTGTACCCCAGACAGAGAATAAAACGGCGCACACCGAATGCCGCAAAACTTTTCATGATGTGCCAGACTATCGGCTGTTCACCGATGGCAACCATCGGTTTGGGCAACATCTCGGTCACATCCCGCAGCCGCGTGCCTTTGCCGCCGCACAGTATCATCAGAGGGATATCTGAAACATTTTCCTTCATCACACTTCTCCCGGTTCCCTTTTTTACAATCTGCCGTCGACCAATTCCCGGGGCAGGACCGACTTGATGTCGAATACTATTCCATCGGCACTTTTCAAATTTATGATATCGATATCTGAAAATTCCCGGTGCGCCACCGCCAGAACTATCGCATCATATTTACCGCAAGATAATTCTGAAAAGTTTGAAACCGATTTCAACCCATACTCTTTTTCGATCTCATCCGGAGCGGCCCAGGGATCGAAAACATCCACCGTACAGCCGAAATCCTGCAGATTGCGCACTACATCCACCGCCCGGGAGTTACGGCAATCCGGACAATTTTCCTTAAAAGTGATCCCCAGCTGCAGCACTTTGGCATCCAGAATTTTCACGCCGCTTTTTATCATCATTTTCACGATTTCCGCCGCCACATATTTTCCCATTCCATCATTGATCCGCCGTCCGGAAAGTATGACTTCTGGAATATACCCCAGCGATTGCGCTTTGTGGGTCAGATAATAGGGATCAACTCCGATACAATGGCCGCCGACCAGACCGGGTTTGAATTTCAGGAAGTTCCATTTTGTTCCGGCGGCTTCCAGCACTTCGGTCGTATCGATGCCGATCAGATTGAAAATCTTGGCCAGCTCGTTAACAAAGGCGATATTCAGATCCCGCTGGGAATTTTCAATGACTTTGGCCGCTTCCGCCACCTTTATCGAACTGGCGCGATGTGTGCCGTTATGCAAAATCGAATTGTACAATCCGTCTACAAAATCCGCCGCTTCCGGAGTGGAACCGGAGGTTATTTTCACCGTTTTAAGCAATGAATGCTCTTTGTCCCCCGGATTGATCCTTTCCGGAGAGTAGCCGCAGAAAAAATCCCGGTTGAACTTCAATCCGCTTGCCCTTTCCAGCACCGGCACACACTCTTCCTCGGTACACCCCGGATAAACAGTGCTCTCATAAATCACCACCGCCCCCGGCTTCAATGCCCGCCCGACGGTTTCCCCGGCACGATACAACGGCATAAGATCAGGCCGGTTGTACTTATCCACCGGCGTGGGGACCGTAACAATAAAAACATCACTGCCATGCAAATCTTTTTCATCCCCGGAAAAGATCAGTTTGTCTGCCGCCGCCAGTTCTTCTGCAGAACTTTCACAGGTGACATCCACCCCGGAACGCAACTCGGCCAGACGGCCCGGTTTTATGTCAAAGCCGACTGTACGGAACTTTTTCCCGAATTCAACCGCCAGCGGCACGCCGACATATCCCATGCCGATAATGGCAATTTTCAATTCACCGGTCAATTTCATCATTCGCAACATCACTTTCCCCGCATCTGCAGGTGATCATATTCAACAACAACATTACCTTTTACCATCTTAATATTATAGCTCCGTTTTGAACAAATTACAAGCATTTTCGGACGGAATCTTCATTTTTTCGCGCCATTTGCCTGATATCCACTTGAAAAAAAGCATTGATTGTACTACATTAATGCCCATTGTGTTTTTATTTATGAGACAATTGCAAAAGTAATTCACTCCGGCAACGGTAAATTGCAGAAACTTTTGAAATTGCTTCAACGGGCTGTTTTCCATATTTCAAGTGGGGGGATCTTCAAACGGAGATTCAACCGTTTTCCTCATAAGCAAACGGGACCAAACCGACCAAGTAGAAATTTTGTTTGCACTTTCATAAGGAGGAGTGTACCGACAGAACTGCATTACGCAGATTTGCCGGACGGTTTCTTATGCAGAAAGTGCAGGCTCTTGGTCGGGCCAGGTCTCGGTGTATGAAAGCGTCCGGCTTTTTATTGCCGTGATATCCTCATACGTACAAAGCAAAATGCAGTGTTCACAGGAATTATCTTGAAAAAAGGTTGTATATTAAGCAAAACTATGCTATATTTTAGAATCAGAAATAAATTATTTGGAGAATCAGGAGAATTTTTATGTTTTCAACAATAAACAAATGGGTTGTTGCTGCATTAATTGCTTCCGGAGTGCTGTTGGTTTCCGGAGTCATATTACATGATTACCCTTTCATGGATGTTGCTACCAGATATGCCCCGATGGCAGAAGCTTTTGCGGAAGGTGATTGGGATTTCGCATTTCATCCGCGAATTCAATCTTTGCAAGTTATTTCGGGAGGAATAATCTGCTTTCTGACAGGATTGGATGGCCACATGGCGCAAAAGACAGCATCTGCATTGTGGCATATTATCGGAGGTTTTCTCATCTTTTTCATGTTGCGCGACATTTACCCGAAAAAACGTTTTATCGCTTGGGGCAGCACTGTTTTTTACGCATTTTTCCCTTACTCTTTTCATGTAGCTGTTTCCGGGATGCGTGATTCAGCCAAAACAACTCTTCTTATTTTGACAGCCTGGGGATTGATAAAAATTTTACAAAACAATCGCCGTTGGAACGGCTACTGGATGCTTGGTATCGGCTGTGCTTTATCTGTAATCCTGCGGGCTGATACTGTCATGTCAGGCATTGCCTGTCTATTCACCGGGATGGTGATTGAATGTCGTGAAAAAAAGTTCCCGTTATATTCTGTTTTACCGGCAATACTGACGGCATCTACCCTGATTGCAGCCAGTGCCATAAACGGATTTGTCGGGGGAGCCGCTATGCCGGATTACCGCTTCGCCAAAGTTTTTCACGAGTTATCCGGGAGGATGCCGGAAATTACTGATGCGTTGCTTGTCATCGGCGGACTGTTGATATTGATGCTGCTGACGGCCAAACTGGCAGCAATATGTGTTGACTTTTTCGGGATTGCAATAATCATTGAATTGATGATTGCCGGTACTGTAATTATTTCGGTATATTCTGCTTCTGAAGTCACTTCGCTGCAAATCGCGGAATTTTTATCCGAATTATTCAAAGGCTTTTACCGTTTTGCAGGAGTATTTATATTTTTAACAATTCTGGTGCGTTTATGGCAAAATAAATTAACTGCTCCGGAAATAATTCTGATCCTGGTCGGACTTATAAACGCCGTATTGAATATACTGCCGATGCAGTTGTTTCACCATTTGTATGTTGACAGCCGTTACCTTTATGCCGGGGTGGTATTGCTCTCGGGAATTTTCATTATCGGGATTGAAAGTATTTATCGCTGGCTGCATCAATATGTGAATCATAAATTCTGTCATATTTTACTGCTGTTGAGCTGTGCCGCTATCATTGTTGCATTTTCCATCCACGCATTTCAACCGACAATACGTCACTATACCCGGGCAATAAACGGTCGGGCAAGTGCCATGCAGTTGACCGAAATGATCCGGAAAGATTATAATGGACCGGCAACCGGTCAGGTTAAATTATCCTTGTCCGACTACAAAAGTAAAAAACATCCGAAAGTATTTTTCCGTCAGGTGACGCTGGTTATGAACAGTGCCTATCTGGCCGGGGGGAGTCTGGCAGATTGGTACCGGGATGCTGATTATGTGGTTTCCTGCGACGGTCCGGGCAAATCTCCGGTAAAATTGAAACTTATCGGCAAAACCGATGTCCCGGGACAGCCGGAATACAGTTTATGGAGGGTGATAAAATGAATATTTTTGCCAACGGCAGAATGCGTTCTTTTTCTCTGCTTTTTACGGATATCATATTTCTGATGATATCGATACTGTCGGCATTTGCGCTGTATAAACACTTCGGGGCGAAATATGAGATGGAAATCATATTTCAAACCTGGCCGGTACTTATCCTGTTGATCATCTTCAATTTAAGCGGCAGACTTTACTGCGGGAATCTTTTTTATCCCGGATTGGTCATTCATCCGGTGGAAGAACTGCGGCGGCTGACCTTGAGCTGTGCCGGCAGTTTTCTGCTGTTTTTTGCCATACTTGGTTTTGCCCGCACCAATACGTTGTTTTCGCGTGTGGCGTTATTGACTTCGATGCTTTTGGCGATGGGGCTGCTGCCCTTCGGAAGAATCGTTTTACGTTACTTGCTGTGGAAATTCCGTTTGGGACAAATTCCGTCGATCATTGCCGGAGATGCGGAACAGGCGGCCGAGATCATCAACCGGATGCGGGATGACAACTACTGTATTCTGGAAATAACCGGCAGCTGCTGCGGAGGAAAGATCGCAGATGATATTCCGGATATCAGCAAGGATGAGTTGTTGAAAAATTCTGCCGGGGGAAAGAGCAGTTATCTGATATACTGCAGCGGGAAAGAGAATAAAAATGATGATTTGGAGGATCTGCTGCCGAAATTTCTGCACATACTGGTGGTGAATAACACCAACAAATTTCCGGTTTTATGGTCGTATCCGGTAAGTTTTTACCGTTATTTTTCCTTTGAAATAAGCAACCGTTTACTGCGCAGGAGCGTGGTTTTGCAGAAGCGGCTGCTGGAAGTATTTCTTTCAACTGTCGGTTTGCTGCTGGCTTTTATTCCCGGGATTTTTCTGGCATTGATAATCAAACTGTCCAGTCGGGGGCCGGTATTTTACAAAGCGAAACGTCTGGGGAAAAACGGGAAGACGATCTATGTATTGAAGTTCCGCACGATGAACCCGGATGCCGATGAAAAGTTGGAACAGCTTCTGGCGGAGAATCCGGATATGAAAGCGGAATGGGAAAAGAATTTCAAACTGGACAACGATCCGCGCATCACCCGGATCGGTCACTTTCTGCGCAAGACAAGTTTGGATGAATTACCGCAATTCTGGAATGTTCTGAAAGGGGAAATGTCATTGATCGGGCCGCGACCGATAGTTGAAAAAGAGGTCAAATATTATGGTAAAGATTATCCGGCTTTTGCCAGTGTCAAGCCGGGGATAACCGGTTTGTGGCAGGTATCCGGCAGGAGTGATATTGATTATGATGAAAGAGTTGCGCTGGATGTATTCTACGTGAACAATTGGTCATTGTGGATGGATTATTACATCTTCTGGGCGACATTCAACGCGGTACTTTTCCGCAGAGGAGCGAAGTAAAAAATGGTTATCACAAGTACATGGTTGATGATGTTAGTGCAATCCATCCCTTTTTGGGCAATGCTTGCAATGACGTTTATCAATTTTAAGATTAAAAAGAGATTTTTCTGCATTTCAAATCTAGCATTGTCTTATCTGACACTGGCAATGTTTGGAAGTATTTTTATGGTTCTCTGCCCGCGTACTGGCTGGCCCTATGTCCGGCTGGATGCCATGTTGTTTTTAACTGTATGTTTCATTTTGCTGACTCTTCCCGCTTTGTTCTTCAAAGACGGAAAGAAAGATGATCAAATGGAATTTATAGATATCCCAGATAAAGCAGTTCAAAAGATTTCCATTGGTCTTATCATTCTGACAGTTCCTGCCAGTGTGATGTCGGCAATTATTGCCATTCCGGATATGATAAATTTTTTCCGGATGGGGGGGAATCGTGGCGCTTTCCGAGATCAATTGGTTGATTATGGCGGTGGATTTTCATCTTTGCCTCAATTTCTGATACAATTCGGATTATCTTTTGGATTGATTGCTCTTTTTTGGCTGATTTATTGTATTATATTCAATAAACTGGATAAATGGCGGATAATATTTCTTGCCATCGGAGCCATGGGACCTTGTGTTGCTTCATTGAGAATTGTTAACAGAAGCATCCTGTTGTTTAACTTTTTTCTTGTTGCAATCATTTTGTTTTTATTATTCGGATTTATTCCGGAGAAACGCAGAAAGCAAACGAAAAGATATGTTATTGTAATCGTGACAATCCTATTGATCCCGTTCATGGCTATCACAATTGCCCGGTTCAAGAGTGACATAGTTTATTCCATTGGAAGTTATTTCTCAACAGGTCCATACAGTTTCAATGCAAATTTTGCGGCAAGAAGCGAGGGGGGAATAAAACCGCTCAACGGATATTTGAACATTGGCTGGCCGCAATTTATATATGATAAATTGTTTGGTACGGACTATTATAAAAAAGCTGAAATGTATTATGACAACTACTATTATGCAGGAGATGCCAAGAGAGGAACTTCTCCGGAAGTAGATCTTGCGTACCGAAGTATTTCCGGTGCTTATTCCTCGGAATTTTCAACCGCAATAGGTTGTTTCATCAAAGATTTTCACTTTGCCGCAGTTCTGGGTATTGTACTGTTGTTTTCAATATTTTTCAGCATATATTACTACTACAGTAAAAGAACGATTTCACAAGTATTTGTTTCTGCATTCTTTTTTTATTTTCTGTTTCAATCATCAATGTTTAATCAATTAAAGATGAAAAATGGGGTTTTCCAAATATTTCTGATTGCAGCTTTTGCAATTTTCCTGAATCTGATACAACGCAAATGCACTGATTGCAATGCTGAAAATCTTCCGGCAAAACGATAGAAACATGACATCTCTGCGTAAAAACTACATATTATCTCTGATCACCCAGACGGTCACGGTCATTTGTCCGCTGATCGTCACGCCTTTTGTTGCCCGGAGATTGCTGGCAGATAATATCGGGATTTTCAGTTTTACGGAATCAATTGTTTTTATCTTCAGTCTCTTTGCGTTGCTGGGAAGTCAAACACACGGACAAAGAGAAATTGCATACTGTCAGGGAAATAAACGAAAACAGCTGCAGACTTTTGCAGAAATTTTTCTTGCATCCGGAATCACAACAGGAATTGTTCTTGCGGGATATATCGTTTATACTTTATTGCAGACAAAATATCAGCTGATCTACTGGATCCAGGTTTTGGAACTGATCGC
>SUVW01000005.1 GCA_015061815.1 Lentisphaerota bacterium
CTTTTGAAATGACAATTCTTTGATTCATTTTTGTATGCATGGCGCAATTTTCAGTTCTTTTGAAAGCAGCATAAAATATATACCAAACACTCCATGCAGAAACTGCAATGATTGTGGAAAAAATCAGCGCCCTTTTCATCTTTACTTCTCCAATTAATTAGTATTTAAAATCTCTGAAATTTCAGATTCCATATATGGCTTTTCTGTTATATAACAACCTTCTTTATAAGTAATAATGGCACTTGATTTTATGCCTTTCAGACCAGAAGAAAAATGCCAAATAGTTCCTGAATAAGGATGTTCATTTTTTATAGCGCATTCAGCTGCTTTATTCCCCCAAATATCGTATGATTGAATTTTTACAGCTTTCCCTTCAAAAAAAGTGATAACATTTACCCCTGCCACAAATTTATTTACAATAAGTATTGTTTCGCCATTATCATTTTTGATTTCAATATCTTTAATTTGTTCGTCTGGAATTGGAATATTATTTCCATTTATTGTTACCTGTATTTTTTGCTCGGGGTAAAATATTGAATTTTGAGAAAAATTATTATTTGAATGATTGGTATTACACCCTGCAAACAAGAACAAGAGACCATAAAGATAGGAATAATAATTTTTCATCGTGTTTTTCCTCTCCATAAATTTTCTGCATTAATCCAATGTTGTCCGGGCGTTGTCCCAACAATTACACTGCAAATTCATTATATGCGGAATCGTTTCAGTCAACAAACAGGTGATTTTTTACGGAGTAACTGGATAGGCAACAATCCGAGGTGTATTACCCCCAGCTTTGCATGAATAATTTTGAAGCATTTCCATATCTTTCAAAAGATAATTGCGTATCCAGATACCATCTTCGCGTTTTTCGTAATATTCAGCATTATCATCTAAAATCAAGCAAATGCGATTTTGAAATTCTTCGCTCATCATTGATTTATCGTATATATAGGTTGGTTCACCACGGTATATAACCATCGCGACAGGAATAAATGGAACCATCCGGAAGTCATTCCATATCATTAATGCAATAAGCATGATAATGATAATTGCAGTCAAAATATATATACCCATTTTCATTAATTGCTTCCTTTCTCATTTTTTCGGACGAATAGCTTCTCTTCCTATTTCATTTATCACACGAATGCGTGCTCCAGAACTTCCTGCATGTTCTGTCTTGACGTTATTTTTTTTGAATAGCAACACATTAATTTCACAAATAAATTCCTTTTTTGAGTGCTTCTATGCTGTCAATTAAAAATATAATGTTGATAAAAAGCATTATCAAGAATAAGATAACGCAAACATAAAATATATTGTTTGGTTGTTCATAATGTCTCCAAATTGTTAATATTAAACCTATGATCGTTATAAATAAAGTTATTGCTAATATGCATATTGTATCAGAAGTGCCAGGATAAAAAAAATGAGTAATATTACATAAAAACAAAATGCCAAATGACACTAAAATTTCTTTTTCCTTAACTAATTTCCAACCCAATAGCACGCTAATGGGAACAATCATATATATAATAGCAACAGCAATAACCATATTGTCACCTGCCTGAATAAATTGTCTTACAGCATGATTTTTTTGCACAACTTCTTGTCTTAATGTTTCTGGTCTGGGAAAATATTTTTTATGAGAAAATCCAATAATTTCTGTATCTATAGCATTTGTAAAAGGATTCATTTTCAATTTTACAATAGGCTGATATGAAATATGTCGCCAGTTATCAAGAATTTCACCATTATAAACGTTCTTGAAGATACGCCTCCCCATATAATCATAAGCAAATTCCAGTTTTTAATCAGCACAGGAGAACCACTCCTTAATGGTAATATAACATCAAGTCAACAAATTGTCAAGGCAAATTAAAAAGATTCTCCCGGCTCCCGAATGGCTGCAACACTTTTAATAGATGTATCAAAAACAAAACTGGAGTTTTATGAATATGTACATTTCTAATATTATATAATCTGTTATAGCCGAATTATATACTATAGTATTTTCTTAAATATTTTATGATTTCATAAGCTTCATTTGTTTCTACACATGACAAAAAATCCAGTTGTTTTTTTTTAGCTATAACATCATCGTAATCTAAATTTTCTTGTATTATAAAAGCCCAGCGAATTAACATTGAGGCAAAAAAGAGAGATGATGATTTTTTTATATAAGAATCATAAATGCAAACAACATTATATTTATTAAAAACAAGATTTTGCTTATGTCCATTGTTAATAAATAAAAATTTTATATTATTTTTCACTATATCTATCCAGTTAAAGCATATATTAGATTTCTCATTTAATATATAGAATGCATCCAATATCATCGAAGTTAGATTTTTATTAGTTGAGAGAATAATAATATCTTCTACAATGATTTTCTTTCTTACAAAAACAAGAGAAAATAATAGTTTGATTTTTAAAATAATTTTTTTCATCATTTACTATTTCCTGTATAATTTTGTGCCATTCTATGCAACCGGCTGTTTATGATATACTTGCAGCTAAATTATTTCAAATGCGCGGAATTGTATCAATTATTTTTAGTTTTTTCGCGGCAGCAGTTTGAAGCACTCAAGAAAACGTTTGCCCTGAACTTCAGCTTCATGTGTGCGCCAATCTTCTTTTTTGCCTCTTTCGCTCCAGGAAACTGTGTAAATCAGATTTTGCGGTTCACGCGGATCAAAAAAGTAATATGACACCTCCCGCAAATAGAGGTCACGTCCTTTTTCAAAGGTTTCCATATAAACCCGGATGGCATCTTCGCCTTTGAATTTACATTGTTCCATATCAAGAGCCATCCGCTTGATTTTTGAACCCGGCAGTTCCCGGTAAGCTCCTTCAAGATATGCTTTTAAGGTCTTTATATCTGGATTTTGAAGGTAATGCCGCCGTTTGTCTGCTGTAAACAATACAGAATAAAGTTTTTCTTTCCGGGTCAACTCTGAAGCCCAAAATGCTCTGTTCAAGCTGTTCCGTTGCGGTGGTATGATGAAACCGTCTTTTTCATCCCAATCAAAACCGAATGTGCTGTAATGGATCTCTTTGTATATTGAATTGGGCGCACTTACCACCGGAACACCGTGATGATTTTTCAGCGGAATAAATCTGTCGCCCACCCGCAGCACCGGTCCCAGACAACCGCAGAGACATCCGGCGATAGCTATGACTCCAAAAAACTTTGCAGACATATTCATGTAATGTTTTTCCATTTTAACGGAATATTACAGCCTTGGCAGCGGCAAAGCGGCGTTGGAATTCCTGAAGTTCGCTGACCGGAACAATACCGCACGCCGCGAATTCAGCGCACAGTTTGTGCGGATCATGCGGTTGTCGGCGGGAATTTTCTTTGCCGAAATCCCCCAGCATCGCAAATTGCAGTTCCGCAGCCAAATCAACGGTGTCGTCTCCGGTTCCGGAATTGCCGCACAAGCTCTCCAGAGCATCGCAAATACGGCTTCTTTCACAGCGGGATATGTCGATTTGTTTTTCCAGTTTGACAGCGGCTTTTTCATCTCCTCCAATAGCTTCTGTCAGAAGTTTCGCCATATTCTGCAACTTGGCAAAACCGGCATAAAGAGCAAGGTCCGGAAGCTGGGGATCATTATTGTTTTTCCAGGCATCGTAATTTTCTGCCAGTCTCATCGCGATCGAATCAGAATTTTCCTCACGCTGACGCTGCTCCTGACGGCGGTATTCTTCAAAGGCTTCATCAAACTGCCGCAAAGCCTGCTGCTCGCTCTGTCTGGTTTCCCGGCAATTGAGGCTGCGCAATTCCTCCCGGATCTCCCGGATACGGTTCAATGATTCTGCCGGAGCTGAACACAACGCGATGACCTCGCTGACCAGTTCGTTGGCCCGGTTTTCTCTGGAAGCATTTTCCGCTTTGCGTTTTTCGAAAAATTTATCCATCGCTTCATTGAATTTTTTGTAGAGTTCCTGGTCATTTTTTCCGGCGAATCCGGCGGCGCGGAATTCATCGCGCAACTGGCGCGCCCGGCGGGGATCGGTGAGATTTTCAGCTTCGGTGATCAAAGCATTCTTATTTTCTTCACTTTGCCGGAACTTTTTATCCCGTTCATCGAAGGCTGTTTTTCTGGCATTGAAAAACTTATCCTGTGCGGCCCGGAAACGGGCAAACAACTCATTCTCCTTTGCTCCGGCGCGGGGCAGGGACTTCCATTTTGTCTGCATATCCCGCATGGCAGCGGCGGTATTTTTCCAATCTTTGGAATCGGCCGCGCTCTCTGCTTCCAGACAGAGCTTCTCTTTTTCTGCGGCTGAAATTTTCTGGATCTGCCGTTTGCGGGCGAAGAATTCATCGATGCGATGCTGCAGTTTGCGGGTCGATTCCAGATATCTGGGATTGATCTCATCGCTTTTTTCTTTCGGCACGCTGCCGAGATTTTTCCAGGATTCGCGCAGAATATTAAGCCGTTTGGAAGCATTGGCCAACTCCTCTTCCGGCAGTTCTGACAGTTTATCAAGCTCCGCGCAGATATCCAGTTTTCTGGTGTAAGCTTCCCAGCGGGCAAGATCAAGGGTCTCATAATGCTGGGCAAGTTTTACAGAAGCTTTGCGGTGTGCATCATTATATTTCAGGGCAGCGTGCCGGGGAATATTGGCTAATTGAGCGAATTCTGCTTCGATTCCCGGTTTGCGGTCATGCAGAGGGGCGATATCTTCCAGAGCGCAGAGTTCTTCGAGTTCTCCGGCAAGCTTGAGGACGGTGTTTTCTGCCGCTTTAACGGCGGCTTCTTCGGCGGCCAGCTGATTTTTTAACGGGGCAAGTTTTTCGAGCAGTCCGCTTCCCGGAGCCAATTCGAGAATCGTTTTTTCCAGAATTTCCACCTCTTTGAGTGTTGCCAGATCTCCGGCATCGAGCAGAGCTTGGGTATCATCAGCAAGTTTGGCGGTTCTGGTGATTTTTTCCTGATACCGTTTTTCGCCTTCTTCTGCCGTTTTGAGAGCTTCGGTGAAACGCTTGTCCAGCAATTCGGCATATTCCGGAGGCAATTCTCCGGCAGCATCGTAATCGCTGCTTAAACGGCAAAGGGTACTCCGGTAGTCGATTTCTCCTGAATTTTCAAGTTTTTCCAATGCTTCACAGATACTTTCTTTTTGGTGCAGGATATTCCGCAGCTCTTCTGTTAATTCGCTCATGATATTTTCTCCAGAAAATTAATAAAAAATATTGGCACATTGTTTATTATAGCATATCCGGATAAAAAATCAATACAAACAATTGCTTTCGGCCTTGATTTTTTCAAATAAAAAACTATATTTATCTGATAACACAGGTGAATTCAAAAAAGTGTTGCAGGAACGGCGTTGATGAGAGCAAAACCTCAACGGCGATTTTTAAGAGTTTTTGAATGCTTTTCTGATTGCCTTAAAAGCGTAAAAAACAGGAAAACTTATTGGTTACAGGAATAAAATCATGACAGAGACCAGAGAATTCAAAACTGAAGTCAGGCAGCTTTTGCAGTTGATGATCCATTCACTTTATTCAAACCGTGACATCTTTCTGCGGGAGTTGATCGCCAATGCCGCAGATGCATTGGATAAGGCCCGGTTTGAAAGTTTGACAGATCCGGCTTCCGCCAGAGAGTGGAAAATTTCGATAGTTCCGGATAAAGAGAAAAAAACATTGACCATCTGCGATAATGGTATCGGCATGAAGGCTGATGAAGTGGTGGAAAATATCGGCACGATCGCCAAAAGCGGAACAAAAGCATTTTTAAAAATGCTGGAGGAAAAGGGCGAAAAGTCCGGTGATCTGCCGGAATTGATCGGACAATTCGGGGTTGGATTTTATTCGGCATTCATGGTCGCTTCGCCGGTGGAGCTGATCACCCGCAAAGGCGATGAGCCGGCGGTGTGCTGGAGCAGTACCGGGGAGGGCGAGTATACGATTTCCGAAGCTGAAAGAGATGAACCGGGAACTTCGATCGTGCTGCATTTGAATGATGATGCGGAAATTTATCTGGAAAATTGGAAGATCGCCGAAATCGTTCACCGCTATTCTGATTTTATCGCTTACCCGATCATTATGCCGGAAGTGAAAATCGGTGAAGATAAGAAGGAAACACAGACCGAGCGTATTTTGAATTCCCAAAAGGCGATCTGGCTGCGTAAACCGTCTGAAATAACCGAAGACGAGTATAAGAGTTTTTACACGCATTTATCCAATTTCGGCGGGACGGAGTATCTGAAAGCCATTCACATGACAGCAGAGGGCGCAAGCGAATTCAAAGCGTTGCTGTTTTTGCCCAAACAGGCTCCCTTCAATCTGTTGATGCCGGATATTCAGAAAAAGGGACTGCAGCTTTACATCAAGCGGATGTTTATTACCGATGAATGCAAAGAGCTGCTGCCGGATTATCTGCGTTTTGTGTGCGGTGTGGTTGATTCCAGCGATTTGCCGTTGAATGTTTCCCGGGAGATCCTGCAGCAGAATCCGTTGTTGGATAAGATCCGTACTGCAGTGACCGGCAAGGTTATTTCAGAAATGAAAAAGCTTTTGGAGAACGACCGGGAAAATTACGAAAAATTCTTTGCTGAATTCGGCCGCATCGTCAAAGAGGGATTGCATACAGACCGTCCAAATGCGGAAAAGCTCAAAGATATCGTACTTTATGAATCAATGAATACCCCGGCAGGCAAACGGATCACGCTGAAAGAGTATGTCGATGCCATGCCGGAAAGTCAGCAGGATATTTACTATATCACCGGCGATAAACGCGAAGCAGTGGCTTCTTCACCGGCGTTGGAATACTTCCGGAGCAAAGGTTATGATGTGTTGTTTATGACCGATCCGATCGATGAATGGGTGATGCAGTCAATGTATCAGTATGCTCAAAAATATTTCAAATCGGTCATCAAAGGCGATTTTGAAGATAAGGAAGCTGAAGAAAAGGTCAAAAATGCCGCAGAGAAATTTGCTCCGGCTGCAGAATTTCTGCAGAAAACCCTCGCGGAAAAGGTCAGTGCGGTGCGTTTTTCCGGACGGCTCACGGACAGTCCCTGCTGTTTGATCGTTGACGGTCAGGCGTTGAGCCCGCACATGGAACGGCTTTTCCGGGCGATGAATCAGGAAATCCCGGTGAGTAAAAGGATTCTGGAACTTAACGGCGAACATCCGTTGATCGCGGCATTGAATGAGAAAATTGCCGCTGAAGCCGATGAAGCTGAATTGGTCCGTTATGTCAATGTCCTTTACGATCAGGCTCTTTTGCTGGAGGGCTCACCTCTGCCTGATCCGGCGGCTTTTGCCAAAGAAGTTGTGACCCTGCTTGGTGAAGCATTGAAAAAATAAGTCACCCTGATTTTGATAAAAACGTTTTGTATGGCGGCAGGATTGCCGCCTTTTTTGTGTACAGTCAGTAAAAACTGTTATATATTCAGTGTCTCCCATAAAAGCAGAGTAAATTGCCTTCCGGGTCATATCCATGATAAAATGGTGAATGCGATCTGGAAAATGCTTCGGTCAAAGGAGTCCCGTTTTTAGACATTCTTGCTTTCAGGGATTCGATGTCATCAACTTCCAGTTCGATGCGGCAGGCAGTCGGGACCTGCTCAAATTTCAGCCCCCGGGCAGATTCAAGAGTCAGCGTGGTGTCATCATTTATTTGAAAAATAACCTGGAAGTTGCTGTCCAGTACCGGTTCCGATGCAAATACCGCTTCCCGGTAAAAATAACGGCAGATATCAATGTTTTCTGCCAAAACCGTAATATTACAATGCATGAAAAATTCCTCCACTGGGTGCAATATAAACCTTTCCGGCAAAAATGTCAAGCAAAAATCAGCTTTTTTGCATCTTTTTGCTTGCTAAATGACGTTTAACAGCTTAAATTATATGAGGTACAAAATATCAAACATACTTTAAGAGGTTTTTATATGATAAAAGATCCTGCCAATTGTGTCTATCGCAATCCGCTTACCGACCGTTACGCCGGCAAAGAGATGAGTTTTATCTGGTCACCGCAGCACAAACACTCCACCTGGCGCAAATTGTGGTTGACTCTTGCAACTTGTGAAAAGGCTCTCGGATTGCCGATAACCGACGGGCAGATCGCCGCGTTGGCTGCCCATCAGGAAGATATCGATTTTGACCGGGTCGCCGAAATCGAAAAGGAGCTGCGGCACGATGTGATGAGTCATATCCGCGCTCTTTCTGAACTTTGTCCGGAAGCCGCTCCGATCATCCACCTCGGCGCGACCAGCTGTTTTGTTACAGATAATACCGAGCTGCTGCAGATCAAAGAAGCTTTCGGCGTTATCCGCAGCAAACTGCTTAAATTGATCGCCAACCTGGCTGATTTTTGTGAAGAGAACCGCGCCCTGCCGATGTTGGGATTTACTCACTTTCAGCCGGCACAGCTTACGACACTGGGCAAACGTTTTGCATTGTATCTTCAGGATTTTGTGCTGGATTTTGAGCGTTTGGAGTATGAATCCGGCCAGCTGCCTTTCCGCAGTGTGAAGGGTACTACCGGAACCCAAGCCAGCTTTCTGGAGTTGTTTGACGGTGATCATGAAAAGTGCCGTCAGCTGGAAAAAGATGTGGCCAAAGCGATGGGATTTGACCGGGTCATCGCCCTTTCCGGACAGACTTATACCCGTAAAGTCGATTATTTTGTTCTTTCCACGCTTTCGGCGATAGCCCAGAGTGCGGCAAAAATGGCAACGGATATCCGTCTGTTGGCCAGTATGAAAGAGGTGGAAGAACCATTCGGCAAAAAGCAGGTCGGTTCCAGCGCGATGGCATATAAGCGCAATCCCATGCGCAGTGAACGGGTAACTTCGCTGGCGCGCTACGTGATGAATCTGCCCGGTAATGCGGCAATGACTCACGCAACTCAATGGTTTGAACGCACACTGGATGATTCAGCCAACCGCCGGGTAGTTCTGCCGGAAGCATTTCTGGCGGTGGATGTTATTCTGTCCATTCTGATCAATGTGACCGATGGTCTGCAGGTATGGAAAAAGGTCATAGCCAAACATATCAATGCCGAATTGCCTTTTATGGCTACTGAAAACCTGCTGATGGAAGCGGTAAAACACGGCGGTGACCGTCAGGAACTGCACGAGGTTATCCGTGAACACTCAATGGCCGCCAGCCGCCGGGTCAAAGAGGAAGGTTTGGATAATGATCTGATCGATCGTTTGCGCAATGATCCGGCTTTTGCCGCGATCAAAGATGATTTCGACAGGATCATTGATCCTTCCGCATTTATCGGTCGTGCGCCGCAGCAGGTTGAAGCATTTCTGGCTGAAGTTGTCCGGCCGATCCTTGAGCAAAACAAAGATGTCCTTGCCGGTGCTGTCGGTGAATCCATCACGGTTTGAGTTAAAAGGCGTATATAAATGAAACTTTGTGCGGTTCAGATACCTTTTGCTGATACTCCGGAAAATGCCGTCAAGTCGGTGGATGCGGCTGTTGCTCTTTTGCAGCAGTGTGATGCGGATACGGATATAATTCTGCTGCCGGAGTATTCCAATGCTCCGGGGCGGATACCGGCAGAAATGTTGAAAGATTTTGCTGATGCCCAGAGTTCGAGATTGATCCCCTGCGTTATTGAAACTGCCCGTCGCTGTCAGGCGATCACGGCAGTGAATTTTCTGGCGGAAGTCGCCCCGGGTGAGTACCGTAACATCACCAGAATATTTGACCGTCAGGGAAATTGTGCCGGGGAATTTCATAAACAGCATTTGCCGGTTGCCGAGAAAAATCTTGGGGTATCTTACGGTTACACCTATGATTTCCGTCCGCCTGAAATCGTTGAAATCGATGGCATAAGATTCGGCTTCCTGATTTGTTACGATACCTATTTTACGGAATATATCGCTCATTTGGCTTACCGGAAGCCGGATGTGGTTCTGGTATCATCTTTTCAGCGGGCGGAACGGCACGATGTTTTGCGTTTTATGAACCGGAATCTGGCTTTCAACTGTAATTCTTTTGTTCTGCGGGCTTCGGTGTCAATGGGGAGTCAGGCTGTTGTCGGCGGTCAGTCGATGGTGGTCGATCCGGAAGGACAGATACTTGCCGAATTCGGCAGCAAAGTCGGAATTATGAGTTGCGAAGTGCCGGATATCCACTATAAATACATGCGTTCAAACAGTTTTGGCGGCAAGCTTATTCCCAATGATCTTTTTGTTACTCAAGGGCGGACTCCCTGGTGTTACCGTCCGGCGGGCAGTATGACGATCCCCGGGGAAAAAGAGTTGCCTTATCCCCGCATTTGTGCGCATCGCGGTTTCAGCACTGTTGCTCCGGAAAACAGTATGGCGGCATTTGGTGCGGCGGTCGCTCTTGGTGCGGAAGAGATAGAATTGGATATCCGTTTTACCAAAGATCATATCCCGGTTTCTGTGCATGATGAAAGATTGGAAAAGGTTTCCAATGGCAGTGGAGCAGTTTCCGATTTTACTCTGGAGGAGCTGCGGAAGCTTGATTTCGGCAGCTGTTTCAGTGAAAAGTTTGCCGGATTGCAGATAATTACTCTGGAAGAGGTGCTGGCGAAGTTTTCCTGTCATACCATTTTGAATATGCATATAAAATCAGCCGGTAAAACTTTCCCCCGGGAGTATATGCAGAAAATTGTTGAATTGTTATGGAAATATGATTCAGCCGGGCATGTGTATTTTATGGCAACTCCGGAAATCCTTACGGTCGCGGAAGAGATCGCTCCGGAAATTCCCCGGTGTATGAGTGCTGATGCCGGGAAATGGGATATCGTGGATAATGCGATCAGCTGCAATTGTCAGAAAGTGCAATTTTTTTACCCGTACTGCAATAAAGAGATGATAGATAAAGCTCATGCACACGGTATCAAATGCAACTGTTTTTATTGCGATGACCCCGCCGGAGCTGTTGAATTACTGCAGCATGGGATTGATACGATATTGACCAATAATTACTTGCCGGTTGCACTGGCGGCCGGGAAATTAAAAAATAAAAAAGGAAAATAAAAATGGCTTTTCTCGATGACAACTATCTGATTTCCAATGCCACCGGATTGAAACTTTTTGATTCGGTAAAATCTCTGCCGGTGGTCGATCCGCATAACCACGCCAATGTGAAAGAGATCGCAGACAACAACTGTTATTCCGATGCCTGGCAGCTTTTTGCGGCTACCGACCATTATGTTTGGGAAATGATGCGTAAACGCGGAGTCCCGGAAACACATATTACCGGTAAAAATGTTTCCAATGAAGAGAAATTTCTGGCGTTGGCAGCAATTTTTCCGGAAGTTGCGGGAAACCCGGTTTATGAGTGGATACATCTGGATTTGAAACGCTACTTCGGTATAGACGAACTGCTTTCCGGAAAAACCGGAAAAAAGATTTATGATGAAGTCACCGCAAAATTGTCCACTGATGCCTACCGGCCGCAGGCTTTGCTTACCGGTCCGTTGAATGTGGAAGCGATGAGTTCCACCGACGACCTTATCGATACTCTCGAAGATCATGCCCGGGCCAATGCGGCATTCGGGCGGACATTGATCCGTCCGACCTGGCGTCCGGATAAAGCGATGAAGATCTTTGCTCCGGCGTGGCGTCCGTATATGAATCAGGTTTCGGAACGTTTCGGTATCAAATTGAACAGTATCAAGGATTTGATTTCTGCATTCAAAATGAGTCACGACCACTTCGCCAAATTCGGCTGCAGTGCCAGTGATCATGGTTTGGAGTACCCGGTGGCAGCTGATACCGACGTGAGAGAAGCAGACCGTATTTTCCGCAAAGCGATGAATGAAGAAGCTCTTGCCAAAGATGAAATCGACCGTTTCATGGGTTATGTTCTGGCAGAAGCTGCGGAATTGAACAGTCAGAAAAATTGGGTCACCCAGCTCCATCTCGGCGCAGTGCGGGATGTCCGCAAAACCTTGTTTGATGCCCTCGGGCCGGATGTCGGCGGTGATATCAGTGACCATTATTTGAATTATTCTTCTGCACTGTGCAGTTTTCTCAACCGTTTTGATGACCGGTTGAAAGTTGTTCTGTATTGTCTGGAAGCTTCTCATCAAGGAACTTTGGCAACCATTTCCCGGGCATTCGGAGCCAAAGTCGCTCTCGGTTCAGCCTGGTGGCTGCTGGATACTCCGATCGGTATGAAACGGCAGCTTGAATATATCGGTTCAGCGGATACGTTGAGCAATTTTGCCGGTATGGTTTCTGATTCACGTAAATTGTTGAGTTACGGCTCCCGTTTCGAAATGTTCCGCCGGGTGATGTCAGATGTCTTGGGCAATATGGTCGAAAGAGGCCAGATGCCGGAAGATATCGCTATGGCTCTTGCTGAAAGAATGGCTTACAGCGGGACCAAAAAATTCTGGAATCTGTGATTTTTACAAAAACATAAAAATAGAGGAATAACGATTATGGCCAAAAGCGAACTTTATAAAGCAGCCGGAGTGGATATTGATCTGGCGACCACTCTTCTGGATCGGGTGAAAGCAGATCTCGGCAGAACCCGCCGACCGGAAATGCTTACTCCCATCGGTGGATTCGGCGGACTTTTTCAGATCGATTTAAACAAATATAAAGAGCCGGTAATGGTGGCAAGCATCGATGGTGTTGGAACCAAACTGATGGTTGCAGCGATGATGGAAAAATATGATACAGTGGGTATGGATATCGTCAATCACTGTATCAATGATATTTCCGTGCAGGGTGCTGAACCGGTTTATTTTCTGGATTACATCGGTATCGGTAAGCTGCGTTCCCCGCTGTATGAGGAGGTATTAAGCGGCATTGCCAAAGCTTGCAAAGCTGCCGGTTGTGCTGTTCTTGGCGGTGAAACAGCGGAAATGCCCGGAATGTACGGCAATGACTTTGATCTGGTCGGAGTTATTACCGGTATCGTTGAAAAGAGTAAGATCATTACCGGGGAAAAGATCCGTCCGGGGCATGTGGCCATCGGTATTGCTTCCAACGGACCGCATACCAACGGATTTTCTCTGGCGCGCAAAATTTTGTTTGACAGCGGCAAATATACTGCCGGTACCTATGTGGAGTCACTGGGAGAGACTGTCGGCGAAGCGTTGCTGCATCCGCATATATGCTATTATCCGGCGATCCGTCAGGTGATGGATGAAGGAGTCGCGCTCGATGGTATTGCTCACATCACCGGCGGCGGTCTTTATGACAACGTGCCGCGCATTCTTCCGGCAGATGTTTCGGTGAAATTTGATCCCAAAGCATTGCCGGTGCCGCCGATTTTTAAATTGATGGTCGAAGAAGGCGGCGTGAGTCATACCGAGGCTTACCGGGTGTTCAATATGGGGGTCGGCATGGTCTGGTTTGTTCCGGCAGAAGCGGAAGCCCGGGCATTGGAGATCATCCGCAGCAACGGATATACCGCCGAACATATCGGTGAAGTCGTTTCCGGTAACAAAAGTGTTGAAGTCGCAGAATAAATGATATCATGCTGCAGATAAACCGTCTAAAACATCTTTTTGATTCATCCCAGAGTATCAGCCGGACACTGCGGGAGAAGTTTGCGGCTGTCACGGAGATTTTTTCCGGAGATCAGCAGCGGAACTCCCGGCTGGCATTTACATCACTGGTTTACCCGCTGCTGGTGCATGATGGTAAGGTAAGTACTGCAGGGAAGGCGGTTTATCGTCGTTTGCTGGAAGAGTATTTCGATTTGCCGACAGCGGATGTGCATTTGTCGGAACTTGCCGGTATCGATCCGGTCAGTGTGGATGAGGCTGCAAGAATTCTGAAGAGTTCATCGGCGGAAAAAGCATTGCAGACAGCGGAATTTCTGATCGCATTGACCGTTTCAACCGGCGGGAATACTCAATCTGTCGCATTTGTCCGCGAGGCTTCTCTGGCGTTGGGGATGGATGCTGAAACATTTTCTGCGCAGTTGCGTAAAATGTATGAAGCAGAAAAGCGCAAGCAGAGGCTGCGCAATTCCGGACGGGGGATTTTTGCTGCTCTGGTGATCATTGCGGTATTTTTATTGACTGCGAAATATCTGCAATCAGTTATATTCGGAGTGCTTCTGGCCTGCATACTTCTGCCGCTGGAAAAGTTTTATGAGAGGAAACTGTCATCCGGCAGCGGTATGATCTATTATTTGGTCAAATGTGCCGGCCTGCCTCTGGTGCCGTTGAAAAAACTTTCCGGCATACTTGCCAGAAAAGCGGATGAAGCACCGGTATTTCCTGCCGGGAAAGTCCGGCATAAAGAACGGCGGATCATCCGGCAATCGGTGGTTTTGACTTTTTGTACGGCATTGGTCATGGTGGTGCTGATCTCATTCGGGATATCCAAATTGACCGGGCATTATATGCGGGATCTGCAAACGTCTATCCGGATCTGGGAGCATGAGAGATTGCGTACCACAGATGATGGTGAACCGGTATCGCGTTCAGAGTATGCTTTTGAAAAGATCCGGGATAATTTTGAATCACTGCCGGTTATTCAAAGCGGATTGGATTATTTGCAGAAATTGATCAACAATCCGGAGTTCAGGGATCAATTGACCCGCAGTATATTCCGCCGCAGCGGCGGAATTATCAATTTTACCGGTGGCGTTTTGGGAAGATTTATTTCACTGCTGTGTGATTTACTGCTGACGGTATTTTTTGCATTGCTGTTTTTGATGAAATTTGCCGAATACAGCTCGTCCGGGAAAGGAAAACTTACCGGCAGTGAATATATTGTCCGCAACTTTTTTAATGGCATCTGGCTGCCGGGAGTGGATGATTCTCTGATCGCAGAAACCTGCCGGATCATCAATGGAATATTGTTCCGGCTGCGGATATGGCTGAAAGGTTACCTGACATTGATATTGGTTGATTCCAGTTTTTATATCACCAGCTTTTTCTTTCTCGGGATACCGTTCTTTTTGCCGTTGGGATTTGTTGCCGGCTGCGGGATCGCGCTGCCTTATCTCGGACCGGTGATATCCTGCTGTCTTACACTGCTGGTGACTGTTGCTGCTGGCGGGGCGACCGGAGAAATGCTGCTGGCGGTGATCATCTGTTATCTTATCTATAATGGAATAATTGAGCAATTTATTCTTTATCCGGCTGTTATCGGTGATTCTTTGGGGTTGAGTACGTTGGAAACTATCATCGTGGTATTGCTCGGTGCGGTATTTGCCGGCATTCCCGGTATGATTTTTGCTTTGCCGGCCGCATCAGTGGCGAAATTTATAATACCCCAGATATATCATGGTTTTTTCTTGAAGACAGATTCCTGACAGCGGAGTAAATTATGGGCAGATATCAACTGATTCCGGGATTGATGATCGTATTTTTTGTAATCGCCGGCTGCAGCAGCGATGTCGGGTTGCGTAAAACCGGTCCGGCCGGCCGCAGTCATTACGAAGACAGCTTTATCTACAATGGCGGATTCAGTGCGGAAACGGTAAATTTGCTGGGAAACCATCTGCTCAACAGCAAAATGAATGTCGCACCGGAACAATTCATACGGGAATTGGAAGAGTTATGCCGGACGGAGCCATCCGGAACAACCTTTATCGCAATGGCGGAAACATCACAAATGCTGGCATCCGGATTGCGGAAGAAGCCGGATATGGCGGTGCGTTATGATCTGACGACCTTGATTTACACGCAGAAGTATTTTCAAAGTTCCATAACCGGACAATCCAATTTGCTGTTCAATCCGGAATCAATTATCGCTGTGAAGTGTTATAATCAGGCATTGACCGAATTGTTTGCCTATTTCAAGTCGCGCGCACTTCACACTGCCGGCACTTTTGAATTGACTGCTGCCGGAGGGCAGGTGATACGTTTTGAACTGCCGAAATTTTCTTTGCCGGTGGCATTGGGGGATATTGTGGAATTTCACTTGTGTTCAGATTACCGGCCGGTGAATCTGACCCACAACAGCCGGACATTCGGCATCGGTGTGCCGTTGATGTGTGAATTGAAAAAGGATTCGATACCGGAAACGGTTTTTTCTGACGGACAGGTTATTCCGGCAACATTGGCGATCAGACTTTTTCCGGCAGAGCAGGGGGATACCGATTCTCATTACCGGGCGAAGCTTTTTTACATAGATTCACGTTCACTCAACGAAGTGACTGTAAATAACATACGTGTCCCGTTGGCGCAGGATTTTTCCACACCGTTGGCTTTTATGGTCAGAGAACCGCAGGTGTTCAATTTTTTACAAAGGACATTTCAGATAGAATTGACCCAGAGCGCGGCCGGCTTATATCATTTGGAACCGCATAATGACCAGCGCATACCGATTGTTCTTGTGCATGGTTTGATGTCGGATATCCGCACCTGGATGCAGTTGATAAATACGCTGCAAAGCGATCCGGAGTTGCGGCGCAACTACCGTTTTATGGGATTTTCTTATTCCAGCGGCAATCCGATATTGGTGTCGGCCATGCAGCTGCGTCAGGCATTGGCAGGTGAACGGGCAAAATTGGCCGCTGACGGACGGGATTTGACCAGGTTCGACCGGATGGTTCTGATCGGTCATTCAATGGGAGGTTTGATATCCCGTTTTGTTATTTCATCATCTGATGATGAATTGTTGAGTGATTTTGTCGGAAAAGAAAACTATTATACTGCCGGGATGTATAAAGATAAGGCGTTTCGTGACATGATGATATTTCAACCGGTGCCGTCGGTAAAGCGGGTTGTTTTTATTGCAGTTCCGCACCGGGGATCAGATTTGGCGCAGAGCTGGTACGGGCAGTTGGCTTCAAAAATGATAAAAATTCCCCAATCTCTGATCGAATTCAACACCAAACTTATCCGTTCGATGATCAATATTCCGGATGACAAGAAAGATTATTTGATGACACATTTCAACGGGATAGATAATCTTTCTCCGTCCGGTGCTGCGCTCCGTCTGCTTAATATGCTGCCGATATCGGAAAATGTACCGTATCATTCTGTGATTGGTAATGAAAAACAGCGTGGAATTCCCGGCGGCAGTGATGGGGTGGTGTCGTATTCCAGCAGTCATCTGGATGGGGCTGAAAGCGAAATCGTGGTGAAATCCGATCACAGTGTGCAGCAGAACCCATTGGCGATCCAGGAGATCAAACGTATTCTTAAAGAGCATTTGAAACACCAGGAAAAAAAGAATGATTAAATCTGTTGCAGCATCTTCTCAAAACAGAATTGCCGTCAGTGTACCGTTTCTGAAACGTGGAGTATTCATTCTGCGCATCGGTGTGACAGCCCTGCTGACTTTGGCCGGCATCTGGAGTTGTGCTGTAATGACAGTTGTGTGGAAATTATCCGCTTCAACAGCGGCATTGTTGGCAGCAGCTTTGTTTGTATTGTGGCTTGGCAGTTTCCGGCGCAATGGCTGTTTGTTTATGCTGGCGGTCATAGAAGCGGCTTTTATGATCTGGTTTGCCGGGCAATCGGCGGAGAGGCATTTTGCCGGAGTTGAGTTTGAACGGGTTTTTGCTGTCAAACCGTCGGTGAATTATCTGCCGGATGGTAAATTTGAAGTAGTTAATCTGCGCAACAACCGTTATCCGGATGACTACAGCGAAAAAGCTCCTTACGATGACGTATTTATCAATTCCGTATTTGATCCGGCTGATGTTGCAGCTGTGCAGCTGGCACAGGTTTACTGGGGCGGCATGGAACTGGTCGCGCATACCATGCTGAATTTCCGTTTTGCTGACGGACGCAATTTGTCGGTTTCGGTCGAACCGCGAACACCGGTCGGAGTCGACCGGAAACACTTTACCCACTTGTGTCATCAGCATGAATTGCTCTTTGTTTTGAGTGTTCCGGAGGATGTTTTTGAGCTTCGCAGCCGGATCAGAGGGGAAAATTTGTATCTTTATGATTTGAATTTTACTCCGGATGAGAGCCGGAAGTTGTTGACCGGGATCATCGGGAGAGTGGCACAACTGGATGAAAAACCGGAATTTTACGATCTATTGCAGGATAATTGTATAACCGCACTGCTTCCGGCATTGAAGAGTGCCAAACCGGAATTGCATTGTGACTTCCGGGTGATTTTTAATGGTTGGCTGGATCGCATGCTGTTTGAGCAGGGAATGCTTAAACAGCGGGATAACGAGAGTTTTGAATCATTGCGTTCGCGCTGTTTTGTCGGTGGAAAATCACAGGGGGAGTTGTAAAAAACTGCTTTGCAGGTTATATTAAGTAGTTGTCTTGAACAGGTGAATTAATGTTGTATTAACAGAAGAGTATATGGTGATGCGATTATGAAAAAACGGTCTGTGGTGCTGCTTCAAAAAACGCGGTTGCTGAAAAGTATACCTAACTTTTTGACTATTTGCAATTCACTTTGCGGTTTCGCGGCGATTTTGCTGCTTCTGCCGATCAGTGAGAGTACGTCAACAGAAAATGCGATCGGGATTTTTGTTATTTGTTCGGTAATGATTTTTTCTGCGATGATTTTTGATGTCTTTGACGGGTTGGCGGCCAGATTGCTCAATGCGGTAAGTTTGCATGGGATTCAGATGGATTCTCTGTCTGATATGGTAACATTCGGAGTTACCCCGGCGGTAATGGTGGCAGCGGCCAGTAAATGTTTTTTCAACTGGGATATGACGCTTTGGCAGCACGTATATATATATCTGCTTTGTTCCGTGTATATCGGTGGGGCGGCATTGCGTTTGGCCACTTACAATGTAAATGCTACATTGAAAACAAAAAGTTCGGATAAGTTTTCCGGATTGCCCTCTCCGGGAGGTGCGGCAGCGGTTTGTGTTGCGATATTTTTTCTCCGGGCGAATATCAGTTTTTCGGAGGAATATTTGCGTTTGGCAGGATGGCTGCTGCCGCTGTATTCGGCAATACTCGGTTTATTGATGAACAGCCGTATCCCCTATATACATGCCGGGAAATGGTTGATGTCCATCCGGCGCAACCGCAAAAAGCTGCCATTGGTGGTATTGATGCTGGCAGTGGTGGTGTGTTTCCGGGTAAATGGTTTAACATTTCTTACATTGGCATACATTTTTTCCGGTCCGGTTATGCTGATATTTGAAAGAATTTACCGGAAACGGGGAAAGGTGAACGGACAATGAAAATATTGATTACCGGCGGTGCCGGATTTATTGGCGGACATTTGACCGCAGCATTGCTGGAGCGCGGTGATGAAGTGGTGATCGCGGATAATTTTTCAACCGGTTCGCGAGATAATATCCGGATGGTCAACGGGCGTTTGCCGGAAGTGGTGGAAACCGATGTTTCACGTGATCTGGAAACTATCCGCGAATTGATCCGTAAATCTGATGCAGTTTTCCATCTGGCAGCAGCGGTTGGAGTGGAGCTGGTGGTCAATGACCCGGTCCATACGATCCAGACCAATATTGATGGTTCGGCCAATGTGGTCAAAGCTGCGGCAGAGTTTGACAAACGTTTGTTTATTGCTTCGACCAGTGAAGTGTACGGAAAATCGGAAAATGACCGTTTTTCAGAAACGGATGATCTTCTGATCGGTTCACCTTATCACTCCCGCTGGAGTTATGCCTGCAGCAAACTGTTGGATGAATTCTATTTGATGGCGTATCATCAGGCTGCCGGTTTAAGAGGGACGGTGGTGAGATTTTTCAATACTGTCGGTCCGCGCCAGACGGGAAAGTATGGAATGGTAGTTCCGCGTTTTGTGGCAAATGCGTTACAGAATAAGCCGCTGAAAATATATGGAGATGGCGGACAGTCACGCTGTTTCTGTCATGTCAGTGATGTGGTCAGAGCATTGTTGCTGCTGCTGGATGATGACCGCAGTATCGGTGAGATATTCAATATCGGCAGCGATCAATTGATTACGATCAGAGAACTTGCGGAATTGGTTATCGCCCGGTTGGGCAGTAAAAGCACGTTGGAATATATCCCCTATGAGAAGGCGTATTCCAAAGGATTTGAAGATATGCGCCGCCGGAAACCGGCGACAGATAAATTGCAGGCATTGGTCAATTGGCGCGCTGAAAAGAGTTTGGAAGAGATCATTGATGATGTAGCTGCGCTTATGCGGGGATAAAATTGATGATAGTCGTGAAAAAGTTGAGAAAAAAAGATACATTTGCTTGAAAAAATCAAAAATCGGTGTATATTCTTACTTTGACATGTTTTTAACAAAAATTATCAACATAGAGAGAGATCGAATCAATGAAAAAGGACATTCATCCCGCTTACGGTGACGCAGTTGTGACCTGTGCCTGCGGTGCGACCTGGACCATTAAATCCACCCGCAGCGAGTATAAAGTCGGTATCTGCGCCAAATGCCATCCGTTTTTTACCGGTAAACAGAAGTTTGTTGATACCGCCGGTCGTATCGACAAATTCAATCGCCGTTACAAAAAGGCATAATATCAAGTTTTGTGCAAAGGCTTGCCGGTGCGATTTCCGGCAAGCCTTTTTTTAACTGTCAGCACTGTATGAACCCATCAGATATAAAAACGTTTGTAGAGAAGTTGCGCTTACGCAGCCGGGAGGTGGAAGGAAAACTTTCTTCACCTGAAGTTTTCGGCGATATGTCCCAATTCCGCAGGTTAAGTCAGGAGTTGAGCAAGTTGAATGTGCTGTTTGCCGACTTTGACCGCTGGGAATCGGTACTGGAGTCTTTATCCGGCGATAAAGAGTTGCTGATCCGGGAGGATGATCCGGAAATGCGTGCGCTGTTGGAAGATGAGATAACTGCTTTTGAAGCGGAAGCTGCCGGATTGGAAAACCGTATCCAGATAGCGTTGCTGCCGCCGGATCCAAATGATGCTAAAAATATTATTGTGGGAATAAAACCTGCTGCCGGAGGAGATGAAGCGGCACTTTTTGCCGGAGAATTATTTCGTGTATATTTGCATTTTGCTGAAGCGCAAGGTTGGAAAACGGAGGTATTGGATCAGACCGATACGGACTTGGGTGGGATAAAGGATGTGTCATTTTCATTATCCGGAACAGATGTCTACAGCAAGATGAAGTTTGAAAGCGGAGTTCACCGGGTGCAGCGGGTCCCGGCAACTGAATCAGGCGGCAGGATTCATACATCCACTGTAACTGTTGCCGTCATGCCGGAAGCTGAAGCGGTGGAGTTGGATATCAAACCGGAAGATTTGCGGTTTGATGTGTTCCGTTCCAGCGGACCGGGGGGGCAATGTGTTAATACCACCGATTCGGCGGTAAGAGTTACGCACATACCCAGTGGCGTTTCGGTCGCCAGTCAGCAGGAAAAATCCCAGCACCGCAACAAAGAGATCGCGCTGCGGATACTTTATGCGCGACTGCTTGAATATAAGCAGCAGCAGGAGCAGGAAAAACTTGCGGCAGATAAGCGTTCCCAGGTCGGAACCGGGGATCGCAGTGAGCGTATCCGGACCTATAATTTTCCGCAGAACCGGGTTACCGATCACCGTTTTAATGTATCAAGTTTTGATTTGCCGAAGTTGATGACCGGTGACCTGGGGCTGATTCTCGATCCGATATTGAAAATTGTTTGCGAACAGCAGTTGGAAAAATTACGTCAGGGTTGAGAAGAAGTCGGCTGAAGATATTTCTGAAGCTGTTCCCGGATATGTTGAAAAGAGTCTTGCATTTTCTTTTTATTTCCGGATGCGCGGCGGACATTTCCCGGGTCAATGATCCGGTATTTGCCTGAAACTGCATTTTTCTGTAATTTCCATTCCCGGAAAGTATCTTCTGTTAACCAGAAGATACGGTCAGCCGGAATTCTGGCGTGATTCTTTTCATCCTGCAGGACAATGATTTTTTGTGGCGGTGGAGGGAGAGTTTCCACCAGCCGGTCAAGTTCTTCCAGATAAATATAGGCATAATGATTGAAAAAACCGGAACGGTCACTGTGCGCTTTTGCTTCAAATACCCGGTCGTTTTTTCCTGACCATCCGTTGGTACCAAGCGGAGTGCGGGAATTGTTATCCAGAGGGAAAAGCAGTTTCAAAACCAGATCATCCGGATTGTAGATGATGCAGCAGTAGTTGTTGATGGCACGCAATGCGGTGTTGATATGCGGATAATCATCTGGCATGGCTCCGCCGAGCAGGGCCATCGAATGGATGCGCATTTGTTTCCGGGCAAGTTCATGAAGTACATCAACAACGATTTTTGCTCCGATGGAGTGACCTATCAGAATAAGTTTCTGCCTTTGCGAGTCGGGCATGGCGAGGATTTCAGCCAGCAGCTGACCGGTTTGTTTTTCAGCATTGATTTTGGTGGTTTGCCAATTTTGCAGAGAATCCCATGATTTTACGATGATTTTTTCTCCCGGATAGATGTCTTTGAGAATTCTGACACAACCATCCCGGCCGGAAAAACCGGTTCGCCAACCCGGAACAAAAAATACATCTGCTGCCAACGGTAAAGTCGCCGCAAAAATAAAAAACAATTTTATAAAAAACATTTTTAATCACCTTTATGATACTATAAGGTATTTTCTGCCAATTGTCAAGTAATAATGATTGAAAAAAGAGCAAAAGCGGGTTATATTAATAAAAATTGTTGCTGTTCCATTTGTTGTGAGGTAGTCATACCGGCGGTGGTGAATTGCGGGTAATATCTTTGCAAAGCAGCGGACTTCAGGGCAGTCATGTGCGGGGGGAGGGGCGTCCTTCCCGTTTGTTTTGCCATCGACTTTGCCCTGTGCAACATACGCTGACAGGAATCGACCGTTGTCGGGAGTTGACAAAGCATTGTGTGTTTTATGATTTTGGTGTGTTGTGATCACTGCCGTTAACGGTTTTGGGATGCAGGGTTAAAAAAATCGGGATATCGCCCGAAGTTATAAAAAGGAGTGTGTGAAAATCGAAACGCAACAGATAAATGAAACGGTTTTTATAACCGAACCGAAAGATTTCCGGCTGCCGGAACCATTGTTATTGGATTGCGGCCGGGTGTTGAAAGAGGTTAATATCCGCTATGAAACGGCAGGAACGCTCAATGCTGATCGTTCCAATGCTGTGTTGGTTACGCATGCCCTTTCCGGCGATGCCCATGTATGCGGGCGGCATAAGCCGGATGACAGGAAACCCGGCTGGTGGGATGAGATGATCGGTCCGGGCAAGATGGTGGATACCAACAAATATTTTGTGATTTGCTCCAATGTGATTGGCGGTTGTTCCGGTTCTACCGGGCCGCAATCCATTGATCCGGATACCGGTAAACCGTACAATATGAGTTTTCCGGTGACAACAGTTGCCGATATGGTTCGGGCGCAAAAACAGCTGATAGACCATCTCGGCATCAAAAAATTATTGGCTGTACTTGGGGGATCAATGGGCGGAATGCAGGTTTTGCAGTGGGCTGTTGATTATCCGGATATGATGCAGGCGGTTATTCCGATTGCAACTGCGTGTCAGTTTTCGCCGCAGAATATTGCTTTTGACTGGGTCGCCCGTGAGGCGATCAAGGCTGACCCTAACTGGAAGGGGGGGGACTATACTGAAGATGCTGTTCCGGCGCGGGGGTTGGCTGCAGCACGGATGCTTGCTCATATAACTTATTTGTCAGAAGAGGCTATGAGCCGTAAATTCGGCCGTTCTCTGCAGGATAAATCAGCAAGATATGATTATGACTTTGATTTTGATTTTGCTGTGGAAAGTTATTTGCAATACCAGGGAAAGCGTTTTGTTGAGCGTTTTGATGCCAACAGTTACTTTTACATTACGCGAGCGACAGATTATTTTGATTTGACTGCTGCTGCCGGCGGGGATTTGGAAGCTGCTCTGGAGAAGGTGAAAGCAGCATTTCTGGTGGTATCTTTTTCCAGTGACTGGCTTTTTCCGACCAGTCAATCCAAGCGGATAGTTGATGCGTTGTTGAAAAATGGGAAAGAGGTATCTTTTTGTGAGATCACCTCCGGGTACGGGCATGATGCATTTCTTCTGGAAGTTGATACGCTGGGGCGCATGGTGAGAGATTTTCTCCATTACCAGCAGGAGGTTTATCATGAATGAAAAACGCAATATGGATTTCAACAGCCGCCGGGATCTGGAGATAATTTCTGCATTGGCCGAGCCGGGCAGCCGGATTTTGGATCTCGGGTGCGGCGATGGCAGTTTTTTGCGGAAATTGAAAGATGAAAAAAAGGCATCTGTTCTTGGAGTGGAGATAGATCAGGATTCCATTGTCCGCTGTGTCGGGAATGGTGTGCCGGTTATTCAGGGGGATTTGAATGATCATCTTGATTATCTGCCGGATAAATCATTTGATTTGGCAATTTTGAGTCACACTCTTCAGGAGACCAGACGTCCGGATCGTTTGCTGCAGGATATTGTGCGGGTCGGTAAGCGGGCTGCGGTAAGTGTGATCAACTTCGGTCACTGGCGTTGCCGGCTGCAAGTTGCATTCAAAGGAAAAATGCCCCGGAGTTCTCAAATGCCGTTTCAATGGTATGATACTCCGAATATACATTTTTGCACATTGAAGGATTTCCGGGTGTTGTGTGCCGATCTGGGCATCAGGATCGTTGCTGAATATCCGGTCAGCGGCCGTTATCCGGGATTGAGCAGACGTCATCCTAATTTATTCGCCATCGGCTGTGTATTTGTGTTGGAAGCCGCCTGCCGGTGAAACAGGTTTTGATATCACCGGATGGATGGGCGCAGAACATTTTCTGCAGTGTTCAGTAAGCGGATGATTCCCGGATGATTCCCCGGTAGAGTTTGAAGATGTCGTTTCCGGAAACGAATCCCATAAATTTTCCTTCGCGGTTTTTCACCGGCAGGTGTTCCAGGGATGAGTGTTCGAGCATATTCATGGCCCGGGCAAGGTCATCATCTTCATTAAGTATCCAGCGGGCAGGGGACATCAGATCGAAAACCAGCATCGTCTCGGCGAAATGATGATCAAAGAGAACCGGAGTGATTTGTTCAAGTTGTACAATGCCAAGCAGTTGTTCATCCTGATCTAAAACCGGAAAAAAATCTGACTTGGGAGCATTTTCAATCACTGTCCGTAATTGCTTCATGGTCAATTCCGGAGCCAGCGGGGTGAATTCAGGAGTTATACACACCCGCACTGATAATGTACGCAACATTGCCTGATCCCGGTCTTCGGTCAGAAGATCGGCTTCCGCCAGAGCTTTGCGGTAAATCGAATTCGGTTCAAACCAGCGGGCCGCAGCATGCGATAAACTGGAAACTATCATCAGGGGAACCAGGAGAACATAACTGTATGTTACTTCTGCAATAAGAAATATTCCCGTCAAAGGGGCACGCAGAACAGCAGAAAATACTCCGCCCATGCCGACAATTATAAAATTTTCTTCCTGTAATTCCGCGATTCCGGAGAGATTTATCAGTCTGGCAAAGGCAAAGCCGGTAAATGCCCCGATGAACATGGTCGGGGCAAAAATACCGCCATCTCCTCCGGATTCAACGGTCAGGGCCGATACCGCAGCTTTTAAGATGATTGCGGCGGCAATAATTATGGTTGCGGCCAATGGAATTGGCAAATTCTCCGTGAACGGGGAATTTTTCAGCAAAGCACCCATGTCACCATGCAGCAGGCGAATTATAAAATAGTATCCCTGGCCGCGCAGGATCGGAAATGCCGCAAGAATAAGGCAAAGGAGTATCCCGCCGATAAAGATTTTACGCCCCGGGGAAGATAAATGTTTTTTTATGACCGAGGTGATGAAATATACACTTTTTATCACCAAGACTCCGACTGCGGCACAAACGATCCCGCAGAGAAAATAGTAGGGGATCGCATCCAATCTCCAGGATGGGTTGATGAAAAACAGAGCCTGTTCATGTTGAAATACCGCCCGTGAAACAACCAATGCTACTGCGCTGGAAATCAGCATCGGGATCAGAGCCGCGACACTGAATTCCGGAAGCAGAACCTCTATGGCAAAGAGAACTCCGCCAACCGGACTCTGAAATATTGCAGAAATCGCCGCCGCTGCACCGCAGCCGATCATCAGCATTTTCTGTCGCCGGTCAACACCGAAAAAACCGGCGGTATTTGCGCCGATGGCGGCTCCGGTCAATACACTTGGAGCTTCCAATCCGGCTGATCCGCCGCAACCGACAGAGAGCGCACTGGAAATCACGTGAGAGAATGTTTCGCGCAAAGGGATACTGGTCCGGCGGCGGTTCAGGGACAGAATCAGCGGGCTCAAACTTTTGGCATAACGGTTGCCGCCGAGATTCCGCTGGGCGGCATACGACAGAATTATACCGAATAAAGGTAAAAGAATAAATACGATGTCAGCGAACCAAAAATCCCTGGTTTGGAGATATTTACCGGTATGCTCAAGCAGAGAGACCAATTCATGGAGGATTCCGGCTGCTACCGCAGCAGTCACCCCGATAAGCATCGCCAATGGAACCGTTTGTGATTTATATCCCAAACGGTTTTCCCACTGTGTCTTCAATTTTTTGATCGATCGCCGGCGCAGCCGCAATAAAAATTTTTTCATCGTCAGAATATTCAGAGTATCCGGAAAATGTTACTATAATATAGCACAAAAACAGTGTTTTTACAAGACTTCTCTTATTATTCTGAAGAGTTTGTCAAAGGATAATACGATTATTCTGCCGGTTCAGTACTCTCTTGGATGGCGGTCGGTTCGGTGGCTCCATAAACCAGCCAGTGGTTGTCAGACAGTTTCAGTTTGACCAGAAATTCTGACTTTTTATCACCGGATGACAGGAGGCATTTTACTTCTGCATAAAGACCGTTTACTTTTGATTCAGGAAAAGAGAAGACCGGATTTTCATATTTTGTTACAGTTGCATTGGCAAGAGAGGCGTTGAATTCCGGAGTGGTCAAATCTTTTACCAGTTCCGCTTTGCCGTCACCGAACCATGAATTGACATATTTTTCTGCGATTTTATCAGGTGCCGCATCTTTGGCAAAAACAGCTGATGCATCGATTTGAGAAACGGTCCATTTGTCAGCTTGCCGCTTGAGCTTGAAAATTATCGAACCGGTCTCCCCGGTGGTGTCGATCGCAACTTCAACTTCCGGAGAGGATGAGATCGTCTGCCGTTTTACAGATTGAAAACCGGCGGTACGGGAGATGTTTGCGGCAAGAGTTTCTTTCATTTCCGCCATGCTTCCGGGAGTGAAAAACTCTGCAAGATAAGCGAATTTATTTTCATCAGCTCCTTCTGCCGGAGTTTCTTCTGCTTCACCGCTTCCGGTTGCAGTTCCCTCTGCCGGAACAGCTTCTGCCGCCGGTGGCGGATTTTTGCACTCCCGGCAAAAACGCTTGATAAATTGAACCGGTTTTTCCGAGGTCAGAGAGTTGTCAATGGCTGTTATTTTCCAGAAATAACCATCCCGGACAAGGGATATCCGGCCGGAATCAGCCAGAAATTTTACATTAACGCTGTCACTTCTCCCGCGTGATGTTCCTCCTGAAACCTGAAAAATTTTACCGTTGAAGCCTTCGGCGGCCTCCGGCCGCAGTCCCATAGGAATTCCATCCGTTTTTGCCTGCAATTCCGGTGTCAGAAATTCTTTCAGTGTTGCCGCTTCTCCGGCGGCACAACGGGCAAGGAAGTTCTCCACGCAATCTTTTGCAAGGGGGAAAGTTTCACTGTAACCGGCAAGTTTCCAGGAGGCGTACTCGCTTTTGAAAGTCAGTTTTAAACATTTTTCCTCCTTTTTTTCCGTAAAAAAAGCATATATGACTGCTTTTTCCGGAGTCGTTTTTCTGATATTCACATCTTCGTATGCTGCTTTTACGGCAATGATTTTGCGCCGCAGCGCACGTGGAATGCCATTTTGACGGATCTGGTCACTCAACTGATCGTCGGCAATAAAAGGGATCGCGCCGAATGAGTCATCGGCGATTATGACATCACGGAAATTTTTGAAACATTTCATCGGCATCTCTTCTGATGCGAAAATTGTTGATGCCGTGAAAACCGCAATTACTGAAACAATGTATGTCAAAAATTTTTTTCTCATCTTACTTTCTCCTGAAAATTGCCTTTTTCATAATCTATCATCATTTTGTTATTTTGTCAACCTGATTCTGGGATCAACTGCGATATAGAGGAGGTCTGCCAGCAATATTCCGGTCAGAGTCAGCGTGCCGGCAAATGTAAAAAGTGCCATTTGCAGCGGATAATCCCGGCTGGAAAGAGCCTGCAAAGACAAAGTTCCCATTCCGGGCAGATTGAATATATACTCCACAATCACGCTTCCGGCGATAAGTGATGGCAGGATGCCGGAAAAGAGCGTGACCATTGTGATCAAAGCATTGCCGAAAGCGTGCTTCCACAGTATCCGGTTTTCGGATAGGCCTTTAGCTCTGGCACTGCGTATATAATCAGAATGTATATTTTGCAGAACACTTCCTCTGGTGTAGCGGGATAATCCGGCAAATCCGGCATAAGTCAGGCATATTACCGGCAAAACCGTGTGCCGCAGCTGCTGCCATTGGTATTCCCAAATCGACAGATGCAGCGTTTCCGGATCCGGCGGCATGGCTGCTAAAGGAAATATCGGGAACTTGCCACCCTCGCACAACCATGCCTGCAGCAGCAGACCGACCCACATTACCGGCAGGGAGTAGAGAATAAAAAGCACTGTTTCACAACTGCGGTCAAACAGAGTTCCGGCTCTGGCAGCTGAAAATACTCCGATCGGGATCGACAATAAATAAGTTATAAAGATGGCCCATAAATTGAGTTTGATGGTAAACCACGCTCTTTCTGCGATGATGTCTGTAACTTTTCTGCCCGGTTCGACGGTTGCCGATTCTCCGAAATCTCCGTTGCGGAGAATATTTCCCAACCACAATATAAAGCCGGTGAGAACCGGTTTGTCCAGATTGAGTTTTTCCCGCAGAGAGTTGTTTTGAGTCAGGAATCCGGATTGACTGTTGACCGTTTCTCCGGTACCGGTAAGCATATCGCTCCGGGTCGGATCTCCCGGAGCCAGCCGCAGCATTATGTAACTTACCAGCAGTATGATCGTCAGGGTGATCACTGCCAGCAGTAAACGTTTGATTATATAGGAGATCATCAATTTTCCGGTACTTTCACTTTAGTCAACAAAAATGCGCCGCAGGCAAAGGGCAGAATCATCAGCGAAATACCGAGTTCCGCTTTCCCCCAAAGATGAACCGCAAACGGTATCATTACCAGTGGCCCGATGATGGTGGTGAATCTGCCGAAGATATTGTAAACGGCAAATAATTCAGCCGCGCGTCCGGCGGGAATTATCATACTGAATACGGAACGGCTCAAGGATTGTATTCCGCCCTGGACCATGCCGATTGCTCCGGCTGCGGCATAGAAAAGCCAGACCCGTATTTCTGCCGCCGGACAAAAAGACATAATTGTTACCAGCATTGCGATGACGATGTAAATGCTTATTGCAGTCAGAATCATTTTTTTTGCGGAAAAAATTTTGGCCAGAAAACCGAAAAGCAAGGTGAATGGCATGCCGATTATTTGCAGCGCGAGGATGGTCAACATGATTTTGCTGTTGGATAATTGCAATCCTTTGGCAATCAGGGCCGCCTGCATCATGATCGTGCCAACTCCATCTATATAGAGGAAGTACGCCAGTAAAAACAGTAAAATATTTTTTTCTTTGCAAATAAAACGCAACGTATCCGTCAGTTTTATCCGGTCGGCGGCAACGACTGTTTTTTCCCGGACATTTTTCAACAGCGGCAGTGAACCGAGTCCCCACCACAAGGCCGCAATGATAAATGCACCGGGGAAAAAATATTTTCCTCCGGCAATGCTCATCAGCGGCAGACAGCATAAAAATGAGATCAACGCTCCGGCATATCCCAGCGCAAATCCCCAGCTGGAAACAGTGTCGCGCTCTTTTCGTGTGGTTATATTTAACAGCAGAGAGTCATAAAAACTGTTGGCTCCCATGAAACTTATTATTCCTGAAAAACTGATGCCGATGATGATATACGGTATCAATAATGAGTTTTTTATACAGAAAATCGCGGTATAGGCTAATGTGGAAAGCACTCCGGTCAGTGTGAAAAGAGCAACTGTCAGAACTTTTTTGTTTCCGGCATCGATTTTCGGACCGGAAAATACCGAAATCGCTCCGGCAGCCAATCCGGCAATACTGCAGGTGTATCCCCAATATTCAGTACTTTGGGCTTCTGATAAAACTCCTTGAGCATAAGTCGCCAGAAAAAGAGGAGCTGCAACTGTCCTTACGATCATCGCATACGCTGAAAGCGCCGGATCATAGGCCAGCCAGGATTTTTGTGCTTTGGAAAAAGCCATTGTTTTTTCTCTGCGTTTCTTATCTTAAAAACCGAATTCCGGTTGAATGATCCCGAGATCATCATCATTGTTGACCGTTTCAGTTTTTTTGGCAATGACCGGTGATGATGATTTATTCCGCTTACGACGCGGAATGTCATCCGGTTCTCCGGATAATTCCCATTTCTCTCCGACGACCGCTTCTTCTGCGACTGTTTCTTCCGCGACCGTTTCTTCCGCGACCGTTTCTTCCGCGATCGTTTCTTCCGCGATCGTTTCTTCCGCGACCGTTTCTTCTGTGACCGTTTCTTCTGTGACCGTTTCTTCTGCGACCGTTTCTTCGACGCCCGTTTCTTCGACGCCCGTTTCTTTACTTGCAGTTTCAACGGGTACAACAGATGGAGTTGCCGCCTGTGGACGGAACGCCTGTTTCGCCGCTTCCCGGGCCGCTGCTGCAATAGTCATGATCTCTTTGGGGATCGGTAATTTTATATTTTTTTCCGGAGTATCGCTTTCCGGAATATCTTTTTCCGGTTCACCGGAAATATTTTCCATTTCTTCCGGGGATTCATCATCGGCGGACTCTGTTTCCGGATCATTCGCAACGATCAGTGCAGCAATCTCCTCTTCGGTCAGATACCGGTTGTGGACAACTTTGGTCATGGTTTTATTGCTGATAAGCACTCCCCTGGCTTTGGGGGCGCGAACCGGAAATTCCATTAAGTTCAGTTCTCGGGTGATGTTTTTGCCTCTGGCATCCTCTTCGCTCCATAAATAAATGGCATCTGCTCGCGGTGTGAGTAATTCCAGGCGACACCCCGGCGGGCAGAGCATATACTCTTTTTCCAGAATAAATCCGCCGATCGAAGTGCGTTTACCATAATATTTCCCGCTTTTGTTCTCCCGGTATATCACGCCGAATTGAGTTTCCGCATCATATTTGCGGAAGTCATACAGTTTGCCGAGGAAAAGTTTTTCCGGAACCATCGGGATGACTTTGTATTTTCCGCTTTTTTCAATGCACAGCAACCGGTCATATTCATTGCAAACGATAATGTCATCGCTTTTGATCCCGGTGCCGACATAACCGGTGCGGCGTTCCCAACCGACTTTGATATTATTCAGAGCGGCAGCTTTGCGGTCAATTTGTTCAATTTTTTCAATTTCAGTGCGTCGCGGGAAATTACTGCCATACTTCTTTTTGATTTCCTGCAATTCGCTGATGGCATAATCGATCAGATGAGTGAGTTTGTGACGTATTTTTTTGATTTTTTCATCAATTTCCCGAAGTTCCTGCTGGTTCTTTTCAATATCGAACCGGGCGATCCTGCGAACCGGAAGAGCTAAAAGTTTATCCACATCCTCATTGGTCACATCCCGCAGCAGTAAATTCCGGAATGGGGCCAATCCGGTGTGCACTTCTCTGTACTCCTCTTCCTGATTGCGGCACTCTTCGATCTTTTTATAGATACGGTTTTCAAAGAATATCTGTGCCAGCGTTTTTGCATGGTGAAGTTCATTCTGCCGGTCAAGATCGATCTCCAACTCCCGTTTTAAATAACCGACCAATTTTTCCACATTGCGTTTGAGGACCTGACTTACGCTCATTTGTACCGGTTTGCGGTCACAGATGACAACAATGCGGGAGGATATGGATATGGAACAATCTGTATACATATACAACCCCTGCAAAGTTTGTTCAGGGGTGTAACCTCTGGTCGGAGTTACCCGTATTTCAACATGATCGGTGGTGAAATCATCCACACTGGATATCCGGATCTTATTCTTTTCAGCCGCCCGTTCGATCGATGCCACCAGCGATTCGGACGTACAGGTTGCCGGAATTTCCCGGATGATCAGGTCGCGTCCATCAATATCTATTTTTGCCCGGAGAATAACTCTGCCGTTACCGTCTTCATACTCTCTGACGTCCATCAATGCTCCCTGCTGGAAGTCCGGGTAAAGTTCAAAAGGACGGCCTTCAAGAACCGCGATTTCCGCATCGATAAGCTCGTTGAAGTTATGCGGCAAAACGCTGGTCGACATACCAACGGCAATACCGTCACTGCCCAGCATCAGCAAACTGGGCAACTTCGCAGGAAGCACGACCGGTTCCTCTTCGCGGCCATCGTAATTGGGGACAAAGGTCGTGATGTCATTGTTGAACATCATTTCATGAGCAAGTTTGCTCAAGCCGCACTCGGTATAACGACCGGCAGCAGCCGGACTGCCGGTGAGAATATTTCCAAAGTTACCCTGCTTTATAATGAAGTACGGGATATTGAGATACTCTGTTTTTTCCTGACCGGATTTGCGGTCACGGTATGTATTTTCGATCAGGCCGCCTTTATTGGCCAGAACGACCAGCGCATCTTCGATGGAAGCATTGCCATGCGGGTGATAATGCATGGTGTTCCCGACGATATTGGCTACTTTGTGAGTGCGGCCGTCATAGACCTGATACAAGGCCCAGAGAATACGCCGCTGAACCGGCTTCAACCCGTCATCCACATCCGGAATGGCACGGGAACCGATCACATAACTGGCGTAATCCAGAAAGTTGCGGTCAACCATTTTCCGGAAGTAGTCATTGGTGCCCTGTTTTTGTTTGGCGATAGCGGTGGAATCGTTTTCTTCCTCGCTTTCTGCTGCCGGATTTTCAATTTGGGGATCGAATTCATCATTCATAATCAACGACCTCCAGATTGTTCATGATATACTCTTTCCTCTCCGGAGTGTTGTCACCCATGTAGAATTTCAAAACATCATGCACTCCATGCATATTGTCCAGAGTTACCGGTGATAAGCGCATATTTTCTCCGATAAATTCACCGAAATCATCCGGGGATATTTCGCCTAATCCTTTGAAACGGGTTATTTCGCATTTTCCCAATTCCGCAGCAGCTTTGTCCCGTTCTGCTTCATTGTAGCAATATATGATATCTTTTCCTTTTTTTACCCGGAAAAGCGGAGTTTCCAATACATAAAGGTGGCCGGAAAGTACCAATTCATTGAAAAACGAGAGGAAAAATGTCAACAGCAGATTACGTATGTGCAGGCCATCCACATCTGCATCTGTTGCAAGAATTATTTTGTCATAGCGGAGGTTTTCAGTGGAATCTTCCACGCCCAGAGCCTGTATCAAAAACGTTAATTCTTCGTTTTTATAGATCATTTCAATGGTTTCGCCGAAAGCATTTTTCGGTTTTCCCCGCAGGGCGAATATCGCCTGATTATCCACATCGCGCTTCTTTTCCAGAGAGCCGGCGGCAGAATCACCCTCGGTAAGAAAAATCATGGTCTCTTTGGGTTCGATTTTGCGCGGCCATTTGTCACCGACATGATATTTGCAATCTTTCAGTTTGGGAATGCGCAATCTGGTTTTCTGACTGGTTTCCCTGAATTTCTTTTTTGCTTCCTGGGTCTGTTTGTGGAATTGCTCGTTGCGGTTGACTTTGTCAATAACGATTTCGGCAATTTCTTTATGTTTGTGCAGATAATCGGCCACTGCGGCACTGACTGCGGTGACGACCGGTCCGCGCACATCGGTATTTCCCAGTTTATTTTTGGTTTGGGATTCAAAAACCGGTTCTTTTACTTTTATGGCAACAGCTCCGATCATACCGTCACGGATGGCATCAGCTTTGAAACTTTTGCCGGAATATTCATTTATGCCTTTGAGGACACCTTCTTTGAATGCAGACAAATGGGTTCCGCCGTCACTGGTATATTGACCGTTGACAAAAGAGTAACTGGTCTCATAGTTGTCATTGTGAGTGAGGGCGAATTCCAACTGTTTACTGCGGAAATAGATGATATCATAGAGTCTTTCATCACCGGTTTCTGTTTCCAGCAAATCGCACAATCCGTTGGCGGAATAGTATCTTTCACCATTGAGGTAAAGGGATAATCCGCTGTTCAAATATGCATACATCCAAATCCGTTTCTGCACATAATCCATTTTGAATTTGTAATCCGGAAACTTTTCCGGGTCAGGGATGAATTCAACAAATGTACCGTTTTTTTCGGAACACTCCCCGGTTTTGTCTGAAGTCAGCTCTCCCCGGCAGAATTCAGCTTCCCGGAATTGTCCATCCCGCACGCTGCGGGCCTTGAAATAAACCGACAGCGCGTTGGCTGCTTTGGTGCCGACGCCATTCATACCGATGGAGTATTGAAACGCATCACTGTTATATTTGCCGCCGGTATTCATCAGCGAAACACAATCCACCAGTTTGCCAAGCGGAATACCGCGTCCGTAATCCCGGATCGACACCCGGCCGCTGTCCACATCAACTGTGACTTCGATTTTTCTGCCGCACCCCATTATGAATTCATCAATGGAGTTGTCAATGATCTCTTTCAGCAAAATATATATGCCGTCATCCTGATGGGAACCGTTCCCCAGACGTCCGATATACATTCCGGGGCGCAACCGGATATGTTCCAGAGCAGAGAGCGTCTGAATGGAAGTATCTCCGTAAAGGTTGTTGTTGGTTGTTTCCGGCATATCTCTGGTTTATTGCTGTTGATTATAAATATATTTTGAAAAATATAACACCTTTTTGACAAAAATGCAAGTCGAAAAAAGAAAAATCCTGCGGCAAACCCCTTAAAATGGGGACGGACGCAGGATTTCAGGTGAATTTCAATCAAAGTGTGTGATCATGTTCGGCGACGTAAGCATCTTCCCAATCCAGATTGAAGTGGAGCCAGCGTTTGCCGGAAGCGATCGCTTCCTTGATCGCCTCAAAATAAGAATCAAAGCGGTCATGGACGAAAACCCGGGAATCCTGATAACGGTGTATCCAATCCAGAAGTTCATCGACCTCATCAACCGATGCTTCATTTGCATTTATACGGTCAAAGAGCCGTTTGAAGCGGATCATATATTCGGTCCAGATGACCAGTTCTTTGCGGAAACTGCTTTCCGGATCTTTGGCTGCGAGATCTTTGGCCAGCTGATTGAAGTACTCAAAATCCGTGATCGCGGTCCGGCGGAATATACTGCGGGGGTAGGGAATGTGGCATTTGCCCATATTCTGCATGACTTTTTCGATTTCCCGGTAAAATTTTTCCGCTTCATCGGCATCTTTCCCGAAAAGTTCAACAAACATTCTGCGGATTGAGGACGTTTCCTCTTCGCCCCGTCCGGCTTGTGCCATCATCCGGTAATTCATTCCGTAAACACTCCAGTGCGGAATGTGGAATTGGGTCAGTACACCATCAACGTTATTGTCATGATACCAACGCATTTCCCGGAACATCTTTTCCCAATGGATCATCGGCAGAGAAAGGTAGAAGTTTATACCCATGTAATATTCGTAAATATTTACTTCACCGCCGTTTTTGCATGCGCACCACTTTTGGATATCTTTCAGATAGCTGGAATTGGTCGGGCAGGACGGATCATTCAAGGCATGATTGATGCACCGCCAGTAGGGGGCCATATGCACGGCCATTGCCTTGTTAAGTTTGAACCCCCCGGATGGTGCGCAGTAATTGACATAAGCGCAGAAGGTCAATTGTACATCCGGCAGCTCCTTATGGAGTTTTGCCGCGACATCCTGCAGAAGGTCATGATATATTTTGTCTGCCTTGTATACATGTCTGGAAACACTGTAAAAGTCGCCTTTTTTATCTTCATCATAAAATTTGCTGCACTCTTTACATTGACACCAGCCGAAGCCGTCATTGGGGATAAGGGAAATGGTTTTTACTTCCGGATGTTTCCGGCAATACTCAACCATGCGGCGGACTATTTCAGCCCGCAATTCCGGATTTGTGGTACAGAGCTGTTCGCTCATAAGCAACTCCGTATTGCCGCTTGGAGTAATCCGGACCCCGTCGATCTCGGCAAAAAATTCCGGATGTTCAACACAATATTCTTTTCCCGGTATCCAATAATCGAAATTGTGATGGCCGCTTTCAATAGTGATGCCCCGGTCAAAGGCTGCCTGTTTCAACCCGTCAGAAAGCCGGTCGTAATATTTCATCCAGGTGAGCAGATAATTGAGTTTGTTTTTAGCCATCCAGTCAAAGAGATCGGCCGTTTCATCATTGAAGGGAAATTCCTGAATGAAGCCGCGCCGCTTGAGCAGAGGTTTTTTTGCGGGGATCAATATCCCGTCAGCGGGGATGTCCCGTTTTAATTCCGGGATGAATTGGTCCCGGCCGGGTTCAAAAAATGACCAGCCACCGAATTTTTCCGCAAAATCATATACGCCGTAAAGCAATTCGATATCATCTGGAGCCGAAATGACAATCTGTCCGGATACAGCTTTTACTTCAAAGGACGGCAATGACGGTTCGATCCGGAATCCGGCATTGACTTGATAACGTTCTGCTTCCTTTTGCGCGAGTTTCAATATGCGGCTCATCGTTGTTCTCCGTTGTTTGTATTTTGATGACTTCTGCAATTATCTTTTTGAAAAAATGAAATCGGTCAGTCAAGTAATTCGCTCAATTCCACCATCCGGTGTTCCCTTCTTGACAGTTCCGCTGCCTGACCGATGGCAGTGGCGAGCATTCCATGAGCCAATGTCGAATTGGGGATGGCAGCACCTTTGAGGATCTGACAGAATCTTTCCACCAGGGCCGGATCTGCGCCGCCATGTCCGCCATTTTCCGGGGGGAGGGTATAAGTTACAATATCGCCGCCCCAGCGCGGAGTGATTTTGATGGTTCGTTCAGTCAAGCTTGCTTCGGCAATGCCGCGATCTCCGGCGATGGTGTAGCAGCGGTCATTTTTGTGACCGATGAAACATTCAAGGTGGGCAACTTTGATGTCATTTTCATATTCCACCATTGCCATACCGTTGTCGTGGGTGTCTTTTTCGGAAAGATACATGCAGGTGTTGCGCAAATAACCATCCCGCTCAATGGCATCGCCGCCCCAGAATTGCTGTTCCAGCTCGTTGAAGTCAAAGCTGTCACGGCATTTGTTTTTGTAGTGACACTCATTGCATCCCGGGCCGGGGGCAATGCCGTTTTCCAACTCAAAGGGAATGCCTTGGGCAGTGAGAACATTGACTGCGGCAAATGCGCTTACCCGTAAAGGTTTGGGAAAGTCCAGAAGCCAGTTGAAAATATCAAAGTCGTGACTGCCCTTATGTATCCACAGGCCGCCGGTATTTTTGGAAAAACGGTTCCAGCGGCACATGTAAGTTTTCCCGCCATCGTAAAACTCCCGGTTTTCTGCCAGAAATATTTTCCCGAGGGTACCGGAATCAATGATCTCTTTCAAGCGTTTGAGTACGGCATGGTGACGCAAGTTGAACCCCATCATAGCGGTCCGTTTGTTTTTTTCAGCGCACTCAATGATCTCTCTGCAATCTTTTACATTGGTAGCCAGAGGTTTGTCGATCAAAACATTCCAATGGTGCTGCAGAGCTTTTACAGCAATATCCCGGTGGGTGTGATCCGGAGTGGTGATGATCACCGCATCGATTTTTTCGTTGGCGGCCATCTCATCGATCGAGGTATAGAGAGACGGTGACAACTTTAATTTCGTGGCGGCGGCTTTGAGCCGCACTTCATTGGTATCACATAAAGCGCACACTTCGGCATCCTGCCGGTTTTTGATGATCTCTCCGAAACACCAGACACCGCGAACACCGGTGCCGATAATAGCAAATCTTAATTTCTTTTCCATGATTTATATATCCGTGAATTATTTTTCAAAAAAATGTTTGGCGGCAAATTTGAGCAAATCATCCCAGTTTTCCGGAGTACAGGCATGTTCTCCTTCGCGCAGATAATAACGGACCGCATTTTCACCCTGACCGCCGGATGATTCCGGGAAAGCGGCATCAGCCGGCAAACCGTTTTCTCCCCATGCTGCGGAAGCGGTTACGGTTGCCAGATGTTCTCCGGCCGGATCGGCATAGGGGTCATTGCTGGCACTGGCTACATAGAGTATCCTGGGAGCGATAAGAGCCATAAGCTGATGTTGGTCAAAGGGCATGACCGTATCTTTATGGACAAAATTTTCAAAAGACGGCACGAACCAGTATTTTCGCCACTGGTCGAGCCATTCCATATTCTCTCCGAAGTAACGGCGACTCATTTTAGCTCCGCAAGTGCCGGAACATATAGAAACGGTCATGGCTATTCGCGGGTCATTTGCTCCGGCCCAAATGGCAGTTTTTCCTTGCCGTGAAAGTCCGTGAACAATTATTTTATGCGGATCGATATCTGCCTGACTTTCCAAAGCATCTATGCCCCGCATCAATCCCCATGCCCAGGCACTGATCGCACCGGATGGGCGTTGGGAGGAGTTCCATAAACTTTCCGGGTAGAACAGCGGCATGATACTTTCAGAGAATCCCTCCGGGAAGTCCGGGAACGCGTCGAACATGCAGATGGTGGCACTGGCAAAACCGGCTTTGATCACCCTTTCAAATTCCCACCGGCCGGCTTTGGTGCCGCGTTGATCTTCTTCGGCCCGGCCGTCATTCAGCCAGGGGGACGGATGAGTTTTGCGGACAAATGGGAAGAATGTGACTTCCGGATCGGAAACAGTCGCATGGTTGCCGGTGAAGTTCAATCCCAGGAAACATGGGACTTTTCCCTGCCGGTTTACCGGCAGATACAGCAGCATGTGCAAGGTGCGGGAGATGCCGTTATTGGTACATACGATATCGATTTCCCGGCGTTCAGCCAGACCATTAAAAACACTTCCGCTGCTTCGCAGGACAAACTTCAGTTCCTGACAGCGCGGAGGAATTTCGCCATAGAGTTCTTTGGTGAAAATTTCCAGTGTTTTTCTTCTGCTTATGTTCTTTTGGACAGCCGGAGTATCTGCCGAAAACGGCAGCGGCAGGATCTCAAAGGCGGGTACGCATGATTCTTCCAGATTCATCCGGTCTGCTTTTTCCTGTATATTCGGCGGCAAATTACTTTCGGGAAAGGCTTTTTTCTGCATTGTAAAAATCCTTGATATCCTATAACAATAAAACAGCTGTCAGGTATAATATAGTCCTGACAGCGCGACTTTGCAAGCACGATTACCAAAGTTTTTCGTATTTTGCTCCGGTCAGGATGCAGACTGCTTCTATTCTCCAGCCGTTTTCCGGTAGATTCAAAGGAATATCGAAGCTCATTGCAGCTTGATTTCCGTCGGCAAAAAGCAGTTGACTGAAAGATGGATTTTCTTTGCCGTCCGGTGAATATACCGTCACCCGGAACAGGTGATCGGTATATTTTTCCGGTTCGCATCCGGCATCGGCTCTCAAATTCAATGTAATGTTTCTGCCTGTTTTGATGATTTTGCCTTCAAGTTTGGCTGCATGGTATGGCAGCAGGGCAAACAGGGCTTGAGTGCATGGGGCGAATTTATACTCAAAATGGTCACTGTTGCCGAGATATTTTCTATTGATTACATCGTAAATGAAGTAACGATCATTCAACCTTATAGTATGCATTACTTCCGTCGGAGGCAGGGAGTTGGCTACTGCCGGATCACGCAGCACACCGAGCAGAAAGCCATTTTTTATTTTCCGGGAACTCATGTGCACCACAGGCATTCCGGGAGCAGTGGCCAAAGCCTTGATATTTTGTTCCGATAGTACGTTATGAATAATTGCTGTCAGCAGTTTTCCGGCAGCAATATTTTTCGGTGTATAACGCATTATCTCCCAATCTCCAAATGTAGCCGGAGCTGAACATGCCATATAAATCGCTTTCCCTTTGCCGTAGGAATTTATGAAAAATGCCGGAGTTTGCCCGACAGCAGCCAGAGCAATGGCAGTGGATGGCCGGGCGGCCGGATCATAATGGGAAATTTTCATCTCTGCATTTTGGCCGGATAAAGGAGCTGATGCGCGTACCGGGATACCGATATTTTCCATGCCGAATATTTCTTTGACAAGTGCATTGGTTCTTTTCACTCCGTGCTGGTCATAATAGCCGGGCATCAAATCGGCGATGACAGTACCTCCGTTTTTGACAAAATCGGCAATGGCTTTTGCTTCTGCGTCGGAAATCGCACTGGACATCGGCATGATGAATACCCGGTATTTTTCCGGCATACCGGATTTTTCCAACTGTCCGTAGGCGATATAGTCGTATTCTATGCCGTGATCATGGATCAATGTCCGGAAACCTTTGGTGGAACTCAAACGCAGATTTTCCAAGCCGATGAACCAGTCTGCTTTGATGGAAGCCGGAGTATAGTGAAATGCAATGTTTCCGGAGTTGGCTTCACTTTTCATGATTGCTTCAGCCGGACCGTTACGGTAAAGTTCCAATGCGCGGAGCAATTCTCGGCCTCCCGGAGAAATTTCGTAGGCCGGATCGATGTTGAAGTTGCCGTAGATGGATACTCCGGAAGCACCTTCCATAAGGGCATTGAAAATCCGGTAATTGGAATCATTGAAATTCTGATCATATCCCACCCAGGGGCAGTTGCGTAATTTGCCGACAGCAAAACTGCGGTGTTGAATTGTCTGTTCTCCGGTATATCCGGATAAGGCCCGCAAATGCGGCATCAGCAGGTAGTAATCCCAGGCGTTCCATGCATTGGTATTGGAGGTGCCGGAAAGAGAATAAGTCAAATCCGGATCTTTGGCATTGATACCTTTCACCAGTAACCCCAGGGCCCGGGCCCGGTTGACGTCATTGAATGTCCGGTGATCGAGCCATGAGGCGAAAGAATCCATTTTCCGTGCTTCTGCCGCAGTGGAAGCAATAACCTCGTCCCATGATTGGAAATTGCTTGCCCATGCCCGGTTTAACTCTTCCAGAGAGGCATATTGGTTTTTGAGGTATTTGCGGAACTCTTTTTGACAATGCTCTGAGAAACATCCATCCCATTCTGTTATCATATTCGACTCATCCGGCCCGGCAACATCAAGGACTCCGTACGGATAAGTCACGCCGAAAGATGCCGGAGGGGAAGCGATAGCTTTCAAAAATTCCGGATCGCTCAAACACGGAGAACGGAGCATTTTATCTTTCTCTCTGGTTCCTTTGTTAAGGATCGGATTTTTGCCTCCGGTCGAATTGGAACACATGGTACTGCCGTAGAGAATCCCGTTATCGCGGAACGCAGCTTCTGCGGCCGGAACATCCCGGTAGGAACCGGCACCGCCGGCAATGTTGACTCCGAATTTTTTCAGCTGTTCAAGATAAACATTGAAGTTCCAGACATGGGCATGTCTGCTTATTCCCGGCCACCCCTGCATAACAGTAAATATTCTGGGGTCCGGGGCTCCGGCAATGGCAATGCGGCGGGTCTGCCGGTCGATTTCCCGGCCGTTGTGTGTCAGGCGTACAACTAAAACAGCAGTTTTTGTGCGGCAGACAGAGAGATCGAAATCGACATTTTTTCCGTGTTTGCGGGCTGTGCAATTGCCGTTGGTATCAAAAAGTTCAACAATGATATCACCGCCGGAAGCATCGACAGATACCGGGATGTTTTCAGTCGGCTGCCAGATTTTTTCAGCGATATTCACATTTTTGATGCCGGTCGGCTTCTCCGGTTTATTGTCGTAAACACAGCTGCCCCAGGCAAGAGAACCTTTGGCATTGCGCAGTATGACATCGGCGAAGTTCACTCCCGTCATTGATTTTTCCGCCTTTATTGTAAAGGAGTTTTTGCCTTTTTGGAGAGTTGTTTGCCGGGTGACTTCTCCGGTTTTTTCAGAATATTTATTCCGGTAAACGATTTGCATTGTTGCTGTCTGTTCTTTATCAGAATCCACTTCCAAAATCAATGTTTCCGGAGATTTTGCGGTGAATGCGGTCACTTTGACTCCGGAATCCACCCCGGCGGAAGAGTAAATCAATTTGCCGAGCAGGGCTATTTGATATTCCTGATATTTCCAGGTTGCCTGCGGCACGTTATCATTCTGATACGGCAGGAAGAAGCGGCCTGGGACATTGTATTTGGAACTTGCCGCCTTTGAAGTTTTCCATGTACAGACAAAAACTTTTCCTTTGCCGTAAGTAAATTCTGCAACCACCGGCCGGTTTCCGGCAGTAATATGGATAACCGCACCGGGGAATTCATAATCAAATACCTCCGGTCCGGTCAATGCGGCGACCGGGATACCGGAGAGCAAACCGGTACCGCAGCTTTGCCAGACAAAAGATTGCGGTTCGCCGGGACGCAAATTTATATGTTTTTTCAGTGCTTCCGGAAAACCTTCCGGAGAGATCAGCACCAAACCGCAGCCGTTGTTTATTTTTGCCATGATCTTCTCTGAAAGCTGCCGGTCAAAAAGTTTCCAGACATCAGATGTCAATACGATGCAGTCATACTCTTTTTTGAGCTGTTCAGCTAATTCATTGATGCAGCTTTTGGTATTCAGCGACATGACATGGCCGCTCAAACTCCATAACCCGGCGATATAATTGGTGGTCAGCTCCATATCAAATCTGCGGGAGATCTCAATCATATCCCGTATTCCTCCGGAAACTGGATTTACCGCCAGAACCCGGGGCTTTTTTCCGGCGAATCGGGAAGCGAAGTCAAAAAATTCACCTCCGATATTTTTGGAGTTGAAATTGAGATCCAATTTCCGGGCACTGCCGGAAGCATCAGGTTTGCGTTCGCCTTCATTCTGCAGTTTGTAAATTCCGGTAGCTCTGCCGAAAACGACCGGTTTTTCAGCGAAAAAGCAGAGATTGTTTTGGGCATCAAAGATTTCAACTTTGCAGACGACTGTACCGTAACGCAGGGGATTATTGAAAGTTCTGGCGGTGAATGTACGGTCTTTCACCTTGAAACGGTCTGCTTCTTTAAATTGCACATTGCCATCTGCATTGCACTGACCGCTGCTGATTTTTACGGTGTATTCACCTTTTTTAAAGAAGCGGATGTTGAGAGTGATATTTTTCAAAGCATTGGCATATTCATGCTCCAATCCGAATGAGGCTGCGGCGATTTTTGAAACTTTATCCGGGGTTCCGACTCCGGAAAACGGGGCAAGATACATCGGAAAATTCAATGAGCTTCCGGCGGCGATGGGGTAAATGCCCAGTTTGCATTCTGCTGTGCCGTAAAGCGGGTTGTCGCTCCAGAAATATACCTCTTTAAGTAATTCATTCGGAGCAATAAATGCGATGCCGTTTCCATTGTTGACCGCACCGAACCAGTTGCTTGAAAGGTCGCGCGAGGAGAATTCTTTTACGCCTCCGGGACTGCTTTCAACACCGTTTACACCGGGAATGATGCGATGGTAGCCGTCCGGGAATTGGACTGCCGCCCATGCCCAGTAACCGCTTTTCAGCGGGACGACATTTTCCAGGGCATTTTCGATGGAATAATCCACTTGCAGTACGGATGAGTCTGCGGTGAGGGTATAAGTTTTGCTGATGCGGACATTGGCGAAAACCCCGGATTTTCCATTACCGGAAACCCGCAGTTGAACTTTTTCCGGAGAATCTGAAACGATTGAGGCATCATAAATCACATGGCGGTAGAGGTCGCGCTGGGCACTGCCGCCGTAGAAGCGGTCACAGAATGCCGGACCGTAACCTTTGCCGGGTTCTGAAAAACGGATATGATTTTGTTTGCTCACTTTGTCATAAGCATAGACTGCCGCGCCGGAGTAACGCGGGTCGATTACATAGATGGATGAATCATTTTCCATAACGAAATATTCTCCATCTTTGAATATCCGCAATCCCGGTTTTGCTGTTTTGATAAGTTTATCCATCGGATTATCCGGTAATTGGATTTTTTTCCGGGGTACAACTGAACCGTAAAAAGATATTTCACCAAGACTCAAATATGAGCCGGTACCGTTGAATACCGCTTCAATGGTGGAAAAAGGGGAATCATCTTCTGCTTTTATTGCAAAGGTTTGATAATTTTTTTCTCCGGCGGGAAGATTGTAGGGGTGCTTATAATTTTCTTTAGCCAGCGGAATTTTTCTTTTACCGTCGATGCCGAAAAAAGTGACATCTTTCAAGCCGAAACTGCGCGGGCCGCGAAATAATTCAAAATCAACTTTATCCAGTTTGATCTCATTTTCAAATTGAAATGTGATCACCACTTGGGTTTTTTTGAGGATTTTACAGTTCCAGATGATATTATTTCCTGAACCGGTTTTGCCGTCAGTAAGTTTGGTAAAGTTGACATCGGCATGCTTGCTGCCGAGTACCGGTTCGGAAAAACGGTATGATGCCGGGATTATTTTTGTAGCCGCCTGAAGAGTCAACGTCAGGGAAAAAAGCACAAAAAGGCCACAGAGATGAAAAATATTTCTCATTTTATATCCTGATAAGTGTTTGAAAATTAAATTGTTCCATCAAAAGAAACTTCAAGGAGTCCCAGATAACTGCCGGTTATTGAAATATTGACTTCCACCGTGTCAAATTTCCTGTCCCCGGAGAGGGCAACCGTCAGTTTTTCCCGGTTCTTTTCTCCGGCGGGCAGGGCGTATGGATGGTTGAAGTCTTTGGTGCCAAGCAGAATTTTATTCTCGCCGTCAATTCCATAAACCTTTACCGTTTTCCAGCCGAAACTGCGTGGGCCGCGAAAGATATCGAAATTGACCGCATTAAGCTGAGCAGGAGTTTTCAGTTTGAATACGATCGTTCCGTCCTTGATCCGGGAAGCTTTATAATCCAGTACCACCGGTTCTTTATCAATAATGCCATTGGTCAGCCGGATGAAGTTGTCATCATTGTAACGATTGCGCTTATCCGCAAGAGATTTGATATCAAACTTATATGATTCCACCGGAATTGTTTCCGCGCTCACTTGTCCGGCGGCAATCAAAACGGCAATGAACATGAATTTACGCATGACTTTTTTCTCCCATTGATTTATCAATACATACTGTCAGTAACATTACCGGCTCCGGCCCAGAAACTGGAGTTGTAAGCACTGGCGTGATAGCCTGAAGTAACTCCTGTCCCTGAATGAGGAGCTTGCTGATTGTTGAGACAAGAAACATGTCCGTCTGCCCACAAGAAAGTGGCTGTTTGGTTGTGGCGGAATCCCTTGTCGTATTTTTCCGGAGTATTTCTACCTTCCAGATTATATTTCAGTTTTGGATAGGTACTATCTTGCCACATCATGCATTTACTTGCATTTTTTACTCTGACTATTTTTACGCCACGTTCCGGAAAAAAGCTGTTATATCCTAAAGTGTAATAAGTGGATGATAAATCAGGACTTGCCGCAGAAGGGCATGCCAGACTGGAACGATTATTTTCTTTTATTGCACCAAGTCCGACATCATTTGCATCCGAGGTCATGCTGATATATTGGGCCAAACGCGCTCCTGATGCAGTAGATGTTGAATGCAGACCGTCATATAAAGGAATATAATCATCGAAATCTTTGAAATACATTAACATTGCACTCCCCAATTGCTTGAAGTTGTTCAGACAACTGGCGGAACGTCCGCGTTCACGGGCGGAGTTGAGAGCAGGGAGCAAAATTGCTGCTAAAATTGCGATGATGGCGATTACAACCAGCAGCTCAATGAGGGTGAAGCCGTACGGCTTCTTCATCTGACCAGATGAAGAAATAATGTGTTTCGGATGCATGATTTTTCCTCCTTGTTTTATGGCATTATTTTATGCCGGTTAAAAACTTCAAAACGATTTCAGCCATGAGCTGATGACCTTTCAGTGAGAGGTGGACCCCGTCATCCGGCACATTCAAGCTCTGCGGGTCAGCTGAAGTACGGAAAACTTCTCCGGCATTGATGAAATATGCCCGGTGATCCTGGGCGGCCTGCTTCATTTTTCCGGTGAGATCTGCTGTCGGTTCCGGATGGCCGAAAAGGTTGTGGTTGGCCTTTTTTGCCACTTTCGGTTCTGCCAGAGCCAGTTGGTATGGCAGGAAGCTGTCCAGCGGCGAAATGAATACGATATCTGCTTCCGGAGCGCGTTTTTTCAATTCAGCAATGATATCATCCATAAGTTTGCGCTGCTGATTACGCGGGGTATGGGTATCTTTGTATCCGCTGGCGAAGCTCACTTTGCAGTCATTGCCGCCGATAAAAATGAAAATCATATCCGGCATCACTTTGAAAAGATCTTTGTACATTTCCGGGCGGTTGATTTTTCCCCCGGTCAACCGGGTGTAGATTTTGCCCAGAGTGTCGCCGCCGACTCCGGCATTGCGGAAACTCCATTTTTCCGGCAGATATGCTCCGACTATACTCGGATAGTTCCGTCCCCGGTCGTAATCAGAGAGGCTGTCGCCCAGAAACAGCAGATGTTTTTTGCCGGTCAATTGTTTGCTGTATGCCGCATATTTCTGTAATTTTTCTTCCGGAACGATGGTGGCAAAAAAGCTGTTTTTCACTCCGGTTTCCGGATCAGATACCGCCATTCTCATACCATCGCTTGCAGCATTGGAAACTTTGAATGTATACTTATAAATACCGTTTTTATCCGTGATGATCTCTTTTCTTTCCGGCGGAGTGTACCCGGCCAGCAGAGTTTGGCCGCAATAAAGATCAACAGTCAATTTCTGTTCCGGTCTGTCAGTAACAATGTCAACTGTAACAGTTTCTCCGTGACGGACAACGGCACACTCCGGTTTGAATACAATGGAAAACGCATTGCGGTCAAGATAGTAAAAGCTGGTATCATCCACTTCGACATCTCCATTGACACAGATGCTCAATTTATCATGGAAGACCGTAAAGCGATCCGGCTCCTGAAGTTCAAAATCAAAATTCTGAAATTTACCGGTCAATTTGTAAATGCCGCTTTTATATTCGGTCAATTCCACCGCATTGCCTGCCAGCATTTTTCTTGCTCTGACAGTCAGAGAAATTTCGCCGTTGCCCCGGGCTTTGACACGGAAACGGAATACCCGGTTGGCCGGCATGGCACATTGCGGATCGGCATGTTCCAGATTGCCAAGATCGAAGTAATGGGAAATTTTTCCATTGCGGAATGCTGCGATACCTTTTTCGACTTTGTAATTACCTTTCCCTTCATAATGCCAATGAAGTTCTCCATTGCTGAAAGCGGAGTTGTTGATGAGGTTGACTTCTCTGGAGTAGGCAGTCAGAGATAAGCATGACAATGCTGCGGCACAAATGGCTTTTTTCATTTTTTACACTCTCCTATGGTTTTATTCGGATAAAATTCTGCCGGGATACCCCGGTGGATCACGGTGTTTGGTTTGCCGTTGTTGTATATATTCCAGATGACTTCTACGAGTTCTTTTCCCAGATCGGTACGTGAATAACTTACTGATGCGAGCAACCCGTCGGTATCATTGTCGTAACCGATGAGCGAAACATCCTCCGGAATGGAGAAACCTTTGCGTTTAAGACAATCATAAATAAACATCCCGGTGTAGTCGTTTTGGCTCCAAATCGCCCGGGGAGGGGAGTGACGGGAAAATAACATATCCAGTTTGCAGGATAATTCCCGGGAGAGTTGATCTTTTTCACAGTGGAAAGACTCAATGCTTATTACTTCCGGGGTGATGCCGTATTCCGGAGCCAGAGCGTACAGGACCGAACCGCGTTTTGCCGCCGAGGAGTAGAACATGTGTGAAGCAAATTTCCAATCGCAGATGGCAAGTTTGCGGTGTCCGTGATCCCGCAGAGCCGATAACATTTTCCGGAAACCGGGAATACAGTCATCGACCACACTGCTGACCAGATTGTCTTTCGTGTTGCCTTGAACCAGCACTTGCGGTATACCGGAAAGGTGGGACAATTCCTCAAAAACCGGATCAATGTTTCTGTAAGTACGTGGTCCGAAGTTGATTATGCCGATGGAGCGCATAAGATTTTTTTCGATCCAGAAGTTGATCTCTTCTTTAGATGCATTTATTGGCGGTTGAACGACGATGTTGGTGGAAATGCCCAACAGCGAAGCATGATCCAGCAGACTGCCGAAAATTTCAAAACTCTGCTTGGTAAATTCCTTGAATAATTCTGTCGCTTTCTGATGCATTATCAGCGAGATCATCGGAAACGGTTTGCGGAAAAGCTGTTTGGCTTCCGGGCCGATTACGATCGAACGGCAGTTGCGGTACGCAAATATCTGTTTTTCCAACAGTTCTGCATAAGCCTGACGCACGGTGTTGCGGTGCAGTTTCAGCGTTTCAGCCAACTGCCTTTCTGATATGACCGGAGTTCCGGGGTCCGGACGGAAACGGGAAATGTTCCTGGATATTTCCGATACGATTTGTGACCATACCGGAGTCGGCAGGGACGGATCAAATTTTATTTGCCATGAAAATGTTTTATTCATAAAGAACCTGATATCGTTTTTTTATGTTGTACACACTAATGTACCACTTTAAAACGGCAATGTCAAGTCTGGATAAAAAAATTTTTGCAAAAAAATGTGTGCGTTGAAATCGCTTTGAGGTAAGTCCCCTCTTGCAACAGTTTCAGAATCAGGCCACAAAAAAGGGGCGTTGCTCACCTTTCTTTAAGGTACAGCAACAGCCCCGGATATATCAGGATGTTATTCAACCGATTTGAGTACGCTTGTCGATCACCCGTTTTGCTTTGCCTTCACTGCGGGCAATTGTTTGCGGTGCAACGAGTTTGACCTTTATTCTCAAGCCGATGACCGATTCAATGGCTTTGGAGATGTTTTTCTGGAGCGATTCAAGAATTTTTACCTGATCCGAGAATGCTTCCTGACTGATCTCTACATCCACTTCAATATTATCCATACCGTTTTCGGTGGTGAGGATGATCAAATAATTCGCAGTCACTCCCGGAACGGTCAGCAGGGCCGATTCGATCTGCGACGGGAATACATTCACTCCGCGAATGATGAACATATCATCACTGCGGGCGGATATCCGGTCGATCCTGCGGATGGTACGGCCGCATTTGCACGGTTCGGCGATGATTCTGGTCAGATCCCGGGTGCGGTAACGGATCATAGGCATGGCATATTTGCTCAAAGTGGTAAGCACCAATTCCCCGAATTCTCCATCCGGCAGTACCTCACCGGTATCCGGATCGATGATTTCCGGATAGAAGTGATCTTCAAAAACATGCATTCCGCTGTGTTCAGTACATTCGATCGCCACGCCGGGGCCGATGATCTCTGACAGGCCGTAAATATCAAATGCTTCGATCCCGGCTCCTTTTTCCAGTTGTTCACGCATTCCCTGTGACCAGGGTTCGGCTCCGAAAATTCCCACCCGGATCGGGAGTTCGCGCATGTCAATGCCTGATTGCGCCGCCTGTTCGATAAGATGGAGGAAGTAACTCGGAGTACAGCAGACTCCGGTAACTCCGAAATCCCGCATCAGCATGACTTGCCGCTGGGTATTGCCCACCGAGGCCGGAACCACTGTCGCTCCGAGAGCTTCACTGCCGCAGTGCGCTCCCAGACCGCCGGTGAATAAACCGTAGCCGTAAGCCACCTGAATAATATCATTTTTGCTCAATCCGGCTCCGGCCAGCCCCCGCTTCATCACCTCTGCCCAGACATCCAGATCCTCTTTGGTGTAAGCTACCACGATAGGTTTGCCGGTCGTGCCGCTTGAAGCATGAAGACGGACCACTTCACTCATAGGAACTGCACACAACCCGAAAGGATAGGTGTCACGGAGATCGACCTTTTTGGAAAACGGCAATTTGCTGATATCTGCCAAAGTTTCAATATCAGACGGCTTGAGATTTTTTTCGTTCATGCGGTTGCGGAAAAATTCCACATTATTATAGGCATGCGCGACGATTTTCTGCAGCCGCATCAACTGTAATTCCCGCAATTTTTCTACCGGCATAAAATCTGAAGCACAGCAGCACTCTTTAATTTCATTATTCATTTTTTTCCCCGTTTCGATTTTACATGCAGTTACATTTTTTAAATATAACGCAAAAATTATATGATTGCAAGCGATGAATCATTGCTTTTTATTCAAAAGATATTTCCGGTAATGGCTCATTATTTCGCTGACATATTTTCTGGTGGCCGGAAAATCGATTTTTTTTATCACATCACCGTTGGTTGTACGCGGTTTCCACCGTTCGGCATTTTTTCTTCCGGCATTATATTCAGCCAGAGCCAATTCCCGATAGCAACGGTAATTTTTCCAGTATCCGGCAGCTCTGGCCAGATACCAGCAGCCGATATCCAGATTGGTTTTTATATCAAACAACTCCCGTTTTGACGGCATCGGACACTTTTTTATCCGAGCCCATTCCGCAACAGCTCCCTGGGGGAGTATTTGCATCAACCCTATTTCCCCGGCTCCGCCGACCGCATTTTTATCGAAGCCGCTTTCCCGGCGGATCAAAGCACGTATCAGTTCCGGAGGCAGCTGATATTTTTTTGCGGCATAAGCGATTTCTTCCGCGTATAAAGTGTCATCTATAAAAAGAGGTCTGCTGTTTCTGACACGTTCAGATAAGATCAGATATGCCAATATGGTCAAAACGGCCAGAACTGCTATCCGGATGCACCATGCGCCGATTGCAGATTTTGATTTTTTCATCTGACCGCCTCCCGGAAAGAGCTGATCTCATCATGCAGTATCCGGGCAACCACCCGGATTACCGGTTGAATATCCCGGGTGGAAAAATTCAAATGGCGGTCATTGCGTTTCAATTGCATGGCTTTGACAGCAGCAATGGATTCATCGGTATTTATCTGATATTTCTGCCGCAGCAGTAGCGGGACTGCATGACGGAAAAACAATTCTGCCGCCAGAGCAGAAAAAGAATCGCGGCAGATCAATCTTCCGTGCAGCCGCAAATTTTGGGAAAAATCTTTTTCCAGAGCAAATTCAAAATAGCATAAATCTTTGAGAAATTCTTTTTTACTTTCCGGTACTCCGACACCCCAGAGCAATAATCCATTCCGGCGGGGCAGGTATGGGGCCGCCCGGCAACCGTCTGAAGCAGGAATCTCCGGTAAAGTGCAGCGTGGCGGAAAAGAGGTGTAAATACCAAGAGTGTCAGCCTTCAATCTGACCATGCGGATATTGCGACGGTCATCAGCCTGACCTTTGATATAATAAACATTTTCCGGCAAAACAAGTTGTCGGGTGTAACTGCGGCACAATTTTTCCACCGTGTCTGCGGGGGCAAATTTTCCCAGTATCATCCGGCGTCTGCCGTTGTGGTCACCGGCGGCGATGAGATATTGAAGTTGTCCGGCGATTTTGCCGCATGCATCAAGCAGTGGAGAAAATTCAATGATATCAATGGAGTGTTGACGCAGAGCTGCGAAATCTGCTCCGGCAACCATTGCGCTGTGTGCCGGAAGCAGTCCGGTCAATTCTGCAGCATTTCCCCAAACAGAGAACAACGACAGTGAGAACACTGTCGTTGCGAAAGTTTTTAAGAGTTTTATTTTTCCTGAAAAACGCATCAGGCGTTCTCCTGGGATTTCTCCTGCTTTTTGGGAAGCTTGACTTCGATATGCAGTTCGCGAAGCTGTTTCAAAGTTACTTCACTGGGAGCATTCATCATCAAATCTTCAGCCTGCTGATTGAACGGGAATGCGATTACTTCGCGGATATTCGGCTCATCAGCCAACAGCATTACCAACCGGTCAACTCCCGGAGCAATACCGCCGTGCGGGGGCGCACCCAGTTTGAAGGCATTGATCATGCCGCCGAATTTCTGATCGACAGTTTCCGGACCGTAACCAGCGATTTCAAATGCCCGGTACATGATTTCCGGACGGTGGTTGCGGATCGCGCCGCTGGAAAGCTCAACGCCGTTGCATACGATATCGTACTGCCATGCCAGAATATCCAGAGGAGCTTTGTTGTTGAGGGCATCCATCCCTCCCTGGGGCATGGAAAACGGGTTGTGAGAGAAGATGATCTCTCCGGTCTCTTCGTCCTCTTCAAACATCGGAAAGTCGACGATCCAGCAGAATTTGAATTCATTCTGGTCGATCAATTCCAACCGGCGTCCCAATTCCGGGATCACTGCACCGCCGATCTTGCAGGCGGCTTTCTCTTTATCCGCGAGGAAGAAGAGAGCATCGCCGTCTTCAACTTTTCCGGCAGCTTTCAAGCCGTCGATAACTTCGCGGGAGAGGAATTTGACGATCGGGCTTTTTTCTCCACCGTCGCTCCAGATGATATAGGCCATTCCTTTGGCACCGTTTTCCTGGGCAAAGGCGATCATGTCATCGAAAAATTTGCGCGGCTTACCGGCAACTTTCGGAGCTTTGATGGCCCGGACAACTCCGCCGTTGGCAACGGTGGAAGCAAAAGCTTTGAATTCGCTGTCCCGGAAAAATTCAGAAACATCTATCATTTCCAGCGGGTTGCGCAAGTCAGGTTTATCAGAACCGAAACGGCTGATCGCCTCCCGGTAAGGAATGCGGACGAAAGGTTCGGTGGAAAACTTCTTGGTGGAAAACTTTTTCAGAATATCCTGCAGAAGTCCTTCGACCACTGCAAAAATCTGATCCTGATCCACGAAGCTCATTTCAATGTCAAGCTGATAAAATTCTCCGGGACTGCGGTCTGCCCGGGCATCTTCATCCCGGAAACACGGTGCGATCTGGAAGTAACGGTCAAAACCGGATACCATCAGCAGCTGTTTGAATTGCTGCGGTGCCTGGGGCAGGGCGTAGAATTTGCCCGGATGCAGGCGGGAGGGAACCAGATAATCGCGGGCTCCTTCCGGACTGCTGGCGGTCAGGATCGGGGTTTGAAATTCGGTGAATCCGACCCCGGTCATATATGCCCGGATCGCGGCGATCACTTTGCTGCGCAGCAAAATATTGTTGTGCAGTTTTTCTTTGCGCAAGTCAAGGAAGCGGTATTTCAAGCGCATCGCTTCCGGAGCGTTGTCATCTTTGGCCACCTGAAACGGCAGCACATCTGCTTCGCCGAGCATCTCCATGCCGGTGGCAGAAACTTCGATCTCACCGGTGGCAAGTTTCGGATTGACAGTCCCTTCTGCCCGTTCGACAACGATACCGTCAAACTGTACCACACTTTCCACCCGCCATTTATCCAGAGCCTGGTAGAAATCACGCTCCGGATCGATCACGATCTGGGTCAGACCGTAGTTGTCCCGCAGGTCGATGAATATTACTCCGCCATGATCACGGACACTGTGGATCCATCCGGATACCCGGACGTTTTTGCCGGCATCTGCTTTACGCAGCTCTCCGCAAGTATGAGTACGATACATAATTTAAAAATCCTCACTTTATATGTTGTTGTATAACAAAATCGTTATAATATAGCACGGCAAGAGCAAATTTTCATCCCGCGAAGATGAAAATCCGTAAAAAAAAACAATTTTAATCTGTTTTTTTGAAGATGATTTCAAAAATCACCGCCGGATAAAAAGCGTCCATTCCGCATGATCACAGGAATGGACGCTGAAAACAAAACTGAAAAACAGCTTATTTTTATTCTTCCGGAGTTTTTTTGCGCAACTCTTTCAACTCTTTGCGGTAGGCTTCAAAGTCACCGGAAAGAGTTTCATCTGTTTTCCGGCAAATTAAATTGGTGATGAATATTGCAATAAAGTTGGCCACAAAGCCCGGCAGGATCTCATACATATATTTATTCAATCCCAGCAAATACCAGGTGATCATTACAACAGTACCGGTAATCATACCGGCAAGAGCCGAATGCCAGGTCGTACGTTTGGAGTAGAGTGCCACCAATACCACCGGCCCGAATGCGGCACCGAAACCGCCCCAGGCGAATTTGACGATATTGAAGATGGTGTCGTTTGGGAACAGCGCGATAAGAGTGGCAATGATCGTGATGATGATAACAAAACAGCGGCTTACCCACACGGCTTCGTTGGTTCCGGCATTGCGGCGGATTATTCTCCGGTAAAAGTCTTCGGTAAGGGCACTGGTGGTCACCAGCAGCTGGGAGTCGATGGTGGACATGATCGCCGCCATGATCGCCGCCAGCATTACCCCGCCGATCCAGGGGTTGAAAAGATCGCGGATCATATAGATGAAGATATTTTCGGCTTGACTGGAATCAAGATTTTTGTAAATCGGCATCGCTGTCAGAGCTATAGCAACCGCACAAGTCAGAGAAATTATTACCCATGTCATTGCGATCGATGTGGTTTTGGGAAGCAGTTTCACGCTTTTGATACTCATGAATCGGCTCAAAATATGCGGCTGTCCGAAATATCCCAGACCCCATACCGCACAGGATATGATGGAAAGCCAGGTCAAAGAACTTCCTTCGCCGGGAAAGAGGTGTAAGCCTTTGCCGGAGCAGGCTTCGATCACATTGCTGATGCCGCCTCCGGCATTGAGTGCGACCAGCGGGACAATAATGATTACCACGAACATCAACGTCCCCTGCAGCAGATCGGTCCAGCATACCGCCAGATAACCGCCGAGCAACGTGTAAAGCAGAACTACTACCGCACCGATCATTACGGCGGTACGGTAATCTATTTTAAGCATTGAATTGAAAAGTTTTCCGGATGCTACCAGACCGCTGGCGGCATAAATAGTGAAAAACAGCAGGATAATGATGGATGATATCAAGCGGAGCATGCCGGAAGGATCTTTGAAGCGTTCGGCAAAGAATGTCGACAACGTCAGAGAGTTGCAGCGGGCGGTGTAAACCCGCAATCCCGGAGCCACCAGTATCCAGTTAAGAAAAGTTCCGATGGCCAAACCTATGGCCACCCAGGCATCGCCCATGCCGCCGAGGTAAACTGCTCCCGGCAGTCCCATGAGCAGCCATCCGGACATATCACTGGCCTGGGCGGAAAGAGCCGTTACCCAACTGCCCATGCCGCGACCGCCAAGCAGATATTCATCCAGCGTATTACTTTTTTTGCAGAAAAGTGCTCCGATAATCACCATCAGGATCAAATATCCGACAAAAGCTGTCAGAGTGCCCGGTTCGACACCGGAAAAGATGTTTTTAATTGTTTCCATTGGTTCCCCCATTGTTGTTGTAATCCAGTTCCCGGAGAATCATTTCTGCCGGAGTAAGATATTTTTTGTTTTGATTGCATTCCCGGCAGCATACCACCATGTTGCCTTTAGTGCTTCTGCCGCCGCGTGACAACGGGACGATGTGATCCAGAGTCAATTGATCTGCCGGGAATTGTTTTTTGCAGTAATAGCATACGCCACGCCGGAAAAGTTCCTGAAAAAATGCGGTTTTGCGTAATTGACGTGCTTTTTCCCGTTCCCGTTTTATGTGCTGCTCATCTTTGTGGATCTCTATCCAGTCATCCATTGCTTTTCTCCCCATCCAGGATCCGCCGTATCTCCTTGACGACGACCGGCAGCCGATGCGGTTTCGGCAAAAATCCGCATGCGCCCTGTTCCAGAAGGTCACCGACCTCCTCTTCGGAAACAAAACCGCTGGAAAGAAGCACTTTTACATTGGGATTCAATGCTTTCAGACGCAAAAAAGTTTGATGGCCGCCGGATTTCGGCATGATCATATCCAGCAATACCAGATCGATCTGTTCCGGATTGGCTTCATAGATATCCACTGCATCCAGACCGTTTTCAGCCAGCAATACAGAATAACCCAATTCGCTCAAAGCATCTATCAGGAAATCCCATATCGTTTCGTGGTCATCCACAATTAAAATTGTTTCATTGCCTTTGGGCAGAGAATCACTCATCGTCAACCTGTAATTTTTTTTCTGTTTCAGGAAATTTCAAAGCTTCCTGTAAAATACAAAATGCACGCGCATATTATACGCAATAAAATGGTAAAACGCAAATCATTGTTGATAAAAAATTTGATTTTTTTATATTTTTTTCAAAAAATCCATGTTTTTTATCCGGTTTCTATGATTTCCGGCAAATTCAAAGCGCAAATAAAACACCTGATTTTTTCTTCCGGCAAGTTGAGAAGTATACTCAAGGCCTCCCGGTAAATCTGCAATTGCGGATAGTAGATGGCAAAATCCTCTTTTTTATTCAGCCGGTCGCTTTTGTAATCAAAGATGGTGGCAGAGGACGCATCGCCTTTTTCATTTTTAATTATCTCCACCCTGTCAAATGTTCCGCAAATCAATTTTTTCTGACGGTTTCTGACAATGAATTGCCGTTCCAGCCAAATTTCACTCTGAAGTGCAGGTTGTATAAATATTTGCCGGATGGGGCTGTCACTCTGCAATGCTTTGCAAAAGATTTTTCTGACCGCTTCCGGAGTTCCCGGTGGACAGAATTTCTCCGGAACAAAATCTGCCGGAATAAATTTGAGAGTCTCCAGCAGCTGATGGATTTGGGTACCGGTGTTTTTGCCGCTGTCATCTGTTTCCCGGTCAAAAATACTGATATTTTCTGAATTGTGAACTGAATGATTTACTGCTGATACCGGGTGAAGTGCATCGGATTCGGCCGGAATAAATTCCGGCAAATAGAATATCCGGTGATCCTGTTTTTCCTGATTGCGGTAAAATCCGAATTCTTTGCCGAACCAATTCCGGTCACCGTGAGAATAAAGCAATTGTACCGGCAGATTTTCCTCTTCGGCAGTACAGGGAGAATAGAATAGATCCCGGTAAAATTCCCGGTCTGCCGCCTGTCCGCCGAATGGCGACAAACGTTCTTTAAGCAGCAGATCCGGAGCCAGAGCCGAAGCGGTCTTGCCGCAGGATAAGATCATATACAAAGCATATTTTGCCCGGGTCATGGCCACATAAAGATTACATGATTTTTCGAAAGCCTGATTGAGCGCGCGCCTTTCATTGTTCTGCCGGAATGGCGGGATCGTTGTATTGATGGCATCCGGCGGCAGATAACTTATCCATTGCGGTATCGGTACTCCGTCATTATATTCAGCATGCTGGAAATTGACAACTTCTGAATCCGGAGTCAATTGAACACCGTTGCCGCCCCGGTGGTTACCGGTATCCGGCAGGAAAACAACATCAAATTCCAAACCTTTTGATTTGTGGCAGGTCATGATCTGGATGGTGTTGTTCAGAGACGAACCGGACTCCCCGGAGTGTTCGGCCTGTTGGATGAATTCTTCGGGAGTACCGGTGAATTTATCGGCAAGATGGCGCAAAATTTCCATGTGTCTCCGGTCGAAATCATTGATGTCATTGCCGAATGCATTGTAAAAACGTTCAGCCAAAGCTCCAATACCTCCGTCGAAAAGTTCCTGCCGCAAAGACGTATCCAGCGGTATATCCGGATCAAATCCCAACACTGCTGCCAAACCCGCCAATCCCAGCGGGCGTGCATTTTTATGGGGTGACGAAAAAGTGACGGCCTCCAGAAAACCGGCGGCTTCCCGGTCGCCGGGGTGTTCTGCAAGGATCAGCAATTCTTTGAACACGTTGAATATCATACTTTCGACCGGTGTGATCCTGCCTTCTACCGAAATCGGCAGTTGTGATATTTTGCGCAGTTCTTTGGCAAATTCACGCGCGACCTTGTTGGTTTGCACCAGGATCCCTACCGTGATCCCCCGGCGGAGTGGTTCTATATCATCCAGCATTCTGGATATTATTCCGGCTTTACCCTGAATATTTTGTCCGGTGTTGCCTTCCGGGGGAATATTCAGTACCGCTGCATGTCCGGGCAAATTTCCCGCACTGCCGTGCGGGATGAATTTCATCATTTTCAAAACGTCGGAAAAGTGCGGAGCATCTCCGGAATATGGAGCGAAAACGGCATTTACGGTATCAAGAACGACTTGAGAGGAACGGTAAGACAGACTTAAAGAATCTTCCGGGTCGTATCCCAATTCTTCTCCAAGCGGGCGGAGCAGCCGTTTGACATAGTTGAATAACTCCGGATTTCCTCCGCGCCACTGGTAAATCGACTGTTTGATATCTCCCACGCAGAAAAAACTGCGGAACCGGTTTTCACTCTTACTGCTGAAAAGTTCCCGCAGCAGCGGATCGAACGCCATGAATTGTACATCGCTGGTATCCTGGAATTCATCAAACATATAATGGTCGATCCTGGCATCCAGACGCATTTCCATTGAGTGATCTGCTGAACCGAGCATCAGTTCCCGGTTTTCCGGGTCCATTGTCCGCAGCAGACAGGGAAGATCGGCAAAAGTCAAATATCCGGCATTGCGTACCTGCCGGGTGTAGATATCGTCAAATTTCGACATCAAAGTGAAAACGGCCCGGTTCTTCTGGCGCATTTGCAAATATGAAAGAGCCCGGATATGCCGGACGGTTTTCCGCAATAGAGCTGCTGTTTCCGGAGGGAATTCGATAAATCTGTTGTAGGCCAGAAATGCATCATCCATATCATCGCACCAGCATGGCAGATTGTGGTCATTTACAGCATTGATCAAATCCCGTACCTCTTCCGGCAGTTTCCCGAAAAGGAACCCCCGGCTGCTCTTTTCCAGGCTTTCTGCCAGAACCAGCAAACGTGCAGCCAGAATCCGGCGGGATTTGGCAATGGTCTTGTTGCTGAAATACGTTGTTTCATCAGTAATAGAGGCTGCAAAATCACGCCATGCGTCAATGGCTTTCCGGCACTCTTCCGGGGACATGACATCTTTTTTTTCAGGATGCCAGGGGGCGACTTCCAATTGCGGGAAGGTTCCGTCCGGAGCTTTAGTCAGATCCAGCATGTAAAACGAATAAACTTTTTCCACCAGGCTTTGCATCGTAACGAAGAAATTCCGCTGTTCAGAGGCATTGGCGTCTTTGATCAATTCCCGCAAAGTATCCAACTCCTCCTGGTCGTGAATTGAGCGTATCCAGCTGCGCAGAGTTTTTCTGGTAAAACGGTTGTCGCCTTCATCGATCATGTTGATACTGCCCCAGATGCCGAGTTCCGGGGCATAAGCTTTCAACAGGCGCATGAAAAAACTGTCGATGGTGCTGATTTGCAGTTCTCTGTCATTCGGACCGAGCAGTTTACGGATGATGGAGATGATTTCCGGACGGCTGATCTGATAGCAGGCATTGGCCGGAATATGCGGGCGGTTGGCGATATCACAGATCCTCCGGACAATACGATCGAATATCTCCCCGGAGGCTTTTTTGGTGAAAGTTATTGCCATGATCGAAGCCGGATCAGCTCCGAATTCCAGCAAACGGATGAAACGTGAAGCCAGTGAATAGGTTTTTCCGGTTCCGGCTGAAGCGGTGATGATATTATATGATTTGAAGCCGTTGAATGATTTACAGGTCGTGCAGTCACCATGATAACAGCGGCATTTTCCCCTTAATGCTTCCGGACAGTCGCAACAGCGGGTATTTCCGGCGGTTGATGCCGGCGGTACAGGGAAGGATGGTCGGGAAAAGGTGTATTCCGGTATATCCGGTCTTTGGGATGCAGTTTTCTTTTTTTTCTTTTCCCGGGACAGAGAGGGTGTTTCCCAGGATATCCCGGTCAGTGCGCTTGCGGCATTGGGCAGCAGCAGATGGTGGGCAACTTTATTCGGATCTTCATAAAGTTTCCGGAATGGCAGCTGCTTTATTTCAGAAACCATGCATGAAACCGTCATTTCCGCATACGGCAGAATTCCGGCCAAATCTTCGGCCGGCCAAACCTGCATTGCGGTATCAGTCACATTTTGCGGAAGCCGCAAATAAGCGCATTCGATACTGCACTGATCTATTTCCGGGCAAAAGTTTTCCCGGAAATATGGATCACGTTTGAGTAAAATGGCATAGAGCGGGAGCTGTAAACGGGTGAAGATGATCTCTTCTCCGGCAGTGCGGCAATGTTCATCCCGGACATTTTGTACTTTTCCGGTTTTTATATCGATTATCCGGATCGTACGGGTGGTGCGGTTGAACTCTATCCGGTCGGCACTGCCCCGGAAAAATGCTCCGGCAAAGTGTATTCCTCCGGCTTCGCCGCCGAATGCGTATTCAACGGCCAGAACTTCAAATCCGTCTTCCTGTTCTTTATACAGCCATTCGGAAGCGTGTTCCAGACGTTGTTTCATATTGTCGGCGTAAATTTTTACCAGTACCGGCAACTTCCCGAAACGATTGTGCAAAATGCGGTCAAAAGCATTCAGCAGATGAGTTTTCAGTTTTTCGCAGGAGGTGAATTTTTCGCACCCCATAGCTTCAAAAGCCTGATGACAGAGAGTTCCACCGACTCTGGCATCGGGTTCGCAAATTGAGTAGTCTGTAGTGTCAAATTTTTTGACTCTTTTCCAGAAAAACAAAAAGGGGCTGGAAATATACTCATCAAGGTCGGTGACCGAAAGCAGCAGTTCTCCATCCTGGGTGCGGCGGTAATCAAGTGCCGGACAGATTTGAAAAACCCTGTCGCTGTATGGCAATCCCGGCAGGCGCAGTGGTTCCGGGTCGCGGAAAAGTCTGTCACAACGCAGAAGCAGCTCTTCCGGAGGCAAATCGGTTCCGCCGAAAATAACTTCCGACGGGCGCAGAGCAAATTTGTTTGAATCCTGCCGTAAAATAATGACATTTATATCGCTTGCCGGACGGCAGCAGGTGACATTAAGCAGGTGACACAATGAACGGGTCAGTGTTTCCCGGTTGCTGCGCATGCCGATCTTGCGGCGCAAAGAGTCGGTGAGGAAAGCCGTTTGATCGATCCGGTCCGGGAAATATTCGTTATTCATTCCGCAGAAAATTATCTGTTTCGCTCGCAGAAAAGGCATTTCCAGCCGGCCTTCAAAGGCGATGGAATTTTCTGAACCGGCAACTGTTACTGATTCATCCCGGCAGTTGCGCAGGAAAATTTCGATCAATTGGAGTTTATCTGTTGAAGCGGTCAATTCCGGCGGCAGAGATTCAAAATTTTTCAATTGGGCGAAAAACGCTTCGCATTCTGAATGAAACGGGATGCCGTTGAAAAGTTCCTGTTTCGGGGTGTGCCGGTATACTTCAGCAAGAAACATCCGGATGAAATCTGCCGGAGAAAAACGCTCAAATCCGTTCAGAAAATGAGCTGCTTTATCCAAGGCTCCGGTCAATATGCCGGAAATTTTTCCGGTATGACAGTGCGCTCGGGCTTCCGGAAACTCGTCTGGAATATATTCCTGCATAAATTTATCCAGCTGGACGAGCAATTGTTGTTCAAGCTCTCCATCGCCGTCGGCGCAAAAGCGCAGAAAATCCTGTTCGCGCAGTAATTCTGCGGTATAATAGAAATCGTCCTGATTACGCACAAAACCGATAAATGTTTCCAGCAGACGGCATATCCGCAATTTTGCCAGAGGAATGCCGGATGGATCGATCACCTGTATTTTCTGCCCGTGAGTGTTTTGCAGTTGAGAAAATTCTTTGGCAAAATCCCGATGCAGCGATGGGTCCGCCAGCACAATGGCACATTTTGCAGAATCAAATTTCCCATTCCCGTCAGTTGCCAGACGAATAGTCCGGCGCGCAGCATCCACCGGGTCAAGCGCACAGTGAAATTGTGATACCGGCAGCGGAAATGCTTTTTTGCACCAGATGTCAGTAACGGGCATCCCCCATTGATCGTAAATTTCTTTGTCTTCTTCTCCGGCGGCTATCCAGAATTCGAGTTTGTCCGGACAGGCGGCGTTTATCAGTTCAAGTTTATTTTTTACCAAACGCGGCAAATCCGGCAATCCGGCAAGGATTATTTTATCCGCAGCCGTAAATGCGGATACATCGGCAGCGGCTTTGCGGTCACAGTCAAGCTGATCGTCATAATGACATTGCTTGAGTAATTGCCGGTAATATTTTTCCAGCTGGACAAGTTCTTTGCCCCGGCTGCCCAAGTGGATGGCGGCATCATCTGCAGAAAAACCGTTAGCGGTCAATTCATCGTAGAAGACCCGTAATGATTTGGCTGCAAGAAATTTTTCGTGCGGCAGCCTTCCATTCGGGAACAGGTTGGGGAAATCATCGCGGTTCTGATTGAGTGAAGCTAATACTTTCCCCCACATGATCTCCCGGGCCGTTGCAGATGGCAGGGCAGGGGGGGGCAGATTGAAGTAAAGCAGCAAATGCGGCGTAATGATCTGCGGGAGCAGCAAGCCGGACGGAGATAACTCCGCCAGCTGCTGCAGTACTGTTTTTCTTGCCAATTGTCCCGGTAAAACCAGTATTATTCTGCTGAAATCCGGCAGATGGCTGCCATCTGCCCGTTTGAGCAACTCTTTGGCTATCGCATCGGGCAGCAGATCGCCCGTTCCCAGAAACAACCGCTTTGCCATAAGATGGAATGGTTCAGCAGTTGAGTCTGCCGCCGGCTTTTACCAGACGGATGTCATTTTCGGACATGGGGTGAGTGAAAATGATCTCTTTTTCACTGCCGTCACTTTTGCAGAGAACTCCTTTGACCTCGCTGCCGGGGAGTAATTGTTCCGGAAGAGAGATGAATTTCAGAGAATCTTTTTCTTCGATCATGTCATAATCCGTCGGATCCTTGAATATCAGAGGAACTATTCCGAAATTGATCAGATTGGCCCGGTGGATGCGTTCAATTGCCAGTGCCGCAACGACTTTTATCCCCAGATACATCGGACAAATCGCCGCATGCTCTCTGCTTGACCCCTGACCATAGCTGTCGCGGGCAATTATAATTCCATGCTTTCCGGCATCTCTGACTTCGGAAGCGCGTTGAGCAAATCCGGGTTTGCCCGGTTCGTTGAAGCACTCAAACACCACTTTACTGTAGGCCGGGATATTGCTCCGCAATTTGAGGTGAATTCCGGCGGGCATGATGTGATCGGTGGTGATTTTGTCGCCGACTTTGATAACAACAACGCCATCGATATTTTCCGGAAGCGGATCATTTGACGGAGGTTCTCCGATGGTTGGCTTGCGGATAATGCCTTTACCGCTTTCACCTTTCTGGAAATGAGCATCATCGGAAGTATAGAATTCCGGTTCATTTATTTGCGGGAAATCGATCCCGGTATCTCGCGGGTCGATAAATTCTCCGGTGATCGCGGCGGCGACAGCGGTTTCCGGGCTGACCAGAAATGACTGATCGCCTTTGGTTCCTGATCTGCCGGCGAAATTACGGTTGAAAGTTCTGACGGTGATCGTATCGTCTGCCGGACTTTGTCCCTGACCGATACAGGGGCCGCAGCCGACTTCCAGAATCCTTGCTCCGGCGGCGACCAGATCACCGAGCATGCCGTTGGCACAGAGCATTTCCAGCACCGGGCGGCTGCCCGGGGCGATCCCCAAAGTGACATCCGGGTGTATTTTGCGTCCTTTCAATGCGCTGGCGACCAGTGCCAGATCCCGGTATCCGCCGTTGGTACAGCTGCCGACAAGCACCTGGCCGACTTTTTTACCGGCAAGTTCTCTGACTGTTTTGATGTTATCCGGACTGGACGGGCAGGCGGCCAGCGGTTCGAGGGTGTTGAGATCGATCTCTACGACCCGGTCATATTCAGCATTTTCATCAGCGGCCAGTGCTGTGAAATCTTCTTCGCGTTTCTGACGGCGGAGAAATTCTCTGGTGCGTTCGTCCGACGGGAAAACACTGGTCGTAACTCCCAATTCAGCACCCATATTGGTAATCGTGGCCCGTTGCGGGACACTCAAATCTGCAACGCCGGGGCCGAAGTATTCAACAATGGAACCGACATTGCCTTTGGTGGTAAGAATGCTCAAAAGTTTCAGAATGACATCTTTTGCCGCCACCCAGGGACGGAGTTTCCCGGTGAGTTTGATTCCCACGATTTTGGGTGTCGGGATAGTGAAAGGCTGTCCGGCCATTGCCAGAGCAACATCCAAACCTCCGGCTCCGATGGCGAGCATGCCGATGCCGCCGCCGGTGGGGGTGTGGCTGTCGGAACCGATCATGGTTTTGCCCGGTTTCCCGAATCGTTCCAGATGCAGCTGATGGCAAATACCGTTGCCGGGAGGTGAGAAGACGACACCCTTTTCAGCGGCAACAGTTTGCAGATAAAGGTGATCGTTGCGGTTTTCCGGGCCGTTTTGCATCATGTTGTGATCAACATAGGAAACGGATATTTCGGTAGCAACTTTACCGGTTTTCATTGCTTCAAGTTCCAGATAGGCCATTGTGCCGGTGGCATCTTGAGTAAGGGTCTGATCGATACGGATAAGTAATTGAGCATCTTTGGCCGGATCTCCGGAAATCAGGTGCTGGCTTATTATTTTTTGAACGAGTGTACCGTGCGCCATAAAATTTACCTTTCTATAAAATACAATAAACAAAACCGATACTGTTCTACTTATAATATAGCATCATTACGGTCATCTTGCAATTATCTCTCTCTTAAAAATTGTTCTTTGCGGTAACCGTCAACTCTTGACATTAATACGTTTTTGTGGTATATTAACTGAAAATTGGTTGATTTATGATCCGGAGTGTCCGGTCAGACAATATTATAAACAGAAAGAGGGAAGAGCTTATGAAGCACTATCGTATGCAGGATTTGACTGTAAGTGAACTGCAGGAATATCTCAAGCACAATCAGACCATTATTTTACCGTATGCGTTATGCGAGCAGCATGGATTTCACCTGCCGCTGGATACTGATATCCGCAACGCAGAGTTCTGTTCCAAGGCTCTGGCTGAAAAACTCGGCTGTATAGTTGCTCCGGTTCTCAATTACACATTCAGCGGCGGCATGCTTGCCGGTACGATCAATGTTAAACCCAATACTTTTGCCAATCTGGTCGGAGAAATCATTGAATCTCTGGTGCTTCAGGGGTTCCGCAATATCATTATTATTCCGGGACACGGCGGCAGTGAAAGTCTGCTTCACCTCAAGGAATCTCTGCGGATTTTGAAGTGGCTCAATCCGGCTCTCAAAGATACTTTGATCCTGTTGACCCAGATTTGGGATTTTTCACCGACCTGGACTCACCTTTTTGATACACAGGATTATCATGCTTCAGATGCTGAAACATCTCTTCTGCTCCACTGGAGTCCGGAAGTTGTACGTAAAGACGTGGTTATGGACCCGCCGGAAGTTGCCGAAAGATTGCGCAATGATCCGGACAGCTTCCAGTTGCGTGAATCATTCACCGATATGAAACAGGAGATCATCCAGACCAGCCAGCGCAGCGATGTGAAAGTCGGTGTCATGGGATTCCCGGAACGTGCCTGCGCCGAAACCGGTAAAAAGATCGAAGAAGAGTTTGTCGCCAATGCTGCTCAAGCGATCCAAAAAGCTATTGCCGTCGCAGATGATGCACGTAAAAGCGGCAAGCGTATCATTCACGAAGATAATGATAAGATGAAGATCCGTTCAGTTTGAATTTCTGAAACTGTCCGGATCATCGCTTCCACCGGGAAATATTGTTTTTGAAAAACATTTTTCCGGAAGCCCGTTCCGGATTCAGAATGAATTTTTTACTTGCATTAAGTTCATCGGCAGTTGTTGAAGCAGCCGATGAACTTTTTTATATTGTTGACAGAGTGATGGTTGCAGTACTTCCGGTTCGCCGCCGGAATCAAACTGGCAATTTTCATCAGAAGATTAAAAAGAACTTGAAAAATATTGTTTTTATGATATATTACCCCCTTGTGTTTTAGCGATCAACACAATGAAAGGAGATCATAAAATCTTAAAAAAGCAACTGAAATTTTTTAATTGAAGATTAACAGCGATATCTTCAAGCGATGGAAATACGGGAAAACGCCAAAATCTCATTGAACACCATCGGCTTGCAAGGTACGTTTGCGTATATGCGGGCGTGCCCTTGTTTTGTGTGGTGTTCAGGTATTGGCGTACCTCTCGTATTCACAATCAGGGGTACGTCTTTTTTGTACCCTGAAATAACAAAACATGGAGTACAAAAAATGTCAGATGAGATCAAAGAGTGTCCGTTTTGCGGTGAAGAGATAAAAGCGATTGCAAAAAAGTGTCGTTTTTGCGGTGAAATGCTTGTAGAGAAAGCAGGGAAGCCTGATACTCTACCGCTTAAAGATAAAATTTCTTTCGCAGGAAGGCAAATCGTTAACAGAATGACCCAATGGATTGACAAAATATCTTCCGGAGATGAAGCAAAAAAGAAAAAAATCAAATGGGCCTTCGGGGGAGGTGCTGTTATTATTCTGCTTGTCCTCATTATTGCATTGTGTTCCATCGAAACCGTTGAACATGTTGATTTACCGCCAGGCAGACCGGATCATCAGTTGCTCGAATACACTGAAAAGGGGGATCTGCGGGCTGTAAAGTTTTTGATAGTAAAACGTGAAGCAAAAGTCAATGGTGCTGTATACAAGCATAGCGGAGAAACTGCCTTGCACATTGCTTTGCGTAATCAATTTAATGACATCGCCGAATATTTGATCAAAAAAGATGCAGATGTCAATGCAAAAGATGATGCACAAAGAACTCCTTTATTCTATCCGTTGCAAAACAAAGATTACGGGATGATGGAAATATTGCTTGACAATGAGGCCGAAAAAATCATCGAAGCTGTTTTTTATGCAGTTGATATCAATGATGAAAAATTACTTGATTTCTTACTGAAAAATGATTTTCCGGTCAATGTCGCTGATAATAACGGGGATACACCTTTGCATACTGCAGCAAGAAAAAACCTGTCACCTGTGATAGTTGAGTTGCTGTTGAAAAATAAGGCGAGGAGTGATTCGGTAAATAATAGTGGGTATACCCCTCTTTTACTTGCTCTTGAATGCAACAGTTCACCGGCAATTGTTAAATTGCTTATAGATGGAGGTTCTGATGTAAACATGGCAGCACCCGATGGCAACCGGCCACTGCATTTGGCGGTTGACGAATTTCCGGAAGGGCGATTCCGTTCGCGTATCAATTCTCCGGAATATACCAGTTTATTGCTGGCGGCCGAGGCAGATGTCAATGCAAAAAACAAATCGGGCAAAACTGCGCTGCAGCTGGCTGGAAACAGCAACGTAATTAATCAATTACTGCAATCGGAAGCTCTCGTGATCAGAGATGACAACGACAGCAGAATATTTGATTTACTGATTTTTAAGAGTAACGGAGCATTCGCCGATGCAAAGCGTGTGAAAGCTCTCGTAAAAGCCGGGGCCAATCCCATGTTTTTCAGCCGCAGACATTTGTGTTCCGCATTAAATATTGCTGCAAGAAACGGCAATAAGGCCGCTGCGTCGGTGATAATTAAGTATTCTGATTTCGGTGTGGATCAGCCTATGCATGATGAAGGGGCTGCACGGTATATGGTCGATATGCCGGAATTGGTCAAGGCAATGATTGACAAAGGTAAACATCTGAATGATGATGAAATATATGCTTTGCCTCTTGATCTTGTTAAATATTATTTGCAGAAAAACATCGGCGGCGGTTTGAATTCTGACGAGCACTTTGCTTTGGAGCGAAAAATCGCCGTACAATATAATTTGGAACGCGGTTCATGGCAACTCCGGGAATTTTTTACTGAAAACGGATGGAATGAATTGATGGCAAATGCGGTGAAAGATCCGGAATCTGCACGTTATTATCGCGATATTGTGAAACGCGAACATCGCAAGAAACTGCAGAATTCACCTGAAGCAAAGAACATCGTTAAGCGGAAAACTGTTGTCGCCGGCAGGATATTGCTGCCTTGTGAGGGTGAATCACCGGAAGAATATGATAAGCGATTCAATATTATCAACGCTCAATATGAAGAGAATGGAAGTTGTATTTTAAATTATTTTGCCAATGGTGTCAAGGCTATGGTGATCAAACACCGCAAGTTCCAGATCGATCACGGTATGGAGCCTGACGGTATTGAAGTTAAAGATAAAAATGGGAACATCGAAATCTATGCCGAAAGAGTAAAGAACTCCCCGTAAGAAAAATGATTTTGAAAATTTCCCTGAAAAACAATGATTGGGGGAGGTCGTAACTTGTTTGTGAGCCGCGCAATTACGCGGCTCTTTCTTTTTTTCATTGCATTACCATTATCCGGGTGTATTCTTTGGTGTACTTTTAGTGTACTCATTTTGCTTTGAACAGTCGGAAAATAACAGAAAACAAAAAAGAAAAAGTCATTTTCAGGGTACAAAGCATCCTGAAATGTAAAAAAGGTGGTATTACGTTCAAAAAAATCGAAACGGAAAGATATTTGAGGAAAATGAAAATGGCTCCGGCACTTGGGCTGCCCACGCTTCGCTGCGCACACCGCTTCGCGCTGTCGAACCACCCCTGCGGGGGATTTGGTTATTTTTTGCTGACACAAAAAATGCAGATTGTTCTCACAATCTGCCGATCCTGCGGTTTGTCGCCATTTTTCATTAAAATGAAAATGGCTCCGGCACCTGGGCTGCCCACGCTTCGCTGCGCACACCGCTTCGCGCTGTCGAACCACCCTGGCGGGGGATTTGGTTATTTTTTGTTGACACAAAAAATGCAGATTGTTCTCACAATCTGCCGATCCTGCGGTTTGTCGCCATTTTTCATTAAAATGAAAATGGCTCCGGCACCTGGGCTGCCCACGCTTCGCTGCGCACACCGCTTCGCGCTGTCGAACCACCCCTGCGGGGGATTTGGTTATTTTTTGCTGACACAAAAAATGCAGATTGTTCTCACAATCTGCCGATCCTGCGGTTTGTCGCCATTTTTCATTAAAATGAAAATGGCTCCGGCACCTGGGCTCGAACCAGGAACCAAGTGGTTAACAGCCACCTACTCTACCATTGAGCTATGCCGGAGCGTTCGTTATGTCATATAATATAGCCGCGATTTTTGTTTTGTCAACAGAAAAAATGAAAAAAAAAGCAAAAAAACAGTAAAAAAACGAAAGATATCTGCTTTTTCTGGTAATTTTTTGAAAATTGATGTATATTATATTTATGATATATTAATCAGATGGCCTTTTTTTGTGAAAAAATCGGCTGAAATGTGATTTTCGGGGGAAAAAATGAAAATTCACGAAATAAAACAATTTGATCATATCGTGATCGGAAGTGGTTTGGCCGGATTGACCGCAGCTTATCATCTGGCCAAAAGCGGCAGAAAGGTTGCCGTATTTACCAAAAGAGATATTGATGAATGCAACAGCCGGTTCGCGCAAGGCGGCGTCGCCTGCGTGGTTGATAAACTTGATTCCTTTGATGAGCATGTCGCCGATACTTTGACTGCCGGAGCCGGAATGTGCGACGAAAAAGCTGTCCGTTCTATTGTTGAGGCCGGCCCGGATGCAGTTCATGAAATAATCTCTCTCGGAGCCAAATTCACCACCCGGGGAGAGTTGGGACATCAGGATGATCCCGAATCATTCGACCTGGGCCGGGAAGGCGGTCATCATAAGCGGCGGGTGCTTCATGCCGGAGATATCACCGGAGCTGAACTGGAAAGGGTCATGGTCGAAACCATCAGAAACAGTGACAACGTTTCTGTGTTTGAATATCATATCGCCATCGATCTTGTCGTAAGCAAGCGTTTGGGCTTATCCGGCAGCAACCGCTGTTTCGGATGTTACGTCCTGAATACTGTGACCGGGGAAATTTTTACCGCTTTGGCTGCCACTACCACCATTGCCTGCGGAGGAGCCGGAAAAGTTTATCTCTATACCAGCAATCCGGATGTCGCCTGCGGTTCCGGCGTGGCTATGGCTTACCGGGCCGGAGCAAAAATCGCCAATATGGAATTTATCCAGTTCCACCCGACCATCTTATATCACCCGACCATCCGTTCCTTTTTGATAAGTGAAGCTTTGCGGGGGGAGGGGGCCGTTTTGAAGTGCCGGGAAAAACGCGGCGGTGAACCGGTTGAGTTTATGCAGAAATACCATCCCATGCAGAGTCTTGCTCCCCGGGATGTGGTCGCCAGAGCTATAGATTCGGAAATGAAACGTACAGGAGAAGAGTGCGTCTATCTGGATATCCGGCATTTGAGTGAAGAAACTTTGAAACTCCGGTTCCCGAATATTTTTGCCCAGTGTCTTGAAGCCGGTATAAATATGGCATGCGATTTGATCCCGGTCGTTCCGGCTGCTCATTTTGTCTGCGGCGGTATAAAAACAGAAGTCAATGGCAGTTCCAGTATTCAGGGATTGTATGCTGTCGGTGAAGCTGGATGTACCGGACTGCATGGCGCAAACCGTCTGGCCAGCAACAGCTTGCTCGAAGCAATGGTCGTGCCGCGCGCAATGGCTGCGGATATTGAAGAGAAATTTGGTTCTCTCAAAAATATTTCTCCGGCTATCCATAAGGCGGTGAATTGGACAACGGGAAATGCCACTGATTCTGATGAACAGATACTTATTTCTCACAACTGGGATGAGATCCGGCGCTTTATGTGGGATTATGTCGGTATTTACCGGACCAATAAACGGCTGGAAAGGGCAAAAAACCGGATAAAGTTGATCCGCAAAGAGATAGAAAAATATTACTGGGATTTTATTGTGACCGCTGATTTGGTCGAACTCCGCAATATTGCCACTGTTGCAGAGTTGATTATAGATTGTTCATTGAAGCGCAAAGAGAGCAGAGGATTGCATTACAATGCCGATTATCCTTTCCTTGATCCGGAACAGGAGTGTGTGGATACTGTCATTCAGCGCGATGTCAGGAGTATGTAATGCTATACGATTTTATCATATCTTCCGGTGCATTTGAAGTTGTGTCTGCGCTTCAGAATGCCGGATTTGAAACTTATATTGTCGGAGGAGCGATCCGCGATCTGCTTTTGCAGAGCAAGCCAAAAGATTTTGATATATCCACTTCGGCAACTCCGGAAGAGATCCGTCAGGTGTTCGGCCGGCGCAAGGCGCGTATTATCGGGAAACGTTTCAGGTTGACTCATGTGATGATCGGCAAAGAGCTGTTTGAAGTAAGTACTTTCCGGCGAATGCCTCCGGCGCAATCTGAAAACAGCCGGGATGAAAAGTTCAGTTCCATGCCGGAAAATATGATTTTTTCCGATAATTTTTATGGAACTTCCGAAGAGGATGCTTTCCGCAGGGATTTTACCGTAAACGCTCTTTTTTATGATCCGGTGAAAAAGGAATTGATCGACTATACCGGCATGGGAGTCAAGGATATCGAAGCCAGAGTGGTTCGGGCAATCGGTGATCCGGCTCTGCGTTTTGAAGAAGATCCGGTGCGGATGATCCGGGCCTTGAAACTGGTGGCACAATTTGATTTTTCACTGGATAGCTTCACCGAAAACGCACTTTTTGCCAAACTGCCGCTGCTTTGTCATGCTTCATCCGGCAGATTGTCTTTGGAATTGGAAAAAATCCTGAAATCATTTTATTCCGATCGTCATTTTGAAGTATTTTTTGATTACGGATTGTTGAACTATTTTTTACCGGAACTTTCCGCTGTATGGGGCCTGGAGGAGTGCAAACGGGCATTGGATTTGATCTATGAACGCAATTGCCGGGTTGAAAGCGGCATTTACCGTGACAGTATTTCTCTGGCTCTGGCGGCATTTGCTCTGCCGTTCGCTGTATCAGAAGCCGGTGATCCGGCGGTGGAATTTTGGGGAAACCGGGATGAAAATGTGACCAATATAATGCATTTCTGGGTCAATAAAATATTTTCGCCGCAGATATTGATGGTAAAAGTCCGTGAGGCGGCTGTGCGTATAATGATGATGCAAAGTGTTCTGGAACATGCGGAGGCTGCAGATATTCCGCAGTTGATGCGTTACAAATCTTATGCACACGCCCGGGAATTGCTGATCATCCGGCACTTGGCCAATGGTGAAGATTGTTCGGAATTGGAAAAAAAGTTTCCTCCGGGGTGTGACAAAGGAGAATTCCGGCCGGGAAATGCCAAAGTACCGAAAAAGAAGCCGGGCAAAAGCAGATCCCGGGGACGCGGATACCGGAAAAAGGGCAGACGCCCGGAGTTGCCGCCGGATTTTTCCGTAGAGTGAAATACAGGCAATGACAGAGCCGGTTTCAAAAGTGTTCAAAAAACTTTTGAAAAGCTTTTACGATTGCCTCTGCAAAATATAGGATCAGGAACGGACGGGACGAAGGCAGATGAAAAATTTTTTTGCTGCAGTAATATTTGTGTTAAGCGGGATTTTGCCGTTGTCAGGAGAAGTTTTGTACGATGCTTCCGGCCGTCCGGTCCGTTATGCCGGAATTTGCAACTCTTCCCCGGTAAAAGTCATTGACTGTACGCCAAGCCGGGATGAATTTCGGGGGATTTGGGTGGCTGTTGTGGAAAATATTGATTTCCCGAAGCATAAAAATGCCGCAGCTTTTCAGCAGAGCTTCCGTACAGTGGTGCGCAATATCCGCAATGCCGGTTTTACCGCGTTGATTTTTCAGATCCGGGCTAATTGCGATGCTTTTTATCCTTCTGCTTATGCTCCCTGGTCACGCTGGTTGTCGGGTAAGGAGGGAGTCGGTTTGGGGGGATTTGATCCGTTGCGTTTTATGGTGGATGAGTGTCACCGGGCCGGATTGGAGTTTCACGCATGGTTCAATCCTTACCGGGTGGCCGGCAAAACGTCTGTGCCGGTGAAAAAATATCTTTCCTCGCTGGCTCCGGGGAATTTCGCCCGCCGTAATCCGGGGTGCGTTCTGGTGAAAAAGCATCCGGATGGCAATCAGCTTTTTCTTGATCCCGGAATGCCGCAGGTCGTGGAACATATAACGCAGGTGGTGCGGGAGGTTTTGGAAAAATATCCGGTGGATGCCATTCATTTTGATGATTATTTTTATCCTTATGAAAAACTTGACAAAGAGGATATACAGACATTCCGCCGTTTCAATCCGCAGAAGTTGAGTTTGGATAATTGGCGCAGAAGCAATACGGAAAAGTTGATCCTGCAGGTGAAATTGACCATTACCCGCCACAATATCCTGCGTAAACGCAAGGTGCGTTTCGGGGTAAGCCCTTTTGGTATCTGGGGCAACCGTCAAAGTACTTCTGCCGGTTCTCTGACCAAGGGGAAAGAGAGTTTTTTTACCTTGTTCGCAGATACCCGGAAATGGGTGAAATTGCACTATGTTGACTACATTGTTCCCCAGATATATTGGCCGTTTGACCATGATGTGGCGGCGTATGCGGCGTTGACAGACTGGTGGTGTTCGGTGGTTCAGGGAACGAAGGTGAAATTATACATCGGTATCGGGGCGTATAATGGCGGCAAATGGCAGATCGATGAATTGAAAAATCAGGTGCGTTACAACCGCATGCGGCGTCAGGTTTCCGGAGCGGCATTTTTTTCGTACCGGTCATTTTTCGGTAAAGAGCGTAATCGTGGTGCGCTCCGGCTTTTGGAATTTTTCCGGCAGACGTTGCAGAAAGGACGATAAAAAAGATGCTGGTTCAGTTTGACTGTTATAAGTGTATATTCAATCAGATTGTGGAAATGGCGAAATCTTCTTCGGAGGATGACAGAGTCCGTCGCCGGATGCTGCGTGATTTTATCGGGCAGGTGGTGGCGCATGCAGATGATTCAACCCCGCCGGAAATGGCTTCGCACTTTTATGATATTTATTGCCGGGAAACCGGAATCGAAGACCCTTTCGCGCAGATAAAGGAGAAATCCACGCAACTGGCACGACAGCTGTATGATGAATTTGCCGGACTGGTTAAACAGGCAGATGATCCGTTGGCAATGGCTTTGCGGATCGTTATCGGCGGCAATGTGATCGATTTCGGTGCGAATCCGGATTTTCAGCTTTCGCAAGCTGCCGATGCCATCCGGCAGACGATAGATCTGCCGGTGGATGAAACTATGTTGGAACTTTTACGGGCCAAAGCCGCTGCCGCCGGGACAGTGTTTTATATTCTGGATAATTGCGGCGAAGCGGTTTTAGACCGATTGCTGCTCGAATATTTGGGCGGACCGGATAAAGTCACTCTCGGCGTGAGGGGTAAACCGATCCTCAATGATATTACTCCGGCAGAATTGGCTGCTTCTGATTTGGCGGATTATCGGGTTATTGATACCGGTGACCGGGCTCCCGGAGTTTCTTTGCGCCACTCCAGGCCGGAATTTCTGCAAAAACTCTATGCAAGCGATCTGGTTATAGCCAAAGGGCAGGGTAATTTTGAATCTCTGGGAGATGTGCCGGGGTTGGAGAATTTATTCTTTTTGTTCCGGGTCAAGTGTCCGGTTATTGCGGCGCAGACCCGGGCGGAACCGGGGTCTTTGCAGATCCGCCGGGGAAAAGCGGCAGAAACGCTTGAAGAAAGCATGTAAATGATGTATATTTATCCGTGAATACGGAAAGATGACTTTTTTATAAAGGAGAGAGAAAATATGTCCGGCAAAGGATTTTTGAATGTAACATGTTGGTTGTTGATGTTTTGTGCTGCAACTTTGAATGGAGCGGATGCGGTAGTTGCAGACAGCCGGTATACCCAGGGGGATTTCCGGCGAATAACGGCGATGACAGCTAAAATCCTTGATCAGAATCATTATTCGCAAGTAAAAATGACTCCGGAACTTTCCCGTAAAATATTTGATTTTTATTTTGATGCGCTGGATCCGATGCACATGTTTTTTACCGATGGTGAGATCAAACGTTTTACCATTTACCGGGATTCTCTGGGAAGTTCTCTCCAGTACGGGGAATATGAATTTGCTTTTCAGATTTATGACCTTTACCGCCGCCGTTATGCGGATTACCGGAAGTTTACCGGAGAGATGCTGGCGAAAAAGATCGATTTTACCATAGATGAAGAGTTGACGGCCGACCCCGGCAAGCAGCCGCGACCGGAAAACAAACAGGCAATGCATGAATTGTGGCGCAAGCATATCAAAAACGAATTGCTCACGATCCGTCTGCGTGAACGGGCTGAAGCTGATGAAAAAAGCAAATCCGGCGGCAAAAAAAGTGCGGGCAATGCCAAAGATCCGGCGAAAGTCATTTTGCAGCGGCAGCGGGATGTCAGCAACAATATCGAAAAACGCGACCGGATCGATATTTTGGGAATACTGCTGGATGCAATGGCACGGGCATACGGAGCGCATTCGGATTATCAGGCTCCCAAGTTGAGTGAAGATTTTGAAATACACATGTCACTGTCCTTATCCGGTATCGGCGCAACATTGACCAACGAAGACGGTTATGTGAAGATCGTGGAATTGGTTCCCGGCGGTCCGGCCGCTCAATCCGGTAAGTTGAAAGTCAACGACCGTATTGTATCGCTGACGCAGGAAAATGGTGAATTTATCGATCTTATTGATATGCCGGTAAGCAAAGCAGTGCAGTATATCCGGGGTGAAAAAGGGAGCAAGGTCACGTTGGATATCCTTTCCGGCAACTCTTCTGCGCCGGTGAAAGTGACGCTTATCCGCGACAAAGTGAATTTGACCGCCGGTGCTGCGAAAGGGGAGATCAAAGAGAGCAATGGGGCAAAAGTCGGAGTGATCACACTCCCCTCATTTTACATGGATTTTGAAGCAGTGATGCGTGGTGATGCCAATGCACGGCGGGCAAGCAGGGATGTTTTGCAAATAATCGAAAAATTCAAAGCGCAGTCAGTGGACAGTATATTGCTTGATTTGCGCGGCAACGGAGGCGGCAGTTTACCGGATGCAGTTGCTTTGACCGGGTTGTTCTTATCCGGCGGAACGGTGGTTCAGGTAAGTACACTTGCTGGTGTGGAACTGGAAAAAGATCCATCGCCGGAAGTGGCGTATAACGGCCCTCTGGTGATCCTTACCAGTAAATTATCGGCATCATCGACGGAGATTTTGACCGGGGCACTGCGGGATACCAACCGGGCAGTGGTTGTCGGTGACAGCCGGACATTCGGCAAGGGGACGGTGTTGCGGGTGGAGTCGCTTGACCGTTACAACAGCTGGTTCCGCAAGCATTTACCGGCAGGTTCACTGACCTTTGAAATAGCGATGTTTTTCCGGCCGGGCGGCAGTTCGGTTCAGCAGTTGGGGATATCACCGGATATTCAGCTGCCGTCATTGACCGAGGAGATGAAAGTCGGCGAAATATTCCTTGACAATCACTTGCCCTGGGATTCGATTGCGCCGGTGACCGGGAAGAAATGGGATACAGAGCTGGATAAAAAAATTGCGGTGTTGAAAAAGAAATCGGATGCCAGGATCGCGGCTGATCGTGATTATCAGGCATTTATCCGTCAGATAGAATTGTTCCGTTCGGTGCGTGACCGGAAAAGTATATCGCTGAATGAGAATAAGCGTTATGCTGAATACCGCCGGGAAAAAGAGATTTCCGAGGAGGCCGACCGGCTTTTTACCGAGGGAGACTCCGGAAAAAAGAACAACCGCGATGTAGTGCTTGAGGAAGCGGTGAATATCGCAGCCGACTTGAGCAGATTGTAAAACAGAAATTCCCGGAACAGCCGGGGATGAGAGGATATGCCCGGCGATGCCCGGCGGTGGATATCGGCCGGAAACTTGTAAAATTCCCGGCCGTGAAGAAGTGGCGGATCATCAGGCCAGTCGGAGGATTCTGGCGGCATTGCCGCTGAAAATCATCTCCTTTTCAGTCTGCGGGATATCCAGTGCATTGATCGTTTCGATGGCAAAACGCATTTGCATCGGCCCTTGCAGCGGCACATCGGTACCGAAGACGATATGTTCAGCTCCGGCCAGCGCATACATCTTTTCCATTACCCCCGGATAAACATACATCAGGAAATGGGCGGTGTCGATGAATACATTGTCCGGGCAGTCATCCATGATGCTTTCCAGCGAATCCATGTTGGGGAAATATGGATAATTACCGTTCTGAAAAATACCGGCCATGTGAGCCAGTACAAAGTTGGTATCCGGATGATGCCGAGCAATATCCACTACGGTTCCGGCCGGAGAGAACCCGGTGCCGGGCATACAGGAGACGTGAAAAAGCATCATCGGGGTCTGATCGGCGATCGCTTCGACAGCGTTGCGGCAGCTTCTGGAATCCAGAGAGTAGCCGTGATAATCCGGATGGATCTTGACTCCTCTGAATTTGGAATTGCTTTTGAGAAGCTGCAGATCTTCAGCCGACTCCGGGAATACCGGATCGTACACCACATATCCCAACAGTTTTTCCGTCCGGCGCAGAACTGCATCCAATTCCGCATTGCCTTCGCGGACATCGTACATGATGGCGCGGGAGGCGGAAAGACAAATTTTGTCCACTCCGGCCTGACGGCAGTATGATTCCAGAGTTCCGGCATCGGCCTGCCAGAACGGGGCAAAATTGATGTTGCCCAGATGGCCGTGTATGTCGATGATCATGATTACACCTCAAGGATATTGAGCTGCCGGCCGAAACTTGAGAGTTCTTCCGCCGGACCGTCGGCGCGTACGATCAATCCGTCTTCCCAGCGGAATCCCATATGGTTACGGTGCAGGAAAACATCTCCCATAAAGGTCATATTTTCCTCAAGTACGTAATCGGAAGAGGTTTCCAGAAATGGGAATTCACATTCCATTTGTCCGCATCCGTGTGCCGGACCGTAGAGAATGGCATCGCCGTAGCCCTGATCGGCAATATAGCCATGAACTTTTCTGGCCACATCTCCGGCCTTGACTCCGGCCCGCATCAGATCGAAATCCATATTCAGGGCATCCAGACCGACCTGCATAAATTTGCGGATCTCATCCGGACACTTGCCAAGAACCACCGGCCGGCCGATACTGCTGCTGTACCCCTCAACTTTGGCACCGATGCTGAAGTGGATGATTTCGCCGGTTTGCACCTTTCGCAGAGAAGGACGGCTGATCGCCTGATCGGAATTGGGGCCGGAACAGCACCAGACCGGATATCCGGTGGCTTCAGCTCCATTGGCGAGCATGGCGGCGGTGGCGATGCCGCACAATTCAGCTTCGGTCATGCCGGGTTTGATATTTTCCAGAACAGCTTTGAAGCCGAGTTCAGAAATTTTCGCTGATTTACGCAGACATTCGAGTTCCAGCGGAGATTTTTTCATAAATACCGGGCGCAGGATCGCATCGGCATTGACAATATGTTCAATGCCGTTCAAAGCCTCCGCAATGTTGATCATAATGGAGTAGGGGAACATATGAAAACCGGTGATGCCGAGTTTTTTGACTTCAAACTTTTTCATGATCGTCTTCCAGTCCGGATGGGAGGAACCGGGGTAATCCGGCTGAGATGATTCCCGGAAATCCATTGTCTGGATGACGGTGGCAAGTTTGGAGCGTGACGAGGCGTAGGTGAGTGATTCCGGGCCGATGATCAGAGCTGCTTCTCCGCTTCTGGGGATCAGGACTCCGGCGGTTTCAAAGCTGGGCCAGTAATCAGAGAAGTAACGTACTCCCGCCGGTTCTGATTCAGTGGAAAACACCAGAAATGCATCCAGATCCGTTCCCGCGAGAACTGCCTGTGCGCGCCGGATGCGGTCATTGAATTCTGCTTGAGTCAAAATTGATTCACTCATAATTTACCTCTCTTTTTGATTTGACGGGATTTCCCGTTTTTTTGATTGACAAAATAAACAGCTTTGTGTATATTATACAACGCAAGAGCGCAGAAGTAAATGTAAAAAAGGTGCAAAAAGATGTCAAATATCGCCAGCTCTCTCTTTTCGGTGAAAATATTGAATTGCGGTTTTATTCCGGATGTTCCCCGCTGGCAATATCAGAAAGCAAGCATCCCGACATGGCGTTTTTACTGGAATCCGGAACCCGGAGCGTGGGTCTCTTCTCATGCTGAAGATATCGCCCTGACTCCGGATGTGGCGGTTCTCATTCCGCCGCAAACGCCATTCGCCACCCGTTCGGAACGGGTTTTTGCCCATTTTTATGTTCACTTTTCGCTGCCGGATATTGCTTCGGCGCGGCGGTTGATCTGGAAACTGCCGGCTCAAAAGATATTGGCACCATGTATTGCCGGAAATCCGGGGGCGTTGACCTTCCGGCAATTGAATATGGCGGCGGCAGCGGCGGTCAATTCTGCTCTTTTGATGCTGCCGGAGAGTGCCTTGTGTCAGGAGGCGGCTCCGGCGGGAAATGATGTTTTCAACAAAGCGATGCAGATCATTGAAAATGATCCGGGATTTTCCTGCAGCTGCGAAGAACTGGCAAAACTCTGTCAGAGCAGTGTCAACACTTTGCAGCGGCAATTTCTGAAAGCTACCGGGGTAACGGTCAAAAAATGGATACTGAACCGGAAAATGGAATATGCCGCCCAGCTGCTGATCTATCGCGGTTCTTCGATAAAAGAGTGTGCCGATCAACTTGGATTTGCCGACCGGTATCATTTTTCCAAAGTTTTCAAACTTTACTTTGGCATCACCCCCGCCCAATTTGTCCGCAGCGGCGGCATACCTCTGCCGTGAATATCAGGTGCCGGAGTCGAAATTAATCCGGTCAACATCTGAAATTATTCCCCGGCTGACGTATGATTCCAGGCAGTGAGCCATCGTGACCATACCATCTTTCGCAGAACTTTCAATTACCGACATCAATTGATGGGTCTTGTTGTCCCGGATCAATGCCCGAACCGGCATGGTTCCGGTCATGACCTCATAAGCTCCTATCCGCTTGCCGGGGATATCCCGGCGGGGGATCAGTCTTTGGGCAACTACAGCAAGAATACTGCCGGCAAACTGCTGCCGTATCTGGCTTTGTTGTCCGGGAGGAAAGGAATCAATGATCCTTTCCACTGTCTGGCAGGTGTTGTTCGCGTGGAGTGTCCCAAGTACCAGATGGCCGGTTTCCGCCGCTGAAATTGCCGCTTGGATCGTTTCGATATCCCGCAGTTCACCAACCATAATGATATCCGGAGCCTGCCGCATGGCACTGCGCAATCCATTGGCAAAACTCAATGTATCTGAACCAAGTTCCCGTTGTTCAATAATGCAGCGGTCATGTTCATAAACATATTCAATAGGATCTTCGATCGTGATGATATGTCTGGAATCCCGGTGGTTGACCTGATTTATCAAACTGGCCAGGGTCGTGGATTTACCGCTGCCGGTCGGTCCGGTTATCAGGATCAGACCCTGTTTTTTTTGCATCAATCCGGTAAGTACCGGCGGCAGATAAATCTCTTCCGGAGTCGGGATCACATCGGAAATCAGACGGCCGACCAGTGCCGCATTGCCGCGTTGAAAAAAGGCATTCAACCGGAATCTGCGTGCTTTGTTGTCTGACAAATTCACTGTGATGGCAAAATCGATATCCCGCTTTTCTTCAAAAACATTGCGCTGGCGGCGCGAAAGAACGCTGTAGATCAATCTTTGGACATCTGCCCCGGTCAATGCCGGCAGATCAAGTGAGGCAAATGTACCATTCACCCGCAGCTGCGGCGGAACTCCAACGGTAAGCAGCAGATCGCTTGCTCCTGCTTTTACGGCGGCTTTCAGCAGATCACGCATATCTATTCGGCTGTTGCGCAGAGAATCCGGCAATATTGTATCAGCCGGGTCGTTTCGGTTGCTGCCAAGGCTCATGCCGCGTTGAAGCAAACGCAACTCATCAGGCGTATCGGTCAACTGCAATGCGGTTTCCGGTGTAATCATCCGGTGGCGGAGCAATTCGATCAGAGAATTGTTGAATGTCGTCATACCGAAGTGATGGCCGGACTGCATGAGTTTTTCCAATTCATCGAAGTTCTGCTCTGCGATCTGTTTTTTTACAGAACCTGTGCCAATGAGGATATCCAGCACCGGAACCATTGAACTATTGTCGCTTTTTACCGCCAGGCGCTGGGCGATGACCGCTTCCAGAGCAAGCGCGATACTTCCGGCGGTTGTCTCCCGCTGCTGTTCCGGGAACATATCCAGAATCCTTTCCACTGCACCGGCTGCATCGGATGTGTGCATGGTGGATATGACCAGATGACCGGTCAAAGCTGCCGAAATAGCGGTGGAAACTGTTTCCGCATCGCGGATCTCCCCGATGACGATAACATCCGGATTTTCACGCAAAGCATTGCGGAGAGCTTCCGGAAAACCGCCTTGAGTATTGCTTATTTCCCGTTGGGAGATGAGCGAAAGTTTATCCTGATGGATAAATTCGATCGGATCTTCCAAAGTCAGGATGTGCTTATTCATGTGGTTGTTGATATAGTTGATTATCGCACTCATAGTTGTGGATTTACCGCTGCCGGTGGTTCCGGTGATGATCACCAGGCCCCGTGAAAGAGTGGCGATTTGTGTCATGATCTTTTCCGGCAAACCGAGAGAAACAAATGTGCTGCTGCTGCCATCCCGGATCGGACGGGCAACCAGACACGGGCCGTTGACAGATTCATAGAAGTTGATCCGGAAACGGTGGCCGGAATGCAGGAAAGAACAATCCATTCCGCCTGATGCAGAATATTTCTCCTCCGCACCTGCCGACAAGCAGTTTTTGCGGAATTCGCTTATTACTTCCGGTTGGATGGGGGGGATGTTTTCTGCCAGTGAAATTGCTCCATTTACTCTGAATCCGGGGGATTTCCCGCTGCTGATAAAGAGGTCAGAAGCATTGAATTTTACTGCGGCATCGAAAAATTTTTTGATACTCATAGTCGTAAACCTTAAATTTATCAATAAAAATATACACAATCGAAATTTAGCATCTTTATAACATTTTTTCAATATCAATAAATAATTTTTTTGATATTATTTGTTTTTCATTAATTGTTGGCAAAATCACAGAATTTTTGCTGTCATCCGTTTTTACGGCAATCGTAAGATTTGAGAAATTATCTTTTCTCTTACTTGAAAAAATCTGTCAACCGCTTATAATTTCTTTGTGAGAGTGCCGGAAAGAGGAGACGGCATGATTTTCTGCATAAATTAATTATTGAGGAGAAAGAATATGCGGGAATTTTTCAAAAGTATGTGGCGGAGTGTAGTTGAGAGTAATCTGCCGGGGATCATCGGTGCGATCATCGTATTGATCATCGGTTGGATAATCGCTGTCTGGATTTCAGGTAAGGCTGCCGCATTAGCCGGGAAGTGTGCGGAAGTTTACCGTAAAGATGATGAAATCCCGGGCGGTGATCCGAAACGGGCGGGAATTATTACCGGCAGAGTGGTTTTCTGGTGCGTGATGATTCTGGCTGTTTTGGGATGTATGTCATTGCTCCATCTGGATTATGCCGCTGTTCCGCTGCGGGAATTCATCACTGCGATAGCGGAATATCTGCCCAATATTGCCGGAGCTTTACTGTTGATGTTTCTGGCAAGGATCACCGGCGGATTGGTCAGAAATTTTGTCCGGCATTGGCTGGAAAAGCGTAAACAGCCGGATGATTTGGATGGTTCAAATCAGGAAGCTGTTGAAAAAAGGGCCGCATACAGTGCTCAAACTGCTTATGTGCTGGTTTGGCTTTTCTTTTTACCGGCTATTCTCAATGCATTGAATATTTATGGCATAACAGCTCCGCTGCAGGCAATGTTTGCCGTGATCATGACCTTTTTGCCGCGAATCATTGCTGCTGTTCTGATCTTTTGGATCGGTTTCTGGGCGGCCGGAATCGTCCGGCGGGCAGTTTCCGGGGCGGCCGTGATGATGCATGTCAATAAATTCTGCGGCATGTGTGGTTTTGATAAAGAAGGATTTCCTCATGCGGCCGGATTGCTGGGCAATGTGGCGTGGATTTTGATCATCATTCCGGTGACAGCGGCAGCATTGACGGCGTTGAATATTGAAGCATTGTCACATTCTGTGACCGGATTTTTGAATATGCTCTTATTTGCGGCCGGGAATATTATCGGCGCAGTTGTGATCATTGCAGCTGGTGTGATATTGGCCAGAATCGCAAATTCAATTGTCCGGAAACTGGTGTCAGGTTTGGGCGGCGACCGGTTGATGGCAAAATTATCCGGCGGACGTGATGATATGCCAAAGTGGGATCTGACGGTAATTTGCGGAAAAGTGGCTGCTGCAGCGGTGATGGTGCTGGTTATTATCGGAGCCTGTGAAATTTTGCAGCTTTCCGGTCTGGCTGAAGTTGTTCGCAGATTTGCAATTTTCGGCGGGAATTTGATATTGAGCGCGATCGTTATAATTGCCGGGATCATGCTCGGAGATTTTATTTGCGGATTTTCCGGACGGGAAAAAGATCATCCATTGAATCATTTTATCCGTCTGGCTCTTGTCGTGTTTGCCGTTGCTCTGGCTTTGAGCAATTTGAATATCGGCCAAACGATCGTGGAAACTGCATTTGCCATGCTGCTCGGTGCTGTTTGTGTTGCAGCTGCTTTGGCTTTCGGACTCGGCGGTAGAGAATTTGCCGCCAATATGCTGGATAAATGGTTGAAGAAAAATAAAGAATAAAAAAATCCGCCCTCTGCCGGCAGTATCGTTTCCGGCAGAGGGCGCACTGAAAATTATTTGACCAAATCAGTCGTCGGTATCCAGAGTACTTCCGGATCAGCCGCAAGGCGGCGGAGCTTGTCTTCGTAATCAGCCCACAATTTCGCATCATCCATCATCTCATAACTGTGTCCCCAGAAGTAGAAGATGCCATCTGTCTTTTTAGCTGTTTCAAATGCCAGCCAGAAGTTCTCATCCTGAAAGTGGCAGCTGGAATGCAGGATCATCGGATGCTTGAATCCGGAAACCCGATCCGTATATTCGACAGTCCTGCCGTACGCAAAACCGGCTTCCAGAAGCATATCAGCTGTTTCCGGGGTGTATTTGCCGCAGGGCCAGGCAAATCCCGGACACTCTTTCTGGAACATATCCTCCAGAATTTTTTTGGCATCGGCCGCTTCGGCCAGAAAGACTTTATCATCAACATCCCCGGCGTTGCAGTGACACATGGTGTGTGAAGCAACATCAAATCCGGCATAAACATCTTTGATTTCGTTCCACGCCAGTTTACCCGGACAATATCCGCTGTCCCGGTAGGTCCAGCCGGTAGTGCGGCGGTTTTTCGCCGAATGCAGAGCCGGATTGAGATTGAATGTGGCTTTGGCATTGTACTTGCGGCATAATTCGGTAAGTTTGATGTCATTGAGTACGCCATCGTCCCAGCATTGAGCGACTTTTATCATATCTCTTTTCTCCTTCCTTGATTTTGAGTAAGATGATCAACAATTTTTTGAGCCGTTTTTAATCCGATTCCCGGTACTTTGGCCGCAATTTCTGCAGCATCTGCCCGGATTATTCCCGCCAGTGAACCGAAAGCCCGCAACAATTGGCGTTTTCGTACAGCTCCAATACCGGGAATATCATCCAGAAGTGAAAGCTGTATGCGTTTTTCCCGTAAGTTGCGATGGTAGGTTATCGCGAACCGGTGTGCTTCGTCACGTACCGATTGGAGCAGACGCAATGCATGATCATGGCGGTCAAGTATGATCGGTTCACTCCGTCCGGGAATAAATATCTCTTCATTTTTTTCAGCCAGAGCCAACAGCGGCAGCGGTGGTGCGCCCACTGAAATCAGCGCATCAACGGCACTGGAAAGCTGTCCTTTACCGCCATCGACCATCATCAGATCCGGGAAAGGGCGGTTTTCCGCGATCAATCTGGAAAAATGACGTGAAACAGCTTCTCGCATCATAGCGAAATCATCGCTTTGCATTACTGTCTTTATCCGGAATCTTTTGTATGCCTGCCGATCCGGCTTGCCGTTGGTGAATGTCACCATACTGGCAACAGCCAGGGTCCCGAGGATGTTGGATATGTCAAAGCAGATGATTTTTTCCGGAGGCCCGGGCAATCCCAAGCGTTGTGCCAGCGCACGAACTCCCAGCTCTCCGGGAGGAAAGGGGAGATCAGGCAGAAACGGATTGGCGAAAATCCGGTTCCTCTGTCCGAAAACGGCGGCGATATTGGCTCCGGCATCCCGGTAGCGGGCCGCCAATTCAAATTTTCCTTCAGCGGCGGCCTGTTTCATTTTGGCTTTTACTGCCTCCTGAACCGGAGAAATATCGCCATCCAGAACCGCGAGGGCAGCTTCCAGACGTTGATGATATTCACTTTCGCTTACTTTACCGGTGCAGGGGGCGCAGCAGTCTTTGACCAGACGTTTCAGACAGTGCTTACGCGTTTCCAGATCCGGTTCACTGCTTTTGCATCCGCGTAAACCGAAGTGGGTCAAAAGGAATTCTCTGGTCATTTTCAGTGCCGTACCATGCGGAAACGGGCCGAAGTAACGCGCGTTATCCGGTTTTTTCAACCGGGCCAGCGAGAGAGTCGGAAATTTTTCCGACATATCAACTTTCAACAGAAGAAAACGCTTGTCATCCCGCATGAGGATATTGTAGTAAGGAGCATAACTTTTTATCAACTGGGATTCCAGCAAAAGAGCTTCATTTTCGTTGCGTACTACAGTAAAAGACCATTCGTAAATTGAATTTATCAGTGAGCGTAACTTCGCATCTCCGGTGCGTTTGCGGGATGGTTGGAAGTAGTTTCCAAGCCGCCTCCGCAGATCCCTGGCTTTGCCGACGTAGATGACTTTGCCGAAGCGGTCGCGGAACATGTATACTCCGGGTTTGGCCGGGATCTCCGAAGGATGGTACTCTTCAAATTTCACAGATTCAGCCTATTTTTATTCCGGTTTCCGCATCGACCAGCAAAAATTCTTCATAATGCAGTGACGGATCTGCACGGAAACTTAATTCCGTTTTGTATTTAGTTTCCAGATCATTGAGCAATTCGGCATCTTCATCACGGAGTCTGGCGAGAATGTCCGGATGCATGAATACTCTCAAGGCAGTGCTTTTATACTTTTTATCCCGCATTACGGCGCTCAATTGCCGCTGTATTTCCGCACTCATCGTCAGGGCGGATTTTACCAGGCCGGAACCGTGACAGTATGGGCATGGGTCATAGACTTGATCGAGGATGCTTTCGTGTTCCCGCTGGCGGGTCATTTCCATAAGTCCGAGTTTGCTCAACGGCAGAACTTTGGTTTTTGCCCGGTCATCTTTGACCAGCTTTTTCATATAACGGTAGAGTTCTTCCCGGTCAGATGCCGAACGCATATCTATAAAATCAAGTACGACCAGTCCGCCGACATCCCGCAACCGGAGCTGTCGGGCGATCTCTTCGGCGGCCTCCAGATTGGTTTTCAGGATGAATTCCGGTTGTTCAGCAACTTTTCTTCCGTGTCCGGAGTTTACATCAATGGCGATCAAAGCTTCTGTTTCGTCGATCACGATAGCTCCGCCGCCGGGCAGTTTTACTTCCCGCTGAAATACATTCTTGATTTGTTCATCAATGTTGTAATAATCAAAAATGGGGGCAGAACCTTTAAAACGGTTGACTTTACCGGCCAATTTACTGCCGCCGATACGCTTCAAAGTATCTTTTATATGCTTGTATGCATCCGGATCATCGACGACTATACCATCAATTTCGTCGGTCATGAAATCTCTTACTGTGCGGTCAAGCAGATTCGGTTCAGTAAATAACCTTGCCGGAGCGATACCGGCAGCTACTCCATTTTCAATTTTCTTCCAGTAATCCAGCAAAAGGTCAAGATCCCGTTTGAAAAATGCAGATTTTCTTCCTTCCCCGTTGGTGCGGCAGATCATCCCCATCCCTTCGGGGAGTTCCAATTGTTCCATTATTTTCCGCAGACGTTCACGTTCGGAGGAGCTTTCTATGCGCGAGGATAATCCGATGTGTTCACTGTAAGGCATCAATACCAGAAAACGTCCGGGTATGGTGATGTCGGTGGTTACTCTGGCACCTTTGGTGCTGATCGGAGCTTTGACTACCTGAACGAGTATTTCCATACCGGGTTTGAAAATATTCGGGATATCTTCGGTCGTGATCTTTTTTTTGCGGCGGGATGCTTCGGCGGAAAGAGGGGAATTTTCCGGGACTTGCCGCTGTTTGCATCTTTTGGTATTTATATCCGCTTCCTTGTATTCCAAATCGGACCGGTACTGTTCAACCAATTCCGAATTTCCCGGCAGCATCTCTTTGAAGTGTAAAAACGCATTTTTTTTAGCACCGATATCAATAAATGCTGCCTGCAGAGAACAATCCAGATTGATGATCCTGCCGAGGAAAATATCTCCTGCTTTTGGAGCCTCATCATCCCGTTCCAGTTTGTATTCTTCCAGCTTGCCGTTGTTGAGCATGGCGAAGCGGCGTTCCAGTTTTTCGCAATTCAGAATGATCTCTTTACTCATGATTATCAAATTTCCGCTTCTGTAATAAATTCCGGCAGTTCGCCGCGCATTCCGTTGCGGAATGCAGATGCACTCATACGTTTGCCTCCGGATGGGATCAATTCAATGATTTCCAAAGCGCGGCCGTCACCGCAGCCGATGACAAGCCGTCCGGGAAGTTCCGCGCATTGAGCGGGGGCAATATCATATCCGTCAACTATCCGGGCTGAACAAATTGTAAACGCAGATTCTTTACCGGAAGATGTCCGGAATCCGGCAGATGCTCCCGGCCAGGGGAAGTAGGCTCTGGTCATTGCTTCAATACGTTTGGCCGGTAAATTCCAATCGATCACGCCATCACGTTTGGTTATTTTCCGGCATATCGTGACGGCTGCCGGATCCTGGGGGAGCGGTTCGATTTTCTTTTCTGCGATATCCCGCAGGATTTGCACCGCATTTTTTGCGGCCAGTTCACCGAGGGTATTTTCCAGAGAATCGGCATATTCGTTTTGTTCCAATTTCATCCGCAACTCCCGGAAGACCGGCCCGGAATCCAGCCCTCTTTCCATTTGCATGAAACAAACGCCGCTTTCTTCATCGCTATTGAGAATCGCCTGTACGATCGGGGATGCTCCCCGGTAGCGCGGCAAAAGTGAAGCGTGTACATTGACACAACATACTCGCGGAACTGCCAACAGCGGAGCTTTCAATATTTGCCCGAAAGATACTACGCAGAGCAGATCCGGAGCCATCGCTGTCAGGCAATCAATAAATTCAGGAGTGTTGACATCGGCAGTACGGATCACATCCAGTTCCAATTCCAGTGCGGCAGCAGCCAGCGGTGTCGGAGTCAGAATCCGTTTGCGTCCGGCCGGCCGGTCCAATTGGGAAATCACCGCCGCTAAATCGGTTCCCGGAGATTGCGCCAACGCCCGTAAAATCGGGATGGCGATCGGCCCGGAACCCAGAAAAACGATTTTTAATGGTTTAAGCACTTGAAAAAAACCTTATACACATTCATATTTAATAATACACACATTTATAATATAATACAACAATGGTGCAAATTCCAGAAATTATGAAAAATATGAAGCAAATAGTTATAATGTTAGGCGGAAATTTGCCGGGGACCGGGCAGGCGATGGCAACAGCTGTAGAAAAATTCCGGATGGCAGGCGTGCAGAATATCCGCTGCAGCCGGATAATGATGTCTGCTGCGGAAGATTGTGTGTCGGGGACTCCTGATTTTCTGGATATGGCAATGACCGGATCATGGTGCGGTACTCCCGGAGATTTGCTGGCATTATGTCAGCAAATTGAATGTGAAGCCGGACGCCCGGCACATCACAGCAGCCGGGAATCCCGGATACTGGATTGCGATATCATCCTTTTTGGTGAAGAGGTCATAGATTCTCCTGATTTGACCATTCCGCATCCGCGTGCGCATTTGCGGGAATTTGTGCTGCGCCCGCTGGCTGAAATTTCTCCGCAAACATCTTTCCCTGATGGAATGACTGTGCTGGAAAAACTTCACCGGTTGGAAACCGGATACAAGCCGGATACAGTGAAACGTTAAAAGATTTTACCTGTTTGCCAGATTTTGGAAATACCACTGTGCTGTTGACTTCAATCCGCTTCTGATATCGTATTCCGGGATATATCCTAAAAGTGAAGCGGCTTTGCTGATATCAGCCAGACTGTGCGGGATATCGCCGGGCCGTTCCGGGGCATAAACCGGCAGGATGTTTTCTATTTCCCGGTCGAAAACCGATAACTCTTCCCGGAGATAAGAAAACAGCTCATTCAATGTGGTTTCTTTGCCCCCGGCAATGTTGTAAACCGTATTGCATGCCGCCGGATCATCAGCCGTCAGCGCAAGAATATTGGCTTTGACCACATCATCAATAAAGGTGAAATCCCGGCTGAAAGAGCCATCACCATTTATGACCGGAGATTGATGTGCGATCAGTGCCGCTGAAAATTTGGGAATGACCGCTGCATACGCCCCGTCCGGGTCCTGCCGTCTGCCGAAAACATTGAAATAACGCAGCCCGATGCAGTCGATGCCGTAAATCTGATGGAAATTTGCTGCAAATTGTTCATTCACACTTTTAGTCAGTGCATAGGGGGATAACGGGATGCCGGTGCGTTTTTCCACTTTGGGAGAATCCTGACAATCGCCGTAAACTGAACTGCTGGAAGCGTAGACAAAACGTTTTATCCGGGAATCAACGGCAGCGTGCAGCATGTTGACAAATCCGCTGATATTGACACTGGCGGACGTGCCGGGATCTTTTATTGAACGCGGTACACTCCCAAGAGCTGCCTGATGAAGCACAAAATCTGCTCCGTCAACAACTTTCCGGCAATCATCCGGATTGCGGATATCGCCTTGTGTTAAAGTGAAATTCCGGTGTCCGGAAAAACGTGCAAGATTTTCCCGTTTTCCGGTGGCAAAATTGTCCAGAACGACAACTTCACAGCCAAGTCGGAGCAGAGTTTCCGTCAGGTTTGAACCGATAAAACCCGCTCCGCCGGTAACGACGATCCTGCTGTTTTCCAGAATTTTGGCATCAAACATATTCTATTTCCGTTATTTTATGCTTCCAAGACGTTCCATCCGGTATTCCCCGTTGAGTACTCTTGCGCACCATGAATCCTTGTTTTCAAGATACCATTTGACTGTTTTCCCGATCCCCGATTCAAATGACTCCTGCACCTGCCATCCCAGGGTGGCAGAAATCTTGGATGCATCGATCGCGTAACGCGCATCATGTCCCGGACGATCCGGAACATGTATGATCTGCTCCGCATAACTTTTGCCGTCGCTTCTGGGGGATAAACGGTCAAGAAGAGAGCAGATCGTGTTGACAACTTCCAGATTGGTCTTCTCGCTGTTGCCGCCGATATTGTAAGTTTCCCCGGGGATGCCCCGGTCGGAAACCAGATAAAGTGCCCGGGCGTGGTCATCGACGTAGAGCCAATCCCGGATCTGGTCGCCTTTGCCGTAAATCGGCAGTTCCATGCCGGAAAGCGCGTGCAGGATCATCAGCGGGATCAATTTTTCCGGAAAATGGTACGGCCCGTAATTGTTGGAACAATTGGTGACCAGTACCGGCAGCGCGAATGTTCTGCCCCAGGCCCGTACCAGATGATCAGCGGAAGCCTTGCTGGCAGAGTAGGGCGAAGAGGGATCATAGGCTGTGGTTTCATGAAAGAATCCTTCTTTACCCAGAGAGCCGTAAACTTCATCGGTGGAAATATGGTGGAAACGGAAAAGACTTTTTTCCGACTCCGGCAAAGCAGAATAATATTTATTTGCACATTCCAGCAAACAGCCGGTACCGACAACATTGGTCATGATAAATTCCATCGGCCCGTCTATCGAACGGTCAACGTGGCTTTCTGCGGCCAGATGCATGACGTTGGTCGGGCGGAAAGAGGTGAAAATTTCTCTGATCGCCTGCAAGTCGCAAATGTCAGCTTTTTCAAAGCGGAAACGGTCAGAAGCGGAAACTTCAGACAGATTTTCCATATTTCCGGCGTAAGTGAGTTTATCGACCACACACACTTCATCATTCGTGTGATTGATTATGTATCTGACCAGTGCGGAACCGATAAAACCTGCTCCTCCGGTAACGATGATACGTTTCATTGTAAAAATTACTCCTCTGCTTTGCAAAAATCAGGATCGGTTTTCAACAGATCATCAAAATAAGCGATAGTTTTGGTCAAGCCTTCATGCAGAGGGGTGACCGGCTGCCAGTTGAGCAGCTTTTTCGCTTTGGAAATATCCGGTTTTCGCTGTTTCGGGTCATCGGCCGGCAGAGGCATCCGGATGATTTTTGATTTTGAACCGGTAAGTTCGATCACACTTTCTGCCAGCTGCAAAATAGTGAATTCTCCGGGGTTTCCGACGTTGACCGGGCCGGTGACATCATCATCAGTGGCCATAAGCTTTATCATCCCGTCGATAAGATCATCCCGGTAACAGAAACTGCGGGTCTGTGAGCCGTCGCCGTAAATCGTGATATCTTTGTTTTGCAATGCCTGCAGAATGAAGTTGCTTACGACCCGGCCGTCGTGCGGATGCATGCGCGGCCCGTAAGTGTTGAAAATCCTGATGATTTTTGTCCGCAGAGAATTCTGCATCCGGTAGCAGTTGAAAAGTGTTTCCGCACAACGCTTTCCCTCATCATAGCAGGAGCGGATGCCGATGGGGTTTACATTGCCCCAGTACTCCTCCACCTGCGGGTGGATCGCCGGGTCGCCGTATACTTCACTGGTGGATGCCTGCAGAATTTTGGCGTTGAGGCGTTTGGCCAGACCCAGCATATTGATTGCACCGTGAACACAGGTTTTCACCGTCTGAACGGGGTCATGCTGATAATGAATGGGGCTGGCAGGGCAGGCAAGATTGTAGATTTCGTCACATTCGATATAGAGCGGAAAGGTGATATCGTGCCGGATCAACTCAAATTTCGGATCATTCAGCAAGTGATATATGTTGCGTTTGGAACCGGTGAAAAAATTATCCACGCAGATCACTTCGTTACCTTTTTCCAGAAGTTTTTCGCACAGCCAGCTGCCGAGGAAGCCGCCGCCGCCGGTTACGAGAATACGTTTCATTTTCAGAGTATCTCCCATATACTGTAAATATTATGCTGTCAACTATAAATTACACCGCCATTTGAGAAATTACAAGTATACTTGCCGATAAACCCGCTTTTTCCCGTAATTGCGGTGTTTTCCGGTAAAAACCGCCGGGAGGTAAGGAAAATATGAAAAAAATTGTTTTTTTTTATATGTTCCGGGGAATTTTCTGTTGAAAAATGTAAAAATACAGTCTATAGTATCTCCGGCAGTGTGGAATATTACGGGAGGAACCGCGATGAAGCATTACAGAAAACACTCCTTTACATTGATCGAATTGCTCGCTGTGATCGGAATTACAGCACTTTTGATCGGTATTTTTGCTCCGGCATTCAGCCGTTTGATGTCCGGAAACAAGGTCGATCAGATGGCATCAAATTTTAAAACCGGTATGGAAGTGGCGCAAGCCAGGGCGATTTCTTCGCGCAAATATGTGGCAATGATCATTCCGACAAACGATAGTGATATCAGTGATGCGAATTTGAAAAAATTTGTCAATGGCGGCTACCGTCTGGCTTACGTGAAAAAGGATGGAACTTTCATCAACTGGGTTCCGGGGGCGGCATGGACCAATATGCCGGATGGGGCAATGCTGGTGGCTTGTGCGAGACATAAAAACTGGCAGGATGAAACTTCCGGAAAATTTATGCCGCTTTCAAAGGCCGGGATCGAAACCGCCACGACCAAAGCCGTTTCCGGTTACGAATGTTTGGATGTTATTTATGCCAAAGACTCCAAAGATGCTGATATCAAGGCCCTGGGGACGGCAGATACTGAAGGTTCGTGTGATAACTGGCGGGGAATAATATTTACACCTTTTGGCGGATTTGATAACAGCGACACCCCATTGCTGTTGTTTTTTACCGAAGCAAGGATAAATGACGGTCAGTATGAATATGCCAATAAGGATAACTTTGTGGTATTGAAGCTCAATCCCATTACCGGCAAGGTTTCTTACCTGCCGATGGAAGACGGCGAAGCAGATAATGCAGGAGGCAGCGGCGATGAATAAGATCAGAAAATACCGTTTCAATATGGTTGAAATCATGTTGGCGATAGTTATTTTATCGGTTGGAATGGCCAGTGTTTTTGTTCTCTTTCCGGCGGGATTGAGCAACCACCGCAGTGCAATGGCGGAAAACAGCATTGCGGATATTGCCGAACTGGTGATTTCCCGTATCCGGGCAGAAAGTGCGTTGTCGGTTAATTCCGATGGTTTTCGCAGTGATGTGACTTTTCCTTTGCGTTCTGCTTTGGAGGTGGGGGGGGCCATCAAAGATCCGGCAACTTCCTGGGATGACGGATTGAGTGACGATGAACCCTGGACATGGAAAAAAGAAGCTGACGGCTTGTACATGGTGCGGCAGGTTTCCGGACCGAAAGATGATTATTATGTGGATTTTTCTGCGGTTGTGGCGGTTTATAAAGAGGAAAGCTCTGAGTTTGGAAAAGAGTTTTTTGTTCCGATAAACTGGGGGGTCGAAAGCAACTATACCGCTTTGTCGGATAAAGGGGCTTCCGGTTCAAATCCCGGAGATGTTAAGGCTCTGGATGTGGGAAATTTTATACTGCCGCTGGTCATGGAAATAAGTTATCCGGCTGATTTGCCGTATGCAGAACGGGAAAAGGCTTATTTCCGGTTTGAGATCTACAATGAACGTTTTGAATTGAAAAAATGAAGAGGTGGCGACCGTGAAAAAATACAGCAGGCAAAACTTCACTTTGATCGAATTGCTGGCGGCAATGGCAGTATTCAGCATATTGCTGGTAGTTTCTTTGCGGCTTTTTTCCGGAGCGCAGCAGATGTGGCTGCGCAGTGAACAGAAGACCGACACCTTTGCTTCTGCGCGGACGGCGATGGAATTTCTGGCTTCCCGGATGCAGACATTGACCTATATTGAGGACAGCTCCTATGCCAATCAGTATCCTTTTGAGATGAATGAAGAATATATATGGTTTGTCAGTAATGTGGCAATGGGCGATGGCAATCACTCCCGGCATTTTGTCAAATTCCGTCTGGTCGATCCGGATGGGTCATCGGAACATGCCGGCAAATTGCAAATGATAAAATATACCGGACAGAATGCGAAAAGCAAAAACTTTTTCGGTCAGCTTTTCCCATCTTACAATGAAACAGCCCGGCGCAACCGGAAAATAAAATCGGTGGATGAAGCTGTTGATCACTTGAACAATGTGTTTGAAAAGTTTGATGAAAATGATTTTGAAGATCACCCGACGGTAGATGGAGTGGAAACCAGGGCGGTCGCTGTGGATATCTGTGAAAACGTTATCGGTTTGAAGTTCACCCGGTATGTTGCTCTGGAAGATCCGGGTGATCCGAATAACGCATCAAAAAACAAATTGGATGAAACTGCAAAAACCGGAAAAACCAATGCGGCTCCTTATCTGGTTGAGATCGAGTTGAAAATGCTGGACAGCCGGGAGAGTTTCTTCAAATGGAGAGAGAATAAAGAGGATGCAGACAAAAGGAATGATATCTTTCTGGAACATGGCTATACATTCCGCCGGGCAGTACTGCTGGGCAAGAAAGGAAGTGAATGATGAAATATACTCCTCAAAAAAATAGTTCCGAAAGCGGTATGGCTCTGATTTTTGCCGTTGGGCTGCTGGCGTTGCTGCTGATGATCGGTATGGCGTTTGTCGGTAATGCTGTCAATTACCGCAAGGTGGCGGAAAACAACAGTTCACGCACCCGTTCCCGGATGTTTGCGTTGTCGGCGGTCAGCCGGGCGGCAAGTTCATTGATGGTTTACGCGCATCAATATGCGAAAAGTGATCCGAATAAAAAATTTCCGGAAAGCTTTGACGGGATCTACAGTTTTGCGGCTTATGACAACAACGGTAATGCAGCATCCGGCGGGGCCAATGAATACAATGATGCATTGAAAGGGGCCGATTCCGTTCTTCAGGCTCCGGTAAACAGTTCGGTTATTTCCAATCGGACGGCTGTTAAATTCAATCAGCAGTTTTCCAATGAGTGGCCGGGAAGATGGGTTTTCTTTACCAACGGGAAAAATGATCTTGTTTCCGGAGAAACTCCCCGCCGTTTGATCGGTAGGGCTGCATGGCAGGTGATCGGTTCTCCGGCGCAGCTGCTTGCTCCGGTCTTTATGCGAGGACACTTGGAACTGGATAAAGCCGCTAATGCCGGTACAGATGTTTTTGTCCCATCGGAAAACCGCTGGGGCAGAGAGATCGATGAAGTTTTTCTCGGTGATTTTTCCGGTGTGTCCGATGCCTGGAATCCGGCACATGTGTTGTTTACCAATGTTGCAACTCAATTGGAAACGACTGCAAGTACGATGATGGACTATCAGAATATCTATAATGTGACCTCAACGCCCGGAGCCGCTGAAACACAGCGGTGGGTGGAAAAGTGGTTCATCCCGGATTTTGAAAAAAATAAAACAGTTGCTGATCCATCCCGGATAGCTGCGGAAACCTATGCAGACGGCGGGGATTCATTGTTGCGGTTCAATATTTCTGAATTGGGCGAATATCATACTCTGGATTGGGATGCCGGCAACACCGGCGAAAAAGGTTGGCGCAAAGCGTATGATGTCAATGATAATGCCGACCAATGGTATGCCCGGCTGGGGATCGATACGACTGTCGCCGGTGAAAGCGGTAAGGTCAACAGTTTTGAATCCATCAAACTGCTGACTCAGGACAGTCTGTTGTATGAAGGCGGGATCGCCGATGACGGTGAATATGCAAAAGATGGCGATACCAATGGTTTGCCGTTCCTGCGCCGTATCGGAAATGCTGCAGGCTCATTCGCTGATTTGGGAACTCTGCGTAAACAGATCGCGGCAAATTTCAACGATTACTGTGATGCCGATGGTATACCCACTTCGGATGTTGAGGCCAAAAAATGGCTTGAGGCTCCGGTCGCCGGTGCCGGTGGGGTATTGACTTACACTCATCCCACTTTTACCGGTAACGAAAAAACTCCGTATCTTTATGAAATCGGTGCCCTTTTCAAAATCACCGGGGCCGGAACTGATGGCGAGGCGCAATTGACCTTGGATAACACCGTTTTCCCGGATGCGAATGGCACTTTGATCACCACGATCAAAAATAATAACTTTTTGTTGAATATTGCTCCGATGGTCAAATTGGCCAATATTTATCCGTTTGATGCAGATAATGGCGGATATTCTGATATTCAGGCAATGGTGGATTTCGGTGCGCTTTCAGCCAGAATGAAAATAACTGAAATCAAATTGAAAAATATCAAATTTGAATATGTTGTCAGTGAACAGAAAACGGATGCTGCGGGTGATCCGGAAACGGATGCTGCGGGCAATCCGGTTATGGAAGATGTTACGAAAAAGGGAACTGTCGGGGAATTAAAAATTACTTTGAATAGTTTTTCTACTGTCGGAACGACTGATCTTTCGGCCTTGAAAGAGAAAATTTTGTCTGCATCATTGAATGATGGGGAATTGACGCATACGGCCGGAAGTGAGGCGTATGTGGACTTTTCAGGAACTGATTTGGGAAATACCGATGGCGCAAAACCTTACCCATTCAGTTTTGCCAAAGATAAGTGGCAGAAAAATGAGTCCGGCAAAGTTTCCCTGAAAGCGTATAATTCTAGCGGAGATACTGATATAGCTGAATTGAAAATAGGAGTTGATATTCTGGATAAAGTTGGCTCCGGAAATTTGCCGGCTGATTTTGCTTCGGCCAAGGAAGGAAGCAAAAAAATTACCGGCGTGGAAGCGGTGATCGTTGATGAAATCAAGGTGACACATGTTTCGGCAAATCCGCAAAGAGCCGTGCTGAGTGCCAAATTGACCAATAAGTTGAATTTGCCGTCCGGCGCGGCTGCCGGTGACAGAATAGGTATAGATTATGCCAAACTGTCTGGTGCCGGAAGTGCGGCGCGGGAGTGGGATGATGTCAATCAAACATTTACATTCGGCACAGACAAGACGATGGCGATCGCATTGGGAACTTTCCGCAATTATGACCCCCGGCAGAATCTTAATCCGGATGATTGGACGTTTGAAGGAAAATCCATTGCGGTAGCGAATGCTGCTTCTCCGGAAGAGGTTTACGGAACAACTCCGGTTATGGATGTTGCAAGTGGTTTTATCGGCAATCAGAATCAAAGCAGCAGCATGGAATTCAGTCCGCAGAATCCATATACCCCTGCCGATCCTGACACATTGAGAGTGTGCGATGAAGAACTGGCAGAAGGACCGGCCTATACCGGCAGCGGCAAAGACAAACATATTTCCACCGCCGTCATCCGCAATGCGCCGATGATGAGTCCCTGGGAGATCGGTTTTATCCATCGCGGAATCAGGTGGCAGACCATAAATATCAAAAATGCCGGATTTACGGAGTTTGCTTCCAATGAAGATAATTGGGGCAACGCGGGAAGCGCATACCAGGTTGGTGATGGTGCTATCCTTGAGCAGATCAAAATGACCGGGAAGATCCATACTTACGGTAAAATAAATGTCAATCTGCTCCGTCCTGCGGCACCGAATTATGATCCGGCAAGAGATCCGGAAATTTTGGCTGCTCTTTTTCGCAATATCCGTTACGGCGAAGATCCGGCAAATTTTATTGTTAATTCCACCCGGGGCAGTAATGGTGAATTCCCGGAAGAAATTACTGCCGGATCGAGTTTGATCGATGAAACAGCGGTGGCTGATATCAAAACAAATTTTGCTGCCAATGCCAAAGAGAGTAACTATAGCGGTAAACTCGGTTTTCTGAATTACGGCACGACTTACTCTCTGGAAAATGCTTTCCATGCGACTATCGGAAGTTCACAAAAGACCGATGCCGCCCAGGAGGAGATCATCGGCAAGACGATCAATCTGATTTGTGCCACCTCCCACACACCTTCGGTCATCAATATGATGGTCGTTGCGCAAAGTATCAAAGATGTGGCAGGCACGCAGGTGCGGTTGTTTGATCCGGATGATAAAGGGGATTACACTGTCTCCGGAAGCAATATTAAAATCGAAGACGATGGCGTAGCCACCAAAACTGATTGTAAATACGGTAAATTCGATTATCTGGAACATAACAGTGATCCGGGTAAAAATATCTACTTTGATGAGATCACCGGAGAAGTGAAAATGTTTGTCCGGCTTTATATCAACGATAAAGGGAGGATGGTAATCAACCGGATTACCTATCTTTGATAAATATGACAGACGAAATCATCATCCTTGCGGACGGCGAATTTCCCCGCCGTCCGCAATTGCTTGAAATGCTGAAAAGGGCCAAATGTGTGATCTGCTGTGACGGTGCTGCGGATAAGCTGCTGACTTTCGGCAGGGAACCGGATTGGATCGTCGGCGATCTGGACAGCGTTTCACCGGAAACCCGGAATCGTTTTGCCGACCGGGCGGTTAAATTTTTTGAACAGGAGACCAACGATCTGGCTAAAAGTTTCCGTTTCTGCCGGGAAAAAGGTTTTACAGTTTCCGCTATTCTTGGTGCTGCCGGTGCGCGGGAAGATCACTTTTTAGGTAATCTCGGGCAATTTGCTGAAGTTTCCTCTTCCTTTCCCGGTATCCGGCTTTACACGGAAACCGGATACTTTTGCTGTTTTGCCGGACAGGGGAGTTTTGAAGCGCCGGCCGGCAGTCAGGTGTCGATCTTTTCTTTCGACCCCCGGGCAGAGTTGAACTCCGCAGGGTTGAAGTATCCATTGAAAAATTTATCGCTCATGTGGTGGTATTCCGGTACACTTAATGAAGTTTGCGTTTCGCCTTTTACTTTGCAAAGCAGTTCTTCAACTCCGATTTTGCTCTTTTTTAAGTATCCGGACTTGAATTAACGCACTTTTTGTTGTATATTAAGAAATATTATGTTTGTTGAGGCAATTTTTTTGAAAGGGGGTGAATCCTATGCATACCGAAGTCCGCGTCAAAAAAGGTGAGGTCATCGACCGCGCTCTGCGTCGGCTGAAAAAGAAGCTTGACAAAGAGGGAACCCTCAAAGAACTGCGTAACCGCCGGCACTATGAAAAGCCGAGCGAAATCAAACGCCGCGAAGCCAAACAGCGTCGTCACTGATCGCAGAAGTAAAAAAGGCTGTTGCCAAACCTTGAAACAAGGTGAGCAACGGCCTTTTTTGTTTGTTATTGTTCTGTTTACAGTGCTGTATCCGGATTTTTTGTCGATCATTCGGTGAATTTCAAATTGTTCACCCCGAATTCCACCATGTTATATTCCGGTGTTGACGGCAATCCCGGTACGTCCAGATAATTCGGTTCCAGGAAAAAGCTGGTCGGGCCTACGCCGAGTGGTTCACCGGCAAGCAGGTGGTGCGGGCCAAGCATATTGCGTAACGAGATGGTCAGTTCCATTTCGATAACATTTATCCCCGGCTGTAATTTGCCTTTTACCGGGAATGCGAACGGCTCCCACCATGCTCCACCGCAATCCTGACCGTTGAGCCGGAGTTTCAACGAATTTGCACCCTTGAGATTGCAGGTGAAAAAGTTTATCTTATCCACCTCATCCGGAGTCAGTGTGAACATGTTTTTCAAAGTGACCGTTCCGGCAAAAAACGGCATTCCGCTGTTGAGCAGATCACTGCAGTCAACTGATTCACTGTGCAATGGCGAACCAAGTGCAAAACTGCCGGACAACCGCATCGCATTGCGTTCCAAGCGGCAGCTTTTTCCATCGTGACGGACAGAGAAATTTCCGGCTAAATAGATACTTTCAATTTCGGTTTTGAAGGTCAATTTATTTCTTTCTGATTCAAAAACTCTGGCTTTCCGCAGAGTTTCATAGGTTCCGGGAGCTTGACAGAAGCGCATTTTTGCGGCAATGATATTTTTGCCGGGCCGCAGATTTTCCGGCAAGCGTATCTTTTCAAACGCTTTATCAAAAAGATAACCGTCTTTTTGCGCAGCAAAATTTTTACCGTTGAGTGAAAAGGTGAATTTTTCCGGAGATTCCACCGCCATGAATACCGGTGCGGAAAAGTCAAAATCTTCTCCGACAGTGAATTCATATTCCAGTTCCAGATCGCAATCTTTTTCCATCATCAGCAATCTGCTCTGCACATCGACGGCGTTTGCAAATTGCCACTGCCCGTGATCTGTCCGGAAACGGCAGAAATCAAGAGTTATGATATTTTCCTGCATTTGTGATATCTGCCAGGATTTTTCCGGGAGCAACCGTATCGGATCGGCATTTGGGGCAATACGTTGGAATTCCGGTAATTCTCCAATTTCCAAATCATCGGAAACAAACAGCAACAATGCATCTGCCGGAGCAAAACTGTATTCCAGCGTGATATTGCTGTCATTGACCGAATATTTGGACGGCCGGTAAAATTCACCGTCATACTGATCGATTATCGCCACATGTCTGCCGGTTCGTTTCAGAGAAATTTCCACTTGAGTTCCGGAATTTTGTGCCGTATTTACCAGATAATAAAATCTTCCGGAACAGCCGGATATTTCAATATCCCGCCACGTACCGCAGATTTTTGTTGCAGGAATTGAGTTTTCTGTGATCGAAACATTTTTTCCGACGCATTTGGCCGCGTATTGAGCAGCAGCTCTTTCAGAATCAAATCCGGGCAGAGAGTTGATGAAATCCATATCTCCTGGTGTCGCCGGAATACCGTCAATGGTGAATTCCAGCATCGTTTCAGTATTTTTTACCCGTAAAATAATTCCGCCGTTTCGGTGAAACTCTTTGAGTAATTTTAATATTTTTGCAGAAATATTGGTCACCTGCGGTATGATCACCAAATTATAAGCACAGTTGCCAATGATAAATTTCCCGTTGTCAACCGAACCGCACTCATCGACGATTATTTCATCAGCATAATGGTGCGGAATAAAATTCTGATCCAATTCAGAGGTCATCGTGTCAGCGGTTTTCTGGAAGATACCGTTATTTAACTGGGCATCATTGCCGGTATAAATTTTCCACAATGAGGAAATCGGATGAATGACCAGAACTTCCGGATGACATTCCCCTTCGGCCAGAAGCATGCCGACCCGTGAAAAATAGTCGTTAAGGATTTTATAGTCTTCCCACCAGGGCTGGTGGTAAAAACTGCTCTGCGGATAATCCCGCTTGCGTGAACCGCGCAGAGAATAACTTTGCAAATGCTGACAAAGATAATTTATTCCGTGTGCCATCTGACGTTGATAGATCCAACGCATCCCGGAGAAGTTGCAGGCCCAGCCGCTGCAGGCGAAACTTTCGGTCATTAATTGTTTCAGACCGTATTGTTCGCCGACTGACCACAACTGTACCGCTGCCAGATCCGACGGAGCTACCCGTCCGAGATGGTCGACTCCGGGGAGCGTATAATAACGGTATTGCGGCATCACAGAACCATTGGAACTTATTTGATAACTTAATACTTCTTCCAATACGTGATGGCCGGTCAATTCCCAGTTGTGTTCCTGACACCAGGATTTGATCTGCTTCATAAATGCCCGGGAGAAAAGTTCCGAACACAGCTTCCAGAAGCGCACCCGTGTCCGGGCGCATCCCGGGATATCATGCAGTATCCCCGGCAGACATTCCAACAGATCGCAAGAGTATTTTTTACGATACTCCTCCTCAAGAACGAACGACCAGACAACGCCATTCCGGGATAACTGCGGTTCATCAGTAAATACTCCGCGCAGATGTTTGAGCAGTTGCGCGGGGAGTTTTTCATAGTAATGCTGATGGGTCACCCGGAGAAATTCCGCCACAACTTTGTCGTTGAGGTTGTCCACGTAATATGGATTTACTTCAAAGTAACAACGCAGAACTTCACGGCATTCTGTATTTTCCGGTAGAGTCCGTCCCAGAAATTTTGTTCCATCCGCAGAATAAAACGCAATAGTATTTTCTTTAGTTGCCGCATCTTTAAGCGGAAGTTTTTCTGAACGCAGATATTTGGCTTGGTAATCTATGCCAAGAGCATTGACCAATCCTCCCGCAAAGCCGCTGGGCCAGCCGTTTTCATCATACAGCCATGCATCCATCCCGAGTTTGCCGGCTTCATCAAGAGAAGCCATGACACACTCCATCCACCTGTCAGATAAGTATACTGTTTCCAAACCGCCTCTGGCGTGCATGAAAAATCCGCCAAGTCCTGCTTTGTGCATCAATCTGATTTGGCGGCGCAACTCTTCCGGCTGTAAATCATCATTCCAGCTCCAAAAGGGGGAGGGGCGGAAATGCATTGGCGGATCGGGGAATCGAATTTTCATGACATTATCCTTTATATTGTTTTTCCAACAGTAAATAATCGTTCTCCGGAAAGTCCGGGAAGATTGAAAACAGAAGTGTTGCTCCAGTGCATCTGCCGGATTTTTTGTAATTCAGCACTCTCTTCGGCAGCCTGTTGAGGAGTTTTATAAAAAATAAATCTGCCGCCGGGAACTGTGAACCGGTTGGACTCCCGGAAAATTTTTGGTGACGGGGCAACTGCTCTGGCCGTAACGATATCAAATTTGTTTTGAAATTCCTTGCGGCAATTCAACTCTGTGGAGCGACCGTGAACAGCATTTAAGTTATGCAGATTCAGCAGTTGGGCCGCAAGAGTTACAAAGGTTATTTTTTTCCCGATGGAATCGATCGCATGGATCTGCAGCTGCGGAAAAGCCAAAGCCAAAATCAAACTCGGGAAGCCGGCTCCGCAGCCGATATCGGCAATAACAAGTTTATCTTTGCTTATTTCCGGAAAGAAATAGGCGATACTTAAAGAATCTGCGACATGTTTGAAGTAAAAATCTTCGACAGAAGTCAACCTGGTAAGATTAACGTTGGTGTTGTATTCGGTCAAAAATTTACGCAGAACTTCGCAAGCTGCGGCAAATGAGCCGGTATCTTTGACTCCGCAAGTTCGGACGAAGTCATTAAGTTCAAGTTTTGTGATCATTTGTTTTCTGAAGTATTGTCCGGTTCAAAGGGAATTTCTCCGGCATTCTGCCGCATTTTTTCTCCCTCTCCGGACATTTTTTCAATTTCTTGCATAAAGCGGATATTTTCAGCTTCCCGTCTGGCATCTTCTGCTTTGGCTTTTTCTGCAGCAGCCGATGCCGCTTCAAGAGAATCCTGGGTTTTTTTCTGTTCCAGTTTGGTCAGTTCCTGCACCCTTGTTTCATAATCATCAAGGAATTTTTGCAGTTTATCTGTTTTGTTGGAAGACAGTCCGATTTCTGCTGTTTCTCTGGCACTGCTCATTGCCGCAGCGGTTCTGGCTCTGGTCATGGCAACAAGATATTTTTGCGCATTTTTAAGCTCTTCCAATTTTATTTTTGACCGGCGCAGAACATTGTTTTCCGGATAAGTTTTCAAGGCGTTGGTGATCAAAGACAACGCGAGAGATACTTTTCCGGAATCAAGCAATTTCTGGGCGTTGACAACCGTTTCATTGCTTTCCTGAATACTGATGAGCGTACTGACATGATTTTGTGACCGGTCAAGGTTGAAGATGTTTTTGCCCTGTCTGACCGCAGCTTCCGGATCACCGTTTTGTATACTGTCAAAAAAGCGGACAACAAGCGATATCCTCTCCACTGGCGGCGGAGTATGTTTTTCCTGCTTGCAGCCGGTCAAAATCAACAAAAATGATGTAATTATAAGTGTAATATATCTGTCCATATTATAAGATAATATCAGAAGAGGATTTTTGCAAATTTTCTGCAAGATTTTTTTCATCTGCAGTAATATTTATTATTTTTCCGGCGGGAAAACTTCCGGCCGGCACGGTTACAGCAAGGTAATTATCGCTCCATCCATGCAGTTTGCCGTTGCTCTCCTGTTCAAAAATCACCGGTAAAGTTTTCCCGACTTGTGATTCGGCAAAATTGGTTGCTGAAATATTTGCCGCAGCAGTAAGTCGTTTCATCCGTTTTTTTACTGTTTCAGCCGGGATCTGTCCCGGCATGGCTGCCGCCGGAGTTCCGGGGCGGATCGAGTAGGCAAAGGCGTGGATATTGGCAAATTGCACCTCTTCTGCGACAGCCAGCAACCGGATGAAGTCCTCATCGGTTTCCCCGGGGAAGCCAACGATAAAATCGGTGCCGATATGAATATCCGGAACGATTGAACGTATATTTTTTACAAAATTGATAAATTGTTCCGCCGTATAATTTCTGCGCATCGCTTTCAGGACCCGGTCGCTGCCATGCTGCATGGAAAGGTGAAGAAAACGGCAGAGCCGATTGGCCGGTTCGCTCATTAATTCTGCCAACTGCAAATCCCCCGGATGCGGTTCTGTCGAACTCAAACGGATGCGGAACTCACCGGGAAGTGCAGCGATCTCCCGGATCAAACCGGATAAATCTTTGCCGTCATCCCGGTAGTTGCAGGTGTTTACTCCGGTAAGCACTATTTCAGGGAAACCCTGTTCAATTGCTTTTTTGCAGTCTTCGATACATTCGGCAAAGCACCGGGAACGGGAGGCTCCCCGGACATACGGGACAATGCAGTATGAACAAAAATTATTGCATCCTTCCTGGATTTTTATAAAAGCCCGGGTACGGAACGGAAAAGAGGAGTGAGCGTTTTCAAGGAAGTTTCCGGATGGTGTTTCCAAACTTTTGCGTCCGCAGGATTTTGCGTGCGGAAAAAGTTTTTTATCCGGATTGGTCAATATCAAATCGGCACCGCATTCTTTGAGTTTTTCCGGAGAAAGTTCAGCGGCGCATCCGGCAACCGCGATGCAGCTTCCCGGATAATTCTTCCGCAGTTTACGGATCTGCTGCCTGCTTTTGCGTTCGGCTTCAGCGGTGACCGCACAACTATTCAGCAGAATCAAATCCGGTGAAACGGTAAAATCATCCCGCAGCTCATACCCGGCATTTTGCAACCGGGTAGTAAGCAATGCGGTGTCGGCATGGTTGAGCCGACACCCGAGAGTAATGATCACCGCTGTTTTATGCATTGACTGCTTCAACGTTTTTTGCGCCAGTCAAGAGCACCGGTCGGGCAGGCGTTGATACATTCGCCGCACTCCCGGCAACTGTCGGGCAATCCTTGATCAAAGGCGGTGCCAATGCAGCTGGCAAATCCGCGTTTCTGCAAAGAAAGCAGGGACTTATTGACCACTTCTTTGCACACTTTTACACAGATGCCGCATTTTATACACTTGCCGCGATCCTGAATGATCGCCGGATGGCGCACGTCGTAACTGGCAGATTGCCGTTGCCCGCTGTAGGCATCAACCCGGCATCCGGCTTCGCCGGAAAATTTCCGCAATTTACAGTCGGCCTTATCGGAACAACTGCATTCGATACACCGTTTGCCCTCTTTGGCAATTTGTCCGGCACTCATGGTCGAACAGACTTCTTTGAATGTAGTTTTTCGCTCTGCCAGCGGGATAAACGTGAGTTTTTCTCGCGGTTCGGCAGAAAGATCATTCCGGAGAACGACGATTTCATCAAGAGAAAGTTCCTGCCAGTTGCCCCGGGTGACATTTATGGGATTTTCTTCTTCCAGCGGAATATTCAACAGATCTCTGGCTGCAGCCATTGCTGCCCGTCTGCCGGAAGCCAGAGCTTCAACAACGGTCGCTGCACCGGAAACGCAATCTCCGGCACTGTAAAGTCCATTGCGAACTGTGACACCGTCTTCCTGAACCTCCACTGTGCCGTAACGGGTTACCGGAATACCGGCCGGAGCGGAGGTCTTCTGACCGATTGCGGCGATGACCGTATCAGCTTCGATCTCAAAATCACTGCCGGCTTCCGGAACCGGTTTGCGTCTGCCGGAAGCGTCCGGTTCACCAAGAGTCATTTTCTGACAGGTGAGAATCAGTTTGCCGTTGCGTTTTTCCAATTTTACCGGAGCCGTGAGGAATTGGAATTTTACACCCTCTTCTTTGGCTTCGGCAATTTCGATTTTTTCTGCCGGCATCTCTGCCTCGCTGCGGCGGTAGATGCAAGTTACCTCCGGAGAGCCGAGTCTGACACTGGTTCTCAAGCAATCCATAGCAGTGTTTCCGCCGCCGACAACCAGAACTTTTCCGGGATTAGGTGCAGAGCAATCGTTTTCGATAACATTGCGCAGAAAATCTATGCCGGGCACGGCAAATTCCTCTCCTTCACACCGCATGCCGGATGCCTGCCAGCAGCCGATTGCGATAATAACGGCATCGAAGTTTTCTTCCAATTCCGCAAGAGAGAGATTTTCTCCAAGTTTTTTCCCGCAGGAAAAGAAGATGTCCATTTTTTCGAAATGGGCGATTTCTTTGTCCAGGAGATTTTTGGGCAGACGGTATTCGGGGATGCCGTAACGGGTCATGCCTCCGGATTTCGGCATTTGTTCAAAGATCACCGGTTGGATCCCCCGGAGCCGAAGATAGTAGGCTGCGGCCAATCCGGCCGGACCACCGCCGACAATGGCGGCCTTTTTGCCGGAAAGTGCCGGAAGCTCTTCCATGTAGGAATCGTAGCACATGTCAGCGGCCAACCGTTTGAATTCATTTATCGCCACCGGTTCTCCATCGATATTGCGGCGGCATTGTTTCTCACAAAAACGGGGGCACACTCTGCCGACAGTGATCGGCATGGGGATGCGCTCTTTGATGATTTTCAAAGCATTGAAGAAATCACCATTCGCTGCTGCCCGGACATATTCTTCCACCGCCGCATGAGCCGGACAGGCGAGGGTGCATGGTGCTTCGCAGTCACCGTTGTGTTCACTCAAAAGCAGATTGAGCGCGGTTTTCCGCATTTCCAGAACATCCGGGGCAGTTACTTCTATTTCCTGACCTTCTGACGGCATCGCCGAGCATGAAGGCAGAAATTTACCGGTTGTTTTGTCTTTTACCACACAGACAAAACAACTGGTGGTTTTGCTTATCCGTTTGTCACCGCAAAGTCCGGGAATGTCGATTCCGTTGGCCCGGGCGACATCCATAACAGTCTGTCCGGGCTGGGCAGTTACAGATTTGCCGTCAAGGAAAAAATTTATACTCATGGTCACTGTTCTCCTTTCGCCACGCGGGTGATGGCTTTTTGGGGGCATACGTCCAGACAGCTGTTGCATCTGGTGCAAAGTGCCGGATCAATAACAAAGTCACTGCTGATCGCATTTACCGGACAGGTTTTGATGCAAAGTTTGCATTTTACACACTTATCTTTATTCAATGCGACATCGACCAGAGCATTGCATTGCATGGCGCGGCATTTGTGTTCATTCACATGTTCCAGATATTCATTGCGGTAGAAGCGGAGGGTGGCAAGTACCGGATTGGGAGCTGTCTGCCCCAGTCCGCAAAGAGAACCGGCTTTGATTTTTCTGCCGAGATCTTCCAACAAATCAAGATCAGCTTCGCTTCCGTTGCCGTTTACGATTCTTTCAAGGATTTCAAACATCCGGGTCGTACCGACCCGGCAGAAGGTGCATTTCCCGCAACTTTCCCGGTGGGTGAAGTCAAGGAAGTATCTGGCAGTTTCTACCATACAGCGGTCATTGCCGATGACGATCATACCGCCGGAACCCATGATCGCTCCAAGCGAGCGCAAAGAATCATAATCCACCGGAGTGTCGAAAAGTTCCACCGGGATACAGCCGCCGGAAGGACCGCCGGTTTGTACTGCTTTGACCCGTTCCCGGTCGGCTCCGCCAATCTCAAAAACGATCTCATTGAGCGTAGTACCCATCGGGACTTCCACCAGTCCGGGGTACTGCAGATCTCCTGCCAGTGCGAAAAGTTTAGTTCCGCGTCCACCTTCTGAACCGGTTGCGGCAAAAGCACTGCCTCCTTCGCGAAGGATGACCGGGATGTTTCCGAAAGTTTCCACATTGTTGATCATGGTCGGTTTGTCCTGATACCCCCGGTCAGTGGGGAAGGGCGGACGGAAACGCGGCATGCCGCGCTGACCTTCCAGGGAGGCGATCAATGCGGTCTCCTCGCCGCAGACAAATGCACCGGCACCCTCTTTTATGGTGATTTCAACACTCCGGTCACCGAAGACGTTGAGTTTGGCATCATTGATTTGGCCGATGGCGATTTTCAGATGTTTGATTGCCAGAGGATATTCTGCCCGGCAGTAGATCACCAGACGGCTGGCTCCAGTGGCATAGGCGGCGATCAGCATCCCTTCCAATACCTGATGCGGGACACTTTCCATCAGAGAACGATCCATAAATGCTCCCGGATCACCTTCGTCAGCATTGCAGATAACTGTTTTGTCAAAACCGGGTTTGGCCGCCAGAAAACTCCACTTCATCCCGGTTGGGAAACCGCCGCCGCCGCGACCGCGCAGGCCGGACAATTTGACCTCGTTGACAACCTCTTCTGGGGAGAGGGAAAGAGCTTTTTTCAATCCTTCATAACCGCCGTTTGCAATATAATCATCCAAATCAGTCGGAACTATTTTCCCTGCCAGAGCGAGGACTTTCAGCAACTCTTTGGCTTTCCGGGCAGCGGGGATCTCAAAGCGGTTTTCTTCTCCCAGCGAAAGAATGTTCTGAATACTTTTTTCATCGGCTTTGACATTGCTGTACATTACAGACGACCCGTCGGATAAGCATGCTTCGACAAGCGGTTCAGCATAACAGTGCCCGATGCATCCGACTTGCAGTATCGGAATGTCAACAGCTTTTTTCAACGCCTCAAAAACTCCGTCTCCTCCGGCGGCAATACCGCAACTGGCAAGACCGATTTTCAGTTTGACGATTTCTTTCATTTTGCCGCATACTCCTTCAAAATTTTCATCATCGTTTTGCGGTCAAGTTTACCATGTACTTTGCCGTTTACACTCATTACCGGCGCAAGACTGCAGCAACCCAGACAGGCAACTGTTTCCAGAGAAAACACTCCATCATCGGCTGTTTCTCCCGGATTGAGTCCCAACTCCTGATGAAGCCACTCGTGGATAAGCGGCGCACCTTTCAGGTGGCAGGCGGTGCCATCGCAAACCGATATCCGGTAACGCCCGGGTTTGACCCGTTTGAATTGGGCGTAGAAAGAAACCACACCTTCCACATCGGCTTCCGGTCTTCCAAAATATTCTGCCGCTGCCCGGATACCATCATCGGAAATATACCCTTCGGTAGATTGCAGCAGCTGCAAACCTTTGATCAAATTTCCCGGCTCACCCGGAATGTTCCGGAGGAACTCATACTCTTTTTTCATCTCTGACATCCTTGAAAAATTTATACAAAAAGTTTTATCTATAATTTACATCCGGTTCGATAGTTTGTCAAGTTCCTTAACATATCTTTTCAGTGCATCCGGAAATGGCGAGAGAACATTTCTTATCACTCCCCTGCATGCAGCAATACACATTCCGTAATTACATACCGGTACTCCGGCACGACGCGACAACCGCAGCCGGTTGAGAACTGTCCGGCGGTTGAGCATGCAGGAACCGCAATGAATCACCAGCTGGTACTCTGACAGATCATCAGGATAGTCCATCCCGGAATTGAAAGAAAAGTGTAATTTTCCGCCGCATTTTTTTTCCAGAAGCTGCGGGATTTGAATTTTGCCGATATCATTGCCTGCGGCATGATGGGTGCATCCTTCGGCGATCAGCACTCTGTCTCCGGGGCGGAGGAACTCCACTGCCGCACAACCGGCAGCAAATTCATTGATATCTCCTTTTAATCTGGACATCAAAATGGAGAATGTGGTCTGGGCGATCGTTTCCGGTGTGGTGGCCAGCATTTTATGGACCACTTGCGAATCGCATACGACCAGAGCCGGAGTTACTGCCAGTTTACGGTAAATTTCCGGGAATGCATCTTCTCTGGCGACCAGAACCTGACTGTGTCCGTCCAGAATATCTCTTATAGCCATAACTTCCGGCAGGATCAATCTCCCTTTCGGTGCCTGTGAATCAATCGGTGTCATCAAAACAACCAGAGAGTTTTCTGGAAAGAGATCATGTAGCAGCGGTGGATCAAGACGGGATTCCGGCAGTAATTCGAGGAGTTTTCCGGTAAGTTTTTCCAGAAATTCATCCCGGTTTTCCGGATTTGCCGCACAAACCGTTATCCGGGAAGCCGATTGGTCATTTTCCTTCTCAAATGACATCATTTGACCGTCAGGAATGTTCAGTATGGTTATCACCGGGATTTTCCGTTCTTCAGCCATCCGGGTTATGAGTTTTTCCGGTTCGCCCCATACTCCGGGAGCTGATACCAGCAGAATCGCATCGGCCCGGTCTATTGCCTTTACAGTTTTATCCATCCGTTGTGATCCGAGGGTTGAATCATCATCTATTCCGGCGGTATCCAGTAATACTGCAGCTCCCAGCGGCCGCAATTCCATACTTTTTTCAACTACGTCGGTGGTCGTGCCGCGCTCCGGGGAGGTGATGGCATGGTTCTGGCCGGAAATCAGATTGAATAAAGTTGATTTTCCGGCATTTACTCTGCCGCATATTGCCAGATGCAGCCGCAGTGATTTCGGTGTGGTATCCATAAAAATTCCTGTACAAAAACATTCTCAAATATAATATATCCTGTCTTTTTAAATCTTGCAAAGAGTAAAATATGGATTTTTTTTGAAAAAAATATAAAAAAAAGGTGAAAAAATCATTCAACAGTGCTATATTTTCTTGTGAGATGTGGTATTTATTTTGAAATAAATTTTTTTACATGCTTTTTAGGAGGGCAAAATTATGTCAAAATGTTTTGAATCAGCCAAAGAACGGTACGCCGCGATGGGAGTTGATGTGGAATCGGCAATGGCCAGACTGGATGATATCCCGGTGAGCTTGCATTGCTGGCAGGGGGATGATGTGGCCGGATTTGAAAATTCCGGAACGCTTGACGGCGGTTTGGCTGTTACCGGTAACTATCCCGGACGGGCCCGCAATGCGGAAGAGCTGCGTTCTGATATCGCTGAAATGCTTAAACTTGTTCCCGGGAAAAAACGGCTCAATCTCCATGCGATTTATGCCGAAACCAATGGTCGGAAGGTGGAACGCAATGAGTTGACAACTGCTCATTTTGCCAATTGGCTGGAATTTGCCAAAGAGCAGAATATCGGTTTGGATTTCAACCCGACCTGTTTTGCGCATCCGCTGGCTGTCAACGGTACATTGACCAGTGCTGATGCCGGTGTCCGTAAATTCTGGATCGAACATGCCATTGCCTGCCGCCGGATCGCAGCTGATTTCGGAAAGCAGTTGAATAATACCTGTGTGACCAATATCTGGATACCCGACGGTTCCAAAGATACTCCTTTTGACCGTCTGGCTCCCCGTCAGCGTCTGATGGACTCTCTGGATGAGATTTTTGCTGAAAAGATCGATCCGGAATACAACCTTGATGCGGTGGAATGTAAACTTTTCGGTATCGGCGCTGAAAGCTGTACTTACGGGTCGCATGAGTTTTACATGGGATATGCTGTCAGCCGGGGTAAACTGCTCTGTCTGGATGCCGGTCATTTCCATCCGACTGAAGTGATTTCGGATAAAATCTCCAGTGCATTGCTCTATTTGGATGATATTCTGCTCCATGTTTCCCGGGGAGTGCGCTGGGATAGTGACCATGTAGTTTGCTGGGATGGGGAGTTGCAGGCGATCGCTTCTGAAATCATCCGGCACAATTTTGAAAAACGTGTCCATATCGGGTTGGATTACTTTGATGCATCCATTAATCGTCTGGCAGCATGGAGCATCGGTGCGCGCAATATGTACAAAGCTCTGCTCTTTGCTCTGCTGGAGCCGGCAAAACTGTTGGCTGATGCAGAAAATTCCGGAGATTTGTCGACCCGGTTGATGCTCCTTGAAGAGATCAAAAGCATGCCTTTCGGTGCAATTTGGAAAGAGTATTGTGACCGTAATAATGTTCCTTGCGGCATGGCGGTTATGGAAAATATCAAGAAGTATGAGCAGACTGTGCTGAGCAAACGTGCCTGAATGGAAAAGATTTATTATGGATATGCAGAATAATATCCGGGAGATCCTCATCGAATTGGGTGAGGACCCTGAACGCGAAGGGTTGCTGAAGACTCCGGAAAGAGTCGATCGCAGTTTGCGTTTTTTGACCAGAGGCTATCACCAGAAGTTGGAAGATGTGGTCAACGGTGCGCTTTTTGAAGCGGAATCCGATGATATGGTCATCGTGCGTGATATTGAATTTTTCAGTATGTGTGAGCATCATATGCTGCCGTTTTTCGGGAAATGTCACGTCGGATACATCCCGCAGGGAAAAATCATCGGAGTCAGTAAAATCGCCCGGATAGTTGATATGTTCGCCAGAAGATTGCAGGTGCAGGAGCGTTTGACCAAAGAGATCGCTCACGCATTGCAGGATATACTGGGGGCCGAAGGAGTCGGAGTGGTTATGGATGCCCGGCATTTGTGTATGCAGATGCGCGGTGTGGAAAAGCAGAATTCGGTAATGACTACCAGTTCCATGCTTGGCAGTTTCCGGCGGGAACTGGCTACCCGTAATGAATTTACCCGTTTGATACGATGAGAGCTTTGATCCAGAGAGTTTCCCGGGCTTCGGTAACTGTCGATGGAGAGTTGACCGGAACTGTCGGCCCGGGATTGTTGGTTTTTTTGGGCGTCGCGCCGCAGGATGATGGGGAAATCGCCTCGTTTCTGGCAGAGAGATGTGCCACGCTGCGTATTTTTGAAGATGATGCCGGAAAAATGAACCGTTCTCTGATCGATATCGGCGGCCGAATGCTTGTAGTTTCGCAATTTACTCTTTTTGCCGATACTACTCAAGGCAGACGTCCTTATTTCGGAAATGCTGCGCCGCCGGAGCTGGCGGATGACCTTTATGAAAAATTCAAGGCAGCGGCTGCCGGATCGGTTCCGGTGGCATGCGGAAAATTCGGGGCGGATATGCAGGTGTCTCTCTGCAATGATGGCCCGGTAACGATCATGCTTGAAGCTGTCCGTAATGATTCCGGACGGATCACGTTGATTTGATCATCCTGCCAGACAGCCGCATATTGCGGTAAGGATGCCCATTATTATAACCGGAATGATATTCAGCATGATTATTTTACCCTCTTTGCCGGATGCATTTACGGTGGCGCATGCAGCGATCACACCGCTGATACGGATCATGCTGCCCAATCCCCCTCCGATGTTTTGTAAAGCTACGATCAAGGTCGTGGGGAGTTCCAGCATGGCAGCAGTGTTATATTGCAGCGGGACAAACAGAATATTTGACACTGTACATGAACCGGTGAAAAATGTTCCGAGTATGCCGATAAACGGTGCGCCGAATGAATATGCTTTGCCAAAAAGTTTGGCAGCTGCAAAGGCTATACAATCCAGCATACCGGGAACTCCGGAACTGTTGTCGGCCGAAAAGAGCATGATCTGTACGATCGCCACACTGGCAGCAATGGCGATTGCGGACAAGCTTATCTGACGGATAGTGCCGGAAAGGATTTTCCATTGTTCTTTGAGCGTTATCCGCCAGCAAATCGAACTGACAATTGCGATCAGGGAAATCGGTACCAGACCGGGGTTGTTCAATATGTTCCAGGATGAGTTGCTGCCGGGGATATTCAGTATTTCCGGTAATTTTATTTGAACCAGATTGAAAAAATCTTTGAAACAACTTCCCGGCATCCGTAAAACAATCAGCGTCAGGGCCATTATTGCATAGGGCAGCCATGCTTGAAATGCCGGTTTGGCCGGTTTGTTATGGATTCCGTTACCTGGAAAATCAGAGTTCTTTTTGTCATCCGGGAAGTTCCATACATATTTAGGAATACATATTTTGGATTTGATCAGCAAAAGTATTACCGGCAAGCCGACTGCGGCACCGATCATGGATGGCAGCTCCGGACCGAGATAGAGTGCTGTAAGCCGCCAGGGGATGATATAAGCTGCTGCAGAGAGCAAAGATAACGGAATTATCTCCACTATCGAGCGTAATTTTCGGTGACCGCCGCTGACTGTGATCATAAGAATAATCGCCATCAATGGTATGACCAAACCCGAAACTCCGGAAATCAGAGTAAATTTATCGATCATTTCTCCGGCAAAAGAATCAATATTGACACCGCTTGCTTCCAACTGGCCGGAGATGGCACCGGTTGCCGTAATCGTCGGAATGCCAACTGCTCCGAATGGAACCGGCAGCGTGTTGCAGATCAGCGAAGCCGCAACTGCAATCAACGGCGGAAAGCCCAAACCGGCCAATAACGGAGCCGCCAACGCCGGAGCAGCACCGAATCCGGAGGCTCCTTCGACAAAACCGCTGAAAAGCCACGCAATTACGATCAATTGTATCCTGCGGTCACTGCTGATATTGGAAAAAGTCCGGTTGATACTGTCCATCGCTCCTGAATGGCGTAATACATTGAGTAAAAGGACTGCTCCGAAGATGATAAATATGATATCCAGAGATTTGAATATCCCCAATATTGATGCTGCTGCTGCGGTTTGCCAGGAGGTTTTCCAAAAGCATAATGCAAAGATCGCGGTCAGCAGCCACGCCAGCGGCATCGCTTTGCCCGGAGAAACTTTGAATTTACACATCAGGATCAGGGCGCAAACAACAGGCAGCAGTGCGGCAAAAACAAACATATTTCAAATAATTATTTTATAAGATTATTGGCCCATTATACGATATTGTCCTATAATATAACGGTGATTCAGGAAAAAATCAAGAAAAATACCGCCGGAATCCAATTGTTTTTGAATCCGGCGGCAGATTTGTTGTCAGACGGTTATTTTTTATCAGCGGCTTGTTGTTCGACCGCTTCAAGTTGTGCTTTGTCAGCCAGTGACATGTTTCTTGAAACTGATCCGTTGTCCAGATGGTTGATCACCCGGCGTTCCGGAGATTTGAAAAGATCGATCAAATCTTTGATGCCGCCGTAACCGAGCCAGAAAGTGGTTATGAAGGCGATCGTACCGGGAATGACCAGTTTCACAATGAAAAAGCAGGTACTTCACCATGATTCCGGCCGGGGAACAAACTGATTCAAGATGAGTACAACCAGAAGTGAGAACAGGAATTAATCGATGAAAGTGAATGTGAGTTTTTCAAATTCTTTTATTCATTCGTTTGTAAAAAATCATAAATTTTCCGTTGACTTCTGGATTGCAGAGGATTTTTTCCTGCAGGACGGGAATAATTGCCATTTGGCAGCAGCCCCCTTTTCTTATCACGGTCATGAAGGTGATAATCCAAAATTTTCATGATTTTTCTTTTGATGTTTTTATCCCGGACCGGGAACATCAATTCTATTCTCCGGTCAAGATTGCGCGGCATCCAGTCTGCACTGGAACAGTACAACTCATCATTTCCGTTGTTGCCGAAGTAAAACACTCTGGAGTGTTCCAAAAAACGGTCAATAATACTGATTATACGGAGATTTTTCTCTTTTTTTTGTATCCGGCAGCAGCATATACCTCTGACGATCAAATCGATTTTTACCCCGCTGGCAGCAGCCTGATGAATAAGATTGACCAATTCCGGATCAGAAAAACTGTTCATTTTTGCAATGATCCGTCCTTTGCTGCCAAGCTTTATTTCCCGGGTTATCAGGTGGATCAATTTTCGGCGCAAATCAAATGGTGCAGTACTGATTGCATTCCATTTTTCCGGCGGTTCGGTACTGCCGCTCAACAAATTGAAAAGCACCGCTGCATCAGCAGTCAATTCCGGATCGCAGCTCAATAAACTGAAATCTGTGTACAATTCCGCCGTCCGGTCATTATAATTGCCGGTGCCGAAGTGAACATAACTGTGTAAAGCTCCGGCTTCTTTGCGGACGATAAGCAGAGCTTTGCAATGAACTTTCAACCCCGGCACACCATAAGCGACATGAGCTCCGGAAAGGTCGAGCAATTCTGCCCACGCAATGTTGTTGCTTTCATCAAAGCGTGCTTTTAATTCGACCAGAACGGTGACCTGCTTGCCGTTTTCGGCAGCGCGCCTCAAAGCTTTTACCACCGGGGAATTGCCGCTTACCCGGTAAAGAGTCTGTTTGATAGCTACCACAGCCGGATCCTCGGCGGCCTCTTCCAGCAGCCGGATCAATGGATCAAAACTCTGGTATGGGTGTACCAGAAGAATATTTTTTTCGGCAGCGATGGCATCGAATACCAGCGGATATTTGGAAAAAAGTTCCGGAGTCTGCGGGGGCCAAACCGGTTCAAGCAGATCCGGACGATTGATTTTATCAATCAATTCAGCATATTGCTTGAGATGTAAAGCTCCGGGCATGCGGTAACAGAATTCGGGTTCAAGTTCCAAAGATGAAGTCAGATATTTCTGGAGCGCAGTATCACAGTACCCGGTTGAAAACTCCAACCGCACCGGAGCGCGGGAACGGCGTTGACGGAGTTTATTCTGTAAAGCATGCAGCAGATCTTCGCAGTCATCATTGTCGATGGAATAGTCCATATCTCTGGTTATCCGGAAAAGCTGCATCGCCTGGATTATTCCTCCGGGGAACAGTAATCCGGCATTTTCGGCGATCAATTCTTCCAGCATGATGAAAGATTTTTCTCCGTTCCGTTTCCCGGGGACAGAGATAAAACGGTCAAATAGTTCCGGAACTTCCACAAAAGCGGTAAGTTTTTTTTTGCTCTTGGGAAAGAACAGTTTGAGAGCCAACTCGACAGCTCCGGAATTCAACAGAGGAAACGGATGTGATGGATCGACAGCCAGCGGTGTGAGTGCCGGCATGATCTCCTGTTGAAAAAAAATGGTCATCTGCGCTTGGATATCCCCGGATAAATCCCGGAATTTGCGGATGAAAACACCTTCAGTTTCCAGTTGCGGTATGATATGGTCGTTCAGCAGGGAATACTGTTTTTTCAGCATGATGGAAATTTTTTTCCGGGCATGCATCAATTGTTGGGATGGAGTCTTTCCGGCCGGGTCGCATTTGTTTACTCCGGCATGGATCAATTGACGTAATCCGGCAACTCTGACCATGAAAAATTCATCAAGATTACTGCTGAATATCGCAATGAATTTTAATCTTTCCAGCAAAGGATTCACCGGAAAGCGCGCTTCATCCAGTACCCGGTCATTGAAGTCGAGCCACGATAACTCCCTGTTGATAAAAAGATCAGGGTCTGAAAAGGTTTTCGAACCAGTTTTTTGCTTCGGGATTGTAGTATTCATAATTCTTTTTGGCAAACTTGACAATGCCTCTGGCAGTATAATTATCAACTCCGATCCGGACTCTGACCCAATCTTTAGATCCATCCTGATAACTTTCCGGGATAAAAGAACCGGCATAACGGTCATCGACCATCATTACCACTTCCCGGTTTTTATTTCCTCCGGTCAGCATCATCCATTGGGTTTTTCCCATGCGGTCAATACGGATTTCCAAATCATATATGTCCGGATTTCCCGGACGTGGAATCGCCCGGGCCTGCCGGATGCGTTTGCTGCTGAAAAGAGCATTGGTATTGATGCATACAGTATTTTCATGATCGATATTGATCTCTCTTTCCAACATGGTTGCGCGCGGATATTTGACAACCTCAAATATGCCGATGTTGAACCGGGTTTCAAATTCATCACTGGAAGGATCTTCAGAAGTATAACTCTCTTCCAGAGCTTCCCGGAAAATTTCACATCCGGAAAAGAGGAACATGCCGCACGCCAGCAGTGTCAGATAACGCAGTTTTAATGATTTCATCAATAAAATCTCCAAAAAATGTGATTAAAATCCTTTTTGCTTCTTGCGAAGCATTTGATGTTCATGTATATTAACCCCAAAAGCATAAAATTTCCAGTCAAAGTGATAAAAAAATGAGAAAATATTTGGTAATTGGCGATCCGGTGGGGCACAGCAGGTCTCCCGGGATGCAGAATGCGGCATTTGAGGCTGCCGGGTTGGGGCGGCCATACGGACGGCAGTTGGTTCATCCGGAAGAGTTGGCGGAATTCTTTGAATATGCCCGTGAGAATCTGGCCGGAGTCAATTTGACCGTGCCGCATAAACTGCAGGCCGCAGAGTTGTCTGATGAATTGACCCCGAGAGCCGAAGCTTGCGGAAGTGTGAATACTTTGATCATTTCCGACCGGAGGATCATAGGAGATTCCACCGACGGAATCGGATTGGAAGAAGCGTTGAAATATTGTTTTAACGATACTCTTGCCGGAAAAAGGATAGTTTTCTGCGGGGCGGGCGGCGCGGCCCGGGCTACGGCAGTTCATCTGGCCGGGTGCGGAGTGCAGGATGTGAGCTTTATCAACCGGACTTTATCCAAAGCGGAGGAACTTTCTGCTCTGTGCCGCACTCTTTATCCGGACGTTTCCGGCGTTTGTACGACATTTGCTGATGAGAATGACGTTGAGATGCTTTTGGAGTCGGCAGATTACTTGATTCAGGCGACATCAGTAGGTTTGAAACCTGACGATCCGTCACCATTGGCCGGAAAGTTTTTTCATCCGGGAATGAAAGTGAAAATTTTTGATACGATTTATCATCCGACAGCGTTGCAAAAGATTGCCGCTGCCAACGGGATCGCGTGTGTCAACGGTATGGAAATGCTGATCCGGCAGGGGGCGGCCAGCTTTGAGTTGTGGACCGGGGTCAAGCCGGATTTGTCTGCCATGCGACGCGGATTTGAAGCTGGAGGAGATGGTGCATGAGCGGATGGGATATTTCATCATGGTACTTTGATTCTCCCAAGGATTGGTTTACTGTTTGGGGAATGGGGTATCCCGGGGTGTGGATTTTTGTCATTTTCTGGATATTTGCATTCGGGGCATGTATCGGCAGTTTTCTCAATGTTTGTATCTGGCGGATACCGCGTGGAGAATCTCTTTCCAAAGCTTCCAGCCACTGCACAGTTTGCGGAAATCCGATCCGCTGGTATGATAATATTCCGGTGATCAGTTATCTTGTTTTGCGCGGCAGATGCCGGGCATGCCGCACTCCGTATTCATCCAGTTATTTCTGGGTGGAACTTATTTGCGGTTTTCTTATCGCGATGACAGTGGTTAAAACCGGATTATCGGAACAGATACCGGAGCTGATTCCGATGCGGATGTTGATGATATTCTTTGGGATATCCTGTGCCATGACCGATATCCGGTTCAGGGTGGTTCCGGATAAATTGACATATTCGGGAATGGTCTTCGCATTGATTTTTGCGGTGATTTTTCCGGAAAGTCAAATGACATCCGACCGGTTGCAGGCGTTATTGAATGTGCTGACATCGGGAGTGATCCCCGCCGGAGTGCTGGCGGTGTTTGCCCAGTTATGTAAATTGTGCTGCAACCGGGAGGCGATCGGTTGCGGTGATATAAAATTCATTGCCTTATGCGGAATGCTGCTGGGGATACCGGGCGCATTTTTTGCGCTGCTTTCCGGTTCGGTTGCCGGTTTGCTCTGGGGCGTGCTGGTGAAGCGTCAATTGAATGGGGTATTGGCATTTGTGCCATTTATTACTCTGGGTGCATGGGGATGGATTTTCTTTGACCGGCAGATATTGGATATTTTCAAAATGATATATTGTTAAGTTATGGAGGATGAAATAATGGCGAATGAAAAGCACACACGGCCGTCATGGGATCAGTATTTTATGGACATCGCTCATGTTGCAGCGAGCCGGAGCAATTGCAGCCGCCGTCAGGTGGCGGCGGTAGTTGTCCGGGACAGACAAATCATTTCCACCGGCTACAACGGCACACCGCGCGGGATAAAGAATTGTTCGGAAGGCGGATGCCCCCGTTGCAATTCCGATGTTCCCAGCGGCGAGGGATTGGGGCAGTGTTTGTGCAGTCATGCTGAAGAAAATGCTATTGTTCAGGCGGCATACAATGGCATCAGGTTGAAAGGCGCGACACTTTATACAACATTCAGCCCATGCCTGCTTTGCGCGAAAATGATCATTAATGCAGGTATCGTTGAAGTTGTTTATCATCAGCATTATACGATAGATGATGTTTCGATGCGTCTGCTGCACGAAGCCGGGGTTGCGGTGCGTTCTGTTGATGAGAGTGAAAATGGGTGTGATTGCAAAAATCAATAGCACCGATTCATAATAAAAAACGCACTCCAAAAGTTGAATTCAACTTTTGAGTGCGTTTTTTTGCAACAGTCTGATTTTATGCTGTTTTAACTGCGGTCATTCTTCGGTAAAGCTCTCTTTGCCGACGCCGCAAGCCGGGCAATTCCAGGTATCCGGCAAATCTTCAAACGCAGTTCCCGGAGCGATGCCGTTATCCGGATCGCCGACTGCGGGATCATAAACATAGCCGCAAACTTCGCATACATACTTTTTCATGATTTTTCTCCTTCTGACAAAGTATTTTGATCAAAAATTTTTCCTTGCGGCAAAATATCTGCTTCACTTTACCGCACAATCCTAATATATATCTTTTTTGCAAAATTACAAGCAGAAAACAGTGAAATATCTTTTCAGATTTTATTTTCGATTTCGGCGTATGCTTTACGGTTCAATTGCAGTTTATCAATGCATTCCTGCAGATCAGGATGAATTTCCTGCATCATATTTCCATCGTAATCGTAGTCGATCCAGCAATCTTCCGAAGAGTTGCCGCAAGTACCTGTCGGGCGCATAAAGTGGAACGCATCATGCTTGAAAAAAGGTTTGGTTATTTTATCTTTATCTCTGCGCATCATGGATTTCAATTCATCCAAATATTTGGAATATACCTCTTGACAGGAGCAATTATGTTTTACGCATATTGCCGCCGCCATACCGGCAACTTCACCCAGCATTCCGAGAGTTCGCATGACCCGGACGGAAGAAAATGCGATATGTGACAGGCTTAAACAGCGTCCGGCCAGAAAAAGATTTTTCATATCTTTGGCATACATGCAGCGATAGGGGATCGGATATGGTTTAGGCAGAACAAGGTGGTATGCACAGGATTGGAATGGTTCCTTGAATTTTTCACAGTTGGCCGGATCGGCAAAGTGCAGATCAATGCTCCAGGTGGCACATCCGGTGGCATCCGGATAAACTGTCGAATTGAGTAAATCGTTTTGAGTAAGGATCAAATCACCCTTGACCCGGTAACTTTCCCGCTTGCCGCCGATTGCAGAAACCCATTCCAAATCCATCTTTTCCCACTCTTTTTTGCGTTTGGAACGGTTTTTCAGGAACGACCAGTTTGCATAACAGCTCATCAATCCGTAATCCCGGATATATTCGATATCCATGACCTGATCCAGAAATTGTCCGCATTCCCAATCCCAGCAGCAATCAAAGCGGGGAATGGCATTTTCTTCGTTGAATTCTATTCCCCAGTCGATATCAGGAAAATCGACTTTGAATTCTTTTTTGCGTGTTTCCCAGAGGACGGAGTGCCCCATTACGGTACGTGCCGGGTGTTCCGGAGCAAGGAATTCGTTGAATTCCCCGCGTCCTTCGCTGCCGTACATTACTTCGCAACCGCAGCTTCTGGCGATGAATGCATCTCCGGTGGCATCCACGAAAAAGTGTCCCCGCCGGCGGGTTTCTTTTCCGGTTCTGACCGAACGGGTGATTATTGCGGATATTTTTTCGGGATCATCCGGCAGATGTTCCACCGCGATCACGCACTCATAAAAGAGAAGATTTTGTTTCCGTTTGAATAGAGCCGCTTTCCGGTCATCCTCAAAAAGTTCTTTATCTTTTTTCATGCCGGGGCTGCCGCAGACCGGACTGATCATCCGGGCAAACCGGCCCAGTTCCGGATACGGATCATGTCCGGTAACACCGCCGGTCCAAACCCGGATTTCGGAACTGCCGCATCCTCCGGCGACCGGACGATCCTGCAGCACAAGCGTTTTCAAATTCTCATCTTCAGCGGCAAGTGCGGCGCAAAGACCGGCATAACCGCCGCCGCAGATAAGCAGATCATAAACTTCCGGATCATCCTCTATTACGGTGTTGCATATTTCCCTGCGGAAAAGCTGCAATTTTTCCGGATGATCCGGCGGGATATCTCCTGGATCATTGGTTATGTAAATTGCGTCACAGCGGCCGTCGAACCCGGTCAAATCATGCAGGGCCAACAGATGTTTGCCGCCGTTTAATCTCATTGAACCGCAAAACTGCCAGTTCCACTCCGGGCCGTTGGTTCCCAATTCGGTGTCAAATGCTTTATCATCGACCAGCAGCTGAAATCTTCCGGCACTGCTGCCGCGTTGCCAAACTGCACTCCAATCCCGGGTGCGGGCAAAGAAATACCATGTTCCGTTTTCCGGAAGTTCGATTTCCGTCTTTGCATCTGCTACCGGACGGCCGATGCCGTGTGCAAATATCCAGAAAGAACCCATTGCTTCGCGGCATTGAGTTTCGACACTCCAACCGCCGAGATCGTCAAAGGTTTCGCATTCGATGAAAAAGCGCATGATATTTCCTCAAGAAAATTAAAAGGTTTTACATCGGGCAAATGTCCTGGATCACCGGTTGGATAACCACATCCGGAATTGCCAGATGATCCGGGGTTTCCAGAATTTCTTTTACCAGCACGCCGAGTTCTTCCGGAGAGGTGCATTTGGCGGCAAGTTCCGGATTTTCCGATGCTCCGGAAATATTGGCAGCATTGTTGAAGTTGGTCTGTCCCCAGCTGGGAGTGAGGCAGGTTACCCGGATACCGTACTGGCGCAATTCGGTATATAATCCGTGACTGAATTTTGCCAGTCCGGCTTTGGCGGCGGTATAAATGCTCCAACCGGGCCAGGCGTAGAGAGCGCAAACGCTGGAAACATTGATGATCGTGCCGGATTTTTTCTTTTCCATGATTTTGGCGGCCCGGGAACATCCGAGGATCGCACCGGTAAGATTGATGTTGATGGTGGAGATGATATCTTCATCGCGCTGTTGTGAAACGGGAACCAGATTGCCTCCGGCACCGGCATTGTTAACCAGAACATCGATATCATTGCCCATCGCATCAATTATTTTATCCCAATCCGCACCGCAGGAAACATCGGCACAAACCGCATGGATATTTAATTTTTCAGCGGTTTCGCGCAACTTTTTCTCATTTCTGCCGGTTATCCAAACTTCTGCTCCGGCTTGAGCCAGAATAGAAGCAATACCTTTGCCATAACCGGAAGATCCTCCGGTCACCAACACTTTTTTCCCTTTCAGCTGCATAAAAAATCCTTTCGTTAAAGTGTGAATATTGATTCTGCCGCCTCTTTTAAATACGGAACGGCCGACTGCATTTTCTCTTCTGTAAGTCGTGATGCCGGACCGCTTATCCACAAAGCCGCCCTGATTTTCCGGGCGGTATCGAAGACCGGTACCGCGACACAGTGGATATCCAAATCTTCTTCTCCCCGGTCAAATGCGGCTCCGGATTTCCGGATGGAAGCAAATTCTTTGAATAATGCCTGCGCATTTCGGACAGTATATTCTGTGAAGCGGGAAAAAGAGATGGTTTTCATCAATTCTTCCTGTTGATTTTCCGGCATATTGGCCATGATCGCTTTGGCCGGGGCGGCTGAATGAAGCGGAAAATTGTGGCCGATTTCCAGAACAACTTTTACCGGGAAACGGGAAATTTCCTGATGCAGGATCACACCGCGATCTCCATGAATGATCCCCAGCAAAACCGTTTCACCGACTTTGTCGCGCAGCTTCCGCATGGGGTTTTCTGCAAGGGCGACCAGAGATGTGCTGCCGGCAGCTTGAAATGCCAGACTGCCCAATTTGCCGGTAACCTGAAAACGGCCGTCAGCGCGGCGGCGGATATAGTTGGCTTCTGCCAAAGTAGTCAACATGCGGAAAAGAGTTGCCGGGGGGATCCCGGTTGATTCCAGCTCACCCGGCAAACATCCCTCCGGAAAGGAGCAAATGTTTTCTAACAGGCGCAATCCCCGGGCCAGAGCCGGAACGATGTAAGGATTATCACGGTTTTCGATGCTTGCTTTTTTCATATCTGAATTACTGCTCCATTGATCTTGGAAGTATAATATATCATATAAGAAAATTTATTTCAATAGTGAAATGTGTTTTTTTTGAAAAAAATCCCGGACAACGTTGCGGGATAGGCGAAGTTGTTTCGGAACGGGGGCGACAGATCAGATATTGAGGCGGCAAAAGTAATTTTATTTATCTTTTGCAGTCAACTCCTGATAGCGTTTCATCAAATCAGCAACAATTTCCGGTTCGGTCATGCTTGGAGCATAGCCGTAGGCTTTCATCACCGCTTTATCATTGGCTTGATGGGCCTTGCGGAGTTCCAGAGGCATGGTGGTTTCATCATAGAGGGCAGCCAAACTGCAATCCGGATGCAATGCCCGTGCGTCCAAAATCGCCTGGGCAGTCTTGCTGATTTTGTCGGACAAGTCTGACCAGTCTGACCGGTCGGACGACGGCCACGGGAAATTGTTGTAAACGATTGAAGCGGAATAACGATAACTTGTCCCCAAATATCCACAGGTAAAACGCATCCATGCCATATGTACGGATGACACCAAAAATCCAAAGTGAAAAAGTGTTGCATCAGGTATGGATAAATTTGCATTTCCACATATTACATCTGCGGGTTCAAACCCCATTGGAATATAAAGACGTGATCCCCCTGTATGAGCGGGTACTATAATATAGGAAGTTAGCGATTGACGTATTTCCTGAAATAAACTTGCATGTAAAGCTGAATTTCTTGTTGCCTTTTTACTGCTTGCCATCCTGAAATCATAAACATTTTTTATTCTGTTTTTTATAAAATTTGATTTATTTATTTCTGCCGGAGATACTCCATTTAGCCATAAACAGAATCGTAATTTATTGTTTATAAACTCATCTGCACCTACAAAACGATGTATATATTTTTCAATAAAAGGTTCTCTTTCTATTGCTGTATTCTTCTCTTCTTGAGTCAAAAACAAAAAACCTCCATCTGTCGGTTTGCTTCCATACACCATTTCCGGTACATCACACAGCGGTTTATTGCGGCTTTCAATAAAAACATCGGGAGCATCGGTCAAATAGGCGTTGATATTACGGACTGGTACAGATTTGTACGGATTTGTACGGATAGAAGAACAATTTTCCGTATTTATCCGTACATTTCCGTTCTCATCCGTATTAAAAATCCGCTTGGGCCTGGCATTGTCTGCTGTCGAAAAACCGATGATCACACAATGCACATGAGCCTTGATATTCGCCTCGCTGTCCCAGCGGAAAGTGCGGTGGGCAAAATCTATATGTACTCCGAAACGCTCGTACAACGGTTTCCACACTCCGGCGACCTGCTCGCCTTGCGTAATGCTGTTGGTTGAAACCAATGCAGTTCGGATAGCATTTCCTTGCATCATCTCTGCTGACTTGAAATACCATGCCGCTACATAGTCGATCTTACCGGCAGTTTTGTATGGCTTGCCTTTTTCATCGACATAAATGTTGAGCATATCCGCTTTCTGTTCGGCTGATTGCAAAGAATATCCTACAAACGGCGGATTGCCCATGATATAGTTGAGTTTTTCTTTGGGGACTACATCGTTCCAGTCGATCCGGAGAGCATTGGCTTCGATGATATTGGCGTAAGATTTGAGAGGCAGGAACTCCAAGTCCAAGTCGACGATGTCTTTGGTGGCTTTCATCATCTGGCTTTCGGCGATCCAGAGAGCGGTTTTGGCTACAGTCACGGCAAAGTCGTTGATTTCAATACCGTAAAACTGCCCGATACTGACTTTTATCACATCGTCAAAGCCCAGTGCGGTCTGGCCTTCGTTGATCGTTTTGATACACTCGTTTTCCAGTTTACGCAACGAAAGATATGTTTCAGTAAGAAAATTTCCCGAACCGCACGCCGGATCAAGAAAGTTCAAACTGGCTATCTTGTCCTGAAAAGCAAAAAGTTTTTTGTTGCGGGTGGTAACAGCTTTCAGCGACAGAATTTCTTCCAGTTCCGCTTTCAAATCATCCAGAAACAGTGGATCGATAACTTTGTGGATGTTTTCGATACTGGTGTAGTGCATCCCTCCGGAGCGGCGGGTTTCCGGGTTGAGGGTGCTTTCAAAGACTGCTCCGAAGATAGTCGGACTGATTTCCCGCCAGTCAAAGCGGCTGGCTTCCCCTAATAACAACTCTTTGATTTCATTATCAAACTGCGGGATCTCAATATCAGTTTCAGCAAAAAGTCCACCGTTGACATACGGAAACGCCGCCAGATCATCGTCCAGATACAAAGATTTGCGTTTATCTTGCGGAGTATCCAAAACTTTGAATAAATCTATCAATGCCCGCCGGATATCTCTTGCTTCAAACCGGGTAAGATAATCAGAAAAGAGATTTTTAGCTCCTAAAATTCCGGCATCTTCTGCATAAAGACAGAATACCAGCCGCACGCAGAGCATATTAAGACTTTTGAGCGTACTTTCAGCAGCGGGATCATTGTAATGTTTCTGGATGGCATCGTAGATCTGCCCCACGATTTTTCCGGCATCAATGGATAAATCTTTTTCCCGGGCAATGCGTGCTTTGTGCGTATCTGTCAGGAAATTCAAACGGTGATAATCTTTGGGCAAATCAGCAAGTTTCAGTATTTCCGGCTCATTGTGCGGATGCTCCATGTCGTGAATGTGGAACTCCTGAAAGTTGCAAACCACGATATAACGGGGCTTCTTGGAAAGTTCCAACTCATCGGAGTAACGCTTCGCCTGTTGATAGGGCGTGAGCATTGCGCCATTGGATTGTCTGGCAGGCTTATTCAAAGCAACATCTTTACTTTTCTGCTCGATCATTATCCGGGTTTCCGGAATTTCTGCATCAATAAACAGCGTATGACCTTCAAATGTCACCTGCTTTTCAAAAACGATGAAAGATTCAGGCTGCTCTACGCCGAAAACATTACGCAAAAGAGATGTCCAGAAAATTTGAGTTTCGCCCTTTTCATAGCCCCGGTTTTCCCATTCAGCAGCAAATTTTTTTGCGGCATTGCGCTGTTGTGCATCTGTAAGCATTATTTAATCACCCGTCAAATCACAGTAGTACAAATATCATTGGTAATATACTGCATAAATAACTGTTTTACAAGCAGACCGCATGGCGTTTTACCGTTTTTCCGGCGGCAGGTGTTTGAGAAAACGTTTCAGGGCCGCCGAGTGGTTGTTCTTTTCCCATACCGCCATGATATTTACCGGGGGCAGGGGGATATCCAGCGGCCGGCTGATCACTTCATCCGGTGCACCATGCATACACGATGCCGGGATCACTGCTGCTCCGAAACCGGCATGCACCATTGCCAGCATGGAACTTTTGTTTCGCGCATCCTGACGGAAATACGGCAGCTCCGGCAGGTCGGAAGAGAGGATGGCCACCAGATGATCATAAACCGCCGGATTGACTTCCCGGGCAAAGAGTATGATCTGCTGACCGGCAAGATCCTCTTTCTTTACGCTTTCCAGAGAGGCCAGCAGGTGATCTTTCCTCATCGCAAGAAGGTAATTTTCCTGAAACACCAACCGGGTCGACAACCCGGCTGGTTCCCGGCCGAATGGCCGCATAAATCCGATATCCAATGTGCCGTTTTCCAATAATTTCTGCTGTTGTCCGGTTTCCAATTCCTGCAATTCCAGCTGCAGTTCCGGTTCTGATTTGCGTATTCCGGCCAATACTTGCGGTAAAAATGTATTTATGGCCGGTTCATTATAACCGATGCGAAGTTTACAGCTGTTTCCACTGATAAAATCATTTATTTTACTTATTGCAGTTTGAGTTCTGGCAAGAATATGTTCGCACTCCGGCAGAAATATTTTCCCGGCTTCGCTCAATTGCACAGAACGGCTGGTCCGGGTAAACAGCGGAGTGCCCAGTTCATCTTCCAGTTTTTTTATGGCACTGCTCAAAGGAGCTTGGGTAATATGCAATTTTTCCGCAGCCTTGCGGAAGTGCAGCTCATGAGCAAGCGCGACAAAATAACGTATAGAGGTCAATTCCATTGATTTTTCCCAATCGCAGATTGATTTTTATTTTGATATAATAAATATATATCGTTTTGTTGTAAAAATCAAATCGTGCAGTATATTTTTTATAGATATTGTAATTTCAACCGGTAAATTTTTGGAGGAATGTTTATGATAAAACGGGAAACGATCACACAAGCAATGTATGAGGCGATCTGTCTGGGAGCTACACGGATGCCGCCGGATGTCCGGAGCGCACTGCAGAAAGCATTGGCAGAAGAAACCGGAGAAATGGCAAAAAGCATTTGGAAATAAGTTTGCAGAATGCCGATATGTCAGAAAAAGGCAAAGGTTTGGTATGCGCTGATACCGGCTATCCTCTCTTCTTTATTCATGCCGGCAGAAAAACACAAATTGAAGATGGCTTCAATACTTTGTGGGATTCTGCCCGGGAAGCTGTCGCGCTGGCAACGGAAAAGTGTTTTCTGCGGCCGACAATGGTCGATCCGCTGAATCGGAAAAATCCGGGGGATAACATCGGGCCGGGGATGCCTAAAGTGGAATTGATCTTTGACCGTGAGGATGATTCTCTGGAAATAGTGGCTGCTCCGAAAGGGGGAGGGTCAGAGATATTCGGAACATTTTACCGGATGATGTTCCCGGCTGATGGGAAAGCCGGGATAAAGAAATTTGTCATTGAATGTATCAAAGATGCCTGTTACGCCGGAAAAGTATGTCCGCCGGCAATCATCGGTGTCGGTATCGGCGGAACGGCTGATTTGTGCATGACATTGGCTAAAAAAGCGGCACTTTTACGTCCGGTAGGTTCTTCGCACCCTGATCCGGAGGTCGCGGAACTGGAAAAAGAACTCTATCAGGCGGCCCGTCAATTGGGGATCGGGCCGATGGGGTCCCGGGGGATAAATGCCGTTCTGGCGATCAATCTGGATACGGCAGTAACTCATACTGCCGCGTTGCCGGTAGCGGTAAACGCCCAGTGTCTGGTCGGAAGACGATGGATCGCCCGGATCGACGGTTCGGGAAATATTACTTACTCTGGAGAAATAAAATGAAAAATATTCAATTGCCGATGAGCAGAAGCGATGCAGAAAGTCTGCAGCTGGGAGAGATGATTACAGTCAGCGGTATGCTGTTTACCGGACGGAGCAGATTTCATATCCGGGCCGTTGCTGAAAATATTTATCCGGATATAGATTATGAAAAAATCAACTGCTTTTTTCATGTCGGTCCGGTGATGCGCAAGAATCAGGAAGAATGGGAAGTCGTCAGCTGTGAACCGACCAGTTCCATCCGGTTTGAGCGTTACGGAGCAGATGTGGTGCGTAAATTCAATTTGCGTACTCTGATCGGTAAAACCACAATGGGGCCGGGAACGGCAGAAGCATTGAAAGAGGTCGGCGGAGTTTATCTTTCCAAAATCGGATTAAGCGGCAATGCTTTGCGGGATCAGGTGAAAAAGGTGCATGAGGTACATTTTCTTGATGAATTGGGTAAAACCGAATGTTCATGGGTGTATGAAGTCGATCACTTCGGGCCGTTTTTTGTCGCTATCGATGCCCGGGGACGCAACTATTTTGAAGAGTTGGCCGCAGAAGCCAACGCCCGGATGCCGGAAATAGAAAAAGCTCTGGATATCCCATGCGGATTTCAATATACCGAGGTGAATGGATGAAAAAGGATTGCGTGCGTTATCTTTCGCTGTGCGGATTGCTGGGGTATGGCTATGCGCCTGAATCATTGAAAAATGCGCTGGCGATGGATCTGGATTTTGTCGGAGTAGATGCCGGATCTACCGATCCGGGACCATATTATCTGGGCAGTGGCAAAGGTTTTGTCAAAGCGTTGCAGGTAAAGCGTGATCTGCAGTTGATACTGCCGGAAATAAAACAGCGGAAAATTCCGCTTATCATCGGCAGTGCCGGAGGTTCCGGAGCAGCAGAACATGTCCGTAGCGTGTTGGATATAATCGGTGAGATCGCCAGAGAAAATGCTTTGGAATTCAAGACAGCAGTCATCTATTCCGATTTGTCAGAAGAAACGATACGGCAAGCTGCCGACGGACATCTTTTCAGCTGCGGCGGCTCACCGGAATTTGATCCGGAAATCATCGGCCGGTTGAGTAATCCGGTGGCACAATTTGGTACAGAACCAATTATTGAAGCATTGCAAACCGGAGCAGAAGTCATTGTCGCCGGCCGCTGCTGCGATACTGCCGTGTTTGCTTCTTATCCGATTTGGAAAGGATTTCCGGCCGGATTGGCTCTTCATGCTGCGAAAATAGCCGAGTGCGGAGCGTTGTGCGCCTTGCCGGTCGGTGCGAATGATTCGCTGGTGGTTGAGTTGTATCAGGATCATTTTACTGTAGAACCGCCAAATCCGGCACGGCGATGCACTCCGGAATCAGTTGCAGCCCACTCTTTATATGAGCAGCCGGATCCCAACTGCTTTTATGAACCGGAAGGTAAAATAGATTTAAGCGGATGCGAATTTGAGGCACTGAATGACCGTAAGGTCAAAGTTACCGGCAGCTCTCTGATTCCGGCAGAAAAACAGACTACCAAACTGGAAGGGGCCGGATTAGTCGGTTTCAGAGCGATAACGATCGCCGGTATTCAGGACCCGGAAGCGATCAGGCATCTTGATGAAATCGCTTCAGGAGTCAGGGAGGCTGTGGCGCAAAGTGCCAATTTTATCAGTCCGCAAGAGTATACATTACGTTTTTTGCGTTATGGTTTGGATGCTGTTTCCCCTGTACAAAATGGAGTAGAGCATTTCCCCCGGGAAGTTGGACTGGTTATTGAAGCGATCGCTCCGGAACAGGCACAGGCACAGGCTTTGATCGGATTGGCCCGTTCCAAAGCTCTTCATCAGGGATTCCCCGGACGCAAGGCTACTGCGGGAAATCTGGCATTCCCATTTTCCCCTTCGGATTTTTCCGGAGGAGAAGTGTATGAGTTTTTCCTCTACCATTTGACAGATTTGCCTTTGAAATTTACTCCGGAAGTGAGGATAATAAAATGAAACTTTATGATATGGCTGAAGTGTGCCGCAGTAAAAATGCCGGACCGTTTCAATTGACGATAGATTTGATGTTTGATGATCCTGAAAAGTATCGGAAATTATTGAATTCAAAAGTGTTTAATCCCAAAAACATTGCAATGCTCTATCAGATCGGACCGGAAACTGTTACGATCAAAACCTTTGAGAGGATCCTGACGGTAAAGGTGGTTATGGCGCGTAAATATTCTTCCGGTTCACCGATGGATAATGATGTTTACGGCAGTCAACAGCATTTCCCTTTGGGAGATTTGGAAATAATTTGAAACAAATTGTCTTGTTTACAGTGATGAATCCAATTGTTACTGTATAGTTGGGAAATTCATAATACAGTCAAAGATAAAAAAGAACCGCATAAACCGGGACTCCGGAATGCGGTTCTTTTTTTCAGGAACAGTTGCCTGTTATTACCACTGCTGTCCTTGTTTTTCAAAATAAGCTGCCACATTGGGGATGAATGGTTTGATCAACTTTTTGATGGCAATTGCATATTCGCGGATTTCCCATTGAGCATGATCGCTGTCCCGCAATTCAAGGAAATGGAGCAGATTTGAGAGATCGACAGTTCCCCAGAATGTCACCATCATGTTTTGCGGCAGAACTCCCCGGGCCTGTTCGCGGCAGACACCACCGGCCAATAATTTTTCGTACAGGTCCAAACTGGCTTTATTGTGACCGGCAATCAGAGCCGCCATAGCCGTGCCGTCAAAATCCGGATCACTGAAAGATGCCTGCCGGTTGTTTTCTGCCTGCCGCCGCAACTCTGCCGGAGTGTAGAATTCCATATCGATTTCCGTGTAACGGCGGGAAATTTCATTGTAACTCCAAGTCCGGTGGCGATGCCACTGGCCACGCACAAAAAGCGGACAGTGGATGCTGAAAGTAAAGACCATGTGCTCCAGAGGGCTGGTATGTTTGTTGGCGATAAGGTATTCCAACAGTTTGACGTCCCGATCTTCCATTTCGTTTTTCAGTTTACCGAAAGAGACCCGGGCGGCATTTACGATAGTTGATTCATTGCCGAGGTGGTCGATCAAACCGACCCAGCCCTGACCGTCGAGAACTTTTACATGATTGGTCGGAGGTACATTAAGATGTTCCATAATAAGACTCCTGAAAAATTTGAAATATATTGAGGTAATTTCAAAAGTCCTCAAAAAATTCAATTACTTTTGCAATCAACTCATACTGTTTTCAAAGAATATAGCACCGATAAACGAATAATGCAACAACTCTGTATGAAAAAAGTGGATTTTTAATTTTCAGCAATAAAAAACAGGCCGTTGCAGTATCGCAACGGTCTGTTTTGAGAAAAGAATCCGGAATAAATCAGAGACCAAGCTCTTTGACATGCTGCCGCCGGCGTTCCAATTCTGTGAGCAGAATTTTACGCAAACGGATATTTTTGGGAGTTACCTCAACCAGCTCATCATCTTCGATATACTCCAAAGCCTGTTCCAGAGACATTTTTCTGGCGGGAGCGATTTTCATATTGCGGTCGCTTCCGGCGGCCCGGAGGTTGGTCAACTGTTTTGCCCGTTGCACATTAACCACCAGATCTCCGTCTTTGCAATGTTCTCCGACGATCATGCCTTCGTAGGCATCAGTTCCCGGTTCGATAAAAAATTCACCGCGCTGCTGAAGTCCATCGATAGCAAAGGGCAGGGCTTTGCCTGCCGCCATACTGACCATAACTCCATTGGTCCGTCCCGGGATAGCTCCCTTAAAAGGCCCATAGTGATCAAAAATATGATTGACAATAGCTTCTCCCTGACTGGCTGTCAGAGCTTTGCTGCGGAAGCCGATCAGCCCTCTGGTCGGGATGAAAAAGTCCAGAACCTGACGGTTTCCCCGGGATTCCATTTGGATCAATTCCCCCCGGCGGATCCCCACCATTTCAATGATCTTTCCGGCGAAGTCATTGGGGACATCGACAGTAAGCCGTTCGACAGGTTCATTCTGTACGCCGTCGATTTCTTTGCAGATGACCTGCGGTTTGCCGACAGAAAATTCATATCCTTCCCGGCGCATGGTTTCCACCAGGATCGCCAGGTGAAGAACACCGCGTCCGGAAACATTGAAGGAATCTCCACTTACAGCTTCCACGCGCAGGGCGACATCTCTTTCGGTTTCGTTGAAAAGCCTTTCACGCAGCTGTCGGCTGCTGACAAATTTTCCTTCTTTGCCGAAAAACGGAGAATCGTTGATCCGGAAAAGCATGGACAAGGTTGGCTCATCAATGGCAATAGGCGGCATAGCTTCCGGTGTTTCCGCATCGCAGATGGTATCAGATATATCGATGTCTGGAATGCCGACAATAGCACAAAGGTCACCGCAATCAACGACACCGGTTTCCTTGCGGCCCAAACCTTCAAAGGTGAATAATTGCTTGACGTGAGCCGGGAGGATTTTTCCATCCCGTTTGATGATGGATAAAGGCTTGTGTAAATCAAGAGTTCCTCTGTATACGCGTCCGATACCGATACGTCCGACAAAAGTGGAATAATCCAGAGTCGCCACCTGCAATTGAACGGCACCTTCGCGCACCGGCGGCGGAGGAACGCAATCGATCATTGCATCAAGCAACGGCGTAAAAGATTCCGGTTTGTCATCCAGATTACGAATAGCCCAACCGTCACGGCCGCTGGCGAAAAGGGTGGGGAAGTCCAATTGTTCATCCGAGGCATCCAATTCGCAGAAGAGATCGAAAACCTTATTTTGTATTTCCGCCGGCCGGGCATCAGGTTTATCCAGTTTGTTGATAACTACGACCGGACGTAAATTTAAAGAGAGAGCTTTGTCAAGGACGAAGCGGGTTTGCGGCATTGGGCCTTCGGCGGCATCAACGAGAAGCAGTACTCCGTCGGCGAGCTTTAAAACGCGCTCGACCTGACCGCCGAAGTCGCTGTGTCCGGGGGTATCGATGAGATTTATCTTGGTGTTGCGGTAAGTGATACTGATATTTTTGGACAAGATGGTGATTCCGCGTTCGCGTTCCAAATCGTTGCTGTCCAAGAAACATTCTTCTACAACTTCGTTGTCCCGAAAAAGTTTTGCCTGACGGGATATTTTATCGACCAATGTGGTTTTACCATGATCCACATGAGCGATGATAGCGATATTTCTGATATCCATTTTTATCTCTGTTTGTGGTGAAAATTAATATTTCCATAATATACCACCGGAAAGTGTTTTCTGCAAGTGTCTCGAAAGAATCTGAAGAGAGTTGTTCGTGAAAAAGATGTATGTTTTCTTTGCCTGCTTTCTTTTTCAAAAAAGGAAGCAGGGAATTGCGTTTTTCTTGTTTTACTTCTTTTCCCGTGAAAAAGATGTATGTTTTCTTTGCCTGCTTTCTTTTCAAAAAAGGAAGCAGGGAATTGCGCTTTTCTTGTTTTACTTCTTTTCCCGTGAAAAGATGTATGTTTTCTTTGCCTGCTTTCTTTTTCAAAAAGGAAGCAGGGAATTACGCTTTTCTTGTTTTACTTCTTTTCCCGTGAAAAGGTGTATGTTTTCTTTGCCTACTTTCTTTTCAAAAAAGAAAGTAGGGAATTACGCTTTTCTTGTTTTACTTCTTTTCCCGTGAAAAGAAGTAAAGAGTTGAGGACGACGGAGAGTGAACTTGCTGCCATCATGGCGGCACAGAGAGGGGGGGAGAATTTGATATTCCAGATAGCGGCGGTGACACCGGCGGCCAGAGGAATTGCGCAGATGTTGTAAAAGAAAGCCCAGAATAGATTTTGCCGGATGACCCGGAATGTAGCCCGGCTTAATTTGATAAGCTGAACAATGGAGAGCAGATTATTATTGAGGAGTACGACATCGGCACTTTCGATTGCGATATCGCTGCCGGAACTGATGGCGATCCCCAAATCGCTGGCGGCCAGGACAGGTGCATCGTTTATGCCGTCACCGATCATGGCAACGGGGAAAGAGGAGAAAGAACGGATTTTTTTTACGGCTTCGACTTTTTCGTGAGGGAGGAGGTCGGAAGAAAAAGAATCCAGCTTCAGTTTTTCGGCAACGTTTGCAGCGGCAGATTGATTATCACCGGTAAGCATGAAACATTTGATATTCATTTTGTGCAGCATGGAGATGGCGGATTCAGCTTCCGGGCGGATGGAATCTCCAATGAAAAATGTTCCTGCGAAGCGGCCATCAACGGCACAAAAGATATGAGTGAAAGACCGGTTGACGGTTTTATTGTTACATTCAGGCAGTTGTATGGTATTTTCCCGCATGAATCCGGCATTCCCGAAGAGCCAGAGTTGATTATTGTATGTGGCTTTAACGCCGCGCCCCGGGATGATGGTAAAATTCTGAATGTTTTCATCCGGCGGGTAGATCCGGGATTTTTCTGCTTCTGCGGTGATGGCATTCGCCAACGGGTGAGAGGAAAATTTTTCAATGGCAGCAGCGGCGGTTAAAAGTTGTTCCCGGGAGAATTGTGAGGCTGGAATGATCTGTTTTACCTGCGGTTGTCCGGAGGTGATGGTTCCGGTTTTGTCAAAAACGACAGTGCGGAGTTTCGCAGCATGTTCCAGGGCGGAACCGTTTTTTATCAGGATCCCGGAACGGGCACCGCGTCCGATACCGGCGATAAGTGCAACGGGAGTGGCTAACCCCAGAGCGCATGGGCAGGCGACGACCATAACAGAAAGAGTAAAGTTGATGACATCGGCAGAAGTGCCGCAGAAACTCCAGGTGATAGCGGTCAATCCGGCTAAAGCGAATATTATCCAGACAAAAAATCCGGAAACTTTATCAGCCAGAGCGGCCACCGGCGGCCGGGAATTCTGCGCTTGAGAAATCAGTTGTACGATTTGTCCGAGAACAGCTTCGGAGCCGGTTGATGAGATTTTCAGCAGTATGATGCCATCAATGTTGAGAGTGCCGCCGAAAAGTTTATCGCCGCTTTTTTTTGCAACCGGCAGTTCTTCCCCGGTGAGCATGGATTCATTGATAAAAGCGTTTCCGTCCAGAATGATGCCGTCGGCGGGAATTTTTTCACCGGGCAGGATACGGATGATATCGTCTTTTTGCAGTTCATCGCTTGGGATGTCCCTGGTTTGACCGTTGCAAACGAGGTGAGCTTGCCGGGGTGTGAGCTCAATGAGTTTGCGGATGGCGGAAGATACGGTGTGACGGGAACGGGCTTCCAACATTTTTCCGAACATGATCAGTGTGATGATCATGGCCGAGGCATCGAAGTAGAGATGTGCATCCGGATCACGGAATAACAGGATGATACTGTATATGATTCCGGCCGAAGCACTGCAGGAGATCAACGAGTCCATATTCGGAAATCCCCGGAGCAGAGCAGGGATTCCCCGGCGGAAGAATCCGTTTCCGGCGATGAGGACAGGGATCATCAGAAAGAGTTGACAAACGGCATTAAATACCGGAGATGCCGGGATATGGGCGAAACAAATGATCAGGATAGCAACAGTAGGAAAGAGTGCGCCGAGAAAAATGAAAAAATCTTTTTTCCATTCCGGTGCCTTTTCAGCGTGCATTGCCGTTGGAGGCAGTTGTGCTTTAAATCCGGCTTTTTTTACCGCCAGAATCACTTCTTCATCAGAAGGGGTGTTGCCATCGGATATAAAAGAGAGTCTGCCGGAAGCAAAGTTGACATAAACATCTTTGACTGCAAATTTTTTCACAGCTCTTTCAACGGCAGCGGCGCATCCGGCACAGTGCATGCCACTGATAGAAAAAATACGTTTGTTTTCCATTGTTGTCAGCTCACGATCGGTTGATCATTGATGATAAATCCGGTGATATTCATTACAGCCACCAACTGTTGGGAGTCATTGAAAACTTCGGTAGTGTAGAGAGCAGTTTTCTTCCCCTGATTGATTTTCCTGCAAATTGCTTTTAAGGTTTTTCCGCTTCCCGGGCGCAGGAAGTTTGTGGTGCAATTCAGCGAAACACCGGTTGCGCCGGAACCATTTACAGCTCCGGCAAAAGCGAAGTCAGCCAGAGTCATGATCGCTCCTCCCTGAACGACCTGTCTGCCATTGAGTTTGTTTTCATCGATGTCCATGACCGCTTCGGCGTAACCATCTTTGACAACAGTTAATTTTATACCGCAGAACCGGCAGAATTTATCCTCTGTATTGAGAAAATTTTTTATCTTTTCAAAATCCATTTTTGCCTCAATAATATTATCAGAAATTATTTTTATATGTGAGGCAATTTCAAAAGTCCTCAAAAATTTTTGAAATTCCGCATCGCGATCTTGTTGCGGAGCGTTTTCGGTGGTTATTTATTCAATAGCCACGCTCAAACTACCGCATCAATCTCATTGATGCTGATTTTTCAAATTCTTTTTGAATTACTTTTGCAATTACCTCCTTTGAGTCAATTTCAAAAGCCCTCAAAAATTCCTGAAACTCCGCATCGCGATCTTGTTGCGGAGCGTTTTCGGTGATTATTTATTCAATAGCCACGCTCAAACTACCGCATCAATCTCATCGATGCTGATTTTTCAAATTATTTTCGAATTACTTTTGCAATTACCTCATGTGACTGACATCAATTCAGGTGTCAGTTAAAAAACGGTCAAAATTCCAAACTTCCATTCAGATATGCAGTTAAAGTTTTATCAGGGTCACCGGATATTCCGGTGATAAGATTGATTCCGGACTCGAAGAGGAGATTTTCATCATCTTTTGAGATCATCCCGGTGATAAGAAGATCGACTTTTAAAGAATTCAATTGAGCGCAAAATTGCCGGAGATGGCCGATGACGGAATTGACACACTCTTTTTCAATAATTTTGCCGTTTTCAATGCGGCAGTAGATGAATTTTCCGGCATTGTTTGTTTTATCAAGTTGTTGTATTACGGCGATAGTCATTATGTTTCTCGAGATTTTTTAATGAAAACGCCCGGAATATCCGTTCCCGGGCGTTGAAAACAACAGTTTTACAAAAATATCAACTTTCCTGATTGCCGGTTTGTCCGGCATCAGTTTCATTGACGGCGACAGAACGGTGATCCTGAATTTTTTCTTTCAGAGCCATACATTGAGTTTCGACTTTGGCCGCTGCGGCATCAAGAGCCCGGTACAGGTCGAAATCTTCAACTTCAGCTTTTAAAGTGTGATACTTGCAGTTCAGAACGAGAGAAACCATAAAGTGATTTTTCTCTCTTGACATGACTGCATTGACACTGGACACTTTGAGCGCAGGAATGTCCAATGGGGCAAGCACCATTTCCGCTTGAGTTTGAATAGCCGGAGTGATTTCAAATTGACGACCGGTAACATTGATGAGCATAGACAGCGCACCTTTCTTTTTTTCCGTCAGTCGGCCCATTCCGACTGCCGTATATATTTTTGTAAAAAGAGTTACATCGAGAATTGCGGTCCGAGGTAAATCTCTTTAGCTTTCGGATCATTGACCAGAAAATCGCTGGGGCCCTCCAGCAGTACTTTGCCCATGCACATGATATACGCACGGTCAACGACAGAAAGAGTTTCCCTGACATTGTGATCAGTTATCAAAATACCGAGATTGCGTTCTTTTAATTTCAGAATTATTTGCTGCACATCATAGACAGCCAGCGGATCAACACCGCTGAAAGGTTCATCAAGCATGATGAACGAAGGATTGGTAACCAGTGCACGGGTGATTTCCAGACGGCGTCTTTCCCCTCCGGAAAGAGTCATGGCTTTTTGATCTTTCAAACGTTCCAGATCCAACTCCTGCAAAAGATCGGAACATCTTTTTTTCCGTTCTTTGCGGTTGATATCCAATGTTTCGAGTATTGCCATGATATTTTCCTCGACAGTAAGCTTCCGGAAAATAGACGGCTCCTGCGCCAGATATCCCATTCCCATCCTGGCTCTTTTGTACATGGGTATCCGGGTGACATCCACTCCCCGGAATGAAACTTTGCCGCCATCCGGACGGATCAGCCCCATTACCATGTAGAAACTGGTGGTTTTACCGGCACCATTCGGACCGAGCAATCCAACAACTTCTCCGGGACGAACCATCAGAGATACATTGTTCACAACATTTCTGCCATGATAGGTCTTTACCAGATTTTCTGCGCTGACAAGAACCTGATTGTTTTCAGCTTCACTCATTTATATTTTCAAACTTTCCTGAAAGGCTTCAATACTTTCCGGAAGGAATTTTCCCTTCCACGACTATATTATACACCGCAAACGGCAACATTCAAGCTCTCCGAAGTAAAAAAAACGATTTTTTTCGTATTTTTACCAGAATCTGCATGGTATATCCAATGCATTTGATATCCGGTCGCGCACCGGGTGTTCCGGGTGCTTCGGACTCAACCGGTTTTTGGTGAATCCGACAGCGATATCCAAATCCGGCATATAAAAACCTTCTGCGCCGGCGGCACCGCCGTGACCGCAGAACATCCTGCGGTTTTCTTCCGGTCCGGCTAAAATCAGTCCGAGGGCGAATTTGCTCCATTGATCCGGACGAACCGGATCATCCGGATCGCGGAAAAGTTTACCGGTTGCATAGTCAAAAGTTTGTTCCGAAACATATTTTCCCCGGAGTTTGCTGTAAAATCCGGCGACAGCTCTGGCGGAACCGATGCCGTTGAATGACGGGATGCAGCAGCGGCGCAGCCGGGAATCATTCATGTGTACAGCTTCCCATGCCGGTTTTACCGGGATCAGAGAATCATCAACCGGGACGACATTTTTTTCAGCATCATCATCGATCCCGAAGTATATCATGCCGGTTAAGCCGAGGATTTTCAGCAGTTTTTCTGAAATAAGTTCCGGCAAGCTTTTTCCGGTCGCCAGTTCCAGAGTGTGGCCCAGCAGCCAGGCAAAAGTGAGGGGGTGATAATGACATTTTTTTCCCGGCAGGTTGCGTGGCGGCATGGCGGCGATCAAGTTACACATTTGCTGCCAATCGGTCAAATCAGGTTTCCCGGAAGGCAGCAGGTAAAGTCCGGCGCGGTGTGAAAGCAAGTGTTCAATGGTTATACCGGATTTTTCCGGAGAAGCAAACTCTTTCCAAAAATTTGCGACAGGAGTGTCATAGGAAAATAATCCGTCCTCCTGCAAACGCCATGTCAAGGCTGCCAGAAAAGCTTTTCCGGTCGAAAAAAGCGGAAAAAGTGAATTTGCCGAAACCCGCTGTGTTTTGTCTGCCGTTGTATATCCTGCGGCAAGATCAATGACTGTTTTTCCATGCTCGCAGATACACAACTGACAGCCGCATTCGTTGCCGTTTGCCACTTCATCATCCAGGATATATTGTAATTCGTGCCGCAAGCTTGCCCAATCCCGGTTCATTTGACGGCCTTTCTTTGTATTTCCATTTTGTTTGCGATCCTGACAAAATCATCAACGGTCAATTTATCCGGACGCAAATCGGCGGCAAGAGAACACTCTTTCAGTATAATACCTGCTGGCTCTTTGCCGATCATATTGCCCAGAAGTTTGCCCAGTTGTTTGCGCCGTTGATTGAAGAGATCGCGTACAAGTGCGGTGAAAATTTTCTTTCTGTCATCCGGCAGGATGCCTCCCGGACGTAATTTGAATGAAACCAGTGCCGAATCCACTTCCGGCGGCGGGCAGAATACCTGCGGCGGAACGATCTTTTCCACCGCGACCTCATAATAAAGCTGGGTACGGACAGAAAGGGCTCCGTAGGCTTTGGCGCCGACAGCAGCGGCAAGACGTTCTCCCATCTCTTTTTGCAGCATAAAAAACATACTTTGCGGCAGATTTCCGGATTCAAGGATTCTGGCAATGAAAACAGAACTTATTGCATAAGGGAGATTGGCAATTGCCCGGTAGTCCGTTCCTGCGGGGAAGAGTGCGTTGTAATCCACCTTGCAGGCATCGGCTTCAATAAGGGTGAAGTTTTCTGCACCGGCAAATTTTTTCCGTTGATAATCTGCCAGACGATGGTCGAATTCAATGGCAGTTACCTGAAAGCCGGCGGCCACGAGTTTTTCGGTCAATGCTCCGAATCCGGGGCCGACTTCCAAGACTTTATCTCCGGTGGATGCTCCGCTGTTGCGAACTATCCAATCAAGCAGATTTCCGTCGAGCAGGAAGTTCTGTCCCAATCCCCGTCCCGGCCGCATGCCGAGTTTATCCAATGCATCAAGCAATTCTTTTTTGTTCATAATCAAATTTTCCCGCATCCGCAGTGCCCGCTGCAGCAATGTCCGGAAGCCGGGCAGCTGTTCTGCTGCGCGCAAAGATTACTGCCGCCGGAGGAGATGCTGCCGATACGGCTCGGCTGCTTTTCAATATTGTCAGAACCGCACTTCGGACATTCTGCCTGTGAATCAAAACGGGCAAGGAGCAATTCAAAATCAGCTTCACACTCCGGGCAGTGATAACGGAATATCGGCATAATACAAATCCTTCTTTGAAAAAGTTGACATTTTCCGGATACAACGGTATATTATTAACATGTTATATAATATAGCACCAAAGCAGGAGCTTTTAAATGTCCGGAAGAAAAAATTTCTTTGACCGTTTCAGTGCCCGGTTTGAATCACTGGATGCTTCCAGTCGTCAAGCCGGTCTGGCGTTGCTGATGCGTGAGCGCGGTTTTTTTGAAACCGTATTCAATGCAGTGGAAGATGGTATCCTGGTAATAGACCGGCAGTTGCATTTGCGTTACTTCAACCGGGCGGCTCGGGAATTGTTGGGGCTGCCGGAAAATACCGCCGCACTCCGGCTTAATCAGTTGTTGCCGGATGTGGATTGGAAACAGATCATTCCGGAAGATTCCACCGTTTGGGATCGGACTGTCCGGCAGGAACTGCAGATACTCTATCCGCAAATGCGGTATCTGCAATTTTATCTGACACCGCTGGGGGAAGATAATCCGGTGGCAACGGTTATATTGCGTGATGTTACAGAGAGCCGTCGCCGGGCGACCAGTGATCTTGAAAAAGAGACGGTCAAAGCCGTTTCCCAATTGGCCGCCGGAGTGGCGCATGAGATCGGCAATCCTCTGAACAGCCTTTCCATGAATCTGCAGATACTTGAACGCGGTTTGACTGATCCGGAAGAAGCGGTTTCTCCGGCTGATGCGGTAAAAATGCTTCGCCGCTGTGCCGGTGAAGTGGAACGGCTGGACAGTATCATCCACTCTTTTTTGTCGGCGATCCGTCCGGGAAAAGCAAATTTTGCGCCGGTGGATCTGCGGCAGACCGTTTTTGAGGTACTCAATTTTATGCGACCGGAGATCGAGGCGCGTAAAGTTACTGTCAATTGCAGCTGGAGTGATGCAGTTCCGCCGGTAAATGGTGATGTTGAACAACTTAAACAGGCATTTTACAATATTATCCGAAATGCGGTTCAGGCAATGAGCAATGGAGGAGAATTGCACATCTACGGATACTCCACTGCGGAATACCGGATTCTGGAATTTTCTGATTCCGGGCGGGGAATGTCGGCGGAAGATTTACGGGAAATGTTTGTTCCTTTCAAAACCGCAAAAGCCGGAGGAAACGGCATCGGGACAATGATCATTGAAAGAGTCTGCCGGGAACATGGAGCTGAATTCGGAGTTGTTTCAGCCGAGGGCAGGGGAACGGTTTTTCAGGTCAAATTCCCGGATGGACGCCGTCGGGTGCGTTTGTTGCCGGGAAATTGATAAAAAATAACAGAAACGGGTTGTTTTTATAACTTTGTGTGTTATATTATCAAAGTGTCTTGCTTACAGCAAACAATAAATCATAAATGAAAAAGGAAAATCAAAATGGCTCTGGAACTTAAAAAAGATGCCGCATACGCTCTGCTCGTGCCAACCAGTATGGGAGTGCGTCTGACTCCGATCAATGGACAACCTTTCCATTGCAGTGACACCTTTCAAATGCAGGTGACCAGTGCCGAGACCAACGTCGCCAGTATTGCTTCGTTTCTCGGCTTGAAAGTGAAAGTGCTGACGGCATTTGTCAAAGACAGTCCGGTTGCCCGGATGATCAAAGACAACCTTGCCGGCCGCCACATGGATTATGAAGGTCCGGAAATCGAGCAGGGAGGTCCCTGGGGGTACCGTCACCAATTCAATCTTGCAGACAGTGGTTACGGCAGTCGCGGTCCCCGGGTTCAGAACGACCGTGCCGGAGAAGTCGGCCGTTTGCTGAATGTAAAATATTTTGATTTGGAACGCATTTTCGGTAAAGAGGGCGTGCAGATCGTCCACCTTTCCGGATTGATTGCAGCGATGAGTCCGGATACCAGCCGTTTCTGTCTGGAATTGGCCCGTGCTGCAAAGAAATATGGTACTAAAATCAGCTTTGACCTTAATTACCGTGCTTCATTCTGGAAGGGGCGCGAGGAGGAATTGAGCGCGATTTTTGCAGAAATTGCCTCTCTGTCTGACATTCTCATCGGTAATGAAGAGGATTTTCAGCTTTGTTTGAAAATTCAGGGACCGGAAGCCGGCGGCAAAGGTATTGCCGGTAAGATCGATAACTTCAAAGAGATGGTTGAACGGGTCAAGGCTGCTTATCCCAATGCTGTCGCATTTGCCACGACTTTGCGTCAGGTTATCAATACCAATACCCATTTGTGGGGAGCTATCACCAATGTGGATGGTGTTTGGCAGGTGGTTGAGCCGCGTGAGATCCATGTGCTTGACCGTATCGGCGGCGGTGATGGATTTGTCGGCGGATTTTTGTACAGCATTCTGCGCAACTGGGAGCCGGAAAAGTGGACTCAATTCGGTTGGGCGACCGGTGCATTGGCCACGACTCATTTGACCGACTATGCTCAACCGGCTGACGAAGATCAGGTTTGGAGCATTTGGAACGGTAATGCCCGCGTTAAACGCTGACGGCGCGTATCAATTATAGAAAAATCAAAGCCCTGCAGAAACCGGAAATGGTTTTTGCAGGGCTTTTGCTGTGAGTGGACAATGATTTATCACAGAAACGGTATTTTTAATATAAAAACGAGGAATTCAGGTGATTAATAGAGATTTTGAAAACGACAATATCCTGTTTGGAGGAAATTTTATATCAAAGAAACCAAAGAATAAATACAAATTCAGCCTTTTAAGGTGTTACTAAATATTGCATATTATTTTCGATTGCTTGAAATATTTTTACAAAAAAATTCAAGAAGCACTTGACAAATTGTGAGGTACATGGTATACTACACGAAGACCGTACGATAACCAACTTATCAGGAGTCTTGTTGTGAAAAAGTGGTTCTCAAGATGTATCAAACTATGTAAACAAAATTAAGAAAAAAATTGGAATGATTATAACATAAACAACAAGGAGACTCTTTCATGAAACAACTGCTGATAAAATGTATGTTAATTGCATTTTCTGCTTTGGGATGTACATATGCAGATGCAAAAGAAGATATAAAAAATGAGATAAAAGAGATTGTGTCTGAACTAAAATCCTTGCCACAAGAGAAATTAAAATTTACCACGAAAGATTTTTCTTCTTTTGTTCAAAATATTCAAAACATTTCTCCAGAAATGACTCCTGAAGAAATTGAAAAACTGCTAGGAAAACCAACTAAAAAATATTCGCATGGACAATTTAAATTTCATAATCCTGATTTATTTACTTTTTTTAGGTATGAACTACTCACTACCATTTCTCCAAAACCTTTTTATTGTGTTACAATAATGTTTTCTAAAAATAAAGGAAAAATATTATCTGTATACAGCGATACAAATCTCCCTCAGTTTGCATCAAAGAAAAATAATGATTAGGGTGATAAATCCTATTCTTACGGGTGGTTGGATAAAGTTTTGAGTAAATAAATTAAATAAATGGTAAATAAATGGTGCCATTCTATATATCTCAATGACAGGCAATTTGTTACATATAAATTATTCTCTTTGGGTGTTTTTGTAATTGTTGCCATTCCATGTAATTGCTTTTGAACAATGAATTGCAAATAAATTATTCTCTTGCGTTTTGGTGATGCTTGACTATTTGCTTGACTGGAGATATATTATTGACAGCAGCGGGTAGATTATTGCGTCTGAGAAGACCGGCAAAAAGGAATAATTTAATTGCAAATGCATGACAGAAAGCCATTTATATGGAATGGCACCAATTACCCAAATTTTTTGGCAAGAGGCATTTAATTATGAGGTTAGCAATTATAAGACTAGCACTTCTAATAATTCCATCAGGAATGATTTGTTTTTTGGGATGTAGTTCGCCAAATTCTCTTCAGATAATATCTTTAGAAAATGGAAACATTAT